>NZ_JARNTV010000019.1 GCF_029433115.1 Sphingomonas sp. AOB5 | reverse complement strand
CAGGCGGACTCGTGGGCGGCGGGGGCGGCGGCTCGGGCGAGACCGACATGGTGTTCGGGCTCGGGACCGGGCTCTGCACCGGCGGCGCATAAGTCTGGGTCGGCGGCGGCGGCACAGCCTGATCAGGCGGCGGCGGAGGAGGCGGAACCTCCTCAGGCGGAGGCGGCGGATCCTTCACATCGAAGACATCCAGCTGCTCAGCCTTCTTCTTGATATATTGATAGGCCAGTCCAGTGACGAAGACGTAGCCCAGGCCAGCAACGATGAGCGCGACCATAACGATCGCGACCATTCGGCTGCCACTTGCATTCCGGTCAGCGTAAGCCATTCGGCACCGTCACTCCTCTATCCCGTTTCGCGACCCCGTACGCGGTATAGTTCGCACACGGGCTCGCCCGCCTTGCGCTCTGTGCGTCCATCGGCAGAGCGCGAGTCTCTATCGTCCTGCCCCGAACGACGCAAACCCTTTGTCGGACATTTACGACCTACCCTGCATGTGAGGCAGAATTATTTCTGTTTAAGAACGGCACATTCCGGTAACGAAGCAGGCATGAACCGTATCCCCGCACACCTGTTTTGTTGCGCGGCGGCGCTCATCGCCACCGTACCGGCCGCCGCCCAGACCCCGCCAGCCGCCGCTCAGGCCGCGCCAATTCTGCCTAGTTACGCGACCTTGGCGCGCCAAGTTATCGCGGCGCCGCTGATCATCGACGCGCGGATCCGCAGCGCGAGCCGGGTGAAGGATGCGCAGGCGACCGGCCTCGCGCCCGGACGTGCGCGTTTCTATGTCGAAGCCGATGTGCTGACGCTGATTCGCGGGAAATCCGCGGTTCCTGCCCGCATTTCCTACCTTGCCGACGTGCCGCTCGATTCGCGGGGCCGCGTGCCCAAGCTGAAGAAGCAGCGCGTATTGCTGTTCGCACGGCCGATTTCCGCGGCACCCGATCAGGTGCAACTGACCGGCGCGGACGGTCAGCGCCTGTGGCTGGCCGAGCTCGATTCGCAGATTCGCGGCATCACCCGCGAGGTGCTGGCGACCGATGCGCCGGCCGCAATTTCCAGCGTGGGGAACGCCTTCCACGTGCAGGGATCGCTGCCCGGCGAAGGCGAAACGCAGATATTCCTGCTGACCAGCACGGGCAGCCAGATTTCACTGCAGATCCTGCGCCGCCCGGGCCAGCGGCCGAGCTGGTCGGTCTCGACCGGCGATTTCATCGACGAATCGGCGGGTGCGCCACCCAAGAATACGCTGCTGTGGTACCGTCTTGCGTGCGGATTGCCGGCGCAGCTTCCGGCTTCGGCGATCGAATCGGAGGATCCGGCGGACGCGCGAATCGCGGCAGAGGACTATGCCCTTGTCCGTCGCGAACTGGGTCCCTGCGCCTGAGCCGATTCGCGTCGGCGCGTGGCTGCGGCGATGCTCAGAACGCAATGATCCCGAGCGGTTTCAGCGGCGATTCCGCACCAGAGTGATGCCGATCGACTCGCCGCCTTCGGCAATGGCGAGCTTTACGATCTTCACTTCGACCCGGCGAACCCGCGAATCGGACACGAACAGCGTGTCGCAGATATGCTCGGCGACACCCTCGATTAGGGTGAAATGCACACCCTCGGGCAATGCGGTGGTCGCCGCATGCTTGATGTCCATATAGCTTTTCGAAGCACTGAGCGGCGTATCCGGCGCGAACCGCTCGGGCAGCGCGATATCGACCGTAATCGAGATACGCACCGGCTGTGGCAGGTGCGTTTCCTCGGAATAGATGCCGGTCAGAACCTGGACTTCGAGATCGTGAACCTGGAGCTGGAGGAGGTCGTTCAAGCAACTGCCCTTCGGAAAAACTGGCCGCGCCAATAGCAGAAGCGGGACAGGGGGAAAGGCGATTCAGCCTTGCGTCAGGTGCGCACGGGTCTAAAGCGCCCGCCCCGCATATGATGGAGGATGGTTCGAAGTGATCGCATTGGTGCCGCTTGCCCAGGTTGACCCGCAGGCTGTCGAGACGTTGCTCGACCATGCTTTCGGCGCCGAGCGACGTGCGCGCACCGCGTATCGCATCCGGACCGGCACCGAAGCCATTCCCGAACTGAGCTTCGCCGCGATCGCCGCGGATGGCAGCCTGGCGGGCACGATCCAGTGCTGGCCGGTGTTGATCGCCTGTGATTCGGGCGATTCGCGGCCGCTGGTGATGGTCGGCCCGGTCGCGGTCGAGCCGGAACTCCAGCAGAGCGGCATCGGCCGCGCGCTGATGGACCGCATGCTCGAAGCCGTGCCGGAGGGCGATTCGCTGATGTTGATCGGCGATCCCGAATATTATGGCCGCTTCTTCGGCTTCACCGCGGACCGCACCGGCGCATGGCGCCTGCCGGGACCGTTCGAAGCGCGGCGGCTGCTGGCAAAGGGACCGAATGTGCCTGATTGCGCCGGCGAACTCGGACCGCGAATCCTGCAGCCTGCCTGACCGGATGGGCGTCGGCTTTGCGCTCACGCGCGCGCTGGCCTAACGACTCCGCGATGCCGAAGCCCCCTCCCCCCGATTTCGCGAACCTGTCGCTCGCCGAGATCGCGCGCTTGGTGGCCGAGAAGAAGCTGCCCCCGGTCGAGAAATGGAACCCGACCCATTGCGGGCACAGCGACATGCGGATCGCGCGCGACGGCACCTGGTTCCATCAGGGTTCGCCGATCGGCCGCGTCGCGATGGTGAAGCTATTCTCGACGATCCTGCGGCGCGAGGCGGACGGGTCGTTCGTGCTGGTGACCCCGGTCGAAAAACTGGACATCGAAGTAGAAGACGCGCCTTTTCAAGCCGTTGAGCTGAAGGCCGAGGGCGAAGGCGAGCGCATGCGGCTGGCCTTCCGGCTCAACACCGACGACCTCGTCACCGCCGGGCCGGAGCATGCGATCCGGTTCGAGGGCAATGCGGAGGGCGGCCCCCGCCCCTATCTGCACGTGCGCGGCGGGCTGGAAGCACTGGTGAGCCGCAGCGTCTATTACGAGCTGGCGCAGATCGCGCTTTCGAACGGCAGCGAGCCGCCCGGCGTGTGGAGCGATGGTGCCTTCTTCGCGCTCGAGCCGGTGCAATGACGCTGGCCGAACGCCTGCGCGCGGCGCTGGAGACGCAGCATGAGCCGATCCTGCTGACCGGGGACCATCACGACTTCGATCCCGATGCGGCGACCCATCCCGCCGCAGTGCTGGTGGCGGTGACCGACCGCGCCGATCCCGGTGTGATCCTGACCCAGCGCAACGCGAACATGAGACGTCATGCCGGGCAGGTCGCCTTTCCCGGCGGTCGGATCGATCCCGAGGATGATGGCCCCATCGCCGCTGCGCTGCGCGAGGCGGAGGAGGAAATCGCCCTGCCCCGCGCTCAGGTGCAGGTGGTGGGCACCTCGGATCGCTATCGCACCATCACCGGCTATTGCGTGACCCCGGTCATTGGCGTGGTGGCGCCCGATATCGCGCTGGTCCCGGCCGAAGCCGAAGTGGCCGATGTGTTCGAAGTGCCGCTCAGCTTCCTGCTCGATCCGGCCAATCACAGCGAAGGCACCGCCTTCTATCAGGGCCTTGAGCGCCGCTATTACGAGATACCGTGGGAGGGCCGCCGCATCTGGGGCGCGACCGCGGCAATGATCGTCAACCTTTCGAGACGCCTGCAATGGACCGCGTGACCATTCTTCCCCATGCCGACTGGCAGGACCGGCCCGGCCTGGCCGGGCTGGCGCGCGTGCTGACTCCGGCGCGATATGTGGGCGGCGCAGTGCGCGACACGCTGCTGGGGATCCCTGTCGCCGATATCGACATCGCGACACCGCATGCGCCCGAACTGGCGATGGACATGCTGAAGGAAGCCGGCATCCGCGTCGTTCCGACCGGCATCGCGCATGGCACGATCACCGCAGTGCTGGAGAGCGGACCGGTGGAAGTGACCACGCTGCGCCGCGACGTCTCGACCGACGGGCGGCACGCGACGGTCGCGTTTACGAACGACTGGCGCGAGGATGCAGCGCGGCGCGACTTCACGATGAACGCGCTCTATGCTGATCCCATTTCGGGACAGATTTACGATTATTTCGGCGGGTTGGACGACCTCGAAGCGCGCCGGGTGCGCTTCATCGGCGATCCGTTGCAGCGAATCGCCGAGGATCATCTGCGAATCCTGCGCTTCTTCCGTTTTCTGGCGCGGTTCGGCAGCGAGCCGGATGCCGAGGGGCTTGCCGCATGCGAAACGCGGGCGAAGGACCTGATGGCACTGAGCCGCGAGCGGATCGCCGATGAACTGCTCAAGCTGCTGGTCGCGAAGGATGCGGTGGCGGTGATGCGGCTGATGATCGAGCGCGGCATCCTGCTTCCGGTGGTGCCGGAGATCGATATGGCTGGTGTCGACCGGCTGGCGAAGGCCGCGGCGAACGAAGCCGCTGCGGAGCTGCCCGCCGATGCGATCCGGCGCCTCGCGGCGCTGTTGCCGGCGGATGCGAAAATCAACGATGTGGTGGGTGCGCGGCTGAAACTGTCCAAGGCCCAGCGCAAGCAACTGGCCTCGGCGATTGCGCCGCACGCGTTCGGTTCGTCGTACGAGCTGAGCTATCGCATCGGCCGCGAGCATGCGTTCGACCTGCTGGTGATGCGCGAGGATGGCCCCGCCCTGATCGCACAGATCAAGATGTGGGACCCGCCAAAGCTGCCGATCACCGGCGGTGCGCTGGTCGAGCGCGGGCTGAGCAAGGGTCCGGACGTCGCGCGTGTGCTGCGCACTGTCGAGGATCAATGGATCGCGGAAGGTTTCCCCGATGCGGCGCGGGTCGCGGAAATCGCCGATGCGCAGGTAACTCAGGCGTTGCGCTGATCGATCAGGCGGAACGCTTCGCTCTCTTCGAGCGGGCGGGCGTAGAGGAAGCCCTGGCCATAGGTGCAGCCGAGCGCCGCGAGAGTCTGGGCCAGTTCGTTGGTCTCGATGCCCTCGGCCGTCGTCTGCATCCCCAGCGCCTGGGCCAGTGACAGGATGGCGCGGACGATGGCGATCTTGTCGCGATCGGCCAGCATGCCCGACACGAAGCTGCGGTCGATCTTGAGCAGGTCGATCGGCAGCTTCTGCAGATAGGCCAGGTTCGAATAGCCGGTGCCGAAATCGTCCATCGCCAGCGTGGCGCCGAGATCCTTCAGCGCGCGCATCGTCTGGGCGATGCGGTCCGGATCGGTGACGATGGCGCTTTCGGTGAGTTCCAGCGTGAGGCGGGTGCCGTCGATGCCGTGCCGGTCGAGCGCGGCGCGGACCATGGTGGGGATCTGATCGCGCTGGAGTTGGATCGCCGAGAGATTGACCGCGACCTTCACGCCGCAATCGCCGCCCGCTTCGACGTCCCATGACGCCAGCGTGCGCGCGGCCTCGTCCATCGCCCAGCGGCCGAGCGGCACGATCAGGCCCGATTCCTCGGCGACCGGGATGAACTCGTTGGGCGAGAGGCTGACGCCGTCCTCGTTGGTCCAGCGGGCAAGCGCTTCGAACGAAGTGATGCGGCCGCTGGCGAGATCGCAGATCGGCTGGAAATAGAGCGACAATGCCCCTTCCTCGATCGCGCGGCGCAGCTCGGTCTCCATGCCGAACTGTTCGCGGGCGATGTCGAAGGCGCGAGTCTGATAGGTTTCGGTGCGGCTCGATTGCTTGGAGCGCTTCACCGCGAACTGGGCGTTGCGGACCAGATCCTCGCTGTCGCCGTCATTGTCCGAACCGAGTGCGATGCCGATGGCGCAATCGACGCGGATCTCGAAGTCCGACAGTCGGAACGGATTGGCGAGCGCGGCCTGGATACGCTTGGCGACATGGAGCGCGTCATTGGGGCCATCATCGAGCGCGAGCAGCACGCCGAACTCGTCGCCATTGAGGCGGGCAAGCACGTCGCGGCCGCGCAGCGCGCCCTTCAGGCGGCGGGCGACCGAGATCAGCAGTTCGTCGCCGGCAAGGCCGCCCATGCAGGCGTTGACCCGGCTGAAGCGATCGAGATTGACCACCAGCACGGCATAATCGGCCGCAGTCTCCGGACCGATCGCGGCTTCGACTTCGTCGCTGAAGCCCGCACGATTGGGCAGCCCGGTGAGGCTGTCGGTCATCATCTCGCGGCGGAGCGACTGTTCGGTGCGCAGTTCGGCGGTCTGGTCGATCAGGCTGACCAGCGCGCGATCGAGGCCGCGGACATTGGCGCGACGGGCGAAGGTGACGCGGAAATAGCGGCAATCGACTTCGTCGCCGAACTGCCAGTTGATCTCCTGATGCGTGTGGTCCGATTCGAAGAAGCGGCGCAGGTGCGGGCCGAGCAGGCGGACGACGGGCGATTCGGAAGCGATCGTGCCCAGTCCGGCGAGGCGAAACGGGCGGTTTACGGCTTCGAACTGGAAGTCACGGCCGCGCTGTTCGATCACCGCGGCGGGGATCGGCATGAGGTCCAGAACCGCGGCGCTGGCGGCTGGGCCGCACGCGAGCACATCCGCTCCCACCGGTTGTTCCGGCGGGGCCTTTTCCGCATCTGAGTTCCGCTTGTTCGGCACCATCGCGAACGTGGCTAACCCGGATTAGTTAAGACGCTCTGAAGCACGGCTTATTTCGCAGCCGTAATGGGCAGTTAGCGCGATTCCGGCGTGGGCCGGGAGAACGGTGTCAGAACTTGTTGTCGCGCGGGAAGCCGGTAGGCGGCATTCGGCCGGCCGCGCCCCGGGCTGCACGCCAGGGCGTGAGATCGGTTTCCGAGCGCGTCCGGCCCGAATCGCCGCCCATCGCCCAGCTGAGCCCGTCCACCATGCGGAAGGTCCGCACATCGGACAGGCCACCATCGCGATAGCGCTGCAACTGGACACCCTGCCCGCGTGCCATTTCGGCGACTTCGGAGAGCGGAAAGACCAGCAATTTGCGATTGTCGCCGATGGCGGCAACCGCATCGTCATCGGCCGCGATCGGCTTGACCAGCTTGAGATGGGCGCCGGGACGCGGCGTGACGACCTGCTTGCCCTTGCGGGTCTCGGCGATGACGTCTTCGCTCTTCACGATGAAGCCGCGGCCGTCGGTCGCGGCCACAAGCAGCTTCGCGGCGGCGTTGGCGGGCAGCAGGGTGACGATCTGACGCTCGCCCTCAAGGTCGATCATCAGCCGCACCGGCTCGCCGAAACCGCGCCCGCCGGGCAGCTTGTCGGCACCCAGCGTATAGAATCGGCCATTATCGGCGGCGAGGAGCAGCTTGTCGGTCGTCTGGGCGTGGAAGGCGAGGAACGGGCCGTCGCCTTCCTTGAACTTCAGCGCATCGCCGCCAAGCTCCTCGACATGCCCCTTCATCGCGCGGATCCAGCCGCGCTGCGACAGGATGACGGTGATCGGCTCGCGCTCGATCATCGCCTCGAGCGGGATTTCGCGTGCGGGTGCGGCCTCCTCGATGCTGGTGCGGCGCTTTCCGAGCAAAGTCTCGGGGCCGTAGCGGTCGCGGATCTTGCCGAGGTCGCGCTTCATCCGGGTGCGCTGGCGCGCATCGGACGAGAGGAGCAGCTCCAGTTCGGCCTGTTCCTTCTCCAGCCCCTCCTTCTCGCGGCGAAGCTCCATTTCCTCGAGCTTGCGCAGCGAACGCAGGCGCATGTTGAGGATGGCTTCGGCCTGACGGTCGGTCAGCTGGAACTCGGCGATCATCACCGGCTTGGGCTCGTCCTCGGTGCGGATGATCTCGATCACCCGGTCGAGATTGAGGAAGGCAATAATGTAGCCGCCGACCAGTTCGAGCCGGTCCGCGATCTTGGCCAGCCGATGCTCGGACTTGCGGCGCAGCACCACGAACTGATGCTCGACCCAGGCGGCCAGCGCATCGCGCAGGCTCATCACCCGCGGCGTGCGGTTCTTGTCGAGCACGTTGAGGTTGAGCGGCACGCGGACTTCGAGGTCCGACATGCGATAGAGGCTGTGGATCAGATCCTCGGCATTCACCGTGCGGCTGCGCGGTTCGATGACGACGCGGATATCCTCGGCGGATTCGTCGCGGACATCGCCCAGGATCGGCAGCTTCTTCTCGTTGATCAGTTCGGCAATGCCCTCGATCAGCTTGCCCTTCTGCACCCCGTAGGGGATTTCCGAGACGACCAGGTGCCAACCGCCGCCCTTCTCGATCACCTTCTCGATCCGCGCGCGAACGCGGAAGCTGCCGCGGCCGGTATTGTATGCCTCGGCGATGGCGAGTGAGCTGTCGGCGACGATGCCGCCGGTTGGGAAATCGGGGCCTTTCACATAATCGAGGACGTTCGCCTGCGGATTGTCGATCAGCGCGACCGCAGCGTCTAGCAGTTCGGCAGCATTGTGCGGCGGGATCGACGTCGCCATGCCCACCGCGATGCCGGCGGCACCATTGGCGAGCAGATTGGGGAACATGCCGGGGAACAGCTCCGGCTCTTCCTCTTCGCCATTATAGGTCGGGCGGAAATCGGTGGCGTTCTCGTCCAGGCCGTCCATCAGGTCGATCGCGACCTGGGTCAGCCGGGCCTCGGTATAACGATAGGCCGCGGCGTTATCGCCGTCGATGTTGCCGAAATTGCCCTGCCCGTCGACCAGCGGGTAGCGCAGCGAGAAGGTCTGGGCGAGGCGGACCATCGCGTCATAGACCGACTGGTCGCCATGCGGATGGTATTTGCCGATCACGTCGCCGACGACGCGCGCACACTTCTTATACCCCTGCGCCGGATCGAGCCGCAGCAGCCGCATCGCCCAGAGCAGGCGACGATGGACCGGCTTCAGCCCGTCGCGCACGTCCGGCAGCGAACGCGCAGTGATCGTCGACATGGCGTAGACGAGATAGCGCTCGGAAAGCGCGCTATCGAAGGGAACGTCGGACGAGCCAGCGGGTTCGTTAAGATCGGTATCGAGTGCCATTATGTTCTCGATAGCAGCGCTTTTCGCGAGTTGCGAGGCGGTGACGAAAATACTAGTGTATTAGTTTAGTAAATCACATGGAGGTCGCGATGCGGTTCGCACTCACAGCGTCTTGCCTGCTGATGGCCGGAACCGCCACGGCCCAGCCATCACCGGTCGGCCGCACCTTCCATTACGAGCGCACCAATCGCGACGGCAGCGAGCCGGAGCAGATCTATATGCACCGTGCGGCGGAGGATCGGGTTGTCGTCTACAAGATGGTCGAGCGCTGCACGCGTTCGGCGCTGGTGACCGCGACGATCGATCCGGAGACGGGTGAGGCGACGAAGCTGGTCGCGGCGCGGCTGGAGCCAGGCGCGAAGAGTCAGGCCTATGCCGAGATGGTGTTCGATCCGGCGAAGAAGCGGATCGACGCAACCATCGCGGGCAATCCGCCGACGAAGCTGGCGCTCGATGTGCCGATGCGGCCGTGGCATCTCTACGACTATGACCTCGGCACGCTGGCGGCGGCGATGCAGGCGCAACCGGGATCGCGCAAGAGCTTCGGATTCGGCATGGCGCTGGTATGGCCGGGTAGCCCCTCCCCGCTGATCTGGACGGGCGAAGCAACGGCGCGGTTCGTGGGGATCGAGCGGCATCTGGACCGCAACACATTGCGCTTTGACGTCAGCGGACCCGCGTTCGGCGACAAGGGCGGCGGGCCTTTATGGGTCGATGCGCGATCCGGCTATATCGTCGACGTGCAATGGGGCCGTCCCAATCACGACAATTACCGCGATTTCCGGCTGAAGCTGATCGGCGAGGAACCGGCAGGCGACGCGGCGTGGACCGCGCTGCTGACACGTCACTTCGAAGGCTGTCCCGGCGGCACCAGCGCGCCATAGGGATCGTTGCCCAGCGCCAGACGCGCTTCGGGCAGCAGCCATTCGCGAAACGCGCGGATCTTGGCCAGGCCACGCTTGTTCTCGGGATAGACCAGCCAGAAGCCGTTGCGATAATTGACGAAGTGCGGATGGACCTCGACGAGCTGGCCGGCGTCGATCGCGGTCTGCCACATGGGCGGGCTGAGGATCGCCACGCCATGCCCTGCGATCGCCGCGCTGCCGTCGAGTATTTGCGATTCGAAGCGGATCGACGGCGCCGAGCGGCTCTCCGGCATGCCCGCCACCGCGGATTCGATCCACAAATCCCACCAGTCATCGTCGGGCGACAGGCGCGGCAGCTTCAGCACATCCGCAGCCTCGAGAACCGGCGGGTGCGCGGCGAGCAATGCGGGGCTGGCCATCGGCATGACCGGCATACCCATCACGAAATGCGACTCAAGGCCGGGCCATGGCGCAGGCGCGCCGCGAATGCCCATGTCTGCATCGCCGGCGGCCAGATCGACGATCTCGTCGCCGACATGCATGCGCACCGCCAATTCGGGACGCGCCATCTGGAAGCTGCCGATCCGCGCCGCCAGCCAATTGGTGGCGAAGGTGCGCGGCGCGCTGATCGTCAGCACGCCTTCGCTCTCGGCGCGGACCGATCCGAACGCCTCGCCCATCGTATCGAATGCCGAGGTCACCTGTGGCGCGATGCGGCGGCCATGATCGGTAAGCGCGATCCCGCGGCCGCTGCGCGCGAACAAAGGTGCGCCCAGACGCTCCTCCAGCAGCTTCATCTGATAGCTGACCGCGGCCTGGGTCATGCCCAGTTCCTCGGCAGCGCGGGTGAAATTGCCGTGACGAGCCGCGGCTTCGAACACGCGTACGGCGGCGAGCGGAGGTAGTCTGCGCATCGCCAATTCATAAGTCACACTTGTTTCTCATGTCCAACGATTTGTTGGCGCTTTGTTCGCCCACGGCGCATCTGGGCGGCGTCGCCCGACAGGGCAGAAACCGGAGTAACACGCATGATCGCCACCCTGATTTCGATTGCGGCGCTGGCCGTCGCGGCACCCAACGATCCCGTACCCGGCGTACGCGTCGCCTATGCCGATCTGAACCTGAATCACGCCGAAGGCATCGCGGAGCTCGACCGGCGCATCAAGCGCGCGGTGCACCTCGCCTGCCCCACAGCCCGCAGCAACCTGCTGTCCGACGCGCATTCGGTGGAACTGTGCCGCAGGACGGCGATGCGCAACATCTCGGCGCAGCGGGACAAGGCGATCGCCTCTGCCCGCGCACGCAACGTGACTCTCGCCGGTAACCGCTGACCCCTATATGGCGGAACCGGTGAGCAGCGGGCGGCGTCCCTGATCGCCGCCCGCTTTTTCATGTCCATCCGAGAAGCTGGGCTGATCGATCCCCGCCCTCGTTCCCGAAACGGAACAGAATGGTTAAGGCAGAGTTGGGGCTTCACCGAATCTCGGCTAAATCTCGCGCGTTCCAGGGAGGATATCGATGCGAGTCGTTGCGGCATTGGTGGCGTTGTTGATGGTGGCGGGCTGTGAGGCGCCGTCCAAGACCGGCGAGGCCGCCAAGCAGGCTGCGATGGAGGTGTCGGCTTCCGACGGCATCGATACCGTGGGACGCAGCGGCAGCGGGTTCGACTATCGCTATGCCTTCCGCCTGCAGGGCGACAAGGTGAAACCGGTCCTGCAATCCAATGCCGATGCCTGCGACAAGCTGGGGCCGACGCGGTGCCGGATCATCGCGATGCGGTATCAGGTGAGCAACAGCAACCAGATCCGCGCCGTGCTGACCCTGAAGGTCGATCCGGTGATCGCGCGCAACTATGGCGAGGCGGTCACCAAGTCGGTGACCGGGACCGGCGGCCTGCTTGTCGATACCGAAATCACCGGGGCCGATTCGACCTCGGCCGCACGCAGCGCCGCAGTGGTCAGCCGCCTGCGCGACCAGCTGAAGAACGCCCAGAGCGCCGCGGGTTCCAACTCGCCGGATGCCGCTGCGGCGAAGACGCGCGTCGCACGCTACGAGACCGCGCTGGAGGCGATTGCCGAAGTCGAGGCCAGCCAGGGCGCCTCGCTCGCCACCGCGCCGGTGCTGATCACCTATGAATCGAGCAACGCACTGAACGGCTTGGGTAGCGCCGACGCCAATTTCCGCAATGCCGGCGCGACGCTGGAAGATTCACTGTCTCGCGTGCTGATCGTGCTCGGCTCGGTCGGACCGTGGCTGCTGGCGCTGATCCTGATCATCATCGTGCTGCGTTGGGTCGTCCATGGTCGTGGTGGCGTGATGCCGCGCGATCGCGAGGAGGAGGAAGGCTATGCCCCCGCCGCCCCTGCGCATGACGATCGCGACGACAATCGCAACCTGATCCAGCGCTGGTTCAATCGCGACGAAGACCGGCAGCCCGAACATCAGTAATCCGGCAATGGCCCGCGCCCGAAAGGCCGGGCCATTGCTTTGACCTGTTTATGTGATATTATATCGTTACATAAACGGGGAGAGGTAGCATGGCGATAGCGTGGCGCAAGCGAGGCCTCCCAATCGGAGCCGCATTGCTGGCGGTGGCAATCTTCGGCGCGGTGATCCTCGCATCGCTGCCGCCCGCACCACCTCGAACGGCGGTTGCAGAAACGGCGGCGCTGAGCGTGATGGCGCCCTCCTATGAGGCGCCACCCCCGGCGGACCTGCCGTCGCCACCAGCGCCCACCGACGCCGCGCCGATCGAGGTCAAGCTGCCCAGTCTGGCCTATACCTATCGCCTGGGCTTCCGCCTGGCGGGTGACAGGCTGGCCGAGGTTCAGGACGCCCACCGCGCGCTGTGCACCGGCATGGGTCCCGCACGGTGCCAGTTGATCGCGATGGCGCGGGGCGTGGAGGGCGATACCCAGACCCCGGCGAAACTCACCCTGCGCGTGGCCAGCGCCGACGCGAAGGGCTTCGGCGAGCGGTTGAGCAGGATCGTCAGCCAACGCGGCGGGAAAACCGTGGCGACCAGCATCGCCGCCGAGGACGTCTCGAAAGACATTGTCGACGCCGAAGCGCGTATCCGCCAGCGTGAGCTGCTGGTGTCGCGGCTGACCGAGATATTGCGGACGCGGCGCGGCACGGTCGGCGAACTGGTGGAGGCAGAACGCAGCGTCGCCACGGCGCAGGAGGAACTGGACCAGACCAAGGGCTGGCTGGCCGAATTGCGCGGGCGAGTCGCGATGTCGAATTTCGAGATCGGCTATTCCGCGGTGACGCCGCCGCCTGCGGTGGTTCCCGACAGCGAAGGCGGTTCGTTGCTCGATGCACTGCGCGGATCGATCGGCGGTTTCCTCACCGGGCTGCGCATCCTGTTGATGATGCTGATCTATCTTACGCCATGGGTGCTGATCGGCGTGCCGGTGGGCCTCTGGATCCGCCGCATGGCACGCCGGAAGGCAGAGCGCGAAACCTTGCTGGCGGGCGGCGATGCTTGATTGCGCCGGGGGGACCGTTTCGGTATAGGCCCAGCCTTTCCTTGCCCCGGCAGCCTCGCGGTGACCCGCGCCGCCGTGGCAGCGCATTTCAGGGGTACCAGCCGACATGGCACGCCGCCGGCAAATCTACGAAGGCAAGGCCAAGATCCTCTATGAGGGTCCGGAGCCGGGCACGCTCATCCAGTACTTCAAGGACGACGCGACCGCCTTCAACGCCCAGAAGAAGGGCACGATCAACGGCAAGGGCGTGCTGAACAACCGGATCAGCGAGCATATCTTCACGCTGCTCGGCCATATCGGCATCCCGACGCACTTCATTCGCCGTCTGAACATGCGCGAACAACTTATTCGCCAGGTTGAGATCGTTCCGATCGAAGTGGTGGTGCGCAACGTCGTCGCCGGCTCGCTGTCGAAGCGCCTGGGGATCGAGGAAGGCACGCAGTTGCCCCGCACGATCGTCGAATATTATTTCAAGGACGATGCACTGGGCGACCCGATGGTCACCGACGAGCATATCCTCGCATTCGGCTGGGCGTCGCAGGAAGAACTGCACGACATGGCCGACATGGCGATCCGCGTGAACGACTTCATGTCGGGCCTGTTCGCGGGAATCGGCATCAAGCTGGTCGACTTCAAGCTCGAATTCGGCCGCATCTGGGACAACGATTATCCCCGCATCATCCTGGCCGACGAGATCAGTCCGGACGGTTGCCGCCTGTGGGACATCGCCTCGGGCGAGAAGCTGGACAAGGACCGGTTCCGCCGCGATCTTGGCGGCGAAGTCGAGGCTTATCAGGAAGTTGCGCGCCGTCTTGGACTTTTCCCGGAAGGTCCGGATTCGGCCGTGCTCGACCTTGAGACGCACCGGAAGCGCCGGGGCAAGTAACCCGCCACGCATATGTGACACGCGGCAGGCACGCGGACCGGCGAAGTGACCGGTCCGCGACGGCTTTCCGTGCGCCTCATCCGTTCAATTTCGTACCGCGCTTAAAGCTCTTCTTAACCAAGCTCTTGTACCCCCGCTTCAGATTTTCAGGGGGTTTCCGATGCGTTCGATGGGCAAGTTGCTGGCGATCACGAGTGCGCTCTCCGTAGCGACGCTCCTCTCCGCATGCGGAGGCGACAGCGCGCCGCAGACCGTGGGCAGCGTCGCGCCGCCCACCGGAGGCACGCCCACCCCGACCCACAGCTTCGAAACGCCGACCGAAACCAAGACCTATGACGCGATCGGCGTGGTCCAGAATTACCAGTACAACACGCGATCGGACGGCAATGGCCAGTCGGGCCAGCTCTATGCCGGCGACGCCAACACCGCGCGCAACGGCGGCATCACCGTCACCTACAATCCGCGTGACGCGATCTTCGAACTGACGATCAATCGCCCGCTGGGCAATGTCAGCGTGCCGGCGTTCCGTTTCCAGGATCCGGCGCACCGCACCAATTTCGGTGGCGCACTGGAGCCGCAGGCCGGCGTGCCGCAGCTCGCGACCAGCAAGAACATCCAGTATCTGGAAGCTGGCAGCAGCACCGGCGCACGGCTGAGCGCTGGCAGCACCTATTATAATTCGGGCGCCGCCCAGTCCGACTATCCGGTCGGTTCGGCTGGTTACAGCTCGACCACGCAGACCCTGTTCTACCAGAAGCCCGGCACGACGACGAAGTACGTCACCTATGCCGGCTTCGTCCGCAACACGGTGAGCGCGACCGAGCAGCAGGACAGCTCGACCTCGCCGATGTATCTGCGCCAGACCTACAGCCTGGATCGCGCGGCGTTCGTGTTCGGTGAGCGCACCTCGAACAGCGCCGTGCCGACCACCGGCAGCGGCACCTATACCGGCGAAATGATCGCGACCGTGGCGTTCAACCCCGCGCTGGACACCGATCCCAGCGCGCCGACCTATTTCCAGTGGATCGAAGGTTCGCACACCACGAACGTGAACTTCGCCACGCTGGGCGTCGTCAGCAACTTCACCGGCACGGTGAAGGCGCCCGCGCTCGACGCCTATACCAGCGGCGCCTTCTACCTGCCGGCCGGTTCGACCTTCACCGCCACGGCGGGTGCGACGATCGATCTGGTCAACAAGGGCGGCTTCACCGGCAACTTCTCGGTCGCTCGCTTTGTCCGTCCCGGCCTGCCCGATTTCGTGATCGTGATTGCCGGTTCGAGCATGGACGGCGCCTTCTTCGGACCCAATGGTCAGGAGCTTGGCGGCGGCTTCCGGATCGTCGGCGGCACGCCGGACGAGCGGATCGACATCCTCGGCGCGTTCACGGGCAAGAAATGATCGCCATGCGTGCGGCGCTCGCCTTTCTGGCGGCGCTGCTGGTGCCCGCCACGGCGGGCGCCCAGGCCCTTATCGACCAGTGCACGGCGGAAACGTGCAAGGCGCGTCTGACCCCCGACCAGCTGGCCGGGGAAGCCCAGACGCTGATCCTTGCCGGCCGCTATGACGAGGCACGGCCGCTGGTCGCCGCCCTGTTTCAGGTGCCCGACAAGAAGTTCGAGGCGCGTTTCCTGAGCGGCATGCTGGCCGCGGGCATGGGCGATCACGCTACCGCCGCAGAATTCTACAAAGAGATACTGAGCGACGACCCCGGCCAGACCCGCGTCCGGCTGGAACTGGGCCGCGAATTGCTGGCGATGGGCCACACCGCGAGCGCCGACAAGCAGTTCAAGATCGCCGCGCAGGACGACGACCTTCCCGAGGATGTGGCCCGCACGATCCGTTCGGTGCGCGACGTGATCCGCGCGCGCCGCGCATGGCGGCTCGACATCGATCTGGGCTTCGCGCCCGACAGCAACATCAACAACGCCACGGCCTCGGATACGGTCACGATCCTGTGGGGCGGCATTCCCCTGCCCCTGACGCTGGACCAGCGCGCCAAGGCGCGTTCGGGCACCGGCCAAACCGGATCGATCTCGGGCGGCGTGCGCATGCCGGTGGCGGACAAGGTTTCGGCGATCGTCGATTTCGACCTTGCCGGGAACAATTATTCCGGATCGTCCTATGACGATTATCAGGTGCAGGCAGCCGGCGGCGTGGAATTCCGCGTGCTGCCCAATGCCAGCGTATCGATCCAGGGCGTCGGCGCGCAGCGCTGGTATGGCGGTCAGGTGGTCAGCCGCCAGACCGGCGCCAAGGCAGGCTTCCAGGTCCGGCTGAGCGACCGCGACCAGATGGGCGTGCAGATCGACAGCCGCCGCACCGACGCATTGTTCGACCCTTCCTATGACGGCTGGCAGACCGGCGCCTACATCACCTATGAACGCGCCATCGCGAAGTCGCTGGTGATCTCGGGTGGCGGATTCGTCCGGCGCGACAGCCTGAAGGCCGAAGCCTATTCCAATACCGAGATCGGCGCGATCGCAGGTTTTGGCGGCGAATTGCCGCTGGGCATCACCTTCGGCCTTTCGGGCAGCGTCAGCCGCGCGAAGTTCGACGCGGCGATCCCGCTCTTCTCCTACGATCCGCGGCAGGACTGGCGCTATACGGGCCGCGCGACGCTCGGCAATCGCGGCTGGCGGCTGCTCGGCTTCTCACCGCAGATCAGCGCGAGCTATTCGCGGATCGACAGTTCGATCGACTATTACCGCAACGACCGGCTCCGCTTCAGATTCGCGCTGGCGCGCTATTTCTGAGAATTCGGCCTCGCGGCCGCTGGTGCACGCTATTTCCGATTGCCCCCGGGCGCTCCTGACGCCATAGGCGCGGGGCATGAAGCTCCGCATCATCGTAACGCTCAAGAACGGGGTCCTCGACCCCCAGGGCAAGGCCATCCAGCACGCGCTCGGCGGCCTGGGATTCGACGGCGTCGACGACGTCCGCGCCGGCAAGCTCTTCGAGCTGGAACTGGCCGACGGCACCAGCGACGAAAGCATCGACGAGATGTGCCGCAAGCTGCTCGCCAATACGGTGATCGAGAATTACCGGGTCGAAAAGCTGTGAAGACCGCGGTCATCGTCTTCCCCGGCTCCAACTGCGACCGGGACATTGCGGTGGCCCTGGAGAGTGTGACGGGCACCAAGCCCGCCATGGTCTGGCACGGCGAGAGCGAGCTTCCCTCCGGCATCGGCCTGATCGCCCTGCCCGGCGGCTTTTCCTATGGCGATTATCTGCGCTGCGGCGCGATCGCGGCACGATCGCCGATCGTGAAGGCAGTGATCGAAGCGGCCGACAAAGGCATGCCGGTGATCGGCATCTGCAACGGTTTCCAGGTGCTGACCGAGACCGGCCTGCTGCCCGGCGCGCTGATGCGTAATTCGGGGCTAAACTTCGTGTGCCGCGACGTGAAGCTGACCGTGGACAACAGCCAGTCGATCTTCACCAGCGCCTATCAGGCAGGCGAGGAAATCCGCATCCCGGTGGCGCATCATGACGGCAACTATTTCGCCGATGCCGAGACGCTGGACCGGCTGGAAGGCGAAGGCCGCGTTGCGTTCCGCTATGCCGAGGACGTCAACGGCTCCGCACGCAACATTGCCGGCGTGCTGAATGCCGCCGGCAACGTGATCGGCATGATGCCGCACCCGGAGCGCCGCATCGAAGCCGCGCATGGCGGCAGCGACGGGCGCCGGATGTTCGAAGGATTGCTCGAAGCGGTCGCCTGAATGGTTACACGCTCGCGCGGATAAGCGCGATCGCCAGGCCCCACAGGATCAGCATCGCGGGCATGATCAGCACCTGCGCCATGGTGGCGCGAGCGGTGAGATGGCCGGTCTCGCAATCGAAGCCATCGCGGAGAAACTTCGACCAATCGGCCTTGGGGCCGATGTTGGGGGAGACGCGTGCCCACATCGCCGGGGTGATGAAGCTGCCCGCCAGGAACACCGCGAAGATCACGAACGGGATGGCCAGTTCGGCATTGCCGAACGCGGCCCACATGATGCCGAGATAGGCGAAGAACCCACCGAACACCGCAACATGGATCGCGGGATGCAGATCGAACACCCGGCCGGTGCGGTTGGGCATGAACTCGGCGTGCTGATCGAGCGGCTCGGCGGCGGCAAAGGCCTTATGGTCGTGAAGTGCGTGCATGGTCGGTCTCCTGAGAGTGAGACCGGCATGCGCCGGGTTCCGTGACAGCGCTTTGAGCGCGGTCAAATTCCTTCGGTTTCGGCTCAGGCAGGCACGGTGAGGTTCTGCTGGATTTGGTCTGGAGCGGCGCCGCGCAGCGGGTTGAAGAGCATGAACAGGATCAGCGTCGCGGTCGCGATCACCAGCATCATGCTCTGTACGCGTGCCGATCCGAAAAAGCGCGGCCGCGGTACGATCCGTGCGCCCTTGTCGTCCATACCGGCGACTTCGGAATAGCGGATCCGCAGCATCCACCAGCTGCGGTAATTGTCGACGATCGCGATCATCACGACCAGCCACATCAGGATCGCAACCGCATCCGCCGCATAGGCATAGCGTTCTACCGCGCGATCGGGGAATTGCAGGCGGAGCGCCACCGATCCGCCGATCAGGGTGCTGACCATCGCAACATAGGTCTTGAACGCGTCATAGGTGGCGGTCACCCGCTCGCGCATGAAGTCGGCAAGGATCTGGCAGTGCACGTCGACGCCCAGCCGCTCACCCGTAACCGGCAGGTCAGCGTCTGGCGGCAGCGCCTGTTTCGTGGTGCCGGCCATCCCTCTCCCCCGCGTCATTCCGCTTCACGTTCCTGTACCACGTCCGATCGGACGCCGAACACCGGCGTGAACCGCGCCAGCAGCAGGATCGCGAGCGGCCAGAACATCGTGTTCCAGATATCGTGGATGCTCATCGGCACGCTGACCACCAGCGGCACGCGGGTCAGCAGCCCGTCACGAATGTCCCAGGCCTCACCGATCAGGGCGACGGCGAGGATCAGCGCGAACGGCTTCCAGCTGCGCAGCGACCAGCGGAACAGCCAGACGCTGCCGAACAGCAGGAACAGCGCGAGGTAGATATGGAGCGCGTCCTTCTCCAGCCCGACATGCTGGATCAGCCAGAGCTTCGCCTGTTGCAGCCAGGTCGTTTCATAGACCGCGGGCGGATAGACGATCTGGGCGTTGCTCACACCTTCGTCCGGAACGGGGTGAAGTCGGTGCCCTCGTCATACACGTCGATGCCCTCGCGCCGCTTCAGCCCGTTGACCACCATATAGGTCACCGGCGTCAGCACCGCTTCCCAGCCGACCTTCATCGCCCAGTTGGTGACCATGACGGTCAACAGCTGTTCGTTGCTCCACACCCCGTAAAAGGCCAGCGGGTAGAAGATCAGGCTGTCGAACCCCTGCCCGATCACGGTCGACCCGATGGTGCGGGTCCACAGCATGCGGCCGCCGGTCCACAGCTTCATCCGCGCCAGCACATAGGAATTGACGAACTCGCCCGCCCAGAACGCCGCCATCGAGGCGAGGACGATCCGCAGCGTGCCGGTGCCGACCGGGCCGAATACAGCCTCATACGCCGCCTGATTGTCCCAGCCCGGCGCCGGCGGCAAGGCGACGACGAAGGCGGTCATCACCGCGAGGAAGATCAACGCGAAGAACCCGCCCCAGATCACGCGCCGCGCACGGGCATAGCCGTACACCTCGGTCAGCACGTCGCCGATCACATAGCTGATCGGGAAGAACAGCACGCCGGCGCCGAAAATGAGATGATAGCCGCCAATCTCGACCGCGGAGAGCTTTGCCGCGCCGATCACATTGGACAGGACCAGCACGACGACGAATGCCGCCATGACGAAATCGAAATAGCGGAATTGCCCGCCCGTGATCTGTCCGGCATTGATGGCGGCCGGCTTGCCATTCCCCTCGGTCATGGGGCGGTTATGATCATGGTTCCGTATCCGCGCAATCCGCGCTAGGCGATCCCCGCGCGCGCCCGTAGCTCAGCTGGATAGAGCACATGCCTTCTAAGCCTGTGGTCGTTGGTTCGAATCCAACCGGGCGCGCCAATAGCCTGAAGTCTACTTCCGCCGCTTTTCCAGTTCCGGATACAGTGCCTGCCGGGAGGAGAACATGCTGCGCGCGACGGTCTCGCTGGCGTTGCCGTACATCCAGTTGATCAGCGTGCGCGGATAGCGTTTGAACGTCTCGATGTGCCGCTGCGGTGGCACGCGGGACAACCCGTTGACGATATATGCCGAGCTATACTGCATAAAGTTCCTGGGACTGTCCCAGATTCGCAATACACCGTTGAAATGCGGCCAGAAATTCGGATAGTCCCGCTGCAGTATGTCCTGGATCATCGCCGGTTCGGGCGCGGAGAATCTCGGATCGTCGTCCACAGGAGATGCCATCAGATCCCATTTGGTCAGCATCACCAAATGAGAGTCGTCCGAGCCGTCGTAGCGAAGCTCGCGATATCTGGAGATGGCTCCCGTCAATGTCATATCGTCATAGATGCCTTCACCGCGCAAACGCGGAGGAGCGAGCCACAGGACGGACATTCCTTCCGGATAAAAGCGAATAAGATCTGAAATTTCATCCGATAGGTCAGGATAGAGCGCTCCCGTCTCCTGATTCAAACTCCCGATCGTGATCTCACGGTCCAATCCCTCGATAAGAGCCAGACGCACTCGCATCCCGTTCGCGCTTTCGATCTCCAGCGGAATGAGGAACGGCAACTCCGACTGATCGACGATGGGGTCGTTCAATGTGAAACCCTGATCGGTGCATCGATTGAAAAGGGTCAGCGAGCGATCGTGAATTTCCGTGGCGTGTAGCTGTCGCTCGTCGAACAACGACTGGCCGTGCCACACAGCGTGATCGGGCAACCGTCTCAACTCTCTGAGGATAGAAAGAAAAAGCTCGGACTTTCCGGATCCGCGAGCGCCAAAGATGAGCACCGGGTGATGCCCGAAATTCATCAGGCGCTCGACAAGCGGTGGGATACGCTCGACCCGCTTGGTTGCGACACGAAGACGGTCGTGCGGAACGGGAACGGGTGGAGCGGACGCCGGGTCCGGCACCGGTTGAGGTTGTGGTGCTGATATAGATGGAACAGGCACCACAGGATCGGAGACGGCCTTTGCCTTCGCGTCCAAGGGCTCAGGCCGCAGCAGTTTGAGGATGCTCTTCGCGAACTGCGCGATTTCGCTGCGTACCGCTCGATTGTCGAAATCGTCGTGCCGCAACTCGGTAAAATCGAGCGACTGATGCCCGCGCAGAAGCGCCCCCACTTCAGGATCTGCCGCCGCCACTCCCGCGGTCGGAAGATACTGAATGGGGAAGATCCGGCTCACCTGCGGTAGATCCGGAAAACGTTCGCACAATGCGCGTTCACGTTCGAGGAACAAGGAGATTTCCCGGCAACACCAATCGCTTTCAAGAAAACCCGGGGTCACGATAGGAATGAAGAAGGTCGCGCGTTCGATTGCATCGCGGATCTTCGCTTCCCACTTCTCGCCATGCGATATGGCGCCTCGATCCTGAAATATCTCGATCTTCTGCCGTCCGAAGTGCGTCTGAAGTTCAGCGAAGACCTTGTCGCGCAACCGGCTGAGCCGCCCTTCGGTCAACAGATCGTCGTCGCGTGCGTAGCTCCAGAATCCGATCGGTTCGAGAGGGTTGCCGACCATCCGTCAGGCCTTCTGATACTTGTCCGCCCGCCGCTTGCCGAAGAGCATGTTGCGTTCGAGGCGTTGGCACAGGGCCTGATAATAGGCGCGCAGGAATTCCAGATCGTCGCCTTCGTCGGTCCAGCCGATGCGCTTGCGGATCGCGCGGGCGACGACGATCAGCGACAGATCGTCCTCGCGACGGAGCACTTCCTCCAGCTTTTGCAGCTCGAACTCGCCATAGGCATCGAGCTGGGCTTCGGTGAAGACGAAGTTCGGCGCGCGCGGGCTGGCGGCAACGGCGGCGCTGAGGCTGCGGCGCGGGGTGCGGACGACCCAAGTGCCCGCGATCAGATCGCCGACACGCAGCCGGTCGCGGTTGAACAGCGCGAAGAAGGCGAAGATGCCAAGCCACACCAGCGCCGCGATACCGGTCCAGGTCTGGCCTGATCCCGAGCTTCCCAGCGTCGACATCAGATAGGCCAGCGGGACCCATACCTCGATCTGGCGGATCGCGTTGCGGGCGACCACCGCTTCGCCGGTCAGCCGCCCGCCATCGCGCGCGACCACGCGCAGGCGCATGGCGCGCTTGCCCGGGGTCGCGGCGCGCATGCCCAGTTCGAACGCGGTGAAATAGCCCATGCTCAGGAAGAACTGGATGAGCAGCAGGATCACCAGCATCGCCTGATTGCCCGTCTCATCGTCGCGCAGCGTGATGTTGGCGACGATCTGCAGCACGGTCATGCAGGCGATGATGATCGCCACGTCGATGATGAAGGCGCTGGACCGCTCGCCCGCGCTGCCCAGGGTCAGGCGGAGATCGATGCCCTCCGAAGTGACGAACTCGCGGGCAAGACCGCGTGGCTTGTCAGCCATCGGCATCCTCCGCGCGACGGACCGGCATGACGTAGAAATAGAAGATCCAGAAAGCGAGCGCGCCGGTGGCGATCACACCGCGCGCGATATCATCGCGGATGGTCTGGCGACCGATGCCTTCGAGCAGGCCGGCGCACAACAGCATCACCACCACGCCGAGCATCGCGAAGCCCGCGGTGCGGCCCGAGGCGATGGTCGACTGCATCCGGGTCAGTCGCCCGGGAAAGGCCGTCGCGGTGCCGATGCGCAGGCCCGCCGCCCCTGCCAGCGCGATCGCGAACAGTTCGGTCGTGCCGTGGATCGAGAGCCAGCCGGTAAAGTTCCAGCCGAGCCCCTTCGGCACATAGACGGCGTAGAAGGCGCCAAGGATGCAGCCATTGTAGAGCATCAGCAGGATCGTCGGCACGCCGAACGCAAAGCCCAGCGCAAAGCTGAGTACCGCCACGCCCGAATTGTGGACGAACAATTCGGTCGCGAATCCCGCAAGCCCATCATGCGTGTCGTAGAGCGTGGCGCGAAGCTCCTCCGCGCTGGCCGAGGGATCGCGGCCGTCGAGGAAGTTGCCGGGAACGATCGAGTAGAACCAGCTCGGATCGCCACGCACCACCAGATAGGCCGCGATCCCGCCGATCAGCACCATCGCGACCGACACGATCGTCTCGCGCCACAACGCCCGGATCGCCAGCGGCCAATCTCGCGCGAAAAAGCGGCCGAGGCGGCTCAGGAACGGTGCATGGACCCCGTAGAGGATGAAATAGGCGCGGGTCGAAAGCGATTCGAGATAGCCGACCAGATCGGCGTCTAGCGAGGTCTCGCGCGCGACCGACAGCGAGGAGAGCGTGGCGCGATAGAGCACCGGCAGTTCGAACAGATCCTCGTCCGAAAGCGACGACGCCCTGCCCTTCTCCACCTCGTCGAGCAGTTCCTCGAGCCGGAGCCAGTCATATTGGCGCGCCTCGCGGAAGCGGACGCTGCTGAGGCCAGGGCCGGTTGCGGGGGCGAGCGCGCTCACAGCAGGTTCCTCCGCTTGAAATCGAGATACTGTCGGACCAGCGCCGGGCCGACGTCGCGATAGGGCGCTTCGATGACATGCACGCCGATATGGCGCAGGCGCGAGACCACCAGCCGGCGTTCGCGGAGCAGTGCCGCTGCGGTCACCGCGCGCGACACGTCTTCGACGCTATGTGGTTCGGTGGCGGCGAGATTCTCCAGTTCGTCGTCGCGCAGCACCACGAACAAAACCAGATGGCGTCCGAGCAGATTGGCCGCGGCGCGCAGCATCAGCTCGGCACCGGTCTGGTCGGTGAATTCGGTGAAGACGACGATCAGCGAGCGGCGGGTGAGTTCGCCCGCCAGCGTGGCCAGTGCCAGCGTATGGTTGGTCTCGGCCGTGCTGTATTCCAGCTCGGCCGCGAGGCGCTGGACCAGCGGGAAGGCACGGACATTGGTGACCAGACCCGACGAGATGCGCGGGCGGGAATCATAGCCGAACAGCGCGACGCGGTCGCCCAGCTTGAGCGCGGCATAGGCGGCGAGCAGTGCCGCGGAAGTCACCCGGTCGACCCGCGGCAGGCCGTCGATCGGCTCGCACATCACCCGGCCCGAATCGATTGCGAACACCACATTGTTGTTGCGCTCGATCCGGTATTCGCGGGCGAGCAGGTTCATGTGGCGCGCGCTGGCAGCCCAGTTGATCGAGCGGCGATCCATGCCACTGCGCCATTCGGTGAGCGCTTCGAACTCGCTGCCCTCGCCGCGATCGATCCGCGCCATCTCGCCGATCTGCGCGTCGCGCAGCAGCACCGAGGCACCTTCGCGGACCGGACGGATATCCGGGGCGATCACCACCGCGCGATCGATCGCCACGTCGCGCTGGCGCCAGCTCAGCCCCATCGGGCCGGTCCAGCGGATCCACAGCCGCTCGATCGCTTCGGTACCGCGGCGGATGGGCATGAAGCCGAGCGAGACATGGTTTTCCTGAGGACCCACCGTCACGCGATCGTCCGCCATCGCCCGCAATTTCGGTCCGGTGCCGATCGCGACTTCGAGACCTAGCGGCATCGCCCGTCGCGGCTCGATGGCGATATTGACGATCAGCGGGGCGCCGATCTCGATCGCTCCGGGGCAAGTCACTTCGGTGCGCGGGGCACGGCCCGAAAGCAGCCAGTCGAGCGCGATCAGGCTGAGCACGCCCGGGATCCAGACCATGCCGGCGAACCAGTAGACAGGGGCGAACAGCGCCACGAGCAACCCCAGAGGGGCGCCGAGCGCCATCAGCAACACACCCCTGCGCGTCGGGATCATCAGCGCGGCGCCTCGGTCTGCTCGATCAGGCCGGCGATGATCGTATCGACCTGTCGGCCATCGATCTCGGCGGAAGGCGACAGGATCACGCGGTGACGCAGTGCCGCGGGGGCAAGCGCCTTCACATCATCGGGCAACACGAAATCGCGGCCGTCCAGCGCGGCACGGGCACGGGCCGCGGCGGCGAGGGTCGAGGCGGCGCGCGGCGATGCGCCCGTCTGGAGATCGCCGGTGCTGCGCGTCGCGCGGACGAGGCGGACGACATAGTCGATCACTTCGTCGGCCAGCCGGTTCTTGCCAACCGTCTCGGCAGCAGCACGGATCGCGGCGGCATCGGCCACGCGGGTGACGCCCCATTCCTCGGGCTTGGGCATGCCGAAGCGATTGCCATGCTCGGCGACGATGCGGCGCTCTTCCTCGGCGCTCGGGTAACCGAACTCGTACTTGAACAGGAAACGATCCAGCTGCGCCTCGGGCAGCGGATAGACGCCCTGATTCTCGATCGGGTTCTGAGTGGCGACGACCATGAAGCGATCGCTCAGCTTGTGATCGACGCCGTCGATGGTGACGGTGCGCTCCTGCATCGCCTCGAGCAGCGCCGCTTGGGTCTTGGGCGGGGTGCGGTTGATCTCGTCCGCCAGCAGCAGCTCGGTGAAGATCGGGCCGCGGGTAAGCGTGAAGGTCGAGGTCTGGAAGTTGAACAGGTTCGAACCGAGGATATCGCCCGGCAGCAGGTCCGGGGTGAACTGGATGCGGCCATAGTCGAGACCTGCGGCGCGCGAGAAGCATTGCGCGAGGAAGGTCTTGGCCGTTCCCGGCGGGCCTTCCAGCAGGATATGGCCCGACGCGAACAGCGCGACGAGCAGCAGGTCGATCGCCTCGTCCTGCCCGACAACGGCCTTGCCGATCTCGGCGCGGATGGACTGGCCGAGGGCCTTCACTTCCTCAATGGTCACGCGTCACCGTCCTTCTCCAACTGTACATGTCGCGCACGGCCGCCATCAGCCGGCGCGTATCGGGGGCATCGGCCGCGCGGGCGGCGATGGCGGTAAAGGGTTCGCCAGTGCGGTCGAGCTTGTCGAGATAGCGGTCGAGCGCCTCGCCGCTCAGCCCCGGTGGCGCGCCGGTGGCATTGGCCACGGCTTCGCGCGTGAGTTGGGCATAGCGTTCGCCGGTGCGGTGGCGGCGGCGCGCAAGCCGGAGCAGCGCCGCGCCATTCTCGGCCAGCGCTCGCTTGCCGAACGCAACCTTGCGATCCTCATGCGCCGCGGGGCCGAAGCGGCGCGCGGCGTGGAGGATGGCGAGCAGGGTCGCGAAGGCGAGGCAGAGGGTCAGCGGGAGGAAGGGCGGCTCGAACGCCAGCCGCAACAGGCTGGGATTGTTGGCGAAGCCGGCCAGGGTGGTGTCGAACACGATCGGCAATTCGGAGGTATTCGCCTGATCGAGGATTTCCTTCGCTCGCTTTGCGCCGTCCAGCGTCTTCAGGCTCATATTGTTGAGCGCATCGGGATCTGCGAGCAGATAGTGCGGTGTCCCATCGATCTGCGCCAGCAGTGCGCCGCCGCCCTGCCCCGCGATCACCGGGATCAGCTTCGGACCGCGCAGCGATCGCAGGCCGCCCAGCCCGTACAGGGTGACGTCCGCGGTCCCCTTGAGCATTGCCATCGAGATTTCGGGCGGCGCCAGCGCCACCTGACGGACCCAGCCGCGATGCTCGCGCAGTTCGCGGGTGATCCGCTTCGGCAACACGATCAGGGTCGGGCGATTCTCGCGGCGTTCGAGGAACAGGCGAAGCTGTTCGGCCGAAGTGAAGGCTATCGGCGTGACCACCACCAGCCCGCGCGTGGCAAGCTCGCTCTCGCGCCGCGCCGCGACGGCCTGGCCGCCGGTGTAGCGGATCAGGTCGACCGCACCGGCAAAGCCGACTGCGGACTTGGAGAAGGCGTGCGCGCCGGGATCGCGGATCGGGGTCAGCTCGCGCTCATAGGCCGACAGGAACAGGAAGGCTGCAGTAGCGACGATGCCGATGGTGGTGAGGATCAGCACCATGCGGGCGCTGAACGGCGCGGTGCGGGTGGCGGCGCTCATGCCCATGCCCCCGACAGCGCGAAATTGTCATAGGCGGCGCGGGCTTCTTCCCACGATTCGCGGCTGAGCGAGCGTCCGCCGAACAGGCTCCGCTCGACCGCACCGGCCATGGTCGAGAAGGTCGCGCGCACGGCATCGGGCAGCGCAGCGTTCGCGCCGATCTCGCGGCTGGTGAGCGCGGGCTTCAGCAGGCGCGGCTTGCGCTTCTGGATATCCTCGATGCTGCGATGGAGCAGCAGGCGTGCGGCTTCCTCGTAGCGGCCCGAGGCGGCCATCTCGTCGGCCTCGGCTAGCAGCGCGCGTGCCACCTTGGCTTCGGGGCGCCACTGGTCCAGCCCGGAATTGCGCGGATTGTAAGCGGCGCCCTGACCCTGGCGGGCGAGGATCGTGCGCACGACCAGCCACACCAGCAGTGCAACCAGAATGCCCGCGACGATCCACAGCACCGCCTGGGACGGCGACCCGACCCAGTCGAACCATGACGTGGCCGGAGCACGTGGTTTGGGCGGGGGCGCCAACGGCAGATCGAACTGGATATCGCTATCCGCACGCAGACGCTGATGCGCCTCCGCGACCTTGTTCGCCGTCGAGGCCGAATTCGTCACGCACTACCCCCTACCCGCGACAGTAATGCAGTATATCGCGGCTGGAAAGCGGCTCGGGCTGGACAGAAATCGTGCTTTTGTCCAATTTTGCACGGGGTATTTCGGGGGAAATCATGGCGGACGACCGGGCGAGCGCGCGCAATTTCGAGATTTCGAGCGTCGTTTCGCGCACCTTCGAACTGATTTCGAAGAATATCCCGCTTTATGCCGGGCTGTCGCTGGTACTGCTCGGCATTCCCGGATTCGGCAGCCGCTGGTGGCAGTTCGAGAATCCGACCGACTTCACCAATGACGATGCGGTGTTTCAGGCGGCGATCAGTCCGTTGTTCTGGCTGCCGATGCTGGTCATCTTCGTGGTGAGCATGGTCGCGACCGCGATCCTGCAGGCGGCGCTGACCCGCGCGGCGGTGACCAGCCTGTCGGACAATGAACCCGATTTCGGCCAGTGTCTCGCGCTCGGCCTGTCGCTGATCCCGCAACTGGTGGGGATCTTCCTGATCAACTGGATTGCGATCCTCGTGATCTGGCTGGGACTGCTGGTGCCCTATGGCTTCCTGCTCGACCAGCTTTACGGCTGGGAAGTGGCGCAAGCGATGATGGCGTTCGGCGACTGGAAGGTCATCCTGCCCATCCCGTTCCTGCTGCTGCCGGGACTGTTCCTGTGGCTGTGCTGGTGCGTGGTCGTGCCGGCATTCGTGCAGGAGCGGATCGGGGTGATCGAGGCGTTCCGGCGCAGTTGGGCGCTGACCCGGCATGTACGCTTTCGCATCTTCCTGGTGCTGCTGGCGCTCGGGCTGGTGATCTGGCTGCTGAGCTTTCCGGTGAACATCGCGGCCGCGGCGACACTGGCCATCGGCGCGTCGCCGCTGATGGTCGCGCTGATCAGCGGCGCCTTTTCCGCGCTGACCGGCATGGTCACGGTGGTGATGCTCGCCAGCATCTATGTCGAGCTGCGCGAGGTGAAGGAGAATATCGCCCCGGAAACGCTCGAGACGATCTTCGGCTGAGCCTTACTTCTTGTTGCCGCGCCAGTAGAGCAGAGCCGCGACCACCGCGGCCGAGCCGATCGCGGCACCGACGCCGACCTGCGTGCGCGAGGGCGCCCAGCGCTTCTTCGCGGCTGCCAGTTGCTTGACCATCGCGAGTGTCTCTCCATCCTGCGAAGCCTCGGCCGGTTCGGATTCAACGGGTTCTACGTCGGGCTTCTTGCTCATGATGGTCTCTATGTTGCGCACAAAAACTGAACGGGCGGCTAACGATCCGGTTGCACCGGCGCAATTCCGTCATAGGACAGATGCATGAACCCGATCTACGCGCAAATGGGCACGACCATCTTCGAAGCCATGTCGGCGCGGGCGCGCGAGACGGGCGCGATCAACCTGGGACAGGGCTTTCCCGACGGGCGCGGATGCGAGCCGGTGCTGCAGGCGGCCGCCAAGGCGCTGCTGGAGAAATCCAACCAGTATCCGCCGATGCCGGGCCTGATCGAGCTGCGCCGGGCGGTGGCCGATCATTATGCGCGGCATCAGGGGCTGAACCTGAGCCCCGAGGAAGTGATCGTCACCTCGGGCGCGACCGAAGCCCTTGCCGTCAGCTTCCTTGCGCTGATCGAGCCGGGCGATGAGGTGATCTGCCTCCAGCCGCTCTACGATGCCTATGCGCCGCTGATCGAGCGTGCGGGGGGCGTACCGCGTTACGCCCGGCTGGAACCTCCGCACTGGGATATCGACCGGGCTTCGCTGGAAGCTTTGGTGACGCCGAAGACGCGGTTCCTGCTGATCTGCAACCCGATCAACCCGGCGGCAAGCATGGCGAGTGCCGCCACCCTCGCCCAGATCGCCGAATTCTGTGTCGCGCACGATTTGATCGCGATCTGTGACGAGGTTTGGGAGCATGTCACCTATGACGGCGCGCGCCACCTGCCGCTGATCGGCTTTCCCGGGATGCGCGAGCGGACGGTAAAGATCGGATCCGCTGGCAAGATCTTCGCGCTGACGGGGTGGAAGGTCGGATGGATGTGCGCGGCGCCTGAACTGGCGCGGGTGCTGGCCAAGGCGCATCAGTTCATGACCTTCTCAACCCCGCCGAACCTGCAATGGGCGGTGGCCGAGGGGCTGGAGACGCAGGATGCGTGGGTGCAGGAAACGCGCCATCGATTCCAGCGCAGCCGCGACCGGCTGGCGGCTGGGTTGCAGGCGGCAGGCTATGTCACCCTGCCGAGCGAGGCGACCTATTTCCTGACCATCGATCTGGACGCATCGGGCATCGCGATGGGCGACCGCGAATTCAGCGAGAAGCTGATCGAGGCGGGCGTGGCGAGCATCCCGGTATCGGTCTTCTATGCCGAGAACCCGGTGACCAATGTGGTGCGGCTGTGCTTCGCCAAGGAAGATGCGGTGATCGATGCGGCGATCGAGAAGATGGCGGCGTTTCGGGTGGCGTTGGGATAAGGTCAGGGAAGTTCGCTCATTCGTGACCTTTGGCCGAGGGGAAATGGTCATTTCGGCGCGGGTGAGCAGCGCCATGTGGATCGGGTTCGACGGTTCAAAGAACAGGTGTCGAAGTCGAGCAGCCTAAATCCAACATTTCAAGCGCGGACAGATGACCGCTCCCTCTAAATCCTCCCCCGGAGGGGGAGGTGGCATGCACAGCATGACGGAGGGGGAGAGCCACAGGCGATTTCGCTTGGGGCGTCCCCCTCCACCGCTTCACGGTCCCCCTCCCCCTCCGGGGGAGGAATTTAGCGATCAGATCCGATCGAGCACGCCGCGTTCGGTGATGTAGCCGGTCACCAGCCGTGCAGGAGTGACGTCGAATGCCGGGTTGGCCGCGGGTGAGTCCGTTACGCGGATCGTCTCGATGCCGTTCGGGCCGGGGCCGGTCAGCAGCGTGACTTCCTCGGCACTGCGTTCCTCGATGGGGATATCGGCGCCAGTCGCGGTGTTCGGATCGAAGGTCGTGTAGGGCAAGGCGACGTAGAAGGGCACGCCGTTGTCGGCGGCGGCGAGCGCCTTCAGATAGGTGCCGATCTTGTTGCAGACGTCGCCGTTCGCCGTCACGCGATCGGTGCCGACGACCACGGCATCGACCTGACCCTTCATCATCAGCAGGCCGCCGGCATTGTCGGTGATCACCGTGTGCGGGACGCCATGGTTGCGCAGCTCGAACGCCGTCAGCAGCGCGCCCTGATTGCGCGGGCGGGTCTCGTCGACCCAGACATGGATCGGGATGCCGGCGTCATGGGCGAGATAGATCGGCGCGGTGGCGGTGCCGTAATCGACGGTCGCCAGCCAGCCGGCGTTGCAATGGGTCAGGATGTTGAGCGGGCGATCCGGATGCTTCGCGTGAAGTTCGCGGAACAGCGCGAGGCCATGCTCGCCAATCGCGCGGCAGAGTTCGGCATCCTCGTCGCAGATTGCGTCGGCGCGCAGCCATGCGGCTTCGGCGCGAGCCTCGGGCGCCAGCGGCTCGACCGCCTTGCGCACCTCGTCGAGCGCCCAGCGCAGGTTGATCGCGGTGGGGCGGGTTTCGAGCAGCTGGTCATAGGCCGCGTTCAGGGCCGAGTCCGAGGGATCGACGTCGAGCGCCATCGCGAAGCCATAGGCCGCGGTTGCCCCGATCATCGGCGCGCCCCGGGTCCACATCTCGCGGATCGCGACGGCGGCTTCGTCGGAGCTGAACAGTTCGACCCACACGATCTCCCAAGGCAGCTTGCGCTGATCGAGGATGCGCGCGCCCGTGCCATCGGCAGTACGCATGATCGAACGGGTCGGCTGGCCTTCGAGGATCATGGGAGGACTTCCGCAAGCGTTGCGACGTCCCCTGCCCCGCCCTCGCGATCGATCAGCAGCGCCTGCATGCCGGCGGCACGGGCGGCGTCGATTTCGGGCTGGATATCGGAGACGAACAGGATTTCGGCGGGCGGCAGATCGAGCGCCGCCGCGATCTTCGTATAGGATTCCGCCTCGCGCTTCGGACCGGTGGTGGTGTCGAAATAGCCCGACAACAACGGCGTCAGGTTCCCCGCGACCGAGCAGCCGAAGATCAGCTTCTGCGCCTCGACCGAACCGGAGGAATAGATGTTTACCGGCACGCCCAACTCGCGCCAGCGGACCAGCGCCTCGGGGGTATCGGGATAGACATGGCCCTTGAGCTCGCCCTTCGCATAGCCCTCGGCCCAGATCATGCCCTGCAGCGTCTTGAGCGGGGTTTCCTTGGCGTCGTCATCGATCCAGCGGAGCAGGGTTTCGACCGGATCGCCTGGCACCTGCGCCAGGATCGGCGCGGTTTCCTGCGGGTGACGCGCGACGAAATCCGCCAGATGCGCGCGGGCATAGGGGAACAGGGTCTCAGCGACAAAAGCGATGCTGCTCGTCGTGCCTTCGATATCGAGGAGGATGGCCTTGGGTTGAGGGGTCACGCGGCCTCGGGTTCGTGGCGGGGGAAGCGATCGGCGATGGCGTCGCCGGTGAAATTGGCGATCCAGCCATCGGCATTGGTGAACAGGCGGATCGCGGTGAAGCGTGGGCTTGGCCCCATGTCGAACCAGTGGCGCGTGCCGGCGGGGACCGAGATCAGGTCGCCCTCCTCGCACAGCACGGCATGGACGCGATCCTCGTCGCGCAGGGTGAACAGCCCTTCGCCCTCGACGAAGAAGCGGACTTCGTCCTCGCTATGGCGATGCTCGGAGAGGAATTTGGTGCGGAACGCATCCTTTTCGGGGTGATCCGGGACCATGCGGATCACGTCTACCGACTGATAGCCATTCTCGGCCTTCAGCCGTTCGATCTCGGGCGAAAAAGCCTCGAGAACCGCAGCCTGATCGGCATCGGCAGGGATCGGCCGCGACGGCCATTGCTCGAAACGCACGCCGATCTTCGTCAACGCGTCGGCGATCTGCGCGGGATCGCGCGTGTCGAGTTCGACCGCGTTCGCATCTGCCGCGTCGAAAATCCTCAGTCGCGTCATGCCATGCCCTTTCGGAAGCCTGCTTCGGCCAGTTCGGCGGCGATCAGCCATTCGGTTGCTTCCAGCACCCGCTCGGCTTCGTCCAGATCCTTGCCCCAGGCATAGAGGCCATGGCTGCGGATCAGATAGGCGGGCATCGCGCCGGGCTGGATCAGTGCGGGCGAGACCGCGGCATCGATCACCGCCATGTCCTGGCTGTTGTCGACGATCGGCAGGCGAAGTTCGGCCTCGTGCGTGGTGGTGCCGGGAAAGGCCTTGAGCATCTCGTGACCGCGGAACACCCATTCGTTCGCGCCGGTCGCCGCGCGGCTCATGCCGACGGCTTGCGGGGAATGGCCGTGCAGGACGGCGCCGGTCGCCGGGAAGGCGCGATAGATTGCGAGGTGAAGCTCGGTTTCGGCCGAAGGCTTGCCGGGGGTCAGCGGATTGCCGTCGGCATCGACGCGCATGATGTCAGCAGCGGTCAGCCGCCCTTTGTGCTTGCCCGAAACAGTGACCGCGAAGCTGCCATCGTCGAGCCGCGCGGAATAATTGCCCGACGTGGCGGGTGCCCAGCCGCGCGCATCGAGGCGGCGGCCAATCTCCACCAGCGCGAACGCCGCGTCACCGAATGCCATGCTCATCCGACTGCCTCTAGCGAGGCAATGTTACAGCGAAAAGCTCCAGTGTTTGGCGCCGGAGATCGACGGGCGGCTGTCCAGGGGCGAGTGGAAGGCACTATGGGGTCTGCTTCTACACGCGAGGGCAAAACCCGAACGCTTCACACCAGACCCGCGCCATCCGTCTCCGTGGTCCACCACCTCGAGCCGGGCCGGTGACGGCCCCCGCCGGGTGCGAGCCCAGCATCATCGATGCGCTGGGTATCGGGTCTGCTCGACACGGCCATTGCCAGCCTGAGCGCAGGCTTCCCGCTCGCCGGCGAACCATGGCGAACGGGAAGTTGCTGAAGGCCGCTCACGGCCGGGTTTGCAGGACGGAGCCGTGCCGAACCCCGCTATGACGGCGTACGATTTGCGATCGCCGTCTCGATAAGGTCCTGCATGACCTGTTCGAGTTCCACGCCCTTGCGATCGCCGCCGACCGAGATTTCGGTGGCGATCAGCGCGTAATAGCCCGTTTCACGATCGATCCAGCCGGTCCAGCCATAGGCACCGGGCGAGCTGTTGATCTTCGAAGCGGCACAGTCGCTCGGCGTGTCGCATTCCACGAAGGAGCCAAGGGCATATTCCCAGTTCACCGCGCCCGCCGGGATGAACAGCCGTGTCAGCCCGGCGGTCCGTTGCTGGGTGAAGGCATTCATGTCGACGATGAAGCTGCCGTCGAGAAAGGCGCGCAGCAGCTTGGCATAGTCGCGCGGCGTCGAGAAGGCGCCGCCCGCGACCCAGGGATTGGTCGGAGCGCCCGTCGCCGGATTGTACCAGGTGGTGTTCGTCATGCCGAGCGGGGCCGTCACATGCTGCAAGAACAGCTCATGAAAGTTGCGCTGGCGCGTCGGTACGACGCCGGGCGCCGTGCTTACGTCCTTGGCCTCGAGATAGGCGGCAGCGACCTGGATGCCGTGCGGACCGTAGCTGAACTGCGCACCCGGCGCGTTGCCCGGACGCAGGATATCGTACCGGAAGTCGTGAATGTCCTTCGCGCAATTGTATAACGTCATCAAAGGCAGCAACTGGCAACCGCCGACGAGCGGATTCGCGTTGAAGCCCGAGGTCATCGACAGCGTGTGTTTGAGCTTGACGTCCTTCTTGGTCCCGCTGGTCGTCCAGAAGGCCAGCGGCGGCGCCATCGTATCTTCGAGCGAGACGATCCCCGCTTCGGCCATCCTCATGCCCAGCGCACCGGCAAACCATTTCGACGCCGACGCGAGCGGCGTTACCCGATCGATGTCGAAACTGCCCTTCTCATACGCGAACAGATAGTCGGGATCGGACGCATTCCCGACAATGAAATAGCCGTTGGGAACCTCGGTATCGGCATCGATCGCCGCCTGCAGCGCGGTCCAGTCATAGGTGAAACCGCCGACCGAAGTCGACAAGTCGGCCAGCGCTGGCGCCACCGCCACGAGCGCAGGATTTCCGGCCGGAGGTGGCGACGCAGGAAGCTGTACGACGACTTTCCCCGCCCTGTCGTCACCACCGCCGCCGCCGAAACTGCTCTGCGCCGCAAAGGCGGCGACACTTGCAACCGCGGCACCCGCGGCAAGGCACATGAATACTGTTCTTCCCATGTCTTCTCTCCTGTCTTCGTTGCTTGTTGTCGAAACGGAGGAATCGCGCGGGCAGCAGCTAGGGTCTGGTGGCGCGGTTCCCGAAAAATGCCCCCAAGATCAAATCGAGCTGCGCCCTGCGAAAGCCGGAGACGATGCGCGCGTCCGGCGTCAGAAGCGCAAGCTGGTCGGCGGCTTCGGAATAGCGTGGCCATTCGGGGGCCAGCGCGCAGCGAGGTGTCCCTGTCCTGGCGAAGGCGATCCAGCAGGCCGAAACTTGCCCCGCGAACCTTTGATCTTCCGCGCTTACGGGCCCCGCCAGCGACGAGAAGTAATCGAGCGTTCCGAAAAGATACGGAATCTCGGATCCATGGGCGGCGCCCTTGGCGGTGCTGCGCCGCGCGGTCGCGACATAGTCGAAATGATAGAGGTAGGACGACGCGCCCCCTGCGGTTCGCGCCGCCAGCCATCGCGCCGGTGCAACGAACCAGGCGTCGCCGAGCACCTGCCGAGCAAGCTCGTCGTCCGCAATTCCGGTGCCATAGGCCATGCGCCCGGCGGCCTGGTCTCTGCCAATATAGCCGAGTGCGCTGGCCGCAGGCACGCCCATTGCGAGGATGACGCTCGCTTCATTGCCGTTCGCGCCGACGAGCAGCGGGACATCGACAACTTCCCTGCGCGCAAGGGTCATCCACGGCGCCTCGCGAACGAGCATGCCATCGAGGATCGGGCCGGTCATCGCGCCGGCCGGCCCTCCCTTTCCCGCGGCGACGAGGGCGGCAACGGGAATCCGGCGCAAATCGGCCATCGAACCACCGGCAGCAGCGCCGGCGCGAGTGGCCAGATCGACGTCGAGTGCCGCCTGCCGGGCAAGCGGGCGCGGTTCGAACAACGCGATCCCGGATTGCACGATCGCCCGTGCGAACAGGCCTTTTGCCTGAGGCTGGGCCAGGATGGTCGTCACGCCAATGGCGCCGGCCGATTCACCGAAAAGGGTGACCTGGTGCGGATCGCCCCCAAAGGCAGCGATATTCCTCTGCACCCAGCGGAGCGCTGCGAGCTGGTCCATCAAGCCATAGTTCGCGACGGCTTCGCCTCGCGGCGCAGCAGCGATCACCGCCGGATGCGCAAAATAGCCGAGCGCGCCGAGGCGGTAGTTGATCGTGACGACAACGACGCCCTGGCGCGCGAGAGCAGTGCCGTCAAATGCCGGGAACGTGCCCGAGCCGATGACATTGGCGCCGCCATGGAGCCATAGCATGACGGGGAGCTTGCGCGCCCCGGCGGGCCGCCAGACATTGAGCTGGAGACAATCCTCGGACTGATGGTCCGCGATGCCGCCCGCGACGATGGCGGGGCGCACCGGCTGCGGGCACGCCGGCCCCAGCTTCGACGCGTCGCGAATTCCGGCCCAGCCGCGCGGCGGGCGCGGTGCGCGCCAGCGCAAATTCCCGACGGGAGCTTCTGCGAACGGAATGTCGAGGAAGCGCTCCACGCCGTTGCTCCCAACGCCGGCAAGGCGTCCCTGCGTAAGCGTGACGAGCGGCGCCGCATCCGCCGCGTGCACAGGCACCGGGTTCAGCCACAGGGCCGCTGCGGCGATCGCGATCCATACACTCATCCGCATGCCGGCATCCTCCTTTCCCGGCACAAGGCTTGCGACCTCGCGCCGGCGAGCATGGCTAGAACGAGATCCGCCCCTCGACACCGACGAGCCGGGGCTGGCTGTACCGGTTGATCGTCGGCGCCTGTGCGACGTAATAGACCTGGTCGAAGAGGTTGTTTGCGAAGACGCTGATGTTGATCTTGCCGATCTCGACCCCGACGCGGAGATTGACGAGGACGTAATCGTCCAGGTTGACCGATGCGGGAGTGAGTTCCTGCTTGCCGCCCCATTGGCCGCTCACGAGGATATTGCCGGTCAGGGCCACCTCGGTCGCGACCGGATAGCGCAGATTGAGATTGGCCGAGGCCAGCCAATCGGGAACCTGCGCCAGATCGAGGCCATTATAGCGCCCGCTCTTGACCTCGCCGCCCTGACGGGAGCCGCTCAGTGCGAGCCGGCCATTGCCTTCGCCCAGATCGAAGCTCTGGATATATTCCGCCTCGATCCCCCAGCTCCGGGCGCTGCCGGCATTGGTCAGATAGCTGACCGCCGCCACCGGACAGGTCGGATTGGTGAGCGCGCAACCATCGTCCACCTGGGCGATGAGATCCTTGAGCTCGGTGTAATAGCCCGCGATCGCAAAATAGCCGCGACGGACCGGACTACCCTTGAGTCCGATCTCGTAGGAGGTGCTGTTCTCGTTGCCGAAGAGGACCTGCACCGGGCTGGGCGCGCGCGGATCGGACAGGCGGGTGTTGAACCCGCCGGCACGATAGCTGGTACCGACCTTGCCATAAGCGAGGATGTCCGGCGCCAGCCGGTACGACAGGGTGGCGTTATAGGAGAGATTCCCCGCGCTGATACGGTCATCGATGACGCGCGAAGCCCCTCCCGTCGGCAAGCCGGTGGCGAGATCGTAGAGCCGGGCGGTGATGGTGCGGCTGTCCTGCGTGTAGCGCAGTTCCCCGGTCAGGTTGAGGCTGTCGGTCAGGTCGAAGCCGAGCGAGCCGTAGGCCGCATAGCTTTCGAAACCGAGTCCCGCGGGGGCGATATTTCCCGGCGAGGGATTGGCGAGCGTCGGCGTTCGTGTGGTGGTTACCGAAAAATCGCTGTCGAGCAGCAGCAACTCCGCGCCGACGAGCCAGTTGAGGCGATCGCTTTCGCCGCTGACGTGAATGTCTTGCGAGAAATTGTCCGTCGTATCGCGGACATAGGAAGCGGTGCTCGGATCGAGCGGAGTCAGGGCGCCGATCTGTCCTGCCGTGCGCGCACGCGCCAGTTCGGCCGGGCTGATCGCATCATTATCGAGATCATATTCGGAATGACGCTTGCGGAAGGAAGTCGTCGAAGTGAGCTCGGCGCCGCCCAGGTCGATGCGGAAGATCGCCTGCAGTCCATCTACGTCCTGGGATGCGCGGGGCGCTGTGCTCCAAGGATAGCGGAAGCGATCCTGGATATAGCCACCCGGAAAGCCCGGCGTGCCCGCGGGGATGAATATCTGGTAGTGGATCGCGGGGGTGGTGAGCCGTTGGGTTTCGGCAAGGATGATCGCATCCACCGGACCGCGCCTGATGCGCAGTTGTCCCCGTACCCCATGCCCCTTCTGCTGGTCGAAATAGACGTCATTGTCCGGATTGTAGAAATAGCCCTTGTTCTGCTGGACGAGATCGCCGCTGACGCGCATCGCAACGCCGTCCCCGAGCGGTAGATTGATGGCGGCCTGCGCCTGGAAGCTCTCATTCTCGAACCCGAAGCGCGCGCTTGCCCAGCCCGAGAAGTTGAACTCCGGCTCCGCCGAGATGATGTTGACCGCGCCGCCCACGGCGTTCCGGCCATAGAGTGCGCCCTGCGTCCCGCGCAGCACCTCGACCCGGCCGATGTCGAGCATGTCGATGCGCGTGAAGTTGCGACCGCCCACCGGCCCGCCCGCGATATAGGCGCCGTTGCGATAGAGGCCGACGCTCGGATCGCCATTGGTCGCGCGCGCGGTCGACGAGGCGCGGATCGAGATCTCGGAAGTGATCGACGAGCTCAGATTGTTGAAGCGGACGCTCGGCTGGTCGGCGAGCAATTCGCCGCTCCCGATCGCGCCGCCGCGATCGGCCAGCGACGTCGCGTCTATGACCGACGCCGCGGTCGGCACATCGGCAAGCCGTTCCTCGCGGCGGCGGGCGGTGACCACGATGACGCCGTCATCGTCCTTCGCTTCCGCGGCTTCACTGATCGGGGAGGTTCCGGGAACTGCATCCTGAGCAAGTGCGGGCGTAGCGACCGCCACCCAGATTGCAGCCGTGCAGAATAGAGCGCGCCTCTGGCACCGCATAAACATCTCCCCTAATCGACTTGTCATTTATTATCGATAATTTCTGTCATTAGGGCGCACGAGTCAAGCCGTAAAAAATGGGCACTTCGATCGGCTGTTCAGCGCTGGTGCGGAATGATGGCGGTCAGAAACTCGCGAAAGCCGCGCGCGGCGGCAGCCAGCGGCTCGAGTGCGATTGTCGACAAATCGTCGGTCACAGCGTGGTGATGCCGGTGTGCACCAAAGACGCCGGCATGACGCGAATAGCCGGCTCCGATGATCTCGGCGAGTTCACCCGCCGCCCCCTCCGCCGACGCATAGGCCATCTCGATCCCGGGCTGGCCCTTGAAAACCGCGCGGGCACGCTCGACGAACTCGGGCGAGGTCATGAGGAACCGGTAGGGATCTGCGCTCGGCAAGGGAAGCAAGCGCCCCGGCAGCTCCTGATAGTCGCGCGTCGCCGCGTTGGCGCCGAGGTGCAGCCAGAAATCAGTTTCCGCGGTCGGTGGCCCTACGGTCTCGACGATATGGCTCGCACCGAGATTCTCATATTCATGCCCGCTGTTGCAGACGAAGAGCAGGCTGTGCCGCGGATAGGCACGGGGCATCCATTCGGCGAGCGCAAGCCAGATTGCGATCCCCGGTCCCCGCTCGCCGACGCAATCGGTCCACCCCGACCGCGGGGTCGACACGACGAGCCAGGGGCGAGCAGGACGCGCCAGCCGGCCGATGACATTCTCGGCGACCCGCATGCCCCCATTGCCGGAAAGACGGAGCGTCGCTGCGCGGCCATGGCGTGCGGCTTCGATCACGGGCGCCGCCTGGCGCGGCGCCAGCAACGCGATCGGCCTGTCCGACACTGGGCGATCGACCGCCACGTTGAGAAGCAGTGCCTCGCCGGTGGGGCCGGTCGTGACGAGGACGATCGCACTCGCACCGCGCACCAGCGCACTGGCGATCGGTTCACGGACCGCACGGTCTGCAAGGGTCGACCAACGGCGATAAGGCAAGCGCACGATCGCGATCGTGCCATCGAGCCGTTCGGCCGTGTCGGCGAGACGCAGGGGCGCGGTGAGGTCGACGCCGCCCTTTGCCGCCGGATGCGGCTGCGCAACCAGCGCGATCGCGAGATCCCCGACAAGCAGCTCGCAACGGGACGCCTCGAACCACGGCACGTCGAAAGCCTGTCGCTCGACCGCATAGCCCCATCCGGCCAGGCGCCCGGCAATCCAGTCGGCGGTCCGGCGGTCACCCGCCCCGCCCGACTGCTTGTTGCCCGCTTCGGCATATGACCTGACGTCCGCAAGAAGCCGTTCGGGCGCGAACATGGATTCATCCTTGCGATCTCGCGCCGCAGCGGATCCGGCAGGCAGGGCGACGGACGCCACAAGACCCGCCCTGAGGAAGTTTCGCCGATCGGTCGTGCGGCCGCTCATGAGGCCCTGGCGCGGCGGCGGCCCGGCTTCGGTTTCGCGTGCCGCGCCTTGTACTCATCGAGCGCCTGCCCGAAACTGTCCTGCGTCACGCCGATCAGGCTGCGCGCCGCGGCATCCGCGGCATCGCCGTCCCGGGCCACGATGTGGCGGCAAAGTGCTTCGTAGAGGACAGCCGACCGCTTGCCCGCCTCACTGCCATGGCTGTCTATGTAGCTGTCGGTGTAGACATTATGCTGCCAGCGCGCGAGCAGCGCGACCCTGTCGAGTAATTCGAGCGCGAGCGGCGCATTGCTGCGTTTGGCAATGAAGCGGCCTATCCGGTTCGAGACCTCGATATGCTCGAACGTATTCCCTGTGCGGGTGGTCACGTCCTTATATTCGACCAGCCGGTGCATCAGTTCCCGCCCGTCCCGATCGGTCATCGCGGCGGCGGCAAGGCGACAAACCACGCCGAACAGCGACTTCCAGAGTTCATAGACCTCGTTCGCAGCATGTTCGTCGATATCGATGACATGCGTGCCGCGCCACGGCACCACCTTGACCAGGCCAACGCGCGCGAGATGCCGAAAGGCTTCGCGAACCGGCGCATGGCTTACGCCGAACCGCGTCGCGATCTCGCGTTCGCGCAGCCATGAACCCGGCGGAATCCGCCACGCAACGATATCGTCGGTCAGCAAGCGCGCGATAACGCGATCCTGCGTCGGGGCGCTGTCTTCTTCCGTTTTCGTCTCGGCCATCTGTTCCCGTTCGGTTGTCTCCGCCCCTGCTCTCTTCCCGATTGGCGGCGCAGACGAGCAGCGGAGGATTGCGAATGAAATTATTATCGATAATATACGTAATAACAAGTATTAGAGACAGGAGCGGAGCTTGAAACTCAACATTTTCCTTCTGGTCGCCACAGCCTGGGCAGCACCGGTGGAAATGGCCGAGTCCGGGCCGCTTCCGGTCTGCGCGGCGGCCCTGGCATATTCGCAGGCGCACGATGGCGTCGCGCTGCTTGTCCTCCAGGACGGCAAGATACGCTGTGCCTCCAGCGACATCGCCGAGCCGCAGGAACTCTGGTCCGGGACAAAGAGCCTTGTCGGGCTGATGGCCGCGGCCGCAGTTCAGGACGGACTCCTCACGCTCGACGAACGCGCGGCGGATACGCTGGGCGAATGGCGCGACGATCCCGAGAGATCGAAGATCACGTTGCGCCAGCTCCTCTCGATGACGGGCGGGCAGACATCGTCGGTCGGACGACCTGCCGGCTATCAGGACTCGTTGAACGCGCCGCTGACCTCGGCGCCGGGGAGCATGTTCCAGTACGGCCCGGCCCCGATGCAGATCTTCGGCGAGATCATGCGCCGCAAGCTTCTGGCGAAGGGCGAGGATGGCAATCCGCGCACCTATATCGAGCGACGCATCCTGACGCCGCTGGGGGTGCGGATAGCGGCGTGGCGCAACGGGCCGGACGGGGCGCCCCTGATGCCCCAAGGCCTCGTCCTTTCGGCCGTCGAATGGGCAAAGATCGGCGAGTTCGTTCGCGCAGGCGGCAGGCTGAATGGCAAGCCGCTTGTCGAGCCGGCGGCTTTCGCCGACCTGTTCAAAGGCAGTCGCGCCAATCCCGCCTATGGGCTGACCTGGTGGTTGCCCCGCCCATCCCCCGCCACCGATCCGGTCACGCGATCCACGGATATCACCCTTCATGCTGCGGAACTGCCGGCCGACATGGTGGTCGCAGCGGGCGCGGGCGATCAGCGCCTCTTCGTCATCCCGTCACGCCGTATCACGATCGTGCGCCAGGCGAGGCTCGACCTGACGGCGCTGGCCGACGGGAGGAAAAGCGGCTGGTCCGACAGCCATTTTCTCAACCTGCTCCTCGCAAGATAGACACCTCCCCCGATGCCCGAGGCCGGACAGGCCCGTGCCGTCGGCGGGACCGAACCCTTAGCGCGTGCCGGCGGGAATGGGCTGCACCACTTCGCGGGTGGGTCCGGTGACCCATGACGTCGACGGGCGGGTGCCATCGTCCCTGACCGGCGCGAGCGCGGGAGGGCGCTGCACGCTGGCGGTGACCAGATTGTAGCGCTCCCCGGCGAACTGGCTGGGATCGGCCTGAAGCCGCGGCGGTGCCCATGGGTTGGTGCGCGGATCGTCGACCGTCTCGTCGATCACCGACACGGTGCCGCCCATCTCGGTCATCGAGAAGAGTTGCTTGGCGAACTCGTTGGGCAAGCGGATGCAGCCGTGCGAGGCTGGATAGCCCGGCAGCTTGCCTGCGTGCAGCGCGATCCCGTCCCAGCTCAGCCGCTGCATCCAGGGCATCGGCGCGTTGCTATAGAGATTGGAGCGGTGGAACGGCTTTTTCTGGAGGATGGTGAATTCGCCAGTGGGCGTTTCCTTGCCTTCCTTGCCGGTCGAGACCGTGCTGACGCCGATCAGCGCGCCGTTGCGATAGACGTACAGGACCTGCGCGGGGATCGACACGACGATGGAGACCGGACCCTGATAGGTGCCGGCCGGCGTCAGCGTTTCGAACCACATGAACTGACCGGGCTTTAGCGAGATCAACTCGACCTGATTGGGTTCGATCACCTGCGCAGCGGCAGGCAAAGACCCCATCCCCAATACCCCCGCAATCGAGACGGCAATCACGCGCCACGGCGCCATCGGCAAGCTCCCTGCATCCACCGGGAATCACCCCGGCGTTCAGATTGGTTAACGCGATTAACCCATTTTGGTGCCTTGGGCGAATCATCGGGGCGCCGGAATCTCGTTTCGGAGCCAACCCGTTGTTCGGCCTAAGGAAAACCACTGACGCGGCGATGAACCGGGCAAACTATGCGGCGAAATGCCCAGTCTGGGACAGTTGTTCAGCAATTGGCAGGAGAAGATTCTGTTATATGTTCTGCGCAGTGGGGAATGATTTTGGGCAATGACTGAGGCTATGGATTCACTGGAATCGGCACAGACGCGGCGCGCGATCATCAAATCGGCGCTCGTAGTGGCAGGCGGTATGGCCGTGACTGCCTGTACAACGAAAACTGCTTCGGTCGCAGCGCGCCCGATGCCGTTGCCGGTGGCACCCGTTCCGATTCCAGTCAAAACGGTTCCGGCATCCACTGCGCGTAACATCACGCCGCAGGGCATCCGCCCCGAACTGTTCCGCAAGGCAATTGCCTCGCTCAACCGCCATTCAATGCGAATCCCGATGCACGACCGCATCGCGATCGCCGATTTCGCGATCCCCTCCTATCGTCCGCGCTTCCACATCGTGAACCTCGGCACCGGCCGGGTGGAGACGCTGCTGGTCGCGCATGGCATCGGATCGGATCCGCAGCACACCGGCGTGCTCCAGAATTTCTCCAACGCGGTCGGATCGGAAGCGACCTGCGAGGGCAGCTTCGTCACCAGCGACTATTATGTCGGCAAGCACGGCATGTCGCAGCGGCTGGAAGGGCTGGACCCGACCAACAACAATGCGCTGGACCGCGCCATCGTGATCCACAGCGCCTGGTATTCGAACCCCGAGATGATCAGCAAATGGGGCAAGCTGGGCCGCAGCCAGGGTTGCTTCGCGGTGGGCGAACAGGACCTCGCCCGGCTGTTCGAACGGCTCGGCCAGGGGCGGATGATCTACTCCGCGAAGGTCTGAGGGCAGCGCGGCTTGGCCTGAACGCGCCGTGCGACTAGGACACGGCATGGCCAAGGCGCATCCCTTCTATTCGCTTCATCGTCAGGGCATGATCCGCGCGGGCGTTTGCACGCCTATCGCGACTGCAGGCGATCCGGCGGCAAACGCCGAAGCGGCGATTGCGCTGGCCAAAGCGGGTGACGCAGAAAATGCGGACCTGCTGGTCTTTCCCGAGCTGAACCTTACCAGCTATGCGATCGACGACCTGCATCTGCAGGACGCGCTGCTCGACGCGACCGAGGCGGGTGTCGCGGCGATCGTGGCGGCCAGCGCGACGCTGAAGCCGGTGCTGCTGGTGGGCGCGGCGCTGCGGCGGAACGGGCGCGTCTATAACTGCGCGCTGGCGATTGCGCAGGGCCGCATTCTGGGCGTGGTGCCCAAGAGCTTCCTGCCCAATTACCGCGAATATTATGAGAAGCGCTGGTTCGCCTCCGGCCTTGGGCTGAGCGGGCTGAGCATCGATGTGGCGGGGCAGAGCGTGCCGTTCGGCACCGACCTGATCTTCGCGGCGAGCGACCTGAGCGACTTCGTCTTCCATGCCGAGATTTGCGAGGATTACTGGGCCCCTACCCCGCCCTCGACCGCGGGTGCGCTGGCTGGGGCCTTGGTGCTGTGCAACCTGTCGGCTTCGAACATCACCGTCGGCAAGGCGCGCGAGCGGGCGCTGTTGAGCGCGTCGCATTCGGTGCGGACGGCTTCGGCCTATCTCTATTCGGCATCGGGACCGGGCGAGAGCACGACCGATCTGGCGTGGGATGGCCAGGGCGAGATCTACGAACTGGGCGAGTTGCTCGCCACGTCCGAACGGTTCGAACTGACGACCGAGATCGTCTATGCCGATATCGACCTGGAGCGGTTGCGCCTCGAGCGGATGCGGACAGGCACGTTCAACGATGCTGCTGCCGCCGCCGGCCACCCGGAGACGCGCTTCCGCCGGATCGCTTTCGATCACCAATCGAAGTTCGAGGATATCGGATTCCGCCGCAAGCTGAGGCGTTTTCCGTTCGTTCCCAATACGCCGTCGAAACTGGCCGACGATTGCTACGAAGCCTTCAACATCCAGGTGGAGGGTCTGCGCAAGCGGATCGTGGCGACCGGGGCGAAGCGGCTGGTGATCGGCGTTTCGGGCGGGCTGGATTCGACCCATGCGCTGATCGTAGCGGCCAAGGCGATGGACCGGCTCGGCCGGCCGCGCTCCGAGATCCTCGGTTTCACCATGCCGGGCTTCGCGACGAGCGACGAGACCAAGGCCAATGCATGGGCGCTGATGAAGGCGCTGGGCGTGACCGGGGACGAGATCGATATCCGTCCGGCCGCCAACCAGATGCTGCGCGACATGGACCATCCCTATGCCAGCGGCGAGCCGGTCTACGACATCACCTTCGAGAATGTTCAGGCGGGGCTGCGCACCGACTATCTGTTCCGCCTGGCCAACCAGCGCGACGGTTTCGTGGTCGGCACGGGCGACCTGAGCGAGCTGGCTTTGGGCTGGTGCACCTATGGCGTGGGCGACCATATGAGCCACTATGCCGTGAACAGCGGCGTGCCCAAGACGCTGATCCAGTACCTGATCCGCTGGACGGTGCAGACCGGGGAGTTCAGCGGCGATACGGCGGAGGTGCTGAGCCGCATCCTCGGCACCGAGATTTCGCCCGAGCTGGTTCCGGCCGATGCCGAAGGAAACATGCAGAGTACGCAGGACCGGATCGGCCCGTACGAGCTGCACGATTTCTTCCTCCATTATACGATTCGCCACGGTCTGCGCCCGTCCAAGATCGCGTTTCTCGCGCTTCAGGCATGGCAGGATAGCGATGCGGGATCGTGGCCCGAGGGGTTCCCGGCCGATGCGCGCAATCAATATGATCTGGCGACCATCGCCAAATGGCTGGAGACCTTCCTCTGGCGCTTCTTCCAGACCAGCCAGTTCAAGCGTTCCGCCATTCCCAACGGACCCAAGGTTTCGGCGGGCGGCGCGCTGAGCCCGCGCGGCGACTGGCGGGCGCCTTCGGATGGGGTAGCAAAGCCATGGGTAGAGGAGCTACGATCCAGCCTGCCGTAAAGGTGGAGGGGATTCGATGCGCCGTTTGATGCTCGCCATCGCTGCTGCAGCAGTGTTGCCGCTGACGCCCGCGCTGGCCGACTGGCCGCCGTCGAAATGGGGCATGACCCCCGAACAGGTTCAGGCAGCGGTGCCGGGCGCGAAGATCGTACCGTTCGACAGCAGCTTCAACCTGCGCGGACTGAACCTGCTGGCGGAAGCGCCGGTTAGCGATGCCGGATTGCAGCTCAAGGCACGCTATTACTTCGCGCCGGGAACGCGCCAGCTGGGCATGATCGACTTCCTGCCGAACAATCCCGATGACTGTGCGGCCTATCGCAACGCGTTGATTGCGCGATACGGCAAAGGTGAATCGGAAGAGAGCGTCATGGGTGAAGGTGACCAGGCGTTCGATGTGCTCGCGATCGAATGGCCCAACGCAGGCACGGACCGGATGAACTATGCAGAGGCAAAGCGCGGCGACATGATCGGCATGTGCAAGCTGATCATCCAGAAGCGCTGAACCAACCAAGGGGGAGAATGACGATGCGATATTTGTTGCTTGCCGCCGCCGCGGCCGTGGTGCTGCCGCTGACGCATGCGCTGGCCGATTGGGCGCCCAGCAAATGGGGTATGACGCCCGAACAGGTGATCAAGGTGGTGCCGAACGCCGTCGCGATGCCGATGAAGGAAAACCAGATCCTGCGGGGCCGCCACATGCTGGCCGAGGCCCCGACCAGCATCGGCAATTATCCGGTCACCGCGCGATATTATTTCTCGCCGACCAGCCGCACGCTCGAACTGGTCAACCTGACCATGACCGACCGGCCGCGCTGCGCCGCGTTCCGCGACATGCTGGTCGCGCGCTATGGCGCCGGCGAGCGCCGGGATGTCGACGAGGTTACCCCGAGCGGCGTACCTTATGTCAGCACCACGATCGAATGGACGAATGTGGGCGGCGACCGGGGGACCTATTCCGATGCGCACAGCCCCACGGTTTTCGGTCTGTGCAAGCTGATCGTCCAGAAGCGCTGACGCCGTAAGATCGAGGATTGAAGATGCGCAAGATTGCAATTGCGGCGGTCGTGCTGCTCGCCTCCGCCGCGCCCGCGCTGGCGGAATGGGCGCCGTCCAAATGGGGCATGTCGCCCGAACAGGTGATCAAGGCGGTGCCGAACGCGGTGGCGGTGGTGCGCGACGGCGACGGCAAGGACGTAAGCGGTCACCACCAGCTTGCGACCGCGCCAACGAAGGACGGCGCGATCCAGCTTCAGGCCAATTTCTATTTCGAACCGGGCAAGCGCCAGCTGGCCTTCATTCAGTTCGTGCCCGGCACCGCACAGTGCAAGGACTATCAGACGCTGCTCGAAAGCCGCAACGGCGCCGGCAAGCATGACGACAAGGATCTCGATAAAATCCAGCTGACGGTGATCGAATGGGTCGAGGCCGGCAGCAAGGACAAGCTGAAATATGTCGGTGTCACGGCCAGCGCCAATGGCGCCTGGCTATATTGTCACCTTCACCGCGAGAAGCCGTAACGCTCAGCCCCCGAGGAGGCGCGCGACGTTGCGGAGCAGCTCGCGCGTCTCGAACGGCTTGCGCAGCACGGTCACTTCGTCGCCGGTCACCGCATCGAGCGTCGCAGAATCCGCGAAGCCGGTGACGAGCAGCACCGGCAGGTTCGGATTGGTTTCGCGCACGCGGCGGATCACCTCCGCGCCACTCATGCCGGGCATGGCGAAATCGACGATCAGCAGCTCCGGGCTGGTTTCGCGCACCAGATCGATCGCCTCGTTACCGTTGATGCCCTGGGCGACGGTGGCGCCGGCCAGAGTCAGCGTGTCGGCCAGCGTCACGCGTACCTGATCGTCGTCATCGACCAGCGCGATCAGGCGGCCATGCAGATCGATGCGGGTCGTCGAGCTGGCGACTTCGCCAATCACGCGCGCAGGCTCGCTCGTGGAGAGCTTGAGCAGCAGGGTGATCCGCGTTCCCTTGCCCTCTTCGCTCTCGATCACAAGCGATCCGCCCGACTGGCGCAGCACGCCGAACGCCATGCTCAGGCCCATGCCGGTGCCCTCGCCCACTCCCTTTGTGGTGTAGAAGGGTTCGACCGCACGGGTTGCGACTTCGGGCGACATGCCGGTGCCGGTATCGGCGACGGTCAGCGCTACATAGTCGCCCGCGGGCAGATCGGACGCGACAGCGCCGCTGCGCAGCTCGGCCGAGATGGTGAGCACCCCGCCTTCGGGCATCGCATCGCGCGCGTTGAACGCCAGGTTCAGGATCGCGAGTTCGAGCTGGAGCGGATCGGCCTCGACATTGAGTGTCGGATCGATCGGCGTGAACTCGACGCGCGAGAGAGGCGCAACGGCACGCTCGATCAGGTCATGCGATCCCTCGATCAGCTCGGCGATGCGCACTGAGGTGAGCTGGAGCCGCTGGCGGCGCGAGAAGGCGAGCAGCTGGCCGGTGAGCGAGCGCCCGCGCTCGACCGCATCGAGCGCCGCGCCGGTCCAGCGCACGACCTTGTCGGGATCGTCGGGCTTGCGCGAGAGAAGTTCGAGATTGCCGGCAACCGCCTGAAGCAGGTTATTGAAATCATGCGCGATTCCGCCGGTGAGCTGGCCCACGGCCTCCAGCTTCTGCGACTGCATCAGCGCGGCTTCGGCCTGTTCGCGCTGGGCGATCTGACCGCGCAGTTCCTCGAGCACCGCGTCGCGTTCGGCGATCATCGCGGCGAGCTCGGCATTGGCGGCCTGCAGCTTGGCCGGAGACGGCAGCGCGGCAGCCTTGGGCAGCAGCGGCCAAAGGACCACGGCGGTGAGGATCGAGGCGATGGCGGTGATTACCTTCACCAGCGCCTCCAGCCCATAGACGCTTTGCCACATCGTCCAGATCGCGATGATATGGGTCAGGCCGCACGCCATGATGAAGGTGGCGAAGCACCAGAAGATCCAGCCGAATTCGAGATCGCGGCGACGGCGGACGAGGATGACGAGCGCGACGGGAATCGAGAAATAAGCAAAGGCGATCACCGCATCGGCGACGACATGGGTCCAGAGCAGCCAGGGTTCCCAGTACAGGCAATAGCCGTGCGGCTGGTAGCTCGCGTTCCAGAATGCATCGAACATGATCGTCCCCGGATTACTCGTCCCGCGCTGGTGCCCCAGTCCCCCGCGGCGCCGGACGCTAGTCCAATAATCGCGCCAAGTCTTGTGGCGTGTTCACATTGGGCGGAACATCGTCCGCGGCCAGCGCAACGGCCCCAAGCGCGTCCGCCCAGCGCCGCACCGATCGATTGGGAGCGACCGCGATATGCGCGTCCAGCCCTGCCCCCAATCCTGCGGGCCACAGGCCGATGATCGGCATCGCCGCAAGATAGACCATCGGTCCGGCAGCCCGAAGCCGTGCGACCAGATCGGCGGGTATCGCAGGTACATCGCAGCCGCAGGTAAGAACGGCGTCATAGCCCCGCGCCGCCGCTTCGTGGATCGCGGCATTGATCCCGCCCAGCGGGCCGAGGCCGGGTTCGGGCCGGTCGGGTACCCAATCCTGCCACTCGCGGCCGCACACGATCACTGCATCGGTCTGCGCCGACAGCGCTGCGATCGCATGCTCGATGAGCGGCTTGCCGTCGAGCAGGGCCAGCGCCTTGTCCGACCCGAAACGGCGTGACTCGCCGCCCGCCAGCACCGCGCCGAGCAGCTTCATGACGTCAGCCCTTGCGCGACGCAGCGCGTGCAAATTCCGCTATCCATGGATGCAGGGAATAAGCGCAGGCGCGGCTTGCCGATAGCCCGCAAGAAGCGCATGCGGCACGGCATCAAGGAGTTCGACTCATGAAGGACCGTGCGGCCGCCATGGCCGAGTTCAAGCGGATGCTGATCTGGATCGCGATTGCCGCGGTGCTGATGGTGATCGGGGCACTCTGGTATCTGTCGCTCTATACCGAGATGCGCCTGTCGCTGGTGCTGGCGACGATCGGCGGGGTGTTCCTGTCGGTCCTGCTGGGCTGCGGCCTGTTCGCGGCGGCGTTCTTCAGCGACAAGAGCGGGCACGACCAGAGCGTGACCGACGCGACCTCGCACAGCGGCGACGATCGCTGACCGCCGCGCGATGACGGACACCTTTCCGCCGGGATTGCCGGTCTACCAGACCGGGCTGTTCATTCCGCAATATCGCGCGATGCGGTCCGGTTCCTGGGAGTTGCGGATCGCCGAAAACCCGCCGCTGACGCCGGGCTATTGGAGTCCGCCGGCACTGGCGTTCGGCATGCCGGCGCTCCTGCGCGGCAACGATACCTGGATGTCGCTCAGCCCGGTCGAGATCGAGAGTGCCGAGATCGGCATCAAGCTGGCACGGGGACATGTGCTGATCCATGGTCTCGGCATGGGCTGGGCAGCGGCGGCCACCGCGCTGGAGCCAGCCGTAACTGCGGTCACCGTCGTCGAACGCGATCCCGATGTGATCGCGCTACACGACGAACTCGACCTGTTCGCCCAGTTGCCGGAGGATGCGCGCGCGAAGCTCCGGATCGTGGAGGGCGACGCCTATACCTATGTTCCCGATGCCCCGGTCGACCTGCTGATGCCCGATATCTGGCTGCCGCTGGTCAATGACGGCCGCATCGACGAGGTGCGGGCGATGCAGGCCAATGCGCAGGCCGCGGCAATCTATTTCTGGGGGCAGGAACTCGAGATCGCCCGCCACGCGCGCGCGGCGGGCCGAGCGTTCGATGCCGAGGGCATTGCCGCGACCATCGCCGATTGGAATTTGCCGATCATCGGCACCGACTGGCCTGACTATCCCGCCAAGCTGGCCGCTGCCGCAGAGCGATGGATGCGGGGACGCTGGATCAGCGTTCCCTGAAGATCGCGACCGCGCCGCCGGTCGGCGCCAGCGTCAGTTCGAGTTTCTCGCTGCCCGTCACCGGGCGCTCGCCCTTTACGACGGCATTGGGGGCTGCGCCGTCGGTCCACAGTGTCATGCCGTGGCGGCGATTGCCGAGGAAGTTCAGCGGCACGCTGACCGTGCGGCCGGTTTCGGCGTTCAGCGCGCCGAGATACCAGGTCTTCCCCTTGCGGCGGGCCATGACGATGAACTCGCCGGTTTCGCCCGCAAGGAAGCGCGTTTCGTCCCAACTGGCCGGGACTTCGCGGATGAAGTCGAAGCCATCGGGGCTGGCGGCATAGGTATCCGGGCTGTCGGCAACCGCAGCCAGCGGACTGTCGAACACCACATACAGCCCGAGGCCGTGCGCCCGCGTGGTCTGCACGAACGGCAGGTCGCCGCGGATGCGGAACTGGTCGGGCGACACGTTGAGGAAACCGCCCGGCGTATAGTCCATCGGGCCGAGCAGGCCGCGGGTATAAGCGAGCATCACATTGTGCCGCGCGGTCACCCGCTTCGACCATTTGTTGTACTCCGCGCCCATTACCCCTTCCTGCGTCATGAAGTTGGGATAGGTGCGGGTCAGGCCGCGCGGGGGATAGGCGCCGTGGAGATCGACCATGATCCGGTGCCGCGCCGCCGCCGCCAGCAGCTTGGAATACCAGTTGACCATCCACTGATCATCGCGATCCATGAAATCGACCTTGATCCCGGCAATGCCCAGCCGCTCGTACAGCGTCAGCGCCTCCTCCATCTGGTCGTCGATCGCTTCCCAATGCGCCCATAGCCACAGCCGGACGTTCTTGGATTTAGCGTAGGCGGCGACTTCCTCGATGTTGATGGGGTCGCTCCAGCGGGTGATGTCCACGCCGGGCCGCCGCACCCCGCCGCCGCCCGCGCCGGCATACCAGCCCTCGTCGATCATCGCGTAGGGGAAGCCGCTGGCGGCGGCGAAGTCGATCAGCGCCTTGGAGACTTCGGTGCTGGTGCGCTTGCCGGGCAGGCTGGCGATCACCGGGCCGCTCCACCAGTCCCAGCTGGTGAGGCCCGGCTTGATCCAGCTGGTATCCTCGATCCGTGACGGGGTGGATAGATTGGTGAGGATGGTGGATTCAGTCAGCTGGCCGGTCTTGTCCGCCAGCATCACCACGCGCCATGGCGTGATCACCGGGCTGCCGACGCGGGTGCGGACCGCGATGCGGTAATCCGCCAACGAAGGCGAGAGCTTCAGCTGCAAGCCCAGTCCGCCATCGCCACGCCCGGTGAGATACATGCCCGCGAAATCGAGCAGATCGGCCTCGGCCAGCGCGAACGCGGCCTTGCCGGTCTCACAGACGAACGGGAGGCTGAAGAGATTGTGATCGCGCATCCGCGCCGTATCGACCGGATCGAATTCGCCCTCATGGCTCGACCCAAACTTGCCGACATTGAAGCCCCAGCACTTGTACGCCTCGGGGAAATAGAAGCCGGTCTTCTCGTAACGGATAATCGTCGCGGCGGTGGCGGGCTGGAGCGGGATCACGGTGCGGAAGGCGACGCCGTCGTCATAGGCGCGCAGGATCACGTCCATCCGCCGCTTCGCCCCGCCCTTCTCCTGAAAATGGACGGTGAGCTGGTTGTAATGATCGCGGCCCTGCGCCGCCTTGCCGACAACGATGGGATAGGTCGTGTCGGCGCTGGCCTGTTCGACACCGGTGATCGCCATGCCATAGCCGAGACTGTCGACGTCCAGATCGAGGATGATCGGCGAATTGGTGATGACCTGCGCACCGCGGCGGGTGACGCGATAAAGCGGCGTGCCGTTGCCGTTCAGCCCGATGGCAACGCGATTGGTGCCGTCGGGCGACGTGAGCTCATGGACCTGTGCCGAGGCGGGCGTGGCAACCAGCAATGCGGCGAGGCAGGCAAGGATCGCGCGGCAATCGAGTCCCATGGTCGCTCCGTCAGTTCGCTTACCATGCCTAGCACGGCGGGATGCAAGTTTCGCAAGGCCCGGCCGTTCATTGTTACGAGCGAGGCGCTGCGCGCGGACGTCGCGCCCGGGTAATCTTGCACGCGCACCATTTCGCCGTGTGCCGGTCTCGCTCCCTTAGTGGATCGAGGCCGGTGCCGGATCCTCCTCACCGCGCACCGGCGCCGCCCGCCCCGCCGCGATGGCGAACAGGCACAGCACCGCATAGCAGAGCGCCGGCACGATCAGCGCCGCGGCATAACTACTCGCGTCCGAAAGTTTGCCCACCAACAGAGGCAGCAACGCGCCGCCGACGATGGCCGTGCAGAGCAGGCCGGAGGTTGCCTCCTCGCTGGCGGTGGAACGCTCAAGTGTCAGGGTGAAGATCACCGGGAACATGATCGAATTGAACAGCCCGATCGCCAGCGCGACGAAGCCTGCATCTACGCCCCCAACCTCGACGACGTAGAAGCACATGCCCGCGGCGATCGCGGTGAAGATGGCCAGCAGCACCCATGCCCGGACGAAACCGAGCAGCAGCGAGCCGAGCGCGCGGCCGACCATCGCGCCGCCCCAATAGAGCGCGACCGCCTTGCCCGCCTGTTCGAGCGACAGGCCCGGCACGCCGTCCTGCTGGACGACATGACCGACGAGCGGCAACGAGAACAATGCGTCGGACTTGCCCCAGATCTCGTTGGAATTGAGGAACAAGGCCATCTGCGTGCCGATCGCGACTTCGGCGCCGACATAGAGGAAGATGGCGAGGCCGCCGAGCAGCGCCCAGCGCGACGAGAAGGCATCGGCGATCAGCGCGGTCAGGCTGCCCCGGGCCGCGGCCGATGCGGGCGGCGCCGCTTCGGTGACGACTCGGCGAGTGATCCAGAAGAACAAAGCCAGCAGCGCGATCAGTCCGCTGATCCATAGATAGGCCGCGTCGATGCCGCCCAGCGCCTGAGCGCGAACGGCCTCGGTCACCACCGTGCCTTCCTTCACCTCGACGCCTTGCAGGAACAGGTGCGCACCGATCAGCGGGGCGAGGAAGGTGCCGAGCGAGTTGAAAGTCTGGCTGAGCGTCAGCCGGAAATGGCTGTAGCGCGGATCGCCGAGCGCAGCCGCCAGCGGGTTTGCCGCGACCTGAAGGATGGTGATCCCGCTCGCCAGAATGAACAGGCCGAGCAGCACAAGATAGAAGATGGCGAGGTTCGCCGCGGCCAGCATCACCAGGCAGCCGCCGATCATCGTGCACAGCGCGAACAATATGGTCGGGATCGACTTCAGCCGCGCGAGCAACGCCGCAGCCGGGAAGGAGCAGAGACCATAGGCGATGAAGAAGGCGAAGGCGGCGAGCTGGGCCTGCACATTGGTGAGCGTGAAGATGCCCTTCACCGCGGCGACCAGCGGATCGACCAGCGCGGTGATGAACCCCCATGCGAAGAACAATGTCGTGACGCAGGCGAATGCCAGCATCGTCGTCGCGGATTTCCGCCCTTCCATATTCCTCTCCCCTCGCCGTTCGTTCGCGAAGCCGGTTGCACGGACTCGCTGGCGTTCGCCGAACCTGCACGATATGAAGCGATCTGACAACGCTGCCAAAGCTCGCAAAGACGAGCTGGAACGGGAGAGAGTGATGAAGCACCGGATTTTCGCGGTCTCGATAATGGCGCTCGCCGCGCTTGCCGCCGGATGCACGGCGACTCAGGCTCCCTCGGTGCAGACCGACGCCGCCTCTGCCGACCGGCCATGGATGGACAGGAAGCTGTCGCCCGATGCGCGCGCCACCGCGATCGTCGCGCGGATGACGACCGACGAGAAGCTCACCCTCGTGTTCGGCTATTTCGGTACCGACTTCTCGTACAAGAATTACAAGGCGCCGCCCGAGGCGCGTCAGGGTAGCGCGGGCTATGTACCCGGCATTCCGCGGCTCGGCATCCCGCCGCAATGGCAGACCGATGCGGGGATCGGCGTCGCCAGCCAAGGCGGCGCGCTGAACAAGCGCGGGCGGACCGCTCTGCCCTCCGGCCTCGCCACGACGGCCACATGGCATATGGCACGGGCCTATCAGGGCGGCGAGATGATCGGGCGCGAGGCACGGGCATCGGGCTTCAACGTGATGCTGGCCGGCGGAGTCAATTTGATGCGCGAGCCGCGCAACGGGCGGAACTTCGAATATGGCGGCGAAGATCCGTGGCTGGCGGGCGTGATGGTCGGCGAGCAGGTGCGCGGCATTCAGGCGAACAACCTGATCGCGACAATCAAGCATTATGCGATCAACGATCAGGAGACCGATCGCGACACCGGCAATTCGGTGATCGGCGATGCCGAGGCGCGCATGTCGGACCTGCTGGCGTTCCAGTTCGCGATAGAGCGTTCGAAGCCTGGATCGGTCATGTGTTCGTACAACAAGGTCAACGGCACCCATGCGTGCGAGAACAAGTGGCTGCTCACCGATGTGCTGCGCCGCGACTGGGGCTGGCAGGGCTATGTGATGTCGGACTGGGGCGCGACCCATTCGACTGCGTCTGCCGCCAATGCCGGGCTGGATCAGGATTCGGGCTGGCCGTTCGACAAGGAACCCTATTTCGGCAAGCTGCTGGCCGAAGCGGTGGCCAAGGGCGACGTGCCGATGGCGCGGCTCGACGAGATGGCGCACCGCATCCTGCGCGCGATGTTCGCGCATGGCCTGTTCGAGCATCCGGTGACCGATGCACCGATCGACCTGCCGAGCGACATGCTCGCGGCCCATGGCGAGATCACCCGCGTCGATGCCGAGGAAGGCGCGGTGCTGTTGCGCAACGAAGGCGAACTGCTGCCGCTGTCGCCGATGGTCCGGACGATCGCGGTGATCGGGGGACATGCGGACAAGGGCGTGCTGGCCGGGGGCGGATCGTCCTTGGTCTATCCGGTGGGCGGGAATGCCGTGCCGGGCATCGCGCCGACGAGCTGGCCGGGACCGGTGATGTACTATCCCAATCCGCCGCTCGATGCGATCCGCAGGCTCGCGCCGCATGCGACCGTGACCTTCATCGACGGCAAGGATCCCGTGGCGGCGGCGAAGCTGGCTGCGGACAGCGACGTGGCCATCGTTTTCGCGACGCAATGGGCGGGCGAGGCATTCGACGTATCGCTGACGCTGGCGGACAATCAGGACGGACTGATCTCGGCCGTGGCAGCCGCCAATCGCAAGACGGTGGTGGTGCTGGAAACCGGCGGGCCGGTGCTAACGCCATGGGCGGGCAATGTCGGCGCGATCCTGGCCGCATGGTATCCCGGCACGCGCGGCGGTGATGCCATCGCCAATTTGCTGTTCGGCAAGACAAACCCTTCGGGCCATCTGCCGGTGACCTTCCCGCGTTCGCTCGACCAGCTTGCCAAGCCCTCGGCGCCGAACCGCGGCGATACGGTCTACAGCGAAGGCGCGACGGTCGGGTACAAATGGTACGATGCGAAGGGGCTGGAGCCGCAATTCCCGTTCGGCCACGGCCTGTCCTATACCAGTTTCCTGCTCGACGGCCTCACGGCGCGCGTACGGGATGGCACGATCGAGGCGAGCTTCGTCGTGACCAATACCGGGGCCTATCCGGGGGCCGATGTCGCGCAGGTCTATGTTGCCGGGAAAGGCTGGGAAGCGCCCAAGCGGCTCGGCGGATTTGCGCGGGTCAATCTGGCGGCCGGAGGTGCGGAGCGCAGCACGATCACGGTCGATCCGCGTCTGCTGGCGACCTGGGACAGCGCCAGCCATTCGTGGAAGATCGCCGCGGGCAGCTATGAAGTGATGCTCGGCGCCTCCTCGCGCGACATCAGGCAGCGGGTGACGGTCACCCTGCCCGCGCGCACTCTGCCCGCTTCGTGGAAGCCTAAAGGCTGATCCGGCGCCCTTCGTCCGAACTCTGGCGGGCAAATGCCATGATGCGCAGGCCTGCCACCGCGTCCTGCGCAGTGACCGGGGCCGGCGTGCCGTTCGCGATGGCCTGACCCACGCCGGCGTAAAAGCGGCGATAGTCGCCGCGTTCGGACGGGAGCGTCTCGGTGCTACCGTCGCCGAAGGTCAGGACGCCATGATTGGCGGGGTCCTCGACGCCATAATCTGGCGCATTGGGGTTGCCGCCGACCTTCATCGCTGGTTCCTGTGGATCGAGGCCGCGCTTCACGAAGCTGCCCAGCGTGCCGTGCAGCGCGAAGCGCGGGCGTGCCCCGGCGATCAGGCGCGAGGCGGACAGGATCACGCGGCGGACGCCGTAATGGAGCGTGATGTCGAAATAATCGTCGGTCACCGCGCCGTCGCGCTGGACCGCGACGTCTGCGGTCAGCGCCTCGGGCATGCCGAACAGCAACAGCGCCTGATCGATCAGATGTGGCCCCAGATCGGCGAGCATGCCCGATCCGACGCCGGGCTTGTCGCGCCACAAGGTGCTGACCTCGGGGCGGTAGCGATCCCAGCGGAACTCGGCGAGCCGTACGTCACCCAGCCGCCCGCTTTCCAACAGCTTCGCAACGGTCAGCAGATCGGCATCCCAGCGGCGATTGTGGAACGCGCTGAGCACCAGCCCGCGCTCCGCCGCCAGTGCGATCAGTGCCTCGCCATCCTCGACCGAGTTGGCGAAGGGCTTGTCGATCACGACATGCTTGCCCGCCTCCAGCGCAGCCCTGGCCAGCGGGAAATGACTGTCGTTCGGGGTCGAGATCGCCACCAGCGCGATCGAGGGATCGGCGATCAGCGATTCGGCGTCGGTCACCGCGACGTCCGCATAACGCTCGCGCACCGCGTCCAGCCGCGAGGTGGCGATCGCGGCCAGTTCCAGCTCGGGGACCGCGTCGATCAGCGGCGCATGGAACGCCATGCCGCCAAGGCCATAGCCGATTACGCCGGTGCGGATCATTGCCGAGTCTCCCTGTCCGGCCCTATGCCGTCGCGATGAGCTTTCCCATCGACGCCGTCCGCGCACAATTCAAGGCGCTCTCTCAGCCCATGGACCGGGTTTATTTCGACGCACCAGGCGGCACGCAGGTGTGCACGCTGGCGGTGGCGCGCATGGTGCTGCATCTGGCGAGCGGGACCGCGAATTCGGGCGGCGCCTTTCGCACCTCGGCCGAGACCGATGCACTGAGCGACGACGCGCATGCCGCCATGGCCGACCTGCTCGGCGGCAGGCCGGAGGAGATCGCGTTCGGGCAGAACATGACCTCGCTTACCCTCGCGGTGTCGCGCGCACTGGCACGGACCTGGGAGGCAGGCGACGAGATCATACTGACCCGGCTCGATCATGACGCCAATGTCGCGCCCTGGCTGCTTGCCGCGCGCGATGCCGGGGTGACGGTACGCTGGCTCGATTTCGATCCGGAGGCTGGGCGCTGGGATCCGGACGACCTGCCCGCCCTGCTCGGCCCGCGCACCCGCCTCGTCGCGCTCGGCATGGCGAGCAATGCGCTGGGGACAATCAACCCGGTCGCGGACGCGATCCGTATCGTCCGGGCCAACTCGCCGGCTCTGGTCTATGTCGATGCGGTCCAGTCGGTCCCGCATATAGTCACCGATGTCGCGGCGCTGGATGCGGATTTCCTCGCCTGCTCGCCCTATAAATTCTTCGGGCCGCATCAGGGCGTGCTGTGGGCCAAATCCAGCACGGTCGAGGGGATCGAAGCCTATAAGGTCCGCCCGGCGGGCAACCGCGGCGCGCACCGTTTCGAAAGCGGGACGCCCAGCTTCGAGGGACAAGCGGGCGTGCTCGGTACGGTCGAATATCTCGAATGGCTGGGCCGCGAAGCCGATCCGCAGGCGAACAGCCGCCGCGCTGCGCTGATCGCCGCGATGGAAGCGGCGACCGTTTACGAGCAGGAACTCGGCACGAGGCTGATCGAGGGGCTGGCGAGCATTCCGGGGCTGAAGCTCTACGGCCCGCCAACGATGGAAGACCGCGTACCGACCTTCAGCTTCACCATCGAGGGCCATCATCCCGATGCCATCGCCCAGCATCTGGCGGGGCAGGAGATCTATGCCTGGTCGGGGCATTTCTATGCGGTGGAGGTGCTCGACCGGTTGGGACTCGCGGACAAGGGCGGGCTGCTGCGCATCGGGCTTTGCCATTACAGTACCGCCGGCGAAGTCGATCGGCTGATCGCCGCACTAAAGCAGTTGGGCTGATACCGGTGCATGCCTATCGCCTGTTCGGGCTGACCTTCCACTCCGAGATCCCCCTGCCCGAGCTGATCCCGGCTCCGGCAGGATCGGTGGCCGACGTGACGATCGAACATGGCACAGTGCCTCGCTCGGACGGAGATTTCGCGCACGGGCTGATTTCGACGCCCGAAGGCGCGGTGTTCACCGTCCGGCCGGTGGGGCGCTTTCGCATGTCGGGCGGGAACCGGATCGAAATCGATGCGAAGCCCGATGCCGATCCTGCACGGCTGCGCCTGTTCCTGCTGGGATCGGCGATCGGCGCGACCCTGCTCCAGCGCGGGATGCGGCCGCTTCATGCTAATGCCATCGACATGGGCGGATATGCCATCGCCTTTACCGGCCCATCACAGGCGGGGAAGTCGACCCTCGCCGCCGCGTTCCATGACCGCGGCCACCGGCTGCTGAGCGACGATGTGTGTGTGATCACGCCCGGCGCGGATAGTGGTTATGACGCGCAACCGGGCCTGCCGCGCATGCGCCTTTGGGCCGACGCCATCGAGCGTACCGGACGCGACGCCGAAGCGCTCGATGTCGCGGTCGACGGCCTCGACAAGTTCGTGGTGCCGACGGTCGACGCTCAGCCACAGACCGCCCTGCCCCTGCGCGCCATCTTTGTGCTGACGAAGGGCGACGATGCGGTCTCGATCCGCCCGGTGACCGGCATGGCCGCAGCGAAGGCGCTGATCACCAACACCTATCGCGCCGCCTTCGTGCCCGCCGCAACCAGTCCGGCCGATCATCTCGACCGGTGGCTCGGCGTGGTTCGCACGGTGCCGATCTTCGAACTGGCCCGGCCATGGGACGCCGAGCGGATCGGCGAGACCATCGACGCGGTGGAAGCGCACCTCGCCGGTTAGAGGATACCGGGCAGGTCCAGCCCCTGTTCGCGCGCGCAATCGATCGCGATTTGGTAGCCCGCATCGGCGTGGCGCATCACGCCGGTGGCGGGATCGTTCCACAGCACCCGCTTGAGCCGTTCGGCTGCTTCGGGCGTGCCGTCGGCGACGACCACCATGCCGCTATGCTGCGAATAGCCCATGCCGACGCCGCCGCCATGATGGAGCGACACCCAGGTCGCGCCGCTGGCGGTGTTGAGCAATGCGTTGAGCAACGGCCAGTCGGACACCGCATCCGAACCGTCGCGCATCGCCTCGGTCTCGCGATTGGGGCTGGCGACCGATCCGCTGTCGAGATGATCGCGACCGATCACTACCGGGGCTTCGAGTTCGCCATTGGCGACCATCTCGTTGAACGCCAGGCCCAGCCGGTCGCGGTCGCCCAGACCCACCCAGCAGATCCGCGCGGGCAGGCCTTGAAAGTGGATCCGCTCCCGCGCCATGTCGAGCCAGCGGTGGAGATGGGTGTTGCCGGGGGTGAGTTCCTTCACCTTGGCGTCGGTCTTCCAGATATCCTCCGGATTGCCCGAGAGCGCCGCCCAGCGGAACGGACCGATGCCGCGGCAGAAGAGCGGCCGGATATAGGCTGGGACGAAGCCGGGGAATGCGAAGGCATCCTCGACACCCTCGTCCTTCGCGACCTGACGGATATTGTTGCCGTAATCGAGCGTCGGCACCCCGGCATGGTGGAAGTCCAGCATCGCGCGGACCTGGATCGCCATCGACTTGCGCGCGGCGGCCTCGACTTCCTGCGGCGCCGTTTCGCGCTTGGCGAACCATTCTTCCAGCGTCCAGCCGAGCGGGAGGTAGCCGTTGATCGGATCGTGCGCCGAGGTCTGGTCGGTCACCACATCGGGTCGAATGCCGCGGCGGAAGAGTTCGGGGAACACTTCCGCGGCATTGCCCAGCAAGCCGACCGAGACCGGCTTGTCGGCGGTGCGGATGATCTCCAGCGCTTCGTCGATGCTGGTCGCCTGGACGTCGAGATAGCCGGTCTTCAACCGCATCTCGATCCGGCTCGGCTGGCATTCGACTGCGAGGCAGTGCGCGCCGGCCATCGTCGCTGCGAGCGGCTGCGCGCCGCCCATGCCGCCGAGGCCGCCAGTGAGGATCCACTTGCCGGTCAGGTCCCCGCCATAATGCTGGCGGCCGACCTCGACGAAAGTCTCGTAGGTGCCCTGAACGATACCCTGCGTACCGATATAGATCCACGATCCCGCGGTCATCTGGCCGTACATCGCCAGCCCCTTGCGATCGAGTTCGTGGAAATGATCCCAGTTCGCCCATTTGGGCACGAGATTGGAATTGGCGATCAACACGCGCGGGGCATTCTCGTGCGTGCGGAACACGCCTACCGGCTTGCCCGACTGGACCAGCAACGTCTGGTCGCCCTCCAGATCGCGCAGTGCCGCAACGATCTTGTCATAGCTTTCCCAGTCACGCGCGGCGCGGCCGATGCCGCCATAGACGACCAGCCCCTCGGGCGCTTCGGCCACGCGGGGATCGAGATTGTTCATCAGCATCCGCAACGGGGCTTCGGTGAGCCAGCTCTTGGCGGTCAGTTCGGTTCCGGTCGCCGCCTGGATGTGGCGGGCATTGTCGATACGGGTCATTCCTGCTCTTCCGCGAATTCGATGGCTTTGATGAGGATGTGGCGCAGCGCCTTCCGGCAAGCCTCGGCGCGCTTCTCGTTCCAGGGTGGCGGCCAGTCATACGGGCCGACCTCGTCGACATAGCCGCGCATCGCCAGCTCCATCTGGATGGCGTGGACGCCCTTGTCCGGCTGGCCGTAATGGCGGGTGGTCCAGCCGCCCTTGAAGCGTCCGTTGGTGATCCACGAGGCGCCGCTGGTCTCGCACACCGCCTCGACCGCTTCGGTCAACACGGGCGCGCACGACGCGCCGCTGTTGGTGCCGATATTGAACTGCGGCAATTCGCCTTCGAACAGGCGTGGGACATAGCTGCGGATCGAGTGGGCTTCGTAGAGGACGATGGCGTCATGTTCTTCACGCAGCCGCGCAATTTCGGCCTCCAAGGCCTTGTGATACGGCTCGAAATAGATTTCGCGGCGGCGGGCGATCTCGGCTTCGTCGGGTTCGCGGCCGGGGCGCCAGAGCGGTTCGCCGTCGAACGTCGTCAGCGGACACAGGTCGGTGGTCGTCTGTCCCGGATAGAGCGACACGCCCGAGGGATCGCGGTTCATGTCGATCACGGTGCGCGACAGGCTGGTGCGGACAATGGTCGCGCCGAGCGTGGTCGCGAAGGCATAGAGCTTGTCGATATAGAGATCGGCATCGTAGCGCGCACGTTCCAGCGAGTGGACATCGCCTGCCAGATCGTCGGGGACCACGGTGCCGGCATGGGGGATCGACACGATCAGCGGTGCATCGCCACGCATCACCACGATCATCGCGATACTCCCGGCAGGTCGATATCGAACTCGCGCAACAGGCCGGTCGCCAGCGCCATGTCCGGCGCGAAATGGCGGTCCTCGTCGAGGGTCGGGACCTTCGAACGGAGCAGCGCCCTCGCCCCTTCCAGCGTTTCGCTCGACATGAGCGGGGCGTGGAAATCGCAGCCTTGCGCGGCGGCGAGATATTCGATGCCGATCACATGGCCTAGATTGGCCGCCATATCGAGCAGGCGGCGCGCGCCGTGCGCGGCCATCGACACATGATCCTCCTGATTGGCCGAGGTCGGGATCGAATCCACGCTGGCCGGATAGGCGCGCTGCTTGTTCTCCGAGACCAGAGCGGCGGCAGTGACCTGAGGGATCATGAAGCCGGAGTTCAGCCCCGGGCGCGGGGTGAGGAAGGCGGGCAGCCCCGACAGCGCCGGATCGACCAACATCGCCACACGGCGTTCGGACAGCGACCCGATCTCGCAGATGGCGAGCGCGATCATATCCGCGGCGAAAGCGACCGGCTCGGCGTGGAAATTACCGCCCGACAGCGCCTCACCCGTTTCCGCGAAGATCAGCGGATTGTCGGTCACCCCATTGGCTTCGACTTCGAGCGTTGCCGCGGCCTGGCGCAGCAGGTCGAGGCAGGCACCCATCACCTGCGGCTGGCAGCGCAGGCAATAGGGGTCCTGCACGCGCTCGTCGTCGACGGCATGGCTGGCACGGATCGCTGAACCGGCCATCAGCCCGCGCAGGGCATCGGCGACTTCGATCTGACCCTTGTGGCCACGCAGAATGTGGATGCGGTGATCGAACGGCGTGTCCGAACCCTTGGCCGCTTCGGTCGACAGCGCGCCGGTGACCAAGGCGGCGCGGAACAGGCGTTCGGCCTCGAACAGGCCGGCGAGCGCATGGGCGCAACTGAACTGCGTGCCGTTGAGCAGGGCGAGGCCTTCCTTCGGCCCCAGCACCAATGGGGTCAGCACGTCCTTCGCCGCGCGGCGTGCGCCATCGACGATCACGTCGCCGACACCGATCATCGCCGCGGCCATGTGCGACAGCGGTGCGAGATCGCCGGATGCGCCGACCGATCCCTGGCCCGGGATAACCGGCATGACGTCGCGGGCGAGCATGTCCTGCAGCATCGCGATGGTCGCGGGGCGTACGCCCGATGCGCCCTGAGCGAGGCTGGCGAGCTTGAGCGCCAGCATCAGGCGGACGATCGGCAACGGCACCGGATCGCCGACGCCCGCGGCATGGCTGAGCACGATGTTGCGCTGGAGCGTTTCGAGATCGGCATCGCCGATCTTCACGCTGGCCAGCTTTCCGAAGCCGGTGTTGATGCCATAGACCGGCTCATGCCGGGCGAGGATCGCCTCGACCGCAGCGGCGCTGGCGGTGATGCCGGCGTGGCAGGACGGATCGAGTTCGGCGCGCGCGCCTTCATAGATCGCCCGCCATTCGGAGAGGCTCACATGGCCCGGCCGGATAATCATACGCCTCCCATCACGCGTGCATGGAGCGGGTTGAACCCGATCCGGTAGACCAGTTCGGCCGGGCTCTCGATGTCCCAGATCGCGAGGTCGCAGGCCTTGCTAGCTTCCAGCGTGCCGATTTCATTGCTCAGGCCGAGCGCCGCCGCCGCGTTGCGCGTGACGCCGGTCAGGCATTCCTCGACGGTTAGGCGGAACAGAGTCGCGCCCATGTTCATCACCAGCAGCGGCGAGGTGAGCGGCGAGGTGCCGGGGTTGCAGTCGGTCGCCAACGCTATCGGCACGCCCGCGGCGCGGAGGGCATCGATGGGCGGCTTGTGCGTGTCGCGCATGAAATAGAAGGCACCGGGGAGCAGCACCGCGACCGTTCCGGCCGCTGCCATCGCCGCGACGCCGGCTTCGTCGAGATGCTCGAGGTGATCGGCGGACAATGCGCCGTATTTGGCGGCAAGCGCTGCGCCGTGGAGGTTCGAAAGCTGTTCGGCGTGGAGCTTTACGGGCAGGCCGTTGGCCGCGGCGGCTTCGAACACGCGTTCGGTCTGTTCGGGCGAGAAGCCGATGCCTTCGCAAAAGGCGTCCACGGCATCGGCGAGGCCGGCCATTGCGGGCATCATCTTGTTGCAGACCAGATCGACATAGCCGTCGCTGTCACCCTTATATTCGGGCGGGACGGCATGGGCGCCGAGGAAGGTCGTGCGGACGCGAACATGGCGAACATCGCCCAGAGCTCGGGCGGCGCGGAGCATCTTGGTTTCGTCTTCCAGCGTCAGACCGTAGCCGGACTTGATCTCGACTGTGGTGACGCCTTCGGCCAGCAGGGCGTCGAGGCGCGGCAGGCTGGCGGCGACGAGTTCCGTTTCGGTAGCGTTACGAGTTGCTGCCATGGTGGAGACGATGCCGCCCCCTGCCCGCGCGATTTCCTCATAGGAAGCACCTTGCAGACGCAGTTCGAACTCGCGGGCGCGGTTGCCGGCATGGACGAGATGGGTGTGGCAATCGATCAGGCCCGGGGTGATCCAGCGGCCTTCGCAGTCGATGGTCTCGGCGGCATCGGGCGCGCCGTCCGCGGGACCCGCATAGACGATGCGGCCGTCGCGGCACGCCACCGCGCCATCCTCGACCACGCCCAGCCCGTCGCGCATCGTCGCGAGGCGCGCGTTTCGCCAGATCCGGTCCGCAGGAGTCGCCATGCGCATTAGACTTGGCCAAGCCGATCAATATGTCTAGACATATTCGCATGAGCCTGTGGTTCGATACCGCTTTGGTGGATGGCAGCTGGGCCGATCGGGTCCGGGTGAGCGGTGGCGCGGTCGAGACTGGCGCCGATCCCCTGCCCTCCGACGAACGCCATGCGATCGGTGTACCGGGCCTGCCCAATGTCCACAGCCACGCCTTTCAGCGCGGCATGGCGGGCCTTGCCGAAGCGCGCGGGCCGGGGAGCGACGATTTCTGGTCGTGGCGTGAGCTGATGTATCGCTTCGTCGAGCGGATGACGCCCGACGATCTGGAGGCCATCGCCGCGCAGGCCTATGCCGAGATGCTGGAGACCGGCTTCACGCGTGTCGGTGAGTTCCACTATCTCCATCATGCGCCGGATGGCTCGCGTTATGCGGACATCGCGGAGATGTCGCACCGGATCGGCGCAGCGGCGGAAGCGACCGGGATCGGGCTGACGCTGTTGCCGGTATTCTACGCGCAGGGCGGGTTCGGCGGCGCGCCTGCGGGCACTGCGCAGCGGCGGTTCCTCAACGATCCCGATGGCTTCGGCGATCTGGTCGACCGCGCCCGCGCGGGGCTGCCGCATGACGGGATCGCAGGGATCGCGCCGCACAGCCTGCGCGCCGCGACGCCGGACCAATTGCGCGCGATCCTGCCGGTGGCGGACGGGCGGCCGATCCATATCCATATCGCCGAGCAGGTGAAGGAAGTCACCGACTGCCTCTCCTGGTCTGGCAGGCGGCCGGTGGAGTGGCTGCTGGACGAGATGCCGGTCGGACCGAAATGGACGCTGGTCCATGCCACGCACCTGATTGATGCCGAGCGGATCGGGATCGTGCGCAGCGGCGCGGTGGCTGGGCTGTGCCCGATCACCGAAGCCAATCTGGGCGACGGGCTGTTCCCCGCCGCGCCTTTCCTCGATGAGGGCGGGCGGATCGGCGTGGGCAGCGATTCCAATGTGCGGATCGATGCAGCGGAGGAATTGCGGCTGCTCGAATATGGCCAGCGGCTGACGCAACGGGCGCGCAACGTGCTGGCGACGCCGGGGCATTCCACCGGAGGGCGACTGTTCCGGGCGACGCTAGACGGCGGGCGGCAGAGCCTCGGCATAATGGATACCGACTGGGTTTCGCTGAATCCCAACGATCCCGCCTTTGCCAGCCGCAGCGGCGATGCGATCCTCGACAGTTGGATCTTCGCCTCGCGTGCACCGATCGATTGCGTGTGGCGAAACGGACGCAAGTTGGTTCAGGGCGGGCGGCATATCCATGCCGACGCCATCGCCACGCGCTATCGCGCCACCCTCGCCCGGCTGCTGGCATGACCATCGAGGCACGCATCCGCGGGCAGATCGAGGCGCGCATCCGCTCGGGCGAATGGGCGCCGGGAACGCGTATTCCGTTCGAGCATGAGCTGGTCGCCGAGCATGGCTGCGCCCGCGCCACGGTGAACAAGGCGCTGAGCCACCTCGCCCGCGAAGGGCTGATCGAGCGTCGCCGCCGCGCGGGATCCTTCGTGGCACAGCCGCGTATCCGCTCCGCCGTGGTCGGCGTGCCCGATATCGGCGCGCTGATCGCGGCGCGGGGCGAGACCTATCGCTGGGAGTTGCTGACCCGCGCGATCGATGGCGGGCGGCTGACGCTGACCGGGGTCCACCATGCCGGGGCGACGCCGTTCGGCTGGGAAAGCCGCTGGCTCGACTTGGCGACGGTGCCCGAGGCCGCCGGGATCGATTTCGCCGCGGAGGCGCCCGGGGCGTGGCTGCTACATTCGGTGCCCTGGACCGACGCACGGCATCGCATCTGCG
>NZ_JARNTV010000018.1 GCF_029433115.1 Sphingomonas sp. AOB5 | reverse complement strand
GACCCTCAAGGTCGAGTTCGACGATCTCCAGCGGCTTCTTGGCTTCGAATGCGACGGCGGCGCGAGTCTTCATGGGGGTCCTCCAGCATCGTGATCTTCAGGCAAAGAACGCGTCCCGCGCCGCTTGCGGAATAGCGGCGCCGGTGGCTTCGGCGCGCTCGAGCAGGTTCCAGAAATACCGGTACGTCGCGCGGTCATGCAGTTCACCCTCGTCCTGGATGGGTCCCCAGCTTGCAGCCTGAGCCGCGAGCAGGATCCGCGATGCCGCCTCGATCTCGTCGAAATCGGCGCGCATCGCTTCGACGATCGGCTGAATCTGCGCGGGATAGATGCTCCACATCCGCAGGAAGCCGAACTCGTACCGCGCCCGTCGCGCATCGTCCCCGATGCGATCGGTATCGCGAAGATCGAGGCAGACATTGTGCGCGGGGACCAGCCCGTTGGCGAGCGCGGCGGCTACAACTTCGCTCTTCGCCCGGACAAGCAGGCGATGCTCGAACTGGCCGGGGCTGCGCATTGCCGATGCCGGGATCGCGCCGTGATGCGCGCTGACGAAATCCATCAGGCCGAAATCGAGTACCTGGAGATTGGGCAAAGCGGCGATCTGCCAGACTTCCGCCAGCGCACCATGGGTCTCGATGAGCACATGGACGGGGATGCTCCGGCCAATCCCCAGCGACTGCGCCCGGCTGTTCAGATGAGCGACGACGGTCGCGACCTGCGCCGCCGATGTTGCCTTGGGGATAGTGACATAGGCCAACCGCTCGCCGGCGCCTTCGAGGATGATGTCGATGTCCGCCAGGCAATGCGGATGCGACGGATCGTGGATTCGCACCCCCGCCATGCCCTTCACGTTCGCCGGGGAAGCGATGAGCCGGGCGACCATCCGGGCATGCGCCTCTTCCTGTCCCGCCGCGGCGCCATCCTCGCAATCGCAGGTGATGTCGAACGGCTCGGCGAGTTGCGCCTGCAGCGCGAACGCCTTCTCGATCAGTTTCGCGCTGCCGGCGAAATGCTCGCATGCGGGGATGGCGGGCGGCGCCCGCTCGCCATCGAACAATGCGTCACGGGGGTGGAGCGTCGAAACCACGCAACTATCCTTTCAAGGGTCAGGCAGGGATGAGAACGGTGTAATCGAGGTCGAGGACCACGGCCGGGTGGCCGGGCAGCGCACCGGCGGGGACTTCCCGCGGCGGCAGGTCCTTCAGTCCCCACAGCCGCAGGCGGAGCGCGGCAAGCTCCGGCGTCGACGGCAGCCGAATGCGGTCGATCACTTCGGTCGCGCAGTAGAGCGTGTCGCCCGCATGGGTGGGTGCGACATGGCTGCCGCCGTTGATCGCGGCGATCGAGACGATATTCTCCAGCCCGTCATAGGATAGCGCACGGCAGACCGAGATGACGTGCCCGCCATACACCAGCCGCTCGCCCGATGGCGTGGCGCGCATCGCCAGCGCGTCGAAATGGACCTTCGCCGAATTCTGATAGAGTTTGGTCGCCAGCGTGTGATCGCTGGCATCGATCGTCATCCCGCTGGGATGATCGATGCGATCGCCTACCGCGTAATCGGACCAGAACCGGTTGGAGCCGGTCGCATCCTGCAAGGACCGCCGCGCGCCATGCAGCGTAGGGACGTGAAGCCGGTCGGCTTCGACCGAAGCGGGAAGCGCCGGCACCTCCTTTGCGGGATCGCTGACATCGGCGCGCGCCTTGTTCACCAACACCCAGCGCACATAGCTGAGGACGCAGGTCCCATCCTGATTATATGCTTCGGACCGGACATAGACGATGCCCGCCTTGCCGCCGGACGTCTCTCGGCGGCCGATAACCTGCGAGCGGGCGCGGATCGTGTCGCCCGGAAACACCGGCGCGAGGAAGCGGACATCGGCATAGCCGAGGTTCGCCACGGCATTGAGCGACAGGTCGGGAACGGTCTTGCCGAACGCGATATTGAACAGCAGCACATCGTCGATCGGCCGATCCGCCAGCCCCATCGCCTGCGCCAGATACCGAGACGAATGCAACGGCTGACGCGCGCCGGTCAGCGCGATGTGAAGCGACGCCTCCGCCTCGCCGATGGTGCGCGGCGTACCGTGATCGAACGTCCGGCCGAGCGTCAGATCCTCGAAGAAATTGCCGTCCATTCCGCGCATCGCCGTCACGAGGCGACCTTGCCCAGCAGCTGATCGGAAATGATCTTCAGCTGGATCTCGGATGTGCCCTCGAAGATCTTGGTCAGGCGGGCGTCGCGCCAATAGCGCTCGACCGGGAAGTGGGTCGTGTATCCCGCGCCGCCGAGGATCTGCATCGCTTCGCTGGTCACGCGCTCCGCCATCTCCGCCGCGTAATATTTGGCCATCGCCGCTTCGCTGTCGCTGCGCCGCCCGGAATCGAGTTCGGTGCAGACGAAGTACATCAGCTGCCGCGCGGCCTGGATCTCGGTCGCCATGTGCGCGAGCTTGAAGCGGATCGCCTGGAACTCGCCGATCGGCCGGCCGAACTGGACGCGCTGCTGGGCGTAGCGGAGTGCCTCGTCGAACGCAGCCGCGGCGCAGCCGATCGACCGCGCCGCGGTCTGCACCCGCGCGGATTCGAGCCACTTGCTGACGATGTAGAAGCCCTGCCCCGCCTCGCCGATCAGCGCATCCTCGGGGACATGGCAACCGTCGAACGCCAGCTCCCAGGTCTTCCAGCCGAAATAGCCGATCTTCGGGATCGGGCTGCCCTTCACACCTTCGGGCAACTGCCCCCTTGGTTTGGTCAGAAGGAAGCTGCTCAGCCCCTTATGGCGGACCGCATTCGGATCGGTGCGGGCGACGACCAGAATATAATCGGCGCCATCCGCGAAGGTGCACCAGTATTTGGCGCCATTGATTACCCAGCCGTCGCCGGTCCGCTCCGCGCGGCAGGTGATGTTGGCGATGTCCGAGCCGGCATTCGCCTCCGACATGGCGAGCGCGCCGAGAAAGTCGCCGGATGCGACCCGCGGCAGATAATGGGCCTTCTGCGCCTCGCTCATCGTGTGTGCGCCCGCCAGGCCGTTGCCCCGCGCGATCAGGCTGGCGACGCTCATCCAGCCGCGCGCCAGTTCCTCGGCGATCAGGCAATATTCGAAGCGGCCAAGGCCGAGGCCGCCATAGGCCTCGGGTATCATGATCCCGAAATAGCCCATCTCCGCCATCTTTTCGCGCAGCGACTCCGGAATATCGCCGCGTTCCGGATCGAGCCGGTTGGCGACCGGCGTCACTTCCTTCTCGGTGAAGCGGCGCGCGGCTTCCTGAATCATCAGCCGCTCCTCTGTCATGTAGCCGCGCGCCGAAGCGCCATCCGGCAAGGCAAGATCGTCCAGCTTCATGTCGCGCAGCGCAGCTCCCTGTGGTCGTTCCGGCCAGCCGCGTCGCATCGGACGCAGCGGCATTTCACATTGACCTCTTACACTTCGATCTCTAACTATCAATCAGAAGTTGCCGGCACAAGCAAGCCGGCGTCGAACCGGGTGGATGCCGAATGAGCCTGTGGATCACCGAAGCGGATGTCGTCGGACTGCTCAGCCTGTCCGAAGCGATTCCGGCGCTGGAGCGCGGGCTTGCGGCGCAGGCGGCGGGCGATGCGGTGAACATGAACAAGGCGCATCTCGTCTGGGAAGGCAGCCATACGCTGCACGCGGTCGGCGGCTTGCTGGAGCAGGACGATCTGGTCGGCACCAAGACCTGGGCGCATACGGCCGGCGGTGCGACGCCGTTGCTGATCCTGTGGTCGGCACAGACCGGGCGCCTGCTTGCGGTGATCGAAGCATTTGCGCTGGGGCAGATGCGCACCGCGAGCATGTCGGGCGTCGCCACCCGCTGGCTGTCCGACGAGAAGGCCGAGGTCTTCACGATATTCGGCACCGGCAAGCAGGCGCTGCCGCAGATCGCCGCGGTTGCCGCCGTCCGCCCAGGGCTAACCGAAGTACGGATCTGGGGCCGCGACGAGGGTCGGCGCCAGCGCCTCGCCGCCGCTGCGGCCGGCCTCGGCTATGACTTTGCGATCTGCGAGACGGGCGATGCCGCGAGGGCCGCGAACGGCGCATCGATCGTGACGCTGGCGACGCGCGCGCAGGAGCCGTTCTTCACGTCCGCGATGGCCGGGACCGGCGCCCATATCAATGCGATCGGCGCAGTCACGCCCGAGCGCGAGGAATTCACCGGCGACATCCTATCGCGCGCATCGCTGCTGGTCGCCGACGACCCCGCGACGGCCACGCGGCTGTCGCGCGAGATCATCCGCTTCATCGACTGCGATCCGGCGCAGGCCGGGCAAATCCGGCCGATCAGCGAGATCGTCGCGTCCGCCCGGTCACGCCCCGCCGATGCCGATCTCACCGTCTTCAAGGCGCTGGGCATGGGCATTTCCGATCTCGCGATCGGCGCCGAGATTCTGCGGCGTGCGCGGGATAGCGGCGTCGGCAACGCGATTGCGGACCCTGAGAAAGTGCCGCCACGGCTCGGCAAAATTCCGATGCGGCTGCCGGCCTGAGCCACAGCCCCACCCCATCATCTGAAGAAGGACTGGTATCGTGATCGACCTCGCCCCCGATTTTCTCCGTGGCTCTTATCCGCCGGTGATCACGCCGTTTCTCGAAAATGGCGATGTGGACTTCGCCACCTATGAGCGCCTCGTCGATCACCAGATCCGCGAAGGCAGCCATGGTATCGTCGTGAACGGCACCTCGGGCGAACCGAGCACGCTTACCCTGACCGAGCGCAACGAGTTGGTTTCGGCGGCGATCTCGGCCGCCGCCGGACGCGTGCCCGTGGTCGCCGCAACCGGATCGCAGAGCCATGCGGAAACGGTGATGCTCACCGAACATGCCGCGCGTGCCGGCGCGGATGCGCTGCTGATCGTCACGCCCTATTATGTGAAGCCGCCGAAGCGCGGCATGGTCGCCTATTATGAGGATCTCGGCCGCCGGACCGATCTGCCGCTGCTGATGTACCATATTCCCGGCCGCGCGGCGGTCACCGTCGATCTCGCGACGCTGGAGGGCATTGCCGCGACGACCCCGACCTTCGTCGGAATGAAGCATGCCGCCCACGACATGGGGCTGGTCACCGAGGCGCTGAAGCGCTTCGGACCCGATTTCCGCATCTTCGTGGGGCTGGAGGATCTGAGCTTCCCGATGATGGCGATCGGCGCGTGCGGCATGATCAACGCGGTGAGCAATATCGCCCCCGCAGCGATCGCGCGGCTCTACGAGGAAGTGGCGGCGGGCGATCTCGCTGCCGCACGGCGCAGCCATTTCGCGCTGGCCTCGCTCAACGATGCGGTGTTTTTCGACACCAATCCGATCGCGATCAAATATATGGCGAAGAAGCTCGGCATCCTGCCCGGCAACCATCATCGCCTGCCGATGGCGCCCGCGACCGAGGAGGTCGAGCGCCGCTGCGACACCGTGCTCGCCTCGTGCGATTTCCTCCAGCCCGTCGCCGCGGCCGCCTGAACATGGGCGATCTGTTGCGAGAGGCCGCGTTCATCGGCGGCGCCTGGGCCGAGGCCGATAATGGCGCGACCATCACGGTTCACGATCCGGCCAGCGGCGAGCCGGTCGGAACCGTGCCGCAAATGGGCGCAGCGGAAACCGCGCGGGCGATCGCGGCAGCCGAAGCCGCGCTGCCGGCATGGCGTGCGCTCACCGCCGGCGAACGCGGACGTATCCTGCGCCGCTGGTTCGAACTGATCCTCGCCAGCCGCGAAGAACTGGCCCGTCTGCTCACCAGCGAGCAGGGCAAGCCGCTGGCCGAGGCGCGCGCCGAAATCGACTATGCTGCGGCGTTCATCGACTGGTTCGCCGAAGAGGGAAAGCGCGTCTATGGCGACGTCATTCCCGCCAATCTGCCGGACCGCCGGCTCCTCGTCCTGCGCCAGCCGGTCGGTGTCGTCGCGGCGATCACGCCGTGGAATTTCCCCGCCGCGATGGTGACGCGCAAGGTGGCGCCCGCGCTTGCGGCGGGATGCACGCTGGTGCTGAAGCCCGCGAGCAAGACGCCGTTCACTGCGCTGGCGCTGGCGGCACTAGCCACGAAGGCAGGCGTACCTGCCGGCGTGTTCAGCGTGGTGACCGGTTCGCCAAGTGCGGTTGCCGGAGAGATGTGCGCCAATCCGGTCGTCCGCAAGTTGAGCTTCACCGGATCGACCGAGATCGGCAAGGCGCTGATGGTACAATGCGCACCGACCATGAAGAAGCTGTCGCTGGAACTCGGCGGCAACGCGCCTTTCATCGTGTTCGACGATGCCGATGTCGATGCTGCGGTCGATGGTGCGATGGCTTCCAAGTTCCGCAACACCGGCCAGACCTGCGTCTGCGCCAATCGCCTGCTGGTGCAGGACGGCATCCATGATCGCTTCGTCGAAAGGCTTGCCGAGCGCGTGTCCGCGATGACCGTCGCGCCGGGCGTGACCGAGGGCAGCCAGCAGGGTCCGCTGATCGACGCGAACGCGCTTGCCAAGGTGGAAGCTCATGTCGCGGATGCGCTGGCGCACGGTGCGACGGTGGTTACGGGCGGCGCCCGCCATGCGCTGGGCGGCAATTTCTATCAGCCGACGGTACTCACCGGCATCGACGCGCAGATGCTCGTCTCGCGCGAGGAGACATTCGGGCCGATCGCGCCGATCACGCGCTTCTCGACCGAAGCCGAAGCGATCGCGCTGGCGAATGACACGCCATTCGGCCTCGCCAGCTATTTCTATACGCGCGACGTCGGGCGGATCTTCCGGGTCGGCGAGGCGCTGGAGACCGGCATGGTCGGCGCCAATACCGGCATCATCTCCACCGAAGTCGCGCCCTTTGGCGGGATCAAGGAATCGGGTGTCGGCCGCGAAGGCTCGAAATACGGCATCGAGGACTATCTGGAGCTGAAATATCTGTGCATCGCCGGACTCTAGGCTGCCAGCTGCCGGCTTGCCGAAGGTTTGAACCGTCCCGGTAATTCGTGCATGAATTGTTCCGGCTCGATGGATCGGGCGATCAAGCGCTCGAAAGCGGGCCGGGAGCATCGATGACGACGGCAGGCGCGAAACCCGGGAAGAACCAGCCGTCCGATGCCGATCCCATGCCGCTCGACGTCAGCATGGGCTATCTCATTCGCCGCACCTTCCGCGCGCTCACCGACGTGCTCGAGGACAAGCTTGCCGAGCATAAGCTGTCCTCCAGCATGTGGTATTTCCTGCGGCTGTTGTGGGAGCAGGACGGCAAGACCCAGAAGGAGTTGAGCCACGAATTGGGCCTCACCCAGCCGACCACTGTGGCGGCGATGGACAATCTCGAACGGCGCGGACTGATCCAGCGCAAGCGCAACGTCGAGGATCGCCGCAAGATCAACATCTACCTCACCCCCGCGGGCAAGGCGCTGAAGGAAGAGATCCAGCCCTTCGCGCTGCAGGTCAACGAGATCGCCTTGCGCGACCTGACGCGCGCCGAGGTCGAAACGCTGCGCAAGCTGCTGCAATCGATCAACATCTCGGTCCAGCGCTACTGGACCGACAAGCCCTGACGCAGGGCCGCGACCCAACCGTTTTTTTCAGCATATCGCCGATCCGCCCGATCCACCGCTCCGCACGATTGACGTTAAATCATTCGATCTCTAATGGTCAGCTCTCTACTATTATTCGCGCGAGCATGCCGTTTCGCGCATTCCAGTTTGGAGAGTGGAATTGGCCGGTCTCAGGAAAGAATTTGCCGGGGCATCCGCCCGTTTCGAGGACCATATCGAAGCGGAGCCGCACCAGAATCATCCCTGGACTCCGGTCATAATCACCAAGGAGGAAATCGATGCCGAGGTCGATCGCCTCGCGGCGCTGCCCGCGCCTGAAGACGGCCGCCGGCACTCGCTGATCGTCCATTCCTCGGCCGACCCACGCGCGCCCGGCCTCGCCCCGTCGATCCAGGTCCTGCTCACCGTGCTCAAGCCGGGCGAGCGGACGCGCGCGTTCCGCCACAACGCCACCGAAGTGAATTTCTGCATCCGCGGTCAGGGCGTGTCGCACACCGGCGGCAAGCACATTCCGTTCGCGCAATATGACGTCTGGAACACTCCCTCTTACACGACCTATTGGCGCGAGAATGACGGCGAGGATCTCCAGGTCTGCCTGACCTATTCCAACGCGCCGCTGCTCAAGTTCATGCAGATCTATCTCGCGGAGGATGACCCCGCCCCCGCTCTCGCCGTGGCCGCCGGCAAGGACACCGCGGACAGCGATCCGCGCCGCACCAGCCCGTTCGGGACCCTGCCGATCGGCTCGGACGGCGCGCTGCTGATGCCGTACGAGCAGGTCATCGCGCCGCCCCCGGTAGTCTCGCCGATCCTCTACTGGCCGTGGCAGCAGGTGAAGGCCGAGCTCGACAAGCTCTCGGCGCTCGGCGCGGACTATGTCGGGCGGCGGCTCTACCTTCTCTACAATCCGATGACCGGCCGCACCAACGGCACGACGCCCTGCTTCTTCGCCACCATGACGATCCGCCCGCCGAACATCGTCGACCGGCCGCATCGCCACGCCTCGGCGGCGATCAACTATTATTTCCATGGCTCCGGCCGCAGCTCGGTCGCGGGCAATGTCTATGAGTGGAAGGCAGGCGACCTGATGCTCTCGGCACCGGGCTGGACGGTGCACAACCACGCTTCCTATGGCGAGCATGTCCATGAGCTGACGGTGCAGGACCAGCCGCTCAACATCCTGATGGAATCGCTCCTGTGGCAGGAGGACATGAAGCACGAACCGGTCCTGCTGGGCGCGAATGTCGGCTTCTCCACGAACCGGGAAGCGGTCGCGGGATGATCGGAACGGACGGAGCGCACAACCGGTGACCGCGCTCGGCAACATCACGGTCCTCGACCTGACCCATGTGCTCGCCGGCCCCTATGCGACGATGCTGCTCGCCGACATGGGCGCGCGGGTCATCAAGATCGAGCCGCCCGGCCGGGGGGAAGCGACCCGGCGCCTGCTGGAACATTCCCCTGAATATTCGCGCGACGGGATGGGTGCCTATTTCCTCACCTTGTGCCGCAACAAGAAGAGCGTCGCGCTCGACCTGAAACAGGACGAGGGCCAACGGCTCCTCCATGCAATGGTCGAGCAGGCCGATGTGGTGGTGTCGAACTTCGGGGTCGGGGTGGCCGAGCGGCTCGGCATCGGCCACGACGCGCTCGAACGCATCAATCCGCGGATCATCACCTGTACCATCTCGGGCTTTGGCGAGACCGGACCCGACGCCCGTCGGCCCTCGTTCGATCTGGTCGCACAAGCGATGGGCGGCGGGATGTCGCTGACCGGATTCCCGGAAGGCGATCCCGTGCGCGCAGGCATCCCGATCGGCGACCTGGGCGCGGGCCTCTTTGCCACGATCGGCATCCTCGGCGCGATCGAGGCACGCCATGCCACCGGCCGGGGGCGGCATATCGACATCTCGATGCTCGACTGCCAGCTGTCGCTGCTCAGCTATATCGGCACCATGTTCCTGATGTCGGGCAATGAAACGCCGCGCAGCGGAAATGCGCATGCGATCCACGTGCCGTACAACAGCTTCCGCACCCGCACCCGGCACCTGATCGTCGCGGTGATCAGCGACGGGTTCTGGCACAGCCTGGTCGAGGTGATCGGCGACGATGCGCTTCGCCAGGAGCGATTCGCGACCCAGCCGGGAAGGCTCGCCGAACGCGCCTTTATCGAGGAGCGGCTTCAGGAGGCGTTCCTGACCCAAAGCTGCGAGCATTGGCTGGAACTGCTTGCACGCCACCGTATTCCCGCGGCGCCGGTCAACGACCTCGCCGGTGCATTCGCCGATCCGCAGGCTCTTGCGCGCGGCATGCGCCTGTCGGTGCCCCTGCCCGGCGGCGGGAGTGTCGAAGTGCCGGGCAACCCGATCAAATTCTCCGAAGGCGAAACGCGGGGCTGCACAGCCCCACCGCGCGTGGGCGAGCATAGTGTCGAGCTGCTGCGGGAGATGATCGGACTCGATTCCTCGCGGATCGCGCAGATGCTTGCGAGCGGCGTGATCGGCGCTCCCGGCAACTGAACCTCAGCCGGTAAAGCCGTCCTCGAAGATCGACGGCACCGGAGGTGCGAGTTCGAGCGTGTTCACGAAGATGGCGTGCACGACATAGCGCCCGAGTATCATCAGCACTGCGATGGCCTGATAATGCCCCAGCGCTGCGCTCAGCTCGGCAAGCAACGGCCCGGCCGCCTTGCCTTTCGATTCCAGTGCCGACAGCGTGAAGCGCTGCACCAGCCGTTCCTCTTCGGACAGCAGGAAGGCAGCGTCCGGATCGAGCCGGTTGACGTCCGCGACCCATGTACGCGCAAAGCCCTGCCGCACCGCGAAACGCTCATGCTGGTTGCGCTCATAGTCATTGCCCATCCATCCGGCCGCGGTCAGGGCGATCACTTCGACCAGCTTCTTCGGCAAGCCGGCCTTGGCCGCCTCGGTGAAGTCGACAAAGGCGCGAAGGGCATCGGGCTGGTGGCCAGCACAGCGGAAGAACTCGCCGAGATAGCCGAGCCGCTCGACCCGCGGCCTCAGCGCTTCCGCCAGGCGCGGCTCGAGGTCCCAGAAATCGAGGCGCGGGATCGCGCCGGTTGGCGGCAAAGAATCGGCTGCCATTTTCAAGCCGCGAGATGCTTCGCGAGAAACTCGGCGGTACGGCGATTGGCGAGTTCGGCAGCTTCCGCATTATAAGCCGGGCTGCCGACGCGCGCGAAGCCATGGCCCGCACCTTCGTAAATATGGACCACAGCCGAGGGCGCGCGCTCGCGCAGCGTATCGACGATCACGCGCTGCACCTCCGGCGGGCACAGATGGTCCTCACCCGCAATATGCAGCATCAGCGGCGCGCGGATATTCACCGCTTCGTCGAGCCGCGCATCAATCGCCACGCCGTAATAGCCGACCGCCGCATCGATATCCGTCCGCGCGGCGAGAAGGTAGGCGAGCCGTCCGCCAAGGCAGTAGCCGACCGCACCGACCTTCGCCGCGCCGCCAGGGCCGGACCGGAGCTCGCGGACCGCCGCATCGCAATCGATGATCGCCAGCGCCTCGTCCAGCCCGGCGTTGAGCTGCATCGCTCGAGTGCGATCGTCTTCGCTGCCCGGGTTCAGCACGATATTGGGTGCCGCGCGCCAGAACAGGTCGGGCGCAGACGCGCTGTAGCCGCGACCGGCAAAGTCATCGACGACGCCGGTCACGAACGGCGTCAGGCCGAAAATTTCCTGGATGACCAGCACCCCGCCCCCTGCGGGCGAGTCTGCAGGATCCGCCCGATAGGCCGAGAATGCCTCACCGCCTTCCGCGATCTTCCGAAGCTCGCCCATCCGCGCATTCCTCCCTCGAACATGCGCTGTTGCGCCGGTCAAATTATTGACAAGTACATGTCATATAGACAAGTTAATGTCAATGAATGCGCCGCCAGCCAGCACCGGCTTCAAGCGCTGACAATCCAAGCGGGAGGCGTGGCATGCAGGGACCGGATGGACCTCGGATCGATCGATCGGTCACGCTTCACATGCAGGGCGATTGGGGCCTCGCCAATTTCCACCGCATTCTCGGCTGGCTGACGAGCGGTTTCTGCGAACGCGCCGGCCCGCACAGCCGGACCGCGATCTGGACCGGCGCGGGTGGCCGCGGGAATGTGCGCGCGGTCAGCAATGGTCTGGTGGACCTTGCCATCATGACCCCGGCGAGCCTGCTGACCGGCGCGCTCACCGGCGAAGGCGCCTTTGCCGGCGAATCCCATCCGGGGCTGCGCGCGCTCGCCGTGCTGCCGCAGCGCGATGTGATGGCGTTCGCGTTGCGGGGAGAACATGGCTTTGCGAGCTTCGCCGAGATCATCGACGCAAGGCCGCCGCTGCGGATCGCGGTCGCGCCCGACGATGGCGACAATCTGCTCGGCTGGGCCGGGCAGCATCTGCTCGAAGCCGTGGGCCTCGCGCGCGACACGCTCGAAAGCTGGGGCGGGCGCTATGTCGAATATCTCCACCCCTCGGCCTGCCTCGATGCGGTGCGGCGGGGCGAAGCCGATGCCGTGGTGCAGGAAGCGATCATGGGGCCATGGTGGCGGAGCGGGGTGAAGGACCTCGATCTGCGCTTCCTCGATGTCCCGGCGGATGCGCTTGCGGCGCTGGCGCGGGACCATCGCTGGCCTTCGGCGGTCCTCCCGGCGGATTATATCGAGGGCCAGCCGCAGCCGGTTACCACGCTCGATTTCGCAGACTTCGTCGCGGTCGTCCGAGACGACATGGCCGAGGATGTCGCGCATCTCCTGACTTGGTGCCTCACCGAGACGCGCCATCTCATCGAGGCGCAGTATCGCCATATCCCGCCCGAGCGCAGCCCACTAACCTGGCCGCTCGATCCGGCCGCCATGGCCCGGAGCCCGATCCCGCTGCACCCCGGGGCGGCACGTCATTATGCCGAACTCAGCGTGCTCGCGGCAGACGCTATGCCGGTCTGACGCCGCGCGCCACGATCTCGCCGACAATGGCTCTCGCGGTTTGGATCGAGAGGTGCGGCTCGTGATAGCCGAAGACGCGGCGCGCGGCCTCGAGCGCCCATGCCTCGCCCACGCCATGGCCGATCAGTTGCTGATAGGCGTGGATCACCGCATCGATCGTAGTGGAAGATCGGGGCCGATCCGCGCTCCATGCGGGGCTGCGGTCACTTGTGGCTGCGTGATGGTTCATTTCCTCTCCCCGTTAAAACCCCGTTGCGAAGCCAGAGCCTAGGGACGGCGACGGACAGGCGGCAACGCGGGTACGTCTCGTATTCCAGCGCGATCGTCTGAACCTGCACCGCCATGCACTCCGACCGCACGCATATGAAAAGGCCCGCCGGATCCCGGCGGGCCTTTCGCAAAGCGGACGGCGGCGCGGAGAGCGGCGCGGCGCCGCCTGCCTCAGAAGCGCTTGGTCAGGCTCATGCCATAGGTACGCGGCGCGTTCACGAACAGCGACGTGCCCAAGCCGTTGATGTCGTTCAGGCCCGCGGCCGGGCCGGACAGGATCGCCTGCTCGTCGGTGACGTTGCGGATGTAGAAGTTCACGTCGAACTGGCTCGGCTCATGCGCGACCCGCAGCGACAGGTTCAGGTTCCGCCAGCCTTTGACCAGGTCCACCGGCGAATTGTAGATCCGGTTGAAGCTGCGGCCCTGCTGGTAATAATCGCCGCGCAACGTCGCACTCCAGCTGGTGCTGATATCCAGCCGGTACTGCGCGCCGACCGACAGCGTCCATTTCGGCGCGTTCGGCAGTTCGTTGCCCTTCAGATTGGCGGCGCGGCCCGCCGTTGGCACCGCGCCGAATGACCCGGCCAGCGCGCCGCCGCAAACCCCGACCAGTGCGCTGGCAGGCAGCGTGCCGGCGTTGATCGCGGTCAGGATCGCCGCCGCGCTGGTGGTGGATATCACGCAATTGGCCTGCGTGCTCTTGACCAGCGTGAGGGTCGGATCCCCTTGCGTCCGGTTGAGCAGATCGATCGAGCTGCTGTTGCCGATCTCGGAATGCAGCAGGCCAAGGGTCGCGTTCAGGCGAAGATTGCGGACCGGCTGGATAATCGTCTCGATCTCGGCGCCATAGACGCTCGCATCGACATTCTCGTTGACCGGGATCAGGTTCGCGAACTTCGAGATCTGGAAGCCCTTATAGTCGTAATAAAAGGCCGTGGCGTTGAAGACCAGACGGCCGTCGAACAGCGTGTTCTTCATCCCGCCTTCGAGGGCGTTGACGAACTCCGGCCGATAGGTCGCCGGCACGTTGACCAGCGCCGCCGCGGCCGGCTGGTTGAACCCGCCACCCTTGTAACCGCGTGAGGCCGACAGATAGAACATGCTCGAGTCCGTGAAGCCGAGGTCCGGCTTCCAGTCGATGTTGAAGCGGCCGGTGACTTCCTGGAACTGCGCCTCCAGCTGCGCGCCAGCCACCAGTCCGCGTCCGGGCTGCAACAGCATCGACGGATAGTCGGTGCCACGCTTGAGATCGTCGGTGTAGCGCAGGCCCAGCGTCAGGGTGAGCGTTTCCACCGGACGGTAATAGAGTTCGCCGAACGCGGCCTTGGCCTCGAGATGATAGGGCCGATAGTTGCGCAGGTAATTATGGCCGGTGCCGTCCGGCTCCGGATTGGGATCGATATAGATGCCCGCGCCGCCGAGATTCTGCACCCGCGACAGCAGGTTGAACGACGACGTGACAAGGTAGAAGTCCGCTTCGGTCTCATAGTCGATATAGATGCCGCCGACGTTGAAGTTGATCGGGCCATCGAAATCGGACTGGAGCCGCAGTTCCTGCGTCCATTGCGTGGTGTCGTTCTTGATGATCTGGAAGCTCTGCGGGAAAGTGATCGACCCCAGTTGCGGATCGCTGAGCACCCCGCCCGGCGTCAGCGCCGTGGTATTGAAGCGGTTGGTCGGAATGTGCGTCGGCACCGCCGCGCGGCGATAGCTGTGATCCTCCGAATAGGAAGTCAGCGAGCTGAATTGCAGGCCCGGCGCCACGTCCCATTCGAGGTTCAGTTCGACGAGATCGTTGCGCGCGCGATACTTCGGATCGATCGCCGAGGCGAACTGCCGATAGTCGGTCGATTGCGACACGCCGGCGTTGAAGTTGTTGTTGATCGTTCCGGTCAGCAGACCGATGATTCCCTCGATCGTGCCCAGCGTATTGGGGGCGCCAAGCGCCGCCGGCGAATAGAGCGAACCCGGCAGACAGCCCTGGCTCAGCAGGCCGCGCGTCACCGGATTGGTCGCCACGCCACCCACAGTCGCCGGGCCGGGGTCCGGCGTGCAGGCCAGCCGCGACGAAGACTGGCGGCGGTCATTCTCGTAGAAATGCTCCCACATCAGGTAGGAACGGAAGCCACTCGCCGGCTCGAAGCCGAGCGTCAGGCGGGTCGCCCACAGCTTGCGATCATCGGCATCGTTGCCGGTGAAGGTGTTCTGCGAATAGCCTTCGCGGCTGAGATAGTAGCCGGCGGCACGGAGCGAGAACATGTTGCCGAGCGGCGCATTCACATAGCCGGTGAACTTCATCTCGCCGTAATTGCCCATCCCGGCGGTCAGCGAGGCGGAGAAGTCGCGCTTCGGCTTGGCGGTGATGACGTTGACGACGCCCGCGGTGGCGTTGCGGCCATAGAGCGTGCCCTGGGGACCGCGAAGCACCTCCACGCGCTCGACATCGAAGAAATCGGTATCGCCGATCCGGCTCGTCGTGAGCGGCACGTTGTTGACGTGGATGCCCACGGCCGAATCCGCCGACGGATCGACCAGCGGCGTGCCGATGCCGCGGATCTGGACGTTGAAATTGTCCACGGTCGTGCGCGAGAAGGACAGGTTGGGAACCTGAGTCCGCAGATCCTCGGCGCCGGAAACCCCGCGCGATTTCAGCGACTCTTCGGAGAGGCTGGTGACCGCCAGCGGGACGTCCTGCAGGCTTTCCTCGCGCTTCTGCGCGGTGACGACGATTTCGGGAATCCCGTCCTGCTCGTCCTTGGCCTGCGCATCCTGCGCGAAAGCGGGCGTGGCACCGGCCGCGCTGAGCAGTCCGGCCAGCATCGCGGCGGCGCTCACACCGAGAAATGAGTTTCGCATTCTTCCCCTCCCAATAGCCGCGCTTTGCCGCGCGGACCAGTTTTCGCGCCGGAGGTCGAAAGGTGAGACACCACACGCCGCCAGCTGCATTATTACCAGCACTGATTAGTCCACGGCCGCGCTCGCTTCAGTATGGCAAAAGCGTTCGGACGATGCTGGATCGGCATAGCGATCCGGTAGCGGCGGGCCGGCCGGCTCCTGTCGGGCCGGCCCGCAATCGGCGTCGGTCAGGCGGCTTTCTCGCTCGCCTGCCCGGCATCGGCGCAGGTGCCGTCGGGCAGATCGCGCCACTTGAACAGGTCGAGCGAATTCTCCCACAGGATCTTGCGGTTCGCTTCGTCACCCAGTTCCTGATCGAGGAAGTTCTGGGTCGCGAGCGGCCAGGGCGAATCATGGTGCGGATAATCGGTGCTGAAGGTGAGATTGTCGGCCAGCCCCATGTCGAGCAGGTAATTGAGGCCCTTCTCCTCGCCCTCGCACGTCACATAGCATTGCCGCTTGAAATACTCGCTCGGCGGCATGGACAGCTTGACGCCATAGGTCTCGCCGATCTCTTGCTCATATTTTTCCCACTTCTCGTCCATGCGATCGAGCAGGTAGATCAGCCAGGTATTGCCGGTTTCCATGGTGAGGACGCGCAGGCCTGGATGGCGCTCCAGCACACCGCTGTAGATCAGCTCGGGCACGCTGCTCATGCCCTGGAGGATGCCCGAGAAGATGCTGCCGATGCCGAAGCCGGAAGGCTGCTTCCAGTAACGGCGGCCGGTATCGTCGGCGAGGGTTGCGTTGGCGCCCCAGACATGGAGGCCGAACGGAACGCCCAGATTCTCCGTCTCGGTCCAGAGCTGTTCGAAATGCGGGTCGGTCAGCAGCCGCCCGCCGACCGCGCCCAGCGTCATCGCAACGCCGTCGGCGCCAAGCTCCTTAACGCAGCGATTGGCTTCCTCGGCCGCCAGCTCGGCATCGTGGCGCGGCACCCATGCCCAGAAGCGCAGCCGGTCGCGATGCTGCGAGCAGAATTCGGCGATCCAGTCGTTATAGGCGCGGCAGATCGCCAGGATGTGCTTGGGGTCAGCATTGTCGGCGGAGGTGAGCTGGAAGGTCATCGACGGAATGATCGCCGCCACGTCCAGCCCTTCGGCGGCCATGCCTTCCAGCATCAGCTCCGGTGTCGGGTGGCGGTTGAAGTCAAGCAGATGCTTCGCCGCCGGATCGGCCCAACGCCGCTTGGCCTGGCCCGAGATGATCGGGCTCTTCACGATCCATTTCTGGTCGCCGACGCCAAGCTCGTAATTGCCGTGCATCTCGACACCGCCCGGCGCGTGGTAGCGGGTGGCGGAGCGGTACGGCTCCGGCAACCGCTTTTCCCACAGGTCGAGCGGCTCCATGATGTGAAGATCGACGTCGATTGCCTTGTACCCGTTCCGCATCGGAAACCCTCTCCTGAAAGATGCGCACCGCCCTTCGATGCAGGGCGGAGGCGCGTTAATCGCAGGCTGACGATACGGACCGGCTGCTCGGCGCGGCAACGCGAGACCGTCTGAGATTCCCAAGCGATCGTCTCGATTGCATCCGGCCGGGGCCACCGGGCGCTCGTCGGACCGGCCGAACCCGGCTATGCGGATACACGGAGAGGATGGAGCACCGGATGGACCTGCTCAGCAACGTGCTGGCGACGGTTCGCCTGAAGGCGAGCGGTTGGCACATCTGCGACTTTCGGGCGCCCTGGGGCTTCGTCACCAAGCCCGGCTTCGCCGAACCCTTCTTCCTGTCGATCGTCGGCAGCGCGTGCTGGCTTACCTTTGACGGGATGGCGCCGATCCGGATGCAGGAAGGCGATCTGATCCTTGCGCTGCATGGGCAGTCCTATTCGATCGCGTCCGATCCCGAGGTGGAGCCGATCGCGTGGGAAACGGCCTTCCCGCCCTTGCCCTGGTCCAATTCGGTCAAGCTGACGGCGCCGCGACGGCTGGCCTATGGCGATGGCGACGGACCGGCGACACGCGCGATCAGCGCGGTGTTCGGCTTTGGCGATACGAAGCGGAACCCCCTGCTCGCCGCGCTGCCGCCCTATATCTACCTGAGCAACAGCGACAGCCATCTCCTCGCCACCATGCAATCGGCCAGGGAGTTCCTCGAAAGCGAGGAAGTCGCGCCGGGCCCCGGCTATGTCGCCACGGCCGAGCGACTGGCCGAGCTGGTGTTCATCAGCATCATCCGCGCGCACCTCAGGCTCCAGCCCGAGCAGACGTCCGGCTGGCTGCGCAGCCTGTCCGATCCGCGCATCGCCCGCGCAGTGACTGCCATCCATGAGCGGCCCCAGCACCACTGGACGGTCGCAGGACTGGCCGAGATCGCGACGATGTCACGCGCGGTGTTCGCCAAGAAGTTCCACATCCTCGTCGGCAAGTCGCCGGGCGACTATCTCACCGACTGGCGGCTGCATCTGGCGTCGAGCCAGCTGGCGACCACCGGCAAGCCGGTCTCGACCATCGCCGAAGAGGCCGGCTACCGTTCGGACACTGCGTTCGCCCAGGCATTCAAGCGCCAGTTCCAGCTGACGCCCCGCGAATATCGCCGCGCGCAGAACGGCTAGGCCGAAGCCTCGCGATCGAGCGCCCGCGCCTCCGCGACCTTGCCGGTATAGAGCCGGGCGAGCAGCAGGCAGATCAGCGCGACCGGAAGATACGGCCCCATGATCAGCAGCGTCAGCGTCTGGAAGGGCAAGGCCTGCGCCAGCAGATAGCCGCCGAGCACCGGCCCGCCGATGAAGGCGGCACGGCCGAAGCCCGATGCGATGCCGACCGCGGTGGCGCGGATGTTGGTCGGATAGACATTGCCGACCAGCCCGTTCAGCGCGCTGTGCGTCGCGCCGGAAGCCGCAACCAGCAGCACGGTGATCGCCATCAGGCTGGTCTTGTCCAGTCCCGGCATGCCGAAGCCGATAAAGCAGGCCATGGTGACGAGCGTCGCGACGAGCATCGCCCCGAAATGATAGCGATCGAGGAACATCGCGATCAGCAGCTGGGTGCCGAGATTGGCCAGCCCGACATAGGCGAAGGTGAGCGAGGCTTCGGTCGGCGACAGCCCTGCCGTTTCGAGGATCAGGGGCAGCCAGCTCGCGAGGATGATGAAGGTCAGATATTCGAACGCGAAGCACAGCCACAGCAGCAGGTTCATCAGCCCGTTCTCGCGGCGGAGCAGGATACCGAGGCCCGGCCGCGCGGCGGGAGCATGGTTGCCCGGACCGGAGGCGACCGAGCTCGCGTCGAGGCTCGGATCCAATGCCCGCAATGCCTTGTCGAGTTGGGGCGAGTCCGGCTTGGCCACGGTCAGATAGCGGATCGATTCCGGCAGCCACAGCACCAGCGCCACACAGACGATCAGCCCCGATACGCCGGGAATCAGGAACACCGCCGGCCAACCGAACTTCGGAATGAAGGCCGCAGCCACCCCGCCGATCGCCGCCACGCCCAGCCCGATCCCGATGAACGGGATCATCACGATACGGGACTTGAGGCCTTTTGGCGCGATCTCGGTAAGCAGCGCGATCGCATTGGGCATCACGCCGCCCATGCCGAGTCCGGCGATGAAGCGCAGCAGGTATAGTTCGCCGACCGAACTCGCGAACGCCGTGCAGAGGCTGGGCACGCTGTACAGCAGCACGCCGACGATGATGCCGAGCCGCCGGCCGAACCGGTCGCCGAGCGCGCTGAACGCCAGTGTTCCGACCAGCACCGCAAGATTGCTGACCGCAAAGGCGATGCCGATCTCGCTCTTCGACACCTGCCAGCCGCGGATGAGCGACGGCGCGGCCACTGCCAGCGCGTTATAGTCCATGCCCTCGACGAGGAGCATCAGGAAGCAGAGAAGCATGATCTTCGCATGCCACCAGCCGAAGCGCCGATCCTCGAGGAACCTAACGATGTCGACCGCCGGTTTGGTGCTCATCTCATCTTCCCCGCGTCATCCGGCTCATTTTTCGCCATTCATGTACCGGTCGTACTCGGCATGGAAGTGCCGCAGGCGCTGTTCCTGCTCGCCCCAGATCGGCCCCTTGAACCCGCGCGACTTCACCCCGAGCATCGTCTTCTCGATGATGTCGACATCCTGCTCGATCAGCGGCCCCAGTTGGAAGCCGTCCTCGATCGAATAGCGCCGCGTCGCGGGGATCGTCTGCGGGTCTAGGTCCATGCCCGGCACGCTGAGATAGGGCGGCAGGCCGGTGCCCGACACCGAACCGGGACGATAGAGCACGATCGGCGTCATGAAATAGCGCTCGGGATCCTTGGGATGCGGCTGCAAACGCTGGAGCAGCACCACTTCGAAATTCATCGCGAGCAGCGTGTTGGGAAAGGCATTCACGCCCCAGGCATCGGTGAACTGCTCGTCGATGAAGCCGGTGACGTCGAAGCCGGCCGCGATCGCATGATCGCGCTTGAGCTTCTGGACGGTCGGCCGGACATCCAGTGCCGTCCCGGTGAAGGTCTCGGGATCGACGCCGGCATTTTTAAGGAAGCCCTTGAGCGAATCGTTCAGCACCGTCTGATCGCCCTTGGCGGTCGGCTGACCGAACGGCGCGAACCAGCCGCTCGCGCCATTGCCGTGCAGATCGTACTGGATGCCCATCGGATTGACGAACTCGGGCATGCGGAACGGCTCGTGGACCACGTCGAAATGATAGCCCTCGATCACATTCTCGAGCGCCAGCTTCCAGTTACCGGTGACTTCCTGCACCTGCCGGCTGACCGTGACCATCTCGCCTAGGCGATACGATTCCAGCAGCCCTTCGGGCAGCCCAAGCGCTTCCTTCACCGGCAGCGCATCCTCGTTCATGCTGATCCAGACCAGCCCGGCATGCACTTCGCAGCGGACCGCGCTCAGGCAATCCGCGCGCGAGGTATCGACCCCCTCGAAGCTCTCCGGATCCTTGATCGAAAGGCGGCGGCCATCGTTGGCGAACGACCAGGCGTGGTAGAGGCAGGTGAACGCCTCCATCGAACCATGTTCGGTATAGACCAGTCGGTTCCCGCGATGCGGACAGACATTGTAGAAGGCGCGGACCGAGCGGTCGGCCAGCATCGTGATGAGAAAGCTCTCATGCATGAAGTCGTAGGTGAAGAAGTCGCCCGGCTGCTTCAGGTCGCACAGCGGGCCGGCAAGGTGCCAGGTCCGCGTCCAGATCCGATCCCATTCCTGCTCGAAAATGTCCTTGCGGTAATAGCGATCGCCGGTGATCGACACCCCGCTATTGTCCACCTCCGGACGCTTCACCGCGAGCGAGCCCTTCGGCGCATCCGGATAAAGCACCTTCTGGCGTGCGACTGGATCGTTCATCTCATTCGTCCTCTAGCTTCGAGCGCCCGCGTTCGCGGCTCGCTCACCATTCAAATCCCGGTTCCGGGCTGGCTTCCCGGGGCAGCGCGACTTCGATCGCATCGCCGTTCAGCCGGACCGGATAGATTTCGATGCCGCGCCGCACCGGCTCGCACAGCGGCGCACCGGTGCGGATGTCGAACGCGCCGCCATGCAGCGGGCAGGCCAGGCGATGCCCTGCCAGGCTGCCGAGATGGAGCCGCGCCCGAAGATGTGTGCAGACATTGCTGGCGGCGAACCATTCGCCATCGACCCGGGCCAGCAGCACCGCGTGGCCACCGGCATCGACAGCGATCATCTCGCCTTCGCCGATCTGCGAGACGGTCGCCAGCGCCGTGAAGTCGAGCGGTGCGGTCATGGCTCACCCGTTTCCGCCCCCTGCGGTCGTCGCGATCATGCGAGGCATATTCCGGGCACGGCCACCTTTTCCACCAGCAGGGGCGAGGCGATCATGCCCTCCGGGAACAGGTCGACCAATGCACGAAACTCCGGCTTTGATCGGGCGCGATCCAGCGCTTCCGCAGATTCCCAGACGGCATAGTTGACGAACATGCTGCTGTTGCCGACGCCGCGATGCAGCTGCGCCGAAATACATCCCGGCTGCGCGCGCATGAACGCCGCGTCCAGCGCGTAGCATTCGAGCATCCGCTCCACCGTGCCGGGCTCGACATGAAAGGTGTTGATCAGGACCACCGGCCCCGCGCCCGACGCAAGCTGGTCCACGAAGCTCACATTGCGGTCGACCTGGCGGATCTCCGGCCCCGGCATCATTCTCTCCCGATCTGCGGATGCTGCCGGCGGTTGCCCGGACGCCCATCGCTGCGGCCTGATAGCCGGACCGGCGCGGATGCTTGAGGATGGCAAAACCGTCCCGGCGATACCTTACGGGCATCCTCATGCCCCGGCGCCGCGATGGAGGTTCGGCCGGTTCAATGCGGACCGCCGCAGCATGTCGGACAGATATTCCGCGGCCGGCGTCAGCGGCAGCCGGGCACGGTGCAGCATGCAGATCGGCGCGCCCGGCAGCGCCTCCACCACCGGGATGCAATCCAGCAGTTCGCGAGTGAGCGGGGAATCGAGCCATTGCTCCGGGAGCATGACCAGAAGGTCGGAGTGCGCGGCCGCAAGCACCATGCTCAGCGCCGAGGGAGCGTGAAGCGCGATAATCGGCGGTGCCAGCCCGAGCCCCTCGAACAGGGGCAGCAGTTCCGCGCCCTGATTGGACGTGACGGTCGTCGAGATCCATTCGGCGTCGCGCAGCGCAGCGAGCGAGGTCGCCCCCGCCAGCTTGTGCCCCTTGCGGCAGAATACCCGCCTCATATTCTCGAACAGCGTCTCGACCACGAATTCCTGCGGCGCCGGCGTCTCGGCCAGCGGCCCGGCATAAAAATCGAGCGCACCTTCTTTCAGCGCCGCCTCCAGCGCGGGGAACAGGCCTTCCTGGATCTTGAGCGTCACGCGGGGATAGCGCGCCCGGAACCTGTCCAGCGCGCCGGGCAACAGCGACAGATGCGCCACGGTCGAAAGGCCGACCCGAACCAGCCCGGTGGTCTGGCCGCGGTGCTGGTCGATCTCGTCGCGTGCCTGTTGCAGTTCATTATGCACCGCCGAGGCGCGCTTCATGAACAGATGCCCCATCGGCGTAAGCGTGATCCCGCGCGCGCTTCGCTCGAACAGCGCGACGCCCAGATCATGCTCCAGCTCGCGGATGCTGCGTGAGACCGCCGGCTGGGCGATGCCGATATGCCGCGCGGCGGCACGGATACTGCCCCGCTCATGGACTGCCAGCACGTCGCGGATCTGGTTCAGCTTCATCGCTATGCCAGTTCACTATCACCGGGACGAACTTGCCATCCTCTCCGCATTGCCGGGCACCCGTAGGAAATGCGGGACTCCGCAGGGCGCGCGACGGCGGAGCCTGAAGCGACGCCGTACGGGGAGAGGATTGCATGGAATCGACGAGCCGCACGCCGGTGCTGATCGTGGGCGCTGGCCCGGCCGGCCTTGCCCTCGCGATCGAGTTGGGCTCGAGATCGATTCCCTGCATCGTGGTCGAGCGCAACGACCGGGTCGGCTATGCGCCCCGCGCCAAGACGACCCATAGCCGGACGCGCGAGCATCTGCGTCGCTGGGGCATCGCCGGCGCGCTGGCCGAGGCCTCGCCGTTCGGAATCGATTATCCGTCCGACGTGATCTTCGCGACGCGGCTGGGCGGGCATCCGCTCACCACGATCCGCAACGCCTTCAACTGCGATCCCGCGCCCGACCCGCTTTATTCCGAGCATGCGCAGTGGATTCCGCAATATCTGCTCGAAGAGGTATTGCGGCGGCATGCGGAAACGTTGCCGGCGGTCGAGATCCGGTTCAACGCCGAGTTCGAAGGTTTCGAGCAGGATGGCGAGACCGTGCGCAGCCGGGTCCGCGATCGCGAGCGCGGCGTGAGCTTCATCGTGGAAAGCGACTATCTGGTCGGCGCCGACGGCGCGCGCAGCACGGTTCGCGAGCAGATCGGCGCGCGAATGGAGGGCCGCTATGGCCTGTCGCGCAACTACAATATCGTCTTCCGCGCCCCCGGACTCGCCGATGCCCACCGGCTCGATCGCGGGATCATGTACTGGCAGGTCAATGCCGATGTGCCGAGCCTGATCGGCCCGATGGATCGCGGTGAGCTGTGGTTCTTCATGCCGACCGGCGTGCCGCAGGACGCCCGGTTCAGCCGCGAGGAAGCCGCAGACCTGATCCGCAAGGCAACCGGGATCGACCTGCCCTATGAAGTGCTCAGCACCGACGAATGGGTCGCGAGCGAGCTGATCGCCGATCGCTACCGGCTGGGCCGCGCCTTCCTGATCGGCGACGCCTGCCACCTCCATCCCCCGTTCGGCGGCTATGGCATGAACATGGGCGTGGCGGATTCGGTGGATCTCGGCTGGAAGATCGCCGCGATGCTGGACGGCTGGGGCGGCGAAGCCCTGCTCGACAGCTACGAGACCGAGCGCCGGCCGCTCCACCGTCAGGTGATCGACGAAGCCGTCGCCAACCATGCCGTGCTCAGCGGCGACCTGTACGAGCCGGGCCTCGAGGATGAAGGCACCGAAGCTGAGGCTGCACGCGCGCGGCTCGGCGCGCGGATCGCGGCGATCAAGCAGCGCGAGTTCAAGAGCCTCGGCGTCGTGCTCGGCTATTGCTACGTGGATTCGCCGCTGATCGCTTCCGAGGACGGGCACGCCGCGAAGCCGCTTCCCGCCATTTACGTACCCTCCGCCCAGCCGGGCTGCGTCGCGCCGCATCGCTGGTTGGCGCCGGGTGAATCGCTCTACGACCTGTTCGGCCCGGGCTTCACCCTCCTCATTCTCGACGCCGATGCGAAAGGCGCGGACCGCGCGATTGCCGAAGCCACGGAAGCCGGCATCCCGCTCAAGCTGGTCGACGTCACGCAACATGACCTCGCCGGATTGTACGGCGCTCGCATGGCGCTGATCCGGCCGGACCAGCATGTCGCCTGGCGCGGCGACTGTTGGACAGGATCGGAGTTGCTGCTGATGGTCGCCGGAGGCCAGCCCGCGTCGATCACGGCGGGCCAGCCCTGCAGCTGACCCTGCCGATGCGCCGATGCTGACCGGGTCGCGATCCATCTAGGCCACCGCCGCCGGATCGGCTTCGTAATTATGGACAAAGTCTGGCGGCACCGCCGGTCCCCAGCTCGCCAGGCTGTCTTCCATCGCATAGTTGGTCGGCGTCCACAGCGCGTGGTCGTCGATGAAGTCCATGTCCGAATAATATTCGAACCACGATCCCCACGGGTCCTGGATGTAGTGGAAGAAGTTCGACCCGATCGTATGGCGGCCCACGCCCCAATCGCCCTTGCCTGCCTTGGCGGTGAGCGCGCGCCCGGCCCGGCCGACCTCGTCGGGATCGTTCACCTGGAAGCTCGCATGGTGAAAGCCGATGTCCGGCGATTTGGCGAACGCCACGACATGATGATCGCTGTCCCGCCGCGCGCAGCAAAAGGCGATGACGTCCTGCGCATGGTCGGCCAGCGCCATGCCGAGGCCCTCGACCATGAAGCGGACGCTCGCCGGCACGTCGGGACTGAACAACAAGGCATGGCCGAGGCGAAGCGGCGCGACGGGCGGATAGGCTGCCGATGGCAGGATCGCCGAACGGCGCTTCCGGATCGTGTGGCCCGGGCGGTTGATCTCGAAGCGGGCGCCTTCGGCAAGGTCGGCATCGGCCGGCTGTTCGACAAGATGGAACAGCGTGCCGTGCGGGTCGCGCACCCACAGGCCGTCGCCTTCGAACCCTTGCGGTGCCGCGGCCAGATCGCCGCCGGCGGCCGGCACGCGCTGCGCGATTCCCGCCAGATCCTCCGCACGCAGGCGGATGTGATGCAGGCGCTTGCGGGGTGCCCCGCCCAGCAGCGCGATCGACTCCCGCTCCTGCCCGGCACAGCGAAGGCGCGCGGTATCGCCATCGATTTCAGCGACCAGCCCCGCATCGGTGTAGAATTTCACGCCGGGGCCGATCGCCGGAACTTCCAGCGTCACCGAAAGCAACCCAAGAACCGCCATGGCGTGTCTCTCCGTCCTAGAATTGGGGCGCCCGCACCCGGTTTTCGATCGCGCCGATTCCCTCGACCTCGCAGCGCACCACATCGCCGGGCTTCAGGAACAGCGGCGGCTCGCGGCCCGCGCCCACGCCTTCAGGCGTTCCGGTCGCGATGAGATCACCGGCGTCGAGCGTGAACGCGGTCGAGAGATAGGCGATCTGTTCCCACACATTGGCGAGCATCAGGCTGGTGTCACTCGACTGGCGCAGCTCACCATTTACGTAGCTGCGCAGCTGGAGCGCATGCGGATCCGGCACCTCGTCGGCGGTCACGATCCACGGGCCGATCGGGCCATGGGTGTCGAACGACTTGCCCATCATGAAGGTCGGCGAATGGAACTGCCAGTCGCGGGCCGACACGTCGTTGGCGACGAAATAGCCGAAGACATGCCTCGCCGCGTCGGCTGCGGTAACATGCTTCGCCGGTCGCCCGATCACGACGCCGAGCTCGACTTCATAGTCCAGCTTCTCGGTGACGCCCGGATCGATCTCGTCATAGGGACCGGACAGGCAGCTGGTCTGCTTGTTGAACCACACCTGATGCTGCGACCGCGGCACGCCGAGCTTGTCGGCTTCGGCGACATGCTTCCCGTAATTCATGCCGATCGCGAGATATTTGCCCGCCCGCTCGATCGGCGCGAGCAGGCGAACATTGGCAAGGCGATGCGTGGTGGGCGCATGCTCGATCGCGCGAAGCGCCGTCAGCATCTCCTCGCCCCCCGCAACGATCGACTGCATCGTGCCCGCCGGCCCGCCCGCGCGCACGATGTCAATCAGCCCGTCGCCGACCACGATGCCGGTGCGGACTCCATCCTCCGCCTGAAAGCGCGCGAGCTTCATCGGCCATTCTCTCCCATCATTTCCAGATCCCGCAGCCAGGTCTCGACCCAGTCGCCCGCCGCGTCCTCGGCATAGATGCCGCTCCGGGCGTCATGCTCCAGCCGGTCCCCGACGCGCTGCGCACCGAGCGACGCGAGAAGCTCGTCGAATTTCCTGCCGCCAAAGCAAAAGGTCTGTGGGTAGACGCTGTCGCCCAGCGCGATCACGCCATAGCGCAGATGCGCGAGGTCGGGCCGTTCCGCCTGCAACGCAGCGTAAAGCGCGGCGCCATTGTCGGGCACGTCGCCGGTGCCATAGGTGGACGAGCAGATCAGCACCGGACCGGTTGCCCCGGCCAGCGTTGTGACACTCGCTTTCTCCATGCGCAGGATGCTTGCCGTGCCGCCATCATCCTCGATGCGCCCGGCGATTTCGTCGGCGACCATCTCGGCATTGCCGCTCATCGTCGCGACCAGGATCAGGATCGTCATGCCGCCTCCCGCGCGGGCAGCAGCCGCCGCAGCGGCACTGCCGGGTCAGCCAGCGCCGCGACATCCAGTTCCAGGGCCGGCTGTGCCAGCAGGCGCCGGATCAGCGGCATGTCGCGGCCACGATTGAGCGTGACGCCACCGACCAGCCGGGAACCCTGAAGCTGGAAGATCGTCACCCCATCCGAACCCGCGGGATCGCCACGCATCACCGTCCGGTCGATCGCGGCCGGCGCGCCGGCCATTTGCAGGTTCAGGTCGCCCTGATCGGACCAGAGCCACGGAAGCTCGGCGCTCTCGGTGGGCAGGCCCGCGATCGTCTTGCCGACCGCATCGGCCTGCGCATTGGCGTTCTGCCAGGATTCCAGCCGTACATGGCGGCCCAGCACCGGACTGTAATGCCGCGTCACATCGCCGGCGGCGAAGATGCACGGATCGGAGGTGGCGCCGAACGCGTCGACGAGAATCCCGTCTTCCACCTCAAGCCCCGCCGCTTCCGCCAGCGCCGTATCGGGCGTCACGCCCACGCCGGCGAGGATCACATCGGCCCGCACGCTGCTACCATCGGAGAGCTGCAGCGCGCTATCAGCGCCGCTACGCGCGACCGTCGCCAGCCGTACATCGATGCCTAGTGCACGATGATGCGCGAGGACGATCGCGCTCGCCTGCGCGCAACCCAGCCTCGGCAGCAGACGCTCGGCCGCCTCGATCACTGTCACCGCGCACCCGAGCGACGCCGCGCTCGCCGCGACCTCCAGCCCGATGAACCCGCCTCCGATAACCGCAAGCGCAGGCCGGGAGGCCAGCTGCGCCTTGAGCGCCCGACTCTCGTCCAGCGTGCGAAGCGTCAGGACGGATGCGGGATCGACGCCGTCGATCGCCACAGTTCGCGTCCGGCTGCCCGTGGCGATGACAAGACGGTCATAGGAAATGCGTTCACCATCCGCGAGCCTGACCGTCTGCGTCGCGCGATCGATTTCGGTTGCCACGCAATCGGTACGTACGTCGATCGCGTTCGCCGCGAAGTGCGTTTCGGGAAGGACGAAGGGTATCGCCGCCGCTGGATCGAGCAGCATCGCCTTCGAGAGCGCAGGCCGTTCATAGGGCAGATGCGGCTCGTCGCCGACGATCGTGACGCCGCCAGCGAAACCGGCGGCGCGCAATGCCTGCGCACAGCGCGCCGCCGCCTGGCCCCCGCCAATGATGACGACTGATCCCGCCTCCAGCATCCCGCCTCCACGCGCGGCAACCGGCCGCGTTTAATTGACAAGTACTTGTCATACAGGAAGTGACTTGTCAACTTGACCCTGGCACAGCCGAAGCCGTCCGTTCAAGGCCGGATCGATTTTTCGAAACGATGTGCGGCGCCTTTACGGGCAGGCGGTCAGTCCGCGTCCTGCTCCGGCGCAAAGGCGGCGGCGAGCTTCATCAGCAGAATGGCGGCCGCATCCATGTCGGCGACGGCAAAGGGTTCGGCCAGCTCGTTGGCCCATTTGCGCTGCCGCTGCGAGACTTCGTGGAACAGCGCCCGCCCGTGCACGGTAGGCTGAACCAGCTTGGCGCGGCGATGGTCCGGATTGCGGATCAGCTCGACCAGCCCGTCACGGATCATGCCCTGAACCGCCCAGAGCACGCCTTGCCGGGTCAGTTCGAAATGGCGCGCGATCTGCGCAACCGTACGCGGGTTCACGTCGATCGCGCCCAGGATCTGCCAGCGCGCCGCGGTCAGGTTCAGATCCTTCGACAGCGCTTCGCCGCCACGGATCAGCCGACCATTGGCCTTGAAGATCGCGAAGATGAGGGCGTCGAGCGCGTCTCCCTTTTCGGTGCGCGCCATCAGCGGTTCCGCCGGTACGGCGCTCGCTTGCCCGATTCCGATCCGCTCCGAAATATGCCCTGCCCTCGCTTCCCGCCATTGTGCCGCGCGTATCCGCACGCGCTCATCGCACAAGCGCCCGGGCAATTCGAGCAGCTTCTCGACAAGGGAAGATCAGCGTGCGGACTCCGGCTCGCGCACGCCGTCCCAGCCGCGCTGCGCCGTGCGCGAGTTGCGCAGATAGCGGCTCCAGCCCCAGATCATCGCCGGGAAGGGCGGATTGACGTGCCCGCACGCGCTGCAGGTCCGCGCCGTCTCCGACGCGTTGAACTGCGTCACCAGCTCGTCCAGCAGCACGATCGACGGGAGCGGTGCATAGCGATCCGCCTCGTTCGTCTCCGCCATATCGACCCCATTGCGAAGCAATTCGACATTGCACTGCTCGCAGAACAGGGTCGCCTCCTCCGGCTGCTCCCCTTCCTCCAGCTGGCGCTGCGTCACCACGCCGACGCGGAAGAAGGCAACGGTGGATCCGCCTCCCACGCCATGCGAGCGCGGGCCGACAAAGACGTCGCCCGTCCGCTGCGGCCCGTTCGAAGCCAGCGTCAGCGCGATTTCGTCCACGCTGTTGGTGTGGACGAAATAGCCCATCTTCGCGCCGCTTCCGTCGCTCTCGAACGCGATGCTGCACGGGACGATCGCACCGCGATGGACATAGGGAAACATCGGCAACAGCTGCGCATTCGATTGCTGGGCCACGCTGAAAGCATTCACCTTCATTGGAACCACGGGCATCGGAACTGCCCGCTGCGTGCCTGCTTCTTCAACCACCGCTTCCATCTCCTCAGTCGCGCCTTATTGACAAGATGCTGTCTTAAAGACAAGTATTTGTCAACTTTGGGCCGCGGCAGGCGATGCGTGCCGGCTGGGGAGGATCGTGAAAAATGCAGCCGGTGCGCACTCGACGGAAGAACAAGTTCAACTTCGTGAAGGAGGCCGAGCGGCTGCAGTCGTTCGACGAATTTCCGATGCTGAGGCCCGAGATCGACCCGCAGCTCCACCTCAGCCGCAATTCGGTCGACCAGCCCTTCTTCCTGCGCTGCGCCAAGGACAGTGTGATCGCCCAGCCCATGGGCGCCTCACGCATCGAGTTCGCCGATGGGCCGACGCGTTATTTCGACACCGAACCCGGCGATTATGTCTATATCCCCGCCGGCTATACCCACCGCGTGCTGACCAGCAGCCCCGGCATCCTCGTCCGCTACAAGGCACGCGAACCGGGATCCGAGACCGTCCTCTGGCTGTGCCCGAACTGCGGGCAGGAAATTGGTCGTCACGAAATCGACGGTGACACCGGCCCGGTGCAAGCCGGATATGCCGACGCCTGCGATACCTTCAACGGCTCGCCTGCCGCGCGTACATGCACCGCTTGCTCGCTGGAAATGCAGCCGATCGACCTCTCTCCCTTCCGATGGCGCGAAGTGGCTCATGCAATCGTCGAGGCGGAGGGGGATTCTGCTGTCGAAGCGGAGTAAGCTTCGTGCCCCCTCAAGTGAAGCTAGTATCGCGGCGTGGTGGCATTACAGGGGGCAACACGAAAACGGCGCAGGCCGGGCCCGCTTCGGAGCTCGAACTGCGCCGTGAGAAACCGGCCAGCGGCTTCTTGTCGGTCACGGGTTGCGCCCGTCCGGCGTACCGGACGGGTGCTGAAGACGGTCGCGCCTAGAACCGCGAACTCAGGGATACGAAGAACGAGCGACCGATGATGTCGTACGTTCCCGGCTGGGTCAGGCCTGGCGTGCCCGCGATCTGCAGGGGAGCCACGTCGAACAGGTTGCTGATCCCGCCGCTCAGCCGCACCTTGTCGGTCACCTGCACGCCAAGGCTGAGGTCGAAGATGTCATAGGCAGGTACGCCGGCCGCCGGGCTGGCGGGGCGGGTAACTGCAGTGACGTCGCTCATCGCCGGCAGGTGGCGCCAGCGCAGACCGGCCTGCACCGGGCCGACGCTGTAGCCGACGCTGGTGAAGATCTTCGACTTGGGCAGCGGCAGGCCAACCGGCGGCGTTGTCGCGGCCTGGGTACCGTCAATCGTTCCGGAATAATCGACGAACGCCGCGCCGGGCAGGATCTGAACCTCGTAGCTGTTGAGGAAATTGACCACCAGATTGACGTTCAGCGTGCCGGGCATGATGCCGGCATCGGCCAGATTCACCTTCCAATCGGCCTGGATATCGATGCCGCTGGTGCGCAGGCCGCCCAGGTTCAGATAGGGCGTCGAGACGGTGTTGATGCCGCCGGTGCCGTCGCGGCGGATCAGCTGGCAATAGAGATTGCTGGCGGCATAGGTCGGGTTGCTGCCGTCCAGATTATAGCATTTGTTCATCGTCGTGACGCCCGACACCTGCGAGATCACGTCGGAGATGCGGATGTCGTAATAGTCGACCGACAGTGAGAAGCCCGAAGTCCATGGGCTGTTGAACGGCGAGCGGAGCACCGCGCCGAAAGTGATGGTGTCGGCGGTCTCGGGCTTCAGCGCGGTGCTGCCGCTGGAGACCGTGCCGATCGCGACCGTGGTGTACTGATAGGTATCGACGATCGCCGAGGGCACGCCGGTGGCGATGCACAGCGCGCGCATCTGGGTGGCATTGGCACCGCTACGCGCCGAGGAACGGACGTCGCACGGATCTCCAGCACCCGGCGGCGAACCGATCTGGGCCTGCGCGGTCTGCGCCGAACTATAGAGTTCGCCGATATTGGGTGCGCGGATTGCGCGCTCGTAACCGCCGCGGATCAGCAGCGGTGTGATCGGGCGCCACGACCCCTCGATACGATAGGTGCTGAACGATCCGGTGACGTTATAGTCGGAGTAGCGATAGCCAAGGTTGAACTCGAGGCTCTCGGCAAAGGGCATGTCGCGCAGCAGCGGGACGAGCAGTTCGCCTGCGATTTCCTTGACGTTGAGCGATCCGGCCGCAGGCACGCTGCCCAGCGTACCGATGATGTCGTTATTCTCGCGCGACGGATCGGGATCGTACTCGAAGCTGTTCTCGCGATAGGTGCCGGTGAGCGAGAAGCGCACATCGCCGCCGGGAAGCGGGAACAGCTTGCCGGTGATGTTGCCTTCGATGATGTCCTGCGTCGTGCGGGTATAGTCGTGCGTCCGCGCCTCGATATAGTCGCGGCAGGCGCGCGACACGCTTTCCTGGTTGCGGATGCCGAACGGGTTGAAGCCGCCCGCGCAGATCGATGCGCCGCCGTCCGCGGCATAGAGCAGGGTTCGCATCCGCGACAGGAGCAGCGCCTTGTCCTGCGTCTCGACCATGTCGACCGAGTCATGCAGGCCGTAAATGTCGAACGACCAGCCCGGCGCGATATCGCCGCGCAGGCCGACGATGAACTGGGTGGTGTTCACATCCGCATGGAATTTACGATCCTCGAACCCGGTAAAGCGCGAGTTGAGGGTGAAATCCGCAGTCGGGCTGGGCCGCGAGGCGAGGACCGTCGCAAGGGCCGCCGGGATGAAGGGATTGGTGACCGGCATGGTCGGGATTACGAACACCGTGGGCGACCAGCCGACCTGCCCGGTCACGCGGGTGTTGGTATGGAGGATCTGCCCATAGGCGGTCAGACCGTCGTTCAGCTCATACTCGACCTTGCCGAACACATTGTAGCGCTCCATCGGCTGGACGATATATTCCTGCATCGCCACCGGCTGGCGGACGGTGCCGCCGAAGGTGGAATAGAAATTGGTGGTCGGGCCCTTGTAGTTGACCGCGCCGACCTGGCTGAACAGCGTCCCGTCGTCGTTGAAGCCCAGGCTGCGCGAATTGGGCACCGTGCCGGCCGCGACGCCGTAACCGGCGAACACCGAATTGACGACCGCCTGCTGCGGCAGGTTCGTTGCCGAAGGCACATAGGTGCCGGTCGAAATGAACGACGACAGCACGCCGAGCCCGAAAAAGTCCGAGCGCTCATGGCCCCACAGCACGTTGCGCCGCGAATAGGAGAGCGACAGCATCGCGCTGCCGCGTCCGTCGGCGCTGCGGATGCCGCCCGTGCCCGAAATGTCGAACGTCCCTGCATCACCCTGGAAGCTCTGGCCGTAGCGTGCGTCGAGCTGGATGCCCTCGAAATCGCGGCGGGTCCGGAAATTGACCACGCCCGAGATCGCGTCCGAACCATAGACCGCCGAGGCGCCGCCCGAGATCGTCTCGACGCTCTCAAGGATGCCCGGCGCGATGTTGTTGATGTCGACGACACCGAACGCGCTCGACAGCGGCAGGCGGCGGCCGTCGAGCAGGATCAGGTTGCGCGTTTCGCCAAGACCGCGAAGGTTCAGCGTCGCGCGGCCGCCATTGGCCACCGCGCCGATCGCGCTCTGGCTCTGGCCCTGAGCGAATTGCGGCAGCTGGTTCAGCGTGCTTTCGATATTGACCGAGGGTGTGCTGGTCAGCGTGTCAGTGCCGATCGTCACGATCGGGCTGGGCGACTGAAAATCCTGACGGGCGATGCGCGATCCGGTGACGACGATCAGCCCGCCTTCCTCGGCTTGTGCCTCCGGCTCTTCCACCACCGGTGCCTGGCCGGCATCCTGAGCATGAGCGGCAGGCGCCCAGGCCAGTGCGCAGGTCGCGATCGAAGATAGCAAAACGGTCCGCAGCATAATCTCTCCCCTCATTTGTCGGCGCGCCGTTCGAACGAACGCCGGATCGGCCGCCTTGTCCCGACGGCATGGTCACGGTGATGGGGATGGAGACCGAAAGCCCGCACGAGGACATGCACGGCGAAACCACGCCGCGCCCACGCTTTTTGCAGGCGACCTGACAACCTCCCCAATGGCGCCGACTTGATAACGCGACGCTCTTTCTACGCTTCGATATTTGCATAACGTACCAGTTAGTACAATAGTGATTTTCGACCCCGGCGGAACGTGACACGCGACCGTGGGAATATTAAGCAACTGGATAGTTCATGATTGGAGCAACGCGCTTGCGCACTTCCATCGCCACCGTCTCGATCAGCGGCACGCTCGAGACGAAACTGCGCGCCGTGGCCGAGGCTGGCTTCGACGGCGTCGAGATTTTCGAGAACGACCTGTTGTCCTTCCCGGGAACCCCGCGCGAAGTCGGAGGAATCGTCCGCGACCTCGGCATGGCATGCACGGTGTTCCAGCCGTTCCGCGATTTCGAGGGCATGCCCGGTGATCTGCGCAGCCGCACCTTCGACCGCGCCGAGCGCAAGTTCGACGTGATGCAGGAACTCGGCACCGATCTGGTGCTGGTCTGCTCCAACTGCTCACCGCAATCGCTGGGCGAGCGGAGCCGCATTCTCGACGATTTCGCCGAACTGGCGGAGCGTGCGGCGAAGCGCGGCCTGCGCATCGGCTATGAGGCGCTGGCCTGGGGCCGGCACGTCCATGACCATCGCGACGCATGGAGCGTGGTGCGCGACGTCGCCCATCCGGCACTGGGATTGATCCTCGACAGCTTCCACTCGCTGTCGCGCAACATCCCCTCGTCGAGCATCGGCGATATCGATCCGGCGAAGCTGTTCCTCGTCCAGATCGCCGACGCACCGCGGCTCGACATGGATTATCTCTCGTGGAGCCGCCATTTCCGCAACATGCCGGGGCAAGGCGACCTGCCCGTCGCCGATTTCGCGGCGGAGATCTTCCGCATCGGGTTCGACGGCTTCTGGTCGCTCGAGATCTTCAACGACCGGTTCCGCGCCGGATCGGCTTCGGGCGTCGCGCTCGACGGGCTGCGCTCGCTGCATGCCATGGCGGACGAGGTCGCCCGCCGCCCGCGCCCCCCGATCGCGCCCGCCATGCCGGGCCCGGTCGCCGCCGAGCGTGTCGCCTTTGTCGAATTCGCCGCCAATGACACCGAAGCCGAAGCATTGGGGAACATGCTCACGACGCTCGGCTTCGCGGCCGTAGGTCGGCATCGCCGCAAGGCAGTCGAGCGCTGGCGGCAGGGCGAGATCAACATCGTCGTCAACCGCGATCCCGAAGGCTTCGCGCACAGTTTCGACATGGTGCACGGCGCGTCTGTTTGCGCGATCGGCGTCAGCGTCCGCGACGTGCCCGCGGCGCTCGAACGCGCCGCCGCGCTGTCGATCCCGCAATTCGCGCAGGCGGTGGGGCCGGAAGAGATGCAGATCCCCTCTGTGCGCGGGGTCGGCGGCAGCCTGATCTACTTCATCGAGGCGGGCACTGAAGAGACCGTGTGGGAGAGCGAGTTCGTCGCGATCGAAGGTGCGGAAGCCGCGGTCTCGGGCATTGGACTCGCGACGGTGGATCACATCGCGCAGACCATGTTCTACGAGGAGTTTCTCAGCTGGCTCCTCTATTATGTCGCGCTGTTCGACGTCTCGAAGACGCCTCAGGTCGAGGTCGCCGATCCGCTCGGGCTGGTGCAGAGCCAGGCGGTCGAATCGCCGGGCAAGCAGCTTCGCATCACGCTGAACGGATCGATGGCGCGCGAGACGCTCAGCTCGCGCTTCCTCCATTCCTATATCGGTGCGGGCGTCCAGCATCTCGCCTTCGCCACCGATGACGTCTTCGCCGCGGCGGAGCGTGCGCAGGCGCTGGGGCTGGAGCGACTCGAAATCTCGCGCAACTATTATGACGATATCGAAGCGCGTTTCGGTCTCGACCCGGATCTGGTCGAGCGGATGGCCGGCCTCGACATATTGTACGACCGCGACGGCGATTCGGAATATTTCCAGTTCTACAGCCGCGCCTTCGGCAAACGCGTATTCTTCGAAATAGTGGAGCGCCGGGAATATGCGGGCTATGGCGCGGTGAATGCCGCGATCCGGCTGGCGGCGCAGTCGCGCTTCAAACCGGATGTCGTGGCCTGACTGAAGGGACCCGTCCGGCGCAATGAAGCAGATGAGCAAAGCCAGCCTGCGCGCGGCACTTGCCGAGAGCACCCGCACGAATATCCTCGAAGTCGCGCTGGCGGAATTCGCCGACAAGGGACTGGCGGGCGCACGGATCGACGAGATCGCGGACAAGACCCATTCATCGAAGCGGATGATCTATTATTATTTCGGCGGGAAGGAAGAGCTGTACCGCGCCGTGCTGGAACAGGCCTATCGCGGCATCCGCGAGCGCGAGCAGGCGCTGGAATTCCAGACCCTCGACGCGGAAGCCGCGCTCCGCGCGATGATCATCCATACGTTCGACTATCATGTCGAGCACCCGGCCTTTGTGCGGCTGGTGATGAACGAGAATATCCTGCACGGCGCACATATCAGCGAAGTGAAGGAAATCCGGGACCGCAATCAGAGCGTGGTCTCGGCGCTCCAGTCGATCCTCGACAAGGGCGTTGCCGAAGGCGTGTTCCGCAAGGGAATCGATCCGGTCGGGCTGCATTTCACGATCAGCGCACTGTGCTTCTACAACGTATCGAACCGCTACACGCTGCGTGCGATCTTCGACATCGACCTGTCGGTGGCCGAGGCGCGCGACAAGCGCCGCGAGCAGGTGATCGACGCCGTACTGGCATCCGTCCGCGCCTGACCTGCTTGCCCGATCTCCTTCGGCTCGACTATGTACGATCTGGTACATAGGAGAGACACATGTCGAAGCTGGTCCGTCTTGCCGGCGCCGCGATGTTGCTGGCGCTGTCCGCATTGCCCTGGTCCGCACAGGCGCAGCGCAGCTTCGAGGTGGCCGACCGGCCGGTCCTCGACGATCGCTATCCGGTCCGGAGCACCGCCTTTGCCGGGGGCGTGACCGGCCTTTCGGACATCGTCTTCTCGACAATCCCGGGATACCGCCCGCTCCGGCTCGACCTCTATCTACCGCCCGAGGCGATGCGCGCGAAGCCGCGTCCGCTGGTCATCTATGTCCATGGCGGCGGCTGGTCCGGCGGGCATACCCGACATGCCGGGGCCTCCGCCAACTTCCCCGATGTGCTGGCCGCGCTGGCGGGCGAGGGGTTCGTGGTCGCGTCGATCGAGTATAGACTGTCGGGCGAGGCCAAGTTCCCTGCGCAACTCCAGGACGTCCGCGCCGCGATCCGTTTTCTCAGGGACAATTCGGCACGTTACGGAATCGATCCGGCGCGAGTCGGCCTGTGGGGCGGATCGGCCGGCGGACACCTCGCGGCGCTGGCGGCGCTGACCTGCGGCGTGCCCGGCATCGACTCGAGACCTGCAGGCAGCGAATGCGTTCAGGCCGCGGCGATCTGGTACGGCGTCTTCGATTTTCCGGCGATGATGGCAGCGCCCGACGGCGCGCCGCTGGCGCTTCTCGGCTGCACGGCCGGCACCCCCTGCCCGGAGGACCGGATCCGCGCTGCCAGCCCGCTATCCTATCTCGACCGCAACGACCCGCCCTTCCTGCTGATCCACGGCACCGCCGACCGGGTCATCCCCGCAAGCCAGTCTGCGACTGCGCTGGAGCGGATGCGCGCGACCGGCATTCCCGTCGAGGCGATCCTGATGCCAGGACTCGACCATAGCCTGATCGGCGCGACCCCTGCGGAGACGCGCGACGGCACGGTCCGCGCGCTCAACGCGACCTTCGATTTCTTCCACCGCAGGCTCGCCGCACACTGAGCAAAGGCCGTCGCATTCTACGTGTATGTACTGGTTCGTACATTTCGCTTTGCGTGACGCGTTCGCTGAGCTAACGAGAACCGACAACGCCGCCCGGACGATCGGATCAGGGTGCGCAGCGGAGGGGTATCGTTCGGAATGGCCGGGACAATTCACGTCTTCAACGGACCCAATCTAAACCTGCTCGGCGAGCGCGAACCCGAGATTTACGGCCACGACACGCTGGCGGATATCGAGGCGATGTGCCGCGCCGAGGCGCAGGCCGCCGGCCACGACCTCGCCTTCCATCAGACCAATGCCGAGCATGAGATGGTCGATCTCATCCAGGCCGCGCGACGCGGTGCAGCGGGGGTGGTGATCAATCCCGCGGCGTTCAGCTATGCCGCCTATCCGGTGCTCGACGCACTGAAGCTGTGCGATTGCCCGATCGTCGAGGTGCATATCAGCAACATCCATCGGCGCGAGGCCGAATGGCGCTCCAAATCGATCATGACGCAGGTGGTCACCGGCATCGTCTCGGGCCTCGGCGTCCATGGCTATGCGCTGGCGGTGCGCCACATCGCCTGGCTGCGGGAGCGCGGATGATGGCCACGGCGATGCGCCCCACCCATGTCCGCTTCGGCATCCTCGCGCTGATGACGCTGGCGACGATGCTCAACTATCTCGATCGCTCGGTGATGGGCGTCGCCAAGCCCGCGGTCGTCGCCGAGCTCGACATCTCGCCCGCGATGATGGGGCTGATCTTCTCGGCTTTCTCCTGGACCTATGCCTTTGCCCAGATCCCCGGCGGCGCAGTGCTGGACCGGCTGGGCGTGCGGCTCACCTATGCGGGATCGCTGATCCTGTGGTCGGCCGCCACCGTCGCACATGGCTTCATGACCAGCGTGGCTGGGCTGTTCTCAGCCCGGCTCGCGCTGGGGCTGAGCGAAGCGCCCTGCTTCCCCTGCAACAGCCGCATCCTGAACCACTGGTTCCCGCAAGGAGAACGCGCGCGGGCGACCGGCGTCTATTCGGTGGGGCAATATGTGGGGCTGGGGTTCATGATCCCGGTGCTCGGCTGGATCGTCGCGAGCTGGGGCTGGCGCTCGCTGTTCTTCATCGTCGGCGGGCTCGGCATCGCCTTCGGGATGATGTGGTGGGCGCTCTATCGCGAACCGCACGAGAGCAAGCGGGTCAATGCGGCCGAACTCGCGCTGATCGCGGATGGCGAGGAGACCGTCGTCGCTGCGGCACCGCGCGTGCCGTTCACGCTGCGCAACATCGGCCGCCTGCTGTCGAAGCGGCAGATCCTCGGCGCATCGATCGGCCAGTTCTGCGGCAACTCGACCCTGGTGTTCTTCCTCACCTGGTTCCCCAGCTATCTGGCCGAGGAGCGCGGGATGGACTGGCTGCGTTCGGGCTTTTCCGCTTCGCTGCCCTATATCGCCGCGTCGATCGGCGTTCTGCTGGGCGGCGTGGTGTCGGACCGGATCATCCGCGTCACCGGATCGGCCACGCTCGGGCGCAAGCTGCCGATCATCGCCGGCCTGCTGATGACCTCGACAATGGTCGCAGCCAATTATGTCGAGAGCAACGCCGTGGTGATCGCGATTATGTCGGTCGCCTTTTTCGGGCAGGGCATGGTCAATCTCGGCTGGACCCTGATCTCCGACGTCGCGCCCAAATCGATGATCGGGCTGACCGGCGGCGTGTTCAACCTGTGCGCGAACCTGGCCGGGATCATCACCCCGATCGTGATCGGCCTGGTCGTCCAGTGGACCGGCAGCTTCTATGGCGCACTGGCCTATATCGCCACGCTGGGGATCGTCGGGGCGGCGGCGTACATCTTCATCCTCGGCCCCGTCGAACGGGTTACCCTCGAATGATCCAGGCAAACCGCATCCTCGCCGGGCTGGTCGGGCGCGACATCCTCGCGTCGCGCTCGCCCTGGCTGCACGAGCATGAGGCCGACGCGCAGGGACTGCGGCTGGTCTATTCGCTGTACGACTTCGCCGCGCGGGGCTGGAGCGAGCGGGACCTGCCGCATCTGCTCGACGCCGCGGAGCGGCTGGGCGTGGCAGGGCTCAACATCACCTATCCCTATAAGCAGGCGGTGATCCCGCTGCTCACCGGCCTGTCCGCCGAAGCCGAGCGGATCGGCGCGGTGAACACGATCCGGTTCGAGGGCGGCCGCCGCATCGGGCACAACACCGACGTGATCGGCTTTTACGAGAGCGTGCAGCGAAGCCTTGCCGGGGCCACGATGCGATCGGTCGTGCAGGTCGGCGCGGGCGGGGCCGGATCGGCCACGGCGCAGGCGTTGCTCGATCTCGGCGTCGAGTGCCTGACGGTGTTCGACGTCGATGTGGTCAAACGCGATGCGCTCGTCGCCAAGCTGCGCGCGGACTTCGGCTCGGACCGAGCAGCTCCCGGCCTCGATCTGGAAGCATCGGTCGCGCGCGCCGATGGGGCGGTCAACGCCACCCCGATGGGCATGGCCAAGCAGCCGGACAGCCCGGTGCCGCCGCGTTTGCTCCGGCCCGAACTCTGGGTCGCGGACATCGTCTATTTCCCGCTCGAGACCAGCCTGCTGCGCGAGGCCCGCATGCGCGGATGCCGGACGCTGAACGGCAGCGGGATGGTGGTGTTTCAGGCTGCAGCAGCGTTCGACATCTTCACCGGCCTGACCGCCGACCGCGACCGCATGCTGCGCAGCTTCGTCGAATCAGCGCGAGCGCAGGACGCCGCCTAGACGATCTCGAACAGTCCGGCGGCCCCCATGCCGCCCGCGGTGCACATGGTCGCAACGACATAGCGCACACCGCGCTTCCGGCCCTCAATCAGGGCATGGCCCAGCACGCGCGATCCGCTCATCCCGAACGGATGCCCGATCGCGATCGCGCCGCCATTCACGTTGAACCGCTCCGGATCGATGCCCAGCGTGTCGCGGCAATAGAGCGCCTGGCTGGCAAAGGCCTCGTTCAGCTCCCACAGGCCGATATCCTCGACCTTGAGCCCGGCACGCGCGAGCAGCTTTGGCACCGCGAAGACCGGGCCGATCCCCATCTCCTCGGGCGCGCAGCCTGCCGCCTGGAAGCCGCGATAGATGCCAAGGATCGGCAACCCTTCGGATTCTGCGGTCGCACGATCCATCACCAGCTGCGCTGAAGCGCCATCCGAAAGCTGGCTGGCATTGCCCGCGGTCACATATTTGCCCTCGACGACCAGTTGCCCGCCCTTCCAGACAGGCTTGAGCGCGGCGAGCGCTTCGGCCGTGGTGCCAGGACGGATGCCCTCGTCGCGGCTTGCGGTGACCTGCTCCGAGCCGGTCCGGTTCCCTTCCCTGTCGAACAGCGCCTTCTCGACCGTGATCGGCACGATCTCTTCGGCAAAGGCGCCTGCTTCCAACCCCGCCGCGGCGCGCTGCTGGCTTTGCGCCGCATAGTCATCCTGCCGCTCGCGGCTGATGCCATAGCGCTCGGCGACGATCTCCGCGGTCTCGATCATTGCCATATAGGCGTGGGGCTGGTTCGCGGTGACCGACTGGTTGACGAAGCGCGGCGCATCCTTGGTCACCGTATGGCTGATCGACTCCATGCCCCCGGAAAGCGCGACGTCGATATCGCCAGCGATGATCGATCGCGCCGCCAGTGCCAGAGTCGTCAGGCTGGATGCGCATTTCCGGTCCAGCGTGAAGCCGGGGACTTCCAGCGGCAGGCCCGCCGCGAACGCCGCCATTCGCCCGGCATTGGCGCCGGTCGTGCCCCATTGATTGCCCACGCCCCAGAAGATGTCGTCGATCCGCGCCGGATCGACCCCGGCCCGCTCGATCGCCGCGTTCATCACATGGCCGGCCAGCACCGGCGCCTCGGTCGCGTTGAAATAGCCGCGATAGGCCTTGCCGACCGGAGTTCGCGCCGTGCTGACGATGGCGGCTTCGCGCATGATAATTCCCTTGAAGCTAGAGCCGGGCGATCCGGAACAGGTCGCTGGTCCTCAGATAATGTTCGGCGCCGTGCATTCGGGCAACGAGGTCCAGCGCCGGGGCATCGATCTTGCCCGCATCCGCATCGAGGATCGCCGCATCGTCGATATGCATCGCAAGCACGTCGCCCAGCACGATGGCCCGCCCTGCCTCGATATCGACCACCTGCCGCAATCGGCATTCATAGGCGACCGGCGCCCCGACGATCCGCGGCGGCACGATATGCTCCGACGGCACCGAATCGAGGCCTGCCAGCCTGATCTCGTCGACCGCTGGCGCATGCGCGCCGCCCGTCAGGTTCATCGCGTCGGCCAGCGCATGAGGCACCAGATTGACCACGAATTCCCCCGTCGCCCGGATATTGGCGAGCGTATCCTTGGGGCTGCCATCCGCACGCGGCTGCATCCCGATGGCCAGCACCGGCGGCCAGGAAGACATGGCGTTGAAGAACGAGAAAGGCGCAGCGTTGCGCGTCCCGTCAGGCGCCTGAGTCACCACCCACGCAATCGGACGCGGCACGACCGTCGCCGTGACCAGCCGCGCGCATTTGACCGCGTCCAGCTCCGCGACGTCGAACCGCATCGGCTCAGCGGCCGTGGAAGACCGGCTTGCGCTTCTCGCGGAACGCGGCGAGCGCTTCCTTCGTGTCCTCGGTATTGGCCAGCGCCGCGGTCTGGGTCTGCTCGTAGCGATAGCCGTCGCGCAGCGGCATCTCCTCGGTCAACCCGAACGAGCGCTTCGCCGCGACCACCGCCAGCGGCACCTTGCCCGCGATCTCGGCCGCGATGGCGCGGGCCTCGGGCAGAAGATCATCGGGTGCGAGGCACGCCGAGGCGACATTCATGCGATACAGTTCGGGACCGCTGATCCGGCGCGCCGTGTAGATCATCAGCCGAGCATCCGACGGGCTGAACGACCGCAGCACATGGCGCACGCCGCCCGCGAGGCCGTAATCCACTTCGGTCATCGACAGGAACGCCTTGTCCGACACGAGCAGGATATCGCTGACCAGCGCCAGCACGCATCCGGCGCCGATGGCCGCGCCATTAACCGCGGCGATCACCGGCTTGGGGCATTCCATCACCACGTCGAACGCGGCACGGACCAGACGGTTGTGACGCGAATAGCCGCCCGGTTCATCGGCAATTGCCGAACGCTCGGACAGATCGGCGCCGGCGGAGAAGGTCTTGCCCTCACCAGTCAGGATGATCGCGCGCACATCGCGGTCGAGGCCAAGAATGTCGAAGATGCGGATGATCTCTTCGCGGAACTGGCGCCCCTGCGCGTTCACCGGCGGGGCAGTGATCGTCACGGTCGCGACATGATCCGCAATCTCGACGCGGAATTTCTCCAGCTGTTCGAGCCCCTTCATCCTGCTTCTCCTTCAAACGGCGGCAGCGCGTAGAGCTGCGCCGGATTGTCCACCAATATCGCCTTTCGAACCGACGGGTCAGCCGTCCAGTCCGCGAAAATATCCAGCATCCTGCCCGCGTCCGGCGCCGGGTCGAGCCGGACATAGGGCCAGTCCGATCCCCAGAGCAGCCGTCCGGGCGCAGCCTGAACCAGCGCATCGTGGAACGGGCGCACATCGCCATAGTCCGCCGCTGCTCCGAAGAAACGGCACAGGGTCAGCTTCACCCAGATATCGCCGCCTGCCATCTGCTCGACGATGCTGCGGAACGCCGGATCGGCCGCGCCGCGCACCCGGTCGGGCGAGGCCATGTGATCGAGCACCAGCGGCAGACCAAGCTTCAGCAGGCCGGGCAATGCCTCGGCATATTGATCGGCGCTCGCCCAGAGCTGGGCATGCAGGCCATGTTCGCGCATCCGCGGCGCAAGCGCCTCCAGTGCGTCGAACCCGATACTGCCGGGATAGCGGGCGCCACCCGGCGCGCGCATCTCGACAAAGCGCAGCCCAACGATGCCCCGAGCCGCCCAATCGGCCAGATCGGCATCCGAAATATCCGGCGAGGCAACCGCAACCCCACGAAGCGCGCCGACCGATCCCTCGATGGCCGACAGCATCGCCGAGGGGTCATCACCATAAGGTGCCGGCTGGGTGAGGACACCGTACGACACTCCAATCGTCTCGCGGAGCCCCTTGTGAACCGCGGGCGGCGCATCGGGCAGCGCATAGACCGAGGCTTGTTGCGGCGGAAACCGGTCGAACGGTCCGAAGACGTGACTGTGCGCATCGACCGCACCCGCAGGCAACGGCAATGCCGGCCGCGACGCGAGCGGCGCGGCGACGGTCTCGACCTGCACCATCGTCAGCCGGCCAGCTGGCCGGGCGGCAGATCGATCAATGTATCCGAGTGCGGCAGCGGCTCGTCGGCTTCGTCCGGCACCGGGATCCGGTGCGCGTTCAGCGTGATCGCCACCAGCGTGTAATAACCGATCACCGCCGTCAGCTCGACCGCGCCCCGCACGCCCCAGCGCGCTTTGATCGCGGCATGCAGCCGGTCGGAGACCTGCCCCTGCTGCTGGAGGCACCGGGTATATTCATAGACTTCGAGCTCGGCCTCGTCGTGGAAGACCGGGGGCTCGCACAGCCGGATCGCCGTGATCACCTGCGGATCCAGCCCGGCATCGGTCGCCGCCTGCGCATGGACATACCATTCGACCTGGCTCGACCAGCGCCGCCCGCACACCAGGATGGCCAGTTCGTTCAGCGTCTTGGGCAACTGGGTGTTGAAGCGCAGATGCTCACCGAAGCGCGACCACAAGGCCGCCAGTTCGGGGCTGTGGATCGCGGCCAGCAGCGGTCCGATCATCCGGCCGCGCGGACCGGCGATGACCGAGTCGTGGATACGCCGCTGTTCGGGCGACATCTCGTCGGTCCGCAGCAGCGGTACGCGCGGCTTGGCGCGGGCGCCCTGCCCTGTTTCGGTCGAAACCAGATTCATATGATTCCCCGGTTGGCGAGCGCGGCGCGCTCAGCCTGAGTGATTCCGATTTCGGCGAGCACTTCGTGCGAATGCTGGCCGAGCAAGGGTGGCGCATGATCGAAGCGTAGCGGCGCGTTGGCGAAGCGCATCGGGCTGACGACCTGCGGAACCGTGCCCGACAAGGGATGCGGCAGATCGCGCAGCATCTCGCGATGCCTGAGCTGCGCATCTTCGAACAGCTGCGGCACCGTGTTGATCGGCGCGGCGGGCACGCCCGCCTTTTCCAGCGCCGCGACGATCTCGTCCTTTGCAAAGCGAGCGAACTCGGCGGTCAGCAACACGGTCAGCTCGGCATTGGCCCGCACGCGGGCGGCATTGGTCGCGAAGCGCGCGTCCGACGCCCATTCCTCGCGGCCCAGCACGCGGCACAGGGTCGCGAACTGCCCATCATTGCCCACCGCCAGCACGAAATGCCCGTCGGCACAGGCGAACACGTCCTGCGGCTGAATGTTGGGGTGACGATTGCCGCCACGTACGGGCACCTTGCCCGAAACGAGATGGTTCATCGCCTGATTGGCGAGGAAGGCAGCCGAGACGTCGAGCATGGCGAGATCGATCGTGTCGCCCTCGCCCGTCTCGGATCGCTTCGCCAGTGCCGCGAGGATCGCCACCGCCGCATACATGCCGGTCATCAGGTCGACGATCGGTACGCCGACCTTTTGCGGCCCGCCGCCGGGCATGCCGTCGCGTTCGCCGGTCACGCTCATCAGCCCGCCCATCGCCTGAATGGCGAAATCATAGGCGGCCTGTTCGGCGCGGGGGCCGTCCTGGCCGAAGCCGGTAACGGAACAATAGATCAGCCGCGGATTGATCGCGCGCAGCGACGCCGCGTCGAGTCCATAGCGCCCCAGCGCGCCGACCTTGAAATTCTCGATGACGATGTCCGCCGTCTCGGCCAGCTTGCGGACGATCGCCTGCCCCTCGGGCGAGCCGATATCCAGCGCGAGCGAACGCTTGCCGCGATTGACCGAGAGATAATAGCCGGCCTCGCGCGTCGGATTGCCGTCGCGGTCGTTCAGGAAGGGCGGACCCCAGCTGCGCGTATCGTCGCCAGCACCGGGCCGCTCGACCTTGATCACATCGGCGCCCAGATCGGCGAGCATCTGCGTCGCCCATGGCGCGGCCATGATCCGGCCGAGATCGAGCACGCGGATATGCGAGAGGGGGCCGGTGCGCGGCTCAGGCATCGACCACCGCCGTGGCCTGTGCCGAGGGCCGCGCGCTGAACGTTTCGTGCCATGCGGCAAGTTCGGGCCGCCCGGTGCGCCAATTCAGATTGGCGAAGCGGAAATCGAGATAGGACAGGCAACAGCCCACCGCGATATGGCCGATGCCAAAGGTCGCGGCAGCCATGGCCGGGGCATATTCCTCCAGCCGGTCGAGCGAGAGCGCGGTCTTGGTGGCAAAAGCATCAAGCCACACGTCGAACTGGATGCCCGGATCCTTCTCGCGCTCGTTGCGCCACAGGATCACCATGTCGAGCAGCCCGTCGCCCAGCGAATGCCACAGCAATTGCGCCCAGCGATCGGGCCCCGGCGCGGGGAACAGGATGCCGCCCCCGGCGAGATGATCGAAATATTCGCAGATCGTCAGCGAATCATAGAGCGGCGATCCATCCGGCAGCACCAGCGTCGGTATCTTCGACAGTGGATTGTCGGGCAACAGGTCAGGATTGGGCCGCAGCATCGTCGTGACGGTGCGCACCCGGTCGATCTCGCCGTCCAGCCCGAGTTCATGCGCCGCAAGCATCACCTTGCGCACGAAAGGCGACTTGGGCGACCAATGCATCGTCATTCGTTTCGGCGGCTGCCCGGTCATCCTAACCCCAAAGTCTGTTCTTATGGCCTTTTGTATATTAGGACGATCGCCGACGTCAACAAAATGGTCGCCTTGATCCTGATTTTGCAGCCGAAGTGGCGCGAAAGGGCCGTCAGCCGCCCGCGCGGTCGCGGGCCAGCATCGCCATCAGCTCGGGCAAGCGTCCCGCCGCATCGTCGCGCAGCTTCGCGTAGAGGCTGTTCCCATGCGAATCGATTGCGACGGTCAGCGGACCCAGATCGCGCACGCGCAGCTTCACCAAGCGATAATGCGCAACGAGATCGTCCCAGCCAACCGCGCTAACCGATTCGATTGCCGCCGACAGCAGCTGACACCCGCCGCCCAGGAATGAGAGATAAGCGCAGCCGGTCTCCTGCATCGCCGCCGCCGAAGCGTCGTCCAGCCCGCCCTTGCCGCCCACCAGCCGCAGATCGAGCGACCGGATGAACTCCGGCATATATCCGTTGAACCGCGTGCTGGTGGTCGGGTTCATATAGCGCACGCGGAGGCCCTCCACCGTGTCCTCGCTATAGCTGCCGAGATGGAACAGCGTACCGCCTTCTAGCGGAAACGGCAGGTCGCACTTCCCCGCAATCGCCTCGCGAATCCGCTGATGGGTCGGCAGGCCCGCGGTGATCGCGATCTCGCCCGAGAGGATCACCAGATCGCCGGCGCGAAGCTCGGCCACGTCCGCCTTGGTCAGCGGCAGTTGCAGATGGTGCGTCCGCATCACTCCACCCGCTCCACCCGGCCATCGGCATGAATGCGCGCCTGGGTCCGGCGGTTGATCCAGCAGTTGAAGCACACCGCGACCGGCGTGAATCCGTGCCCGGCCGAGTAATCGATATGCACCGCCAGCGCGGTGGTATCCCCGCCGGTGCCCATCGGGCCGAAGCCAGTGGCGTTGACTGCGCGAGTCAGCCGTTCCTCCATCGCCGCCAGCACCGGTTCGGGATTGGTCGATCCGATGTGCCGCAACGTGCTGTTCTTGGCGAGCTTCGCCGCCTGGTCGAACGTCCCGCCGATCCCCACGCCGATCACCACCGGCGGGCAATGCTGCGATCCCGCGGTCAGCACGCATCGCATCACATATTCCTCGATCTCCTCGAGGCTGGGGAAAGTGAAGATCTCCAGCGCCGCCCAGCGGCCCGAACCAAGCGCCTTGGGCTGGCAGATGATGTCGATCGTGTCGCTGTCGAACACGTCGAAGCTGATCAGCGGCATGTCCTTGCCCTGATAGCCGCGCTCGTTGGTCAGCGGATTGGTGACATGCTTGAGCAATGGCGGGTCGATCCGCTGCACCAGCGAGTCGAATCCTTCGCGGATCGCGGCCTTCACGTCGCCAGAGAAACCACAACGCGTGCCGTACTTCACGAAATAGACCGGCACGCCATTGTCGGAGCAGACATAGCCGTTGTTCGCGGCAGCACGCTCGGCGCTGTTGAGCATCATCGTCAGCGTGCTGCGTGCGACTTCGCTGCTCTCGATCTCACGGGCGGCACGGATCCCCGCCAGCGCATCCTCGGGCACCGCGCGCAACGACCAGTCGTAGAGCGCGGCGGTCAGATCGCAAATGGCTTCATGGGTGATCATAACACTCCGATACCCCGTTTCCCGGTGCTGCCGCCGGGTCGACAAACCCCTAGACCCGCCTGCCCCGCGCTTGCAAGGGTCATAATGTTATCCTATAGAGAAATCGAAGCCGCAAGGCGAGTGTACAGGAGACGGAAGTGCGGAACAGCGCGATCGAGGTGCGGCCGATAAACGGATATATCGGCGCCGAAATCGGCAATATCGATCTCGCCGAGCCGATGAGCGAACAGACGCTGATCGATGTCCGTCAGGCGCTGGCCGAGCATGGCGTGATCTTCTTCCGCGACCAGAACCTGACCGCCGAACAGCATGACGCCTTCGCTCGCCGCTTCGGTACGCCGACCGACATCAACTTCGTCAAGACGGTCGACGGATACGCCAATATGTCGGTCGTCTCGAAGGAAGAGGACGAACTCAAGAATATCGGCGGCGGCTGGCATGCCGATCAGACCTATTACGAAAAGCCCCCCTTCGGCGCGGTGCTGGTCGCGCGCGAATTGCCCAGCTTCGGCGGCGACACGCTCTTCTCGTCGATGGCCGCAGCCTATGACGCACTGTCGGACGGCCTGAAGGAAACGCTCGACGGGCTAAAGGCCGTCCACAGCAACGAGAAATTGCTGCGCAGCGCGACCCGGCTCAACACCGCCGGCGCCACCCCGCAATATGCCACGCATCCGGTGGTGATCCGCCACCCGGTGACCGGCCGCAAGTCGCTGTTCGTCAATCGCGCCTATACGCTGCGCTTCGACGGCTGGAGCGAAGAGGATAGCGAGCCGCTGCTCAAGCACCTCTTCATCCACGGCCAGCGTCCGGAATTCCAGGTCCGCTTCAAATGGAGCCCCGGCACGGTCGGCTTCTGGGACAATATCCAGGTGTGGCATTATGCCGCGAACGACTATCAGGGCCAGCGCCGCGTGATGCATCGCGTCGCGGTCCAGGGCGAGGCACTGATCCCGGCATGACCGCTACCACACGCGAACGACTGGTCGTCACCGGCCCGATCCCCGACGAACTGCGCAACCTGCTCTCGCGGACCCACGAGCTGGTCGAACTGGCCGACGCCCGGCCGGACGAACCCTTCCGCATCGCCGTGACGACCAGCATGAAGGGCTTCGACGCCGCGACGATGGATCGCATCCCCGGCCTGAAGATGATCGCCTGCAACGGCGTCGGCCTCGACAAGATCGATCTGCCCGCCGCCGAACAGCGCGGCATCCGCGTCGACAACACGCCCGGCGTGCTGACCGAGGATGTCGCTGACGCCGCGATCGGTCTGATGTTCGCCATCGCCCGCCGCATCGTCGAAGCCGACCGCTTCGTGCGCGCGCATCGCTGGGGACCGGAAAAGATGCCGCTGTCGCGCCGCATCTCGGGCGGGTCGCTAGGTGTGGTCGGCATGGGCCAGATCGGTCAGGCGATCGCCCGGCGCGGACAGGGCCTCGGCATGACCGTGCGCTACACCACGCCCAATGCGAAGCCGGAACTGCCCTGGGAGCATGTCGCCGATGTTGCCGCGCTGGCCGAACAAAGCGACGTGCTGATCCTCGCCTGTCCGGGCGGTCCACAAACTGCGGGCATGATCAACCGCGCGGTTCTGGAGAAACTGGGACCGCAAGGGTTCCTCATCAATGTGGCCCGCGGCGAAGTCGTGGACGAGGATGCATTGATCGAAGCGCTTGCCGCGCGAAGCATCGGCGGCGCGGCGCTCGACGTCTATCGCAGCGAGCCGAACATCGATCCCAGCTTCTTCGATCTCGACAATGTCGTGCTCCAACCCCATTATGCTGCACTTACGGCTGAAACGCGCGCCGACATCGCATCCAAGCTGGATCGCGACATCGCCGCGTTCCTTGCCGAAACCGTTTGACTGGGCTGGAGCACCCCTTGACCGAAGCGAATATGCGGCCGGATCTGACGCTGAGCGCGGTGCCGCGTTACGTGCAGCTGGCGTCCCTGTTCCGCGGCCGGATCGGCTCGGGCACCTGGCCGGTCGGCGCACAGATTCCGACCGTCGACGATCTGGTCGACGAATGCGGCGTCGCCCGCGCGACGATCCGCCAGGCGCTGGGCGTGCTGGAGAGCGACGGGCTGATCAAGCGCTATCGCGCCAAGGGCACCTTCGTCGAGAAATCCCCCGCCGAGCAGATCTGGTGCGAAGTGCAGACCGACTGGTCGGGCCTGTTGCTGTCGCGCGAGGGCGCCAAGATCGAAGTTCTGTCGGACACCGCCAAGGTCGCGCCGCCCGAGATCCAGATCGATTACGGCCAGCTCGCCCCGGCCTATCGCCACCTGCGCCGCCGCCATTCGCGCGACGGCCAACCCTATATGATCGCCGACGTCTATGTCGACGAACGCATCCGCAAGCTGATCCCGGCCGCCGCCTATCGCAACGAGACCGCGCTCAAGCTGATCGCCAACCGTCCCGGCATCGAGATCACCGATGCCCGCCAGACGCTCACCATCGGATCGGCGGATGTCGAGACCGCGCGCGAGCTGGGCGTGGCGCTCAACCTGCCGGTCGCCTTCGTCAATCGCGTCGCGGTGGACGACAAGGGTCAGGTCGTGCTGATCGCGCGCGGCATCTATCGCGGCGACGTCGTCCATCTCGACATGCGGCTGAAGTAAACTTCAGCCGCGTTTCCAGCTGAACCCGTTCTCGCCCGGATGGGCGCGGGCAACGGCTTCGTCGACATCGGCGCCCCAGCCCGGACGATCGCTCAGCACAAACTGGCCGCGCTCGACCTGGTTGGGTTCGGTCAGCAGCGCGTCGTGCCACGGCATCACATCCGCTTCGTGTTCCTGAATGCGGAAATTCGGAATCGCGGCGCAGAAATGCGCGCTCATCAGCGCGCCGAGCGGCCCGGCCGAGCAATGCGCGGCGACGTTCACGTCATAGGCGTCGATCATATGCGCCATCTTCATCGTCTCGTGCAGCCCGTTCCACTGCCCGTCGATGATCGCGACATCGACTGCATAAGCGTCGAGGAACGGACGGACATTGCGGCGGCCGAGCTGCATCTCGAGGCTGGCGATCGGCGTGGTCGTCGAATCGCGGACGACCTTGAGCGATCCGGCATCGGGCATATCCATCTCGATCCACATCAGATCGAACGGCTCACAGGCGCGGGCAAGCTGGCGGAAGCCCTCGACCTTGAAGTTGAAGTTGACGTCCAGCGCCAGCCGCACCCCCGGTCCCGCGCCATCACGCAGCGCACCGAGCTGGTCGACCAGCGCCGAAATCGTCCGCGAGTCCAGGTTCATCGCCGGCTGGCCGCGCATCATCGATGATGTTGTCGGGTCGTCGAAGCGGATAAGGTTCGTTTTAAGCGCGGTGTAGCCCGCCGCCGCGACTTCCTCGCCAGCGCGCTTCAGATCGTCGAGCGAGCGGACGCCGGGCTTGCCGATCACCTGCTCGAACGCCGTCGGGAACCCCGCCCGGAACAGGCCGCAGTGCGACCAGTAAAGCTCGGTCGTGTTACGCACCTTGCCGCCCAGCAACTCATAGACCGGCACGCCCAGCGCCTTGCCCTTGATATCGAGGCAGGCGTTGAGAATTGCGCCCGATCCGCGCTGGAACAGGCTGCCGGGGGCAGGCCGCTGGAGCTGATAGAGGCTGGCGTCGATCGCGTTGAGGTTCAGCGGATCCTTGCCGATCACCCGCGGCGCCATCGCCGCCAGCACGCCCGGGATCGCCTGATGCCCGCTATACTCCGCCCAGCCGGTCAGCCCCGAATCGGTGGTGACCTTCAGATACGAGATGACGGTCCAGCCGCCATCGACATGGATGCTTTCGAGGCCGGTGATCTTCATCACGCGGCATCCGGGTCGGCGGGGTTGGCGGCTGCAGACGGTCGCGCGGCGAAGCCCGCATACCAATCCGCGAGACCCGGACGGCCTTCGCGCCAGCCCAGATCGGCAAAGCGGAAGTCGGTAAAGCCCAGCATGCAGCCGATCGCGATATGGCCGATCGAGAAGGGTGCCGCAGTAAGCGCTCCGGCCTCGCTTTCCAGCCGGTCGAACCCTTCGAGGAAGCGCGTGCGGTATCCGTCCATGAATGCCTGCGACCGCTCGCCATCTGGGCGCAGCGATTCGTTGCGCCACAACAGCAACTGTTCGAGCAATCCGTCGCCCATCGCCTGCCAGCGAAGCGCCGCCCAGCGTTCCGTTCCCTGCGGGAACAGTCGCGGGCCATCGTGCAGCGTATCGAGATATTCGCAGATCACGCGCGAATCGGTGAGGGCCAGGCCATCGTCCAGTATCAGCACCGGAATCTTGCCCACCGGATTGGCGGCCAGCACATCGGCGTTAACCTTGGGCTGGGCGATGGCCATCGCGACGCGCTCGATCTGCGCCTCGGTACCGGTTTCGGCTGCGACGATGGAGACCTTGCGCACGAACGGCGAGCGCGCCGACCAGTAGAGCCTCATCAGGGATTTCCTCATCCTGTTTTGAAGCCCTGACTGCCGCGCGAGGGCCGTGCCGTCAATGAAATAAACCGAAAGGCTAGTTGTTTGACATATAGGGTATGAGCGGGTTAGGACGATGGCTCCGGCGGATGCGAAACCGTGCGGGACGGGTAGAGGAGCGCTTGGGCGGATGAAGATCGTGTTGTGGATCCATGTTCCCAGCTACCGCGCCGGCATTCTCGAGCGGATCGCTGATACGCCGGGGATCGATCTGGTGGTCGCCGACGATGCCGCGCAGGCGCTGGCCGCGCTGGATGGCGCCGATGGCTTCATCAGCGCCGGCGCTTCGCTCTACACGCCCGAGATGGAACGCACGATCCGCGAGAACAAGTCGCTGCGCTGGTTCCAGAGCGTTTCAGCCGGCAACGACAATCTTGAGGCGCTCGGCATTCGCGACGGGATCGCGGTGACCGGATCGGAAGGGCATTCGGGACCGGTCGTCGCCGAACACGCCGTCGCGCTGCTGCTCTCCATCGCGCACGCTATCCCGGATTGGGAGCGCGCGCGCACCGCAAAGGTCTGGAAGATGCTGCGCACCGGCACCTACAAGTCGCTTTATGGCGGTACTGCGGTTCTGGTCGGCCTCGGCAATATCGGTGGCGAGATCGCGCACCGGCTCAAGGGGCTGGGCATGACCGTGATCGGCGTCACGCGATCGGGCAGTGGCGGACCGGATATCGACGAAGCGGTGAAGACCGGCGACCTGCACGCCGCACTGGCCCGTGCCGACGCCGTGGTGGTCGCCGCGCCGCTCACCGCCGAGACTCGCGGGCTGCTGAACGCCGACGCCTTCGCCGCCTGCAAGCCCGGCGCCTATATCGTCAACATCGCTCGCGGCGGACTGATCGACCAGCCGGCGCTGATCGCAGCACTGCAATCCGGCCATCTCGGCGGCGCGGCGATCGACGTGACCGACCCCGAGCCGCTCCCGGCCGAAGACCCGCTCTGGGAAGCCCCGAACCTGATCCTCGTGCCCCATGTCGGCGGCAGCGGCAGCACCGAATCCCCGCGACGCCTCGGCGCGACGGTGAAGCGCAACCTCGACGCATTCATCGCCGGCGAGCCCTTCGCCAAGCTGCTTCCCTACGGCCGCCCATGAAGCTCGTTTCTGTCGAGATGCTGCGCCAGCCCCCGGCACCGCCCATGGCGGCGCCAGCCGGTATACCGCGCAAGGTGGCGGGCGGCGTCCCCTTCCCGATCCACCGCTATCCCGAATTCGCGCGCACGCCCGCGACCACGCCCGGTGAAGTCTCGGGCGAATTCTGGGTGCGTGTCACCGCCGAAAATGGCGAGACCGGCCTCGGCCATTCGCACTGGGGCGATCTGGCGGCGCCCACCGTCCGCTTCTTCGCGAACCTGATCGAGGGCCGCGACTGTTTCGCGACCGAATTGCTCAACGACATCATGTGGCGATCCGCCCAGCGCTTCGGCGCGAACGGCATCGCCTCGCTGGCACGCAGCGCGATCGACCTCGCCTTGTGGGATCTCAAGGGCAAGCTGCTCGGCCAGCCGGTATACCGGCTGCTCGGCGGCCCGGTGCGCCCGCATCTCGATTGCTACTTCACCGGCGCAGACATCGAATGGGGCCTCGAACTCGGCTTCAAGGCGTTCAAGATGCGCAACAGCGCACACCATGTCGACGGCATCGCCGGGCTGAACCGGCTCGAGGACGAAGTCGCCGCGGTGCGCGAGCGGATCGGCGGCGATGCCGAGCTTATGCTCAATCCGGTCATGTCCTTCACCCTCGACTATGCCGTGCGCGTCGCCGAGCGGCTGGCGCCATACCGGCTGCGCTGGATCGAGGAGCCGCTGATGCCGCACGACATCGACGGCCTCGTCGCCCTGAAACGCGCCGCGCCGTTCACCCCCATCGCCACCGGTGAGGATCATCACGGCCGCCATGCGTTCCGCGATCTCGTCCAGCGCGGCGCGGCGGACATGGTCCAGCCCGATATCCGCTGGGCCGGCGGCCTTACCGAGACTCTGAAGATTTACGCCATCGCTGAAGCCGCGGGCATCGCGACCAGCGCGCATGGCGGCGGCGGCATGCCCGCCGGCCAGCATTTCTCGCTGGCTTTGCCCGAGACCGAGCCGTGCGAATATGTCGTCCGCACCCCCGCCGGGATTCCGCTCGATCAGGCGAAGCGCATCCCCGGCATGGCGACCCCGGTCGATGGCCGGATCGTGCCGTCGGACGCACCGGGCTTCGGCTATGAATTCGGCAAGGACGCGCTGCTGCCATGGTGAGCGAGTCCCCGCCCCCACCCCAGCTGATCGCAGTCGATCCGCCCGCGGTGGCTGTCGTGCCGTCGCGCCGCGCATGGGTGGCCAAGGCGCGCAAGCTGCCCTGGCTGCCGATCCTGCTGCTCGCACCGCTCTTCGTCTTCGGCATCTTCGGCCCATGGCTCTGGCCCTATGATCCGGCGGGGATCGACCTGACCCATGTCCAACAGCCCCCGGCCTGGCTCGAAGGCGGCAGCTGGAGCCACCTGCTCGGCACCGATGCGTTCGGACGGGATATCGTCAGCACATTGATCGAAGGCGCGCGGGTCTCGCTGGTTGTGGCTTTGGTCGGCACGGTCGGCTCCGCCCTGATCGGCATCACCATCGGGCTGGTCGCGGGCTATTATGGCGGCCGGGTGGATTCGCTGCTGATGCAGCTGGTCGATGTGAAGATGTCGATCCCCGCCACCTTGATGATCATCCTGCTCGGCGCGGCGCTGGGCGGGGGCCTCACCACCATCGTGGTCAGCATCGTGCTGCTGTTCTGGGCCAGCTTCGCCCGCGTCGTGCGCGGCCAGACGCTGACGCTTCGTGAAAGAGGCTATGTCGCCCTCGCCCGCGTCGCGAACTGCGGCGATTTCTGGATCATCACCCGCCACATCCTGCCCAATCTGCTCGCCACCTGCGTGGTGCTCTTCACCATCCAGATCGGCCGGGCGATCACCACCGAGGCAGGGATCAGCTTTCTCGGCCTCGGCGTGCAGCCGCCCTATAGCGCCTGGGGGCTGATGGTTTCACAGGGCCGCAACTTCCTTGCGACCGCATGGTGGATCCCGACCATGCCCGGCCTCGCCATCACCCTCACTGTGCTGGGGTCGAGCCTGCTCGGTGACTGGGTGCGCGATGCGCTCGATTCGCGGACGAGCCAGATCTGATGCTCAACTATTTCCTCCGCCGCCTCGGGCGCGCCGTGGTGACGATCATCGGCATCTCGATCCTCGTCTTCATCGCTGCGCGCCTCTCCGGCGATCCGACACTGCACATGCTGCCCGAGGATGCCAGCGCGGCCGAAGTCGCGGCGCTGCGCGCCGAGCTCGGCCTCGATCAGGCCTATTGGATCCAGTATCTGCGTTACGCGATGCATGCGCTGCAGGGCGATTTCGGTATCTCGCTACGCTATGGCGAACCGGCGCTGCCGCTGGTGCTGCAAGTGGTGCCGGCGACGCTGCAGCTGGCCCTGTCCGCCTTCGTGCTGGCCAAGGTCGCGGGGATCGCGCTGGGCGTCGTCGCGGCGCTCAATCGCGGGACCTGGCTCGACCGCGGCTTGCGCGGCGGTGCGATCCTCGCCGATTCCGCGCCGCCCTTCTGGATCGGCATGATGCTGATCCTGTTCTTCTCGATCCAGCTGCAATGGCTGCCGAGCAGCGGACGGCTGAGCCTTGAATCGATGATCCTGCCTATGCTGGCCATCGCCATCGGATCGATCGCGACGACATTGCGCCTCACCCGATCCTCGATGCTCGAAACGCTGAGCGCCGATTATGTGAAGTTCCTGCGCAGCCGCGGCATCTCGCGCCGCACGATCGTCTGGAAACATGCCCTGCGCAACGCGGCGATCCCCGTCGTCGCGCTGCTCGGCATCCAGCTCGGCTACCTGCTCGCGGGCACCGTCATCATCGAGACGGTGTTCAACTGGCCCGGCGTCGGCCGACTGATGGTCGAGGCGTTGGCCTCGCGCGATTTCCCGGTGATCCAGGCGGGCGCGCTGTTCGTTTCGGTAGTCACTGTGCTGCTCAACCTTGCCGTCGACATGCTGTTCGGCATCATCGATCCGCGGATCCGCTATGAGTGACGCCCGTCCCCTGCTGGAGGTCGAGGACCTGCACGTCCATCTGCGCAGCCGCGACGGCACGCGCGACCTGCACATCGTCGACGGCGTCAGCTTCACGCTGGATCGCGGCGAGACACTGGGCATCGTCGGCGAATCCGGCTGCGGCAAATCGACGATGGCACTGGCACTGATGGGCCTGCTGCCGCGCGGCGGCCGCACGGTCTCCGCCCAGCTCGATTTCGACGGGATCGATCTCGAAGCACTCGACGAGGAGGAACTCCGCAAGATCCGCGGATCGCGCATCGCGATGATCATGCAGGATCCGATGGTGGCGATGGATCCACTCTTCACCATCGGCAACCAGCTTGCCGAGGGGCTTCGCACGCACAAGGGCCTCGAAGGCGAAGCGCTGGAGGCACGGCAGCTCGAGCTGCTCGAGCTGGTCGGCATCCCCGCGGCGAAGACCCGGCTCGGCCAATATCCGCACCAGATGAGCGGGGGCATGTTGCAACGAATGGTCGGCGCCATCGCCATGTCGTGCGATCCGCAGCTGCTGATCGCCGACGAGCCGACCACTGCGCTGGACCCCACCGCACAGGCGCAATTTCTCGACGTGCTGGCCGACCTTCAGGAACAGCGCAATCTGGCGATGATCGTGGTCACCCATGATTTCGGCGTGACCGCCCGCCTCGCCGATCGCGTGCTGGTGATGTACGCCGGCCTCGTTGCCGAACAGGGGCCGATCCGCGCGATCTTCGACGATCCGCGCCACCCCTATACCCAGGCCTTGCTCGCGGCAGTCCCGCGCGAAGGCGGCAGCACGCACCGGCTGCAGACGATCGAGGGTTCGCCCCCGGACGTCGCAGCACGGCCCCAGGGCTGCCCGTTCGCGCCACGCTGCCCCAAGGTATTGCCGCTTTGCCGCGAAGAGACGCCGCCGCCGATCGAGGCGGGTCCGGGCCATTATTCGCGCTGCTGGAGGACGGACGAAGCATGACCCGGCCGCTGCTCGAAGCGATCGAGCTGAAGAAACATTATCGCGTGCCCGGCAAGCTGTTCCAGCGGCCGCACCCGGTCGCGCGTTCGGTCGACGGGGTTGATTTCGCCGTGCCCGAAGGGGAGACGCTGGGGCTGATCGGCGAATCCGGTTGCGGCAAATCGACCACCGCGAAGCTGCTGCTGCGGCTGGAGAACCCGACCGGCGGCCAGATCCGCTTCGATGGCGAGGACGTGCAGGCCGCGCGTGGCAAGGCGCTGGGCAAATATCGGCGGCAGGTGCAGGCGGTGTTCCAGGACCCGTACAGCTCGCTCAATCCGCGCCGCACCGTATTCCAGGCGATCGCCGAGCCGCTGGTGGCGGCGAGCGAATCCTCGCGTGCGGAGATCGCGGCGCGGGTGGCGGAACTGATCCGCGTGGTGGGCCTGCCCGCCAATGCCGCGGATCGCCTCCCGCACGAATTCAGCGGCGGCCAGCGGCAGCGTATCGCCATCGCCCGCGGACTCGCGCTCCAGCCCCGGCTTCTGATCCTCGACGAGCCGGTGTCGGCGCTCGACGTTTCGATCCGCGCGCAGATCCTCAATCTGCTCAGCGACCTGCAGGAGCGGTTCGGCCTCACCTATCTGCTGATCTCGCACGATCTCGAGGTGGTGCAGCACATGTCGTCCAACGTGGCGGTGATGTATCTCGGCAAGATCGTCGAGCGCGGCACCACCGCGCAGGTGATGGAGACGCCGCAGCATCCGTATACGAAGGCACTGTTGTCCTCGGTGCTGCCGCCGCATCCCGACCGCAGGCGCGAGCGCATTCGCCTGTTCGGCCCCCTGCCGTCGCCGATCGATCCGCCCTCGGGCTGCGTGTTCCGCACCCGCTGCCCGAACGCGCAGCCGGTCTGCGCGATCAGTGTGCCGCCGGTGGTGAAGACGGTGACGGGCAGCACCGCTGCCTGCCACTTCGCGGAGCCTGCCGCCGCTTAGGCGATACTGACGTTGCGGACGCTCATCCCGGGAATGTCCCGCGCGGTCGGCGTGAAGCCGACGCCCGGGCGCATCATGTAGAGCGCGACATTGTTCCACACCGGAATGATCGGCATGTCGTCATGGATCTTGCGGGCACAGGCGCGCAGCGCGGCGTCGTAATCGGCCGGGTCGGCGGACGTCGCGGCCCGCTTCACCATCGCGTCGAAGCCCTTGTCGTTGTACCAGGAATAGGGCGATCCGCTGGTATAGCCCTGCCGCATCGCCTCGGACGGTTCGCCATAGCTGGCGAGCAGCGAGGGCGCGATGGTGACGAGCCGGGCGTTCGGATCCTTCGCCGCCTCGCGGTTCATCTCCAGCCCCTGCGCGGCGTCGATGCCCGAGACCTGGCAGTCGATGCCGATCGCGCGCAGGTACAGCACCACCGCCTCGGTCGTTTCGCGCATGCCGTAATAGGCGTTGGTCCAGTAGACGAGCGGCATGGCAAAGCCGTTCGGATGCCCCGCCTCGGCCAGCAATTTGCGCGCAAGTGCCGGATCATAGGCATAGGGCTGTAGCGCGGGATCGTATCCCGGTTCGCCCGGCGCGAAGCCGGCATAGTGGCGGGGGATGCCCGCGAACACGCCGTTGATGATCGCATTGGAATCGATGGCATGGGCAATGGCGAGGCGCACGCGCCGGTCGGCCCAAGGCGTGTTGCGGTTGGCGAGCTGAAACCGCACGCTGAACGTCGGATGCATGTCCGCCCGCGCAATCCCGAACCCCGCCTTTTGCAGCATCGGCACCATCGAGAAGGGCACTGCCATCACCATGTCCGCTTCGCCCGAGCGCAGCATCGAGACGCGCGTCATATCCTCCGGCACGAACATCATCCGCGCCTTCTTGATCGCCGGCGCACCGCCCCAATAGCCCTCATGTGCTTCCAGATCGACGAACTGGAACTGGCGATGCTCGGCCATGCGATAGGGGCCGGTGCCGTTCAGACGGTGCGCCGCCTCGGCCTCGCCCACCCGCTCGTGATAGCGCCGCGAATAGATGTAGAGGAACGCGTTGCGGACGAAGGTGAGCGCATTGTCCTTGAAGTGGAAATCGACGCGATGCTCGTCGATCACCTCCACCTTGGTCACGCCCCGGGTGCGCGCGCGATAGATCGGCATCAGCCGCTTCATCCGCTCATGGCTGAACTTCACGTCGCCGGCGTCGAACGGCGACCCGTCGTGGAATTTCACGCCCTTCCGAATGGTGAAATGCGCGATCTTGAGGTCGGGCGAGAGGGTATAGTCGCCCAGCTGCGGGACGATCCGTCCGTCCAGGGCGCGGCCGAGCAGCGGCTCGACGATATTCTCGAACAGCGGCTTGGCGATGTTCGCCGCACCGCCGGCCAGCGCATAATCGAGCGCAGGCGGCGCCTGGTTCATCGCGACGACGAAACGCCCGTCGCTGCGGCGCACGCAGCCGCCGAGCGCCGCCAGCCCCAGCGATCCCGCCGCCATGCCGATCAGCTGACGGCGATCGAAGATGGGCTGAGTCACGATATCCCCATGCATAGCGGCCGATCCGAAGGGATCAGGCCGGAACCTGCTCGTTGATCCAGCGGAAAGAGCGTCCGCGCAACGCATAATCGGGCTGCACGTCGCGGCCATTCTCGACCTCGAGCCACAGGCGAAGCAGCAGCCGCTTGCGCTCGGTCGAGTTCCGGAACGCCCGGCGCGAGTGGAGATGGGTATAGTTGTTCCACAGCATCACATCGCCATCGTCGAGCAGGAACTCGGCGCGGACATCCTCGCGATTGGCGATCTCGTCGAAGAATTTGAGCGCTTCGTCGAGATCGGCGGGGAACGGCTCCTTCCGCAGTTCAGCGGCGTGGCGCATATAGCTGCTCGCTGCGTTCACGCTGACCACGCCGTCCTTGTTCGAGAAGACCGGGATCTTCGCATCGGTGGTCGGCCGGTCGGTGAACTGCAATTCCTGCAGCACGAAATAATAACCCTCATAGAGCGCATCGAGCAGCTCGGGCCGCTCGGCGAAGATCTTGTTGTGCATGGTCAGCGCGCTGGCGAGGCTGCTCTCGCCGCCTTCTTCGGCACGGCGCACACACATCAGGCCGACAATCTCGAAGGCATCGGTATGCATCCCGAGCGCCGCCGAGCTGCGATAGCCGCGGATCATCGGGTTGGCCTCTTCCTCCTGGACCAGCCCGAGCATCTCCATCTGGCGGCTCTGCGGCAGGCCGCGGCCGAGATGGGTGCCAAGCCCCCAATAGAGGCGCTTCATATCCTCTTCGCTGTAGCGATCGGGCGTCACGCCCTTCAGGATCACCAGCCCGGCCCCGTTCAGGATGATCTCACGCATCTCGTCCGCCAGCGCATCGATCACCGAATTGGAGAATTGCTCGCGCGTCACCTTCACCGGATCCACGTCGCGCGTCTGCGCAATCAGTGCGTCGATCGCGGCCAGCTCGGCCTCCGACAGCTGCCGCCAGAAGCGCTCAACCCCGTCTTCGGGAGTCCATGCATTCGGGTGATCGATGATTTCGCGGAATACGGGCGATGTCATGTGAGTCTCTCCAAACCTCGCTTCGATCCATATCGCATTTAGTCCATATGTCTAGTCTTTAGGTTTCAAATGCTGAAGACACCTGCGGCCCACGGTCTGAAAGCGGCCGCGACCACAGGCGGGAGGCGACCTTCAGCCAATAACCTGCCCTTTTGAGCAAAACGAGTTGCCATCACTTTGAAAGGGATATATGTGCATCCCTTAGAGCTTTTGTTCATCGAACGCATTATCCGAGAGAGGCCGGTAAGGCCCGCGGCATTCAGGAGAGGGTTGATCATGTCCACGCGCACCATTTTCTCGCGGCGCACGCTGCAATTCGGCACCAGCCTCATCGCGCTTCTCGCGTGCACGCCGGCAATGGCACAGTCGCAGGACGAGCCGGCCACCGAGTCGGCCACCGCCGAGCCGGAGCAGGACGCGCCCGCCCAGCCCGCCTCCAATGAAGAGATCGTGGTCACCGCCAGCCGCGCCGGCACCGGCGGCTTCCGCGCGCCGACACCGACCACCGTCGTCGGATCGGCGGCGATCGAGCAGCGCCAGTCGATCACCGTCGCCGACGTGCTGCAGGAAATTCCCGCATTCAAGCCGACCATCTCGCCCGGCGCGAACGGCGTCCGCACCCAGCTGCCCGGCGCCAACCTCGCCGATCTTCGCGGCCTCGGCTCGAACCGCACGCTGGTGCTGGTCGATGGCGCCCGCGTTACGCCGCAGGCTCCGGCGAACAACACCGGCACCGGCGTCTCGCCCGATCTCAACCAGATCCCCGCGCTGATGGTCGAGCGTGCCGAAGTGATCACCGGCGGCGCATCCGCGCAGTGGGGCTCGGACGCGGTGGCCGGCGTGGTCAACATCATCCTGCGCAAGCAATATACCGGCCTCCAGCTCACCGCCCAGACCGGCTTCTCGACCTATGGCGACGGCCTGACCAAGCGGGTCGGCGCGCTGGGCGGCCTTTCGCTGATGGACGACCGGCTGCACATCGTCGCTGCGGTCGACTTTTCCGAATCCGACAAGGTCGGCGATATCTACACCCGCCCCTGGGGCGCCCGCGAATATCAGATCGTCGCGAACTCGGCGGCTTCGACCAACGGCCTGCCGGTCAATCTGATCGTGCCGAACGTCCATTTCTACAGCTCGCCCAACATGCTCATCACCGGGCCGACGGGATATTCGCTGCGCAACTATGAATTCCATTCCAATGGCGGCGCACCCACCCCGTTCGTCACCGGATCGATCGTCAGCGGCACGGCGATGATCGGCGGCCAGGGCCAGTCGCAGGCCAAGGGCCTGTCGCTCGTCCCCGGCATCCGCCGCTTCGATCCCTATGCGCGGGTACAGTTCGACGTTTCCGCCAATACGCACATCTATCTCGTCGGCTCCTATTCGATGCTGCGCACCGAGATGAATCCGCTGCCCTCGCGCATCACCGGCGGCACGATCCGCGGCGACAACGCCTATCTGCAGACCCTGTACCCGGCGATCGCCGCATCGCTGGGCGCCAACGGCACCTTCACCTTCAACCGCGTGAACTATGATTTCGCGGCGAGCGGCCAGAACGGCCCGGCAATCGTCGAGAACAAGACCCCGCACCTCGCTTTCGGCGCGGAAGGCAGCCTGGGCGCCAACTGGAAATGGGATGCCCATATCGGCTGGGGCAAGAACATCTACACCAATGCCACGGCCGGAAACGGCATCCGCCAGCGCATCACCTATGCCACCGACGCGGTGTTTTCGGGCGGACAGATCATGTGCCGCGCGCTCGTGCCCGGCAGCTCGACCTACAATCCCACCGCCGCCGCGGGCTGCGTGCCGATCAACCTGTTCGGCGAGGGATCGCCCTCGGCAGCCGCAATCAGCTATGTGACCGGCACCGCCCACGCACGCAGCGTCTATGAACAGCGCACCGCCGCCGCCAATATCCGCGGCGAACTGTTCGATACCTGGGCAGGCCCGGTCTCGATCGGCGCGGGCGTCGAATATCGCCGCGAGGAACAGACCGTCACCGCCGATGCGATCAGCGCGGCAGGCGGCTTCGAAATCGCCAATGCAGGGCCATTCCATGGCAAGTTCGATGTGACCGAAGGCTATATCGAAGCGATCGTGCCGCTGCTGAAGGATTCGGCGATCGGCCGCTCGCTCGACCTGAACGGCGCGATCCGCGTCGCGCATTACAGCACGGTCGATACCCAGACGACGTGGAAGATCGGCGCAAGCTATGAGCCGGTCGAGGGCATCCGCTTCCGCGCCACGCGCTCACGCGACATCCGCGCGCCAGCCCTGTTCGAACTGTACAGCCCCGGATCGATCGCCAACAATTCGGTCAGCGTCCGCAATCCGGCGAACAGCACCACCTATACCGCGAACATTCCCGTCAACCTGTCGATCGGCAATGCCAATCTCGATGCCGAAAAGGCCGAGACCTACACGATCGGCGTGGTGCTCGAGCCGCGCTTCCTGCCCAACTTCAAGGTCTCGGTCGATTATTACGACATCGATCTGAAGCAGGCGATCACCACCCTGCCCGCGACCAGCATCGCCAGCCTCTGCAATGCCGGCGACACCTATTACTGCTCGGCCTTCACCTTCAACCCGGCGGGTCCGCCCACCGCGCTGTCGCTGGGCGCGCAGAATCTGGCGGGCGTCCATGTCCAGGGCTTCGATGCCCAGCTCGCCTATCGCTTCCCGCTGTCGGGCATCTCGCTGCCCGGCCGGATCGAGATGACGGTCAACGGCACCTATACCCAGCATGTCATCGTCAACACCGGGACCGGCGCGACGCCGATCGACCGTGCGGGCGAGAACAGCACGCTGAACACCTATTCGACGCCGCGCACCCGCATCAACGGATCGCTGACCTATCGCGTCGGCGGCTTCTCGCTCACCAGCCAGATGAACTTCATCTCGGCCGGCACGGTGGACAATACCTTCAACACGTCCGCCACCACCACGGCGAACATCAACCACGTGCCCGCCTACACCTATCTGAACCTGTACGCGGACATGACGGTGACCGAGAATTTCGGCTTCTTCGCCAGCGTTCGTAACGTGTTCAATACCGCCCCGCCGCCGCTGCCCAGCAGCACGCTGAACATCGCGACCAACGGGCAGTATTACGACACGCTGGGGACCTTCTTCCAGGCCGGCTTCCGCGTGAAGTTCTGATGCCGGCCGCATCGACCGAGGGCCGGGGGGAGGTGGTCGTGGGGACTTCCGCCGCCGCCCGGCCCGAGGGCGGGCGCTTCCATGCATGGCTGCTGATCGCGGTCACCTCCGCCCTCTATGCCTGCGCCTGTATCGACCGGCAGTTATTGCCGCTGCTGGTCGATCCGATCCGCAAGGATTTCGGGGTTTCCGATGCCAGCATGGGCCTGCTGATCGGACTGGGCTTCTCGCTCTTCTACTCCGCCGCCAGCATTCCGGCGGGCCTGGTCGCCGATCGCGGCGGGCGGCGCGGACTGCTCGTCGCATCCTCCGGCATCTGGTCGGGCATGACGATGCTGGGCGGGTTCGCGTCCAGCTTCGCCGCATTGTTCGCAACCCGGATCGGGGTCGGCACCGCCGAAGGCGTGGTCACGCCGGTCAGCTATTCGCTGATCCGCGAACGCGTGCCACTGTCGCTGCGCGGCCGTGCCTTCAGCATCTTCTCCGCCGCGCCCTATCTGGGCGGGTCGCTGGCACTGATCATCGGCGGCGTTTTGCTCTCGGCGGCGGCCTCCGGCGCATTTGCTGGCATTCCGCTTCTGGGTCAGGCGAAGCCGTGGCAGGCGGTGCTGATCGTCATCGGCTTCTTCAGCCTGGTACTGACCCCGCTGCCGCTGCTGCTGCGCCGCGACCGGCCGCTCGCGAAGAAGGAAGGCGCCGCTGGCGCACCCGGTTTCGGCGAGGCGATCCGCTATATGTGGACCAATCGCCGCACCTATGCGCCGTTGATGATCTACACCACGCTCAGCACGCTGGTGGTGTTCGCCAACGGCCCTTGGCTGCCCGCGCTGGTCGGGCGGCGCTTCGGCATGTCGCTGCCCGAGATCGGCTATACCTATGGGCTGGTGAAGCTGGTCGCGGCGCCGCTCGGGCTGTTGTTCGTCGGCTTCATGCTCGATCGCTTCGCCTCCAATGGCCGTGCGATCGGCACGTTCGGGATCGTCACCACGATCATCACGCTGACCGCATTCGCACTGGTCCCTTTCGCACCGAGCGCGAACGCGACCTTCGTGATCAAGGGCATCGGGCTGCTCTTCTCGGGCGCCTATGCGGCGATCGGCGCGATCATCCTCGCGGCGCGCACCCCGGTCCGGCTGATCGGCAAGGTCACGGTGATCTATATGCTGTTCCAGAGCGTGCTCGGCACCGGCATGGGACCGCTGGCCGCCGGCCTGCTGTCGTCGAGCGTTCTCGGCGGGGATCCGCTCGCGATCGGCGGCGGCATGCTGCTCACCACCATCTGCATCGGCGCACCGGCCCTGATCGGCCTGGTGATCCTGCGCCGCACCCTCATTACTCACCCGCTCAGTCAGGAGCCGCAAGCATGACCACTCCGTTCGAAGCCCGCTGGCTGGGCGACGCGATCGGCGCGGAGATCACCGGGTTCGACCTGACCGCACGCCACGCACCCGAAGACTATGTGGCGATCCGCCGCGTGCTGGCCGAACGCGGCGTGATCTTCTTCCGCGGGCAGGATGTGAAACCCGAAGACCATGCGCATTTCGCAGCGCAGTTCGGCGATGCGACGGTCGGCAAATATGTCGATACCGTGCCCGGCTTCCCGCTGATGACTGAGGTGAGCAAGGCCGAGGATCAGGTCGACAATATCGGCGGCGGCTGGCACGCCGACCAGACTTTCCATGCCGAGCCGCCCTGGGGCACGATCCTCGTCGCGCGCGAACTGCCCCGCCACGGCGGCGATACGCTGTTCTCGAGTATGGCGGCGGCATTCGACGCGCTGTCCGACGGCATGAAGGACACGTTGCGCGGGCTGCGCGCGGTGCATGGCAATGCGCGGTTGCTGGCTGCGTCGAAGCGGCTCAACAAGAATATCAGCCCCGCACCCGAACTGGTTCATCCGGTGGTGATCCGGCATCCGGTGACGGGCCGCGAGTCCCTGTTCGTCAATGCGGCCTATACGCTGCGCTTCGAGGGCTGGAGCGAGCGCGAAAGCGCGCCGTTGCTCGATTTCCTCTACGTCCATGGCCAGAAGCCGGAATTCCAGTGCCGCATCGTCTGGGAGCCGGGGATGGTCGTGTTCTGGGACAATATCCAAGTCTGGCACTATGCCAGCAACGACTATCAGGGACAGCGCCGCATCATGCATCGCATCGCGATCAAGGGCGAACCGCTGATCGCCGCATAATGTAATGTCATAAAGCTATCCTATTGACTCAATAAGCGGCTATCCCTACTCCTCGGTCGAGCGGAATTCGTGCGCGCTCAGGCAAGCCACAGGCTGCCGGATCGCGCACCACCGCGACATTGCGAGCCGAAAAGGCCGCACCACCCTGGGGAGAGGTCATGTCTGAAATCACCGGAATCCGGCGCACCGTGGCGAAGTTCGCGGCAACCTCGTGCCTGGCCGCTTTGTGTCTCGCACAGCCCGCCTTCGCGCAGAGCGTCGATGCGACGCCGCAGGACGAAAGCGCAGCGACCGACGAACAGGATCCGGTCGCCAATGACGAGATCCGGGTCACCGGATCGCGCACGCGATCGGGCTTCACCGCCGCCACCCCCACCCTCGTGCTCGGCACCGAGGAAATGGAGCAGCGCGGCGTCACCAATGTCTATAGCCTGCTGAGCGAGTTGCCGGCCTTCAGCTCGCGCCTGAGTGGTGCTGCGAACGGCGTGCGCACCCAGACGCCGGGCCAGACCTTCGCCGATCTGCGCGGCCTCGGCTCGCCGCGCACGCTCGTCCTGATCGACGGGCGCCGCTTCGTGCCCAGCGTGCCTGCGTCGAGCGTGGGCAATCCCTATCAGGTCGATCTCAACCTGATCCCGACGCTGATGATCGAGCGCGCCGATATCGTCACCGGCGGCGCTTCGGCACAATGGGGCTCGGACGCCGTCGCAGGCGTGGTCAACCTGATCCTCAAGAAGCAGATCGACGGCATCCAGATGGAAGCGCAGGCCGGTATCTCCGAACGCGGCGACGCCGCCGAATATCGCATCGGCGCGGTCGGCGGCTTCTCGTTCGCGGGCGATCGCGGCCATGTCGTCCTCTCGGGCGACTATTCCAACAATGACGGCATCGGCACCTATCGCTCGCGCGACTGGGCCGACGACTATTACCAGTTCTTCACCGATCCCACAGCGACCGCCGCGAACGGCCGTCCCCGCATGGTGCTGCGCAGCGGTACCGAGCCGGGCAACTATACTTCGGGCGGCCTGATCGTGAACGCCACCGGCGGCACCACGGCGCAACGTGCCGGGCTGATCGGCCTGCAATTCACCTCGCCGACCACGACCAAGACCTTCGTTCGCGGCGAATTCAATCCGGCCACGACCTCGACCACCTTTGCCGCCAACCAGATCGGTGGCGGCAACCCCGATCTCAGCAGCAACTCGATGATCGCCTCGACCCGCCGCAAGGTCTTTTACGGTCATGCCGATTTCGAGATTTCCCCGGCGCTGAAGATATTCGTCGACGCCTCATGGGGCCAGTCGCACGGTGAATCGATCAACCAGCCGATCCGTGACCGCGTGAGCGTCTATAGCCCGACCACCCTGTCGGGCTCGCAGGTCCGCATCTATGCCGACAATCCCTATATCCCGGCCGCGCTGCGTACACTGATCCCGGCTCCGGTTGGTCCCTCGACCGCGACGCCGCCCGCCCAGTCCTTCGTGCTCGCCCGCGTCAATTACGACACGCCCCTGCCCTACACGATCGTCCGCTCGACTGCCGCGACCGGCACGATCGGCTTCAACGGCGACTTCGGCGGCGGCTGGACCTGGGACGCGTCCTACACACATGGCGAGAACGAATATTACCGCCGTTCCTCGGCGCGCAACCGCACGCTCTACGCCATGGCCGCCGATGTGGTGACCAGCCCGGTCACCGGCCAGCCGACCTGCCGCTCGACCCTGACCAACCCGAACAATGGCTGCGTGCCGCTCAACCTGTTCGGCAACGGTTCGCAGAGCGCGGCGGCGATCGCCTATTATTCGGGCGAGGCGACTGCGAAGCTCGACTATATCCAGGATGCCGCACAGCTGAACATTCAGGGCTCGCCTTTCTCGACCTGGGCCGGCCCGGTCGCCATCGCGGCAGGTGTCGAATACCGGCATGAATCGCTCAACTCGGTGGTCGACGCCGTCTCGCTGACCGGCGTGTATGACAGTTCGGTCGGCGGGCAGTTTGCCGGCAGCTTCTCGGTCCGCGAAGGCTATTTCGAAGCCACCGTCCCGCTGGCCGCGAACCTGCCCTTCGCGCATGCGCTGACACTCAACGGCGCGATCCGCTACGCCGATTATACCCGGTTCGGCGGTGTCACGACGTGGAAGGCGGGCGCGACCTGGGAACCGGTGCAGGGCCTGCTGGTCCGCGGCACCCACTCGCTCGATATCCGCGCGCCGAGCCTGTACGAGTTGCTCGTCCCCGCAACGGTCTCGCTCAACAACGTCGTGTATAATGGCGTGACCTATCCGGGCGTCCGCGTCGCCAATGTCGGTAACACCGCATTGCAGCCCGAACGCTCGAAGACGACGACGATCGGCATCAGCTACTCGCCCGATTTCGTTCGCGGGCTTCGCCTCTCGGTCGATCTGTTCGATATTCGCGTGAGCGACGTCATCGCCAATGTCGGCCAGGCCGAAATCGCCCGTCTCTGCGGTCTCGGGGTCACCAGCTATTGCAGCCTGCTCCAGTTTAGCGGCGGCGCGCTGATCGGCGTGACCAACCAGTTCCTGAACCTCTCCTCGTTCGAAACGCGCGGCATGGACCTTGCGGCGAGCTACAGCCTGCCGCTGGGCGGCGGCGAGCTGAACCTGCGGGCCAACGCGACCTATGTCGACAAGTTCACGATCATCGTGCCCGGCGGTCCGGGCGAGGCGCCCTCGGTCAACGAACAGGCGGGGCAGCTCGATCAGTCGGAAGGCGCGGTGCCGCACTGGAAGGCGAACTTCTCGGCCACTTACGCACAGAAGCCCTTCTCGGTCACCGGGCAGGTCCGCTTCGTGAGCGCGGGCGTGATCGACAATGCCTATACCGAAGTGCCGACCAATGGCCAGCCGGCCGACGTCAGCCATGCGGACAATGCCATCGGATCCTATGCGCTGTTCAACCTGTCGGGCACGATCGACGCTGGCGACCGGTTCCAGTTCTTCTGGGTGGTCAACAATGTGTTCGACCGCGATCCGCCAATCATCCCGTCGACCACGCTGCTGACCCAGACCAACGGCACCAACTATGATGTGGTTGGCCGCTTCTACAAGGCAGGTGTCCGCCTGCGGTTTTAAGTGATGCTCCCGATCCTCCGGCCGCTCCGTGGCGGCCGGGGGATCACCCCCGCTTGTGCTTGTTGGTAAAACGCAGCACCGCGCGATTGAACGCCTCGGGCTGTTCCCAATAGGCCGAATGGCCGCTGTCCGCGATCACCTCGAACCGGCTGCCCGGGATATGCCCGGCATAGATCCGCGCCAGCGCGGGCGGGATGTACAGGTCCGCGCCCCCGGCAATCACCAGCGTCGGTACCGCGATCCGCGAGACGGTCGGCCAGTCGAGGATGTTGCGCGGCTTCTGGCGAAAGCGTCCGTCGATCGTCGCGACATGCTCCAGCGCTTCCCATCGCGCCATGCCTTCGGGATTGGTGGCTCGGTAGGACGGGCCAAGCTCGCGGAAAGATGCCGGCATCTGCGAGAATCCCTCGGGCAGGATGCGGGTGATGCTCGCCCGGAATGCCGGATCGGCCGCCGCACCCTGGGTGCAGGCCATGACGATCCCCAACAGCCGCTCGGGCCGGGTCAGCGCATAGTCCGGCACCATGAACCCGCCCGCCGCCGATCCCAGCAGAAAGAAGCGCTTCAGCCCATAGGCATCGGCGATCGCATCGACATCATCGACCGAGAAGCCCGGATCGGAACCAGCCTCCACCGGCGAGCGATAATGGCCGCGCCGGGAATAGGCGATGACCCGGTACCCCGCGTCACGGAACGCCGCATATTGATACTCCCAGATCGCAGCACTTCCCGTTGCGGGATGCAGCAGCAGGATCGGAGGACCCTTCCCCCCGGAATCCCAGCTCCACAGCTTTGCACCCTGAACCGGGATGATCCGCTCGACCGCCCCATCTGGCGCGCTGAACACCGTATCCGCCGGGCGAGCGAGTGCTGGCAGCACCGGCACGATCAGCGCACCGGCCAAAATTGCGCGGCGGCTTGCTACAAGGCGTTGCTGCTGGGGCATATCCGATCCTCTCACCATTTGGCGGGGATACTGGATCGATATAGGCTAAATGTACAGACTATTGCTGATCAATGCAGTTCCGGGCAAGCCGTGCGGACATCGGTCCGGATCCAGTCGATGAACGCCTGGACCGGCGGACGCAGCGTGCGGCCCCGCGGTCGCGAAATCCAATAGGCCGAGCGCACCGGCGTACGGTCGCCGAACAGCGGCACCAGCCGCCCGGCAAGAATGTCGGGCGTGGCAAGGATGCGCTTGGCGAGCGCTGCGCCATGGCCCGAAACCGCCTGATCGATCAGCAGCCCCGGATGGTCGAACCGCGACCCCCGCGTGCTCTCGACCGGCGAAGCGATGCCATGCGCCTGGAACCAGGCCGGCCAGTCGGGGAAGGACGGGTCCACCTTGTCGCTGACATAGTGGAGCAACGGCGCGGCGATCAGGCCGGTCGGCCCCTTGCCGAGGCCGTATCGCTCGACGAACTCGGGTGAGGCGACCGGCACCACTTCGTCATGGACCAAAGGTTCGGCAATGCCCTCGTCGCCCGCATCCAGCCCGTACCGGATATAGACGTCCGACTGCGCCTTGCCCCCGCGGGGACCCTGCGCATCGACCGAGACCCACACGTCGAACTCGGGATGATCTTCGCGAAAGGCGTCGAGGCGGCTGAGCAGCCATTTCGCCGCGAAGGTCGGCGGCGCAGTCACGCTGACGACATGCGCCTGTTCGTCCTCAAGCCGCAGCAGCCCCGCGCCCTGGATGATCTGTCCGAAGCCCTCGGTCAGCAGCGGCAGGGCGGCCTCGGCCTTGGTGGTGAGCAGCACCGATCGCCCGGTGCGGCGGAACAGGGGCGTCCCGGCCCACAATTCCAGCGCCCGGATATGCTGGGTTACCGCGCCCGGCGTGATCCCCAGCTCGTCCGCCGCGCGCGTAAAACTGCGGTTGCGCGCGCAACTGGCAAAGACCTTGAGGGCCGTCAGGGAAGGCAGGGCCTCATTCATCCTCTCAATTGATAGGAATTAACTCCAGAACGGAAGATAGTTTTGGTTCGCGGGGCAAAACCCGTGCGATTTAGGCGATGGACGGCGTCAGCGACTGCGCCCGCTCGCGCGCGACGGCGCGTCCGGGCAGCGTCCAGATCAGCCCACCCACCGCGGCCATGGCGATTCCCAGCGTCAGGAACGCGATCTGATAGGTGCCGGTCACGTCATAGACCCAGCCGGCATAAACGCTGCCGAGCGATCCGATTGCCGATCCTGCCACCATGATCGTCGCGTCGATGATGGTGAACTGGCGCCGCCCGAACAGCTTGGCGACGAACACCGGGAACAGCACCAGCGGCGCCGAATAGGTGAGGCCATAGAGCGGCACGAACAGCTGGAGCGCGATGGCACTGCCGCCAGAGAGATAGACGAACAGCAAGGCGAGTGCCGCGGATGCGAGGATCAGGCTCGCGACCAGCGCGATGCGCACATCGGCTCGGTCGGACAGCCAGCCGAACAGCAGCTTGGTCGCCGCGGCCAGCAGGAACAGCACGCTCATGATCAGCGTCGCTTCCTTCAGGCCATAGCCCATGCCCAGCACTGCCGGGATGAAGTGGAGGAAATAGGCGTTGGTCGATGCCCAGAACAGCACATAGCCGAGCAGCACCGTCCAATAGGCGCGCGTCGCCACCGCTTCGCGCAGCGTCACCCCCTCGGCCTGCACCGGCGCCGCGCCGTCGCTCGCAAGCGGCTCCGGCGGCCGTGTGCGCACCACCAGCAGTGTCGCCAGCGGCACGATCGCCAGCATCGCCACGCCGAGTGCGATATAGCCGCTGCGCCAGCCCCAATTCTCGACCGCCAGGCCAAGCAACGGATTGAACAGCACCCCGCTGGTGGTTGTCCCCGACAGCGCGATGCCGATGGCAAGGCCGCGCTGCTTTTCGAACCAGTTGGAGAGGACGAAGGGCGTCACCACCAGGCTGATGCCGCCCCCGGACATCAGCATGTATGCGACCAGCAGCTGCGTATAATTCTGCGCCGTCCCGGCGACCAGAAAGCCCCCGCCGATGATCGCGCCCAGTACCGCGATGAAGGTCTCGGCCCGCACTCGCTTCAGCATCAGCCATCCGCCGAGCAGCGACACCACCCCTGCTACCGCGACATTGGCGCTGAGCAGGGTCGCCCCCGCCGCATGGCTGAGCTGGAATTCCTTCAGCAGCGAGGGGAAGAACACGCCCTTGGAGGCGCTGATCGTCCCGCAAAATGCGCAGATCAGATGGAGGACGATGACGATCCCCCAGCGGCGGCTGGGCAACAGGGTCATGCAGGCACCTCTTCAGGCAAGGGAGCGTCGGCCGCGCGGGCGTGGGCCAGCCAGGGCGCGATGTCGGCCGCCACGCTTTCCAGCTCGCGCAGGATCGTGTCGGCGGCCACGGCGCCGAGCGGCAGGCGGAAAGGCGGGTTCGCATCCTCGACCG
>NZ_JARNTV010000017.1 GCF_029433115.1 Sphingomonas sp. AOB5 | reverse complement strand
GGTGCTGCTGGCGCGCGTGCTGGCGGGGCAGCCGCGCTGGCTGCTGGCCGACGAGCCGCTCGCCAGCCTCGATCCCGCGCATCAACTCGATACGCTGGCCATGCTCCGTAAGGTGGCCGGCGAGGGCGCCGGGGTGATTCTGGTGCTGCACGATCTGACCCAAGCCGCGCGCGTTGCCGACGACATCATCCTGCTGAAGCAGGGCAGGGTGCTCGCCTCGGGCGAGCGGGATGCGGTGCTGACCGCGGCCAATATCGCGGATGCCTTCGGTGTCGAGGTGCTCACCGCCCGCGATCCGCAAGGGCTGCCGATCATCGTGCCTGTCGTTCGAGTGACTTGAACATATAAAGATATCTTTATATGGAACTGGTAGCATCGTTTTTCTGCCAGCATGGACGACTCGAAATGGCGACCAGCCAAACCCAATATCCCCCGGCACCCGGTGGCGCTCGCGCCGCGCTGGTCGCGGCGGCACAGCATCGCATCCTGCTGACCGATGGCGCCTTCGGCACCGAGATCCAGAACTGGAAGCTGTCCGAGGCCGATTATGCCGGCGATCTGGGGCTGAGCCATGACCAGAAGGGCAACAACGACATCCTGGCGCTGACCAAGCCCGAAGTGCCGGAGACCATCACCCGCGAATATCTGGAAGCCGGATCGGACATCGTTTCGACCAACACCTTCTCCGCGAACAGCATCAGCCAGGCGGATTACGGCGCCGAGCATCTGGTCCGCGAGATCAACGTCGCATCGGCGCGGATCGCCCGCCGCCTTGCCGACGAATATGCCGCGAAGGACGGCAATCGCCGCTTCGTCGCCGGCGCGATCGGGCCGACCAACAAGACGCTGTCGCTTTCGCCCGACGTCAACGATCCGGGCTATCGCGAGATCGACTTCGACTATCTGAAGGGCGTGTACCGCGAACAGTGCGACGCACTGATCGAGGGTGGATGCGACTTCATCCTGATCGAGACGGTGTTCGACACGCTGAACGCCAAGGCCGGGATCATGGCCGCACAGGAAGCCGCCGAAGCGGTTGGCCATGACGTGCCGATCATGATGTCGATGACGCTGACCGATCTTTCGGGCCGCAACCTTTCGGGCCACACGGTCGAGGCCTTCTGGCACGCGGTGCGTCATGCCAAGCCGGTGACGATCGGGCTGAACTGCTCGTTCGGCGCGGACCAGCTGCGCCCGCATGTCCGCACGCTTTCGGGCATCGCCGACACGCTGATCATGATCTATCCCAATGCCGGCCTGCCCAACGAACTGGGCGAATATGACGAGCTGCCCGATCAGACCGCAGCGAAGGTGGGCGATTGGGCCAGCAACGGGCTGGTCAACATCCTGGGCGGCTGCTGCGGCTCGACGCCGGCGCATATCAAGGCGATGGCCGATATCGTCGCCGGACGCGCGCCGCGCACCCCGCCTTCGCTCAAGCCCCAGACCCGCCTTGCCGGCCTCGAACCGATGTTGATTCCCGCATGACCGAAACGATCGAAGTTCAGGACACCGCGCCGACCGCGGTGTTCGTCAATGTCGGCGAACGTACCAACGTCACCGGATCGGCGGCGTTCAAGAAGCTGATCATGGCCGGCGACTATGAAGCCGCAGTCACCGTCGCGCTGCAGCAGGTCGAGAATGGCGCGCAGGTCATCGACGTCAACATGGACGAGGGCCTGCTCGACGCCGAAGCGGCGATGACCACCTTTCTCAAGCGCATCGCCGCCGAGCCGGACATCGCCCGCGTGCCGGTGATGATCGACAGCTCGAAATGGTCGGTGATCGAGGCGGGGCTGAAGTGCGTCTCGGGCAAGCCGATCGTCAATTCGATCAGCATGAAGGAAGGCGAGGAGGCCTTTCTGCATCATGCCCGCAAGTGCATGTCCTATGGCGCCGCCGTGGTCGTCATGGCGTTCGACGAGACCGGCCAGGCGGATACCCAGGCCCGCAAGGTCGAGATCTGCGAGCGCGCCTACAAGCTGTTGATGACGATCGATTTCCCGCCCGAGGACATCATCTTCGATCCCAACATCTTCGCGGTGGCGACCGGCATCGACGAGCACAACAACTACGGCGTCGACTTCATCGAGGCGTGCCGCGAGATCAAGGCGCGCTGTCCGCACTGCCATATCTCGGGTGGGCTTTCGAACCTGAGCTTCTCGTTCCGCGGCAACGAGCCGGTGCGCAAGGCGATGCACAGCATCTTCCTGTACCACGCCATCCCCGCGGGCATGGACATGGGCATCGTCAATGCCGGTCAGCTCGACGTGTACGACACGATCGATCCCGAACTGCGCGAGGCGTGCGAGGATGTGATCCTCAACCGCCCGGCGCGCAGCGATAGCGAGACCCCGACCGAGCGGCTGATCGCCATCGCCGAGCGTTTCCGCGGCACCGACGCCGCGCAGGAAAAGGCCGCCGAGGAATGGCGCGGCTGGCCGGTCGCCAAGCGGCTCGAGCATGCGCTGGTCAAGGGCATCGACCTGCATGTCGTCGACGATACCGAAGAGTGCCGTCAGGCGTTCGCCCGGCCGATCGAAGTGATCGAAGGCCCGTTGATGGACGGTATGAACGTGGTCGGCGACCTGTTCGGATCGGGCAAGATGTTCCTGCCGCAGGTGGTGAAGTCCGCGCGCGTGATGAAGAAGGCGGTGGCGCATTTGCTGCCCTTCATCGAGGCCGCCAAGGAACCCGGCGCCAAGGGCAAGGGCAAGATCATCATGGCGACCGTGAAGGGCGACGTGCATGATATCGGCAAGAACATCGTCGGCGTCGTGCTTCAGTGCAACGGCTTCGAGATCGTCGATCTGGGCGTGATGGTGCCGTGGCAGACCATCCTCCAGGCCGCCAACGAAAATGACGCGGACATGATCGGTCTTTCCGGGCTGATCACGCCTTCGCTGGACGAGATGGTGACCGTCGCCGAGGAAATGGCGCGTGCCGGCATGACGATGCCGCTGCTGATCGGCGGCGCGACCACCAGCCGCGTGCACACCGCGCTGCGCATCGATCCGGCCTATTCCGGCGCGGTCGTTCATGTGCTCGACGCCAGCCGTGCGGTGGGCGTGTGCACTTCGCTGGTGTCGGAGGGCCAGTCGACCGATTTCGTCAGCCGCACCAAGGCGGAATATGACGAAGTGCGTGTGAAGCGCGCCAATTCGGGTGGCTCGACGCTGGTCTCGCTCGAACAGGCGCGTGCCAATGCGTTCAAGCCCGATTTCGAACTGAAGCAGCCGGCGCCGCTCCAGCCGGGCCTGCACCGGTTCGACGACTGGTCGCTGGCCGATCTGCGCGAGACGATCGACTGGACGCCCTTCTTCCGCTCATGGGAGCTGGCGGGCAATTATCCCGGAATTCTCGAGGATGCCGTGGTGGGCGAGAGCGCGCGCGGGCTGTTCGCCGACGCGCAGACCATGCTCGACACGATCATCGCCGAGAAATGGCTGACCGCGCGTGGCGTAGTGGGCCTGTGGCCGTGCCGCCGCGACGGTGACGATATCATCGTCGAGGACGGGCAGGGCGAGCGCCGGATCGCGATGCTTCGCCAGCAGATCGCCAAGCGCGAGGGCCGCGCCAATATGTGCCTGACCGATTTCATCGCGCCTGAGGGCGACTGGATCGGCGGCTTCGCGGTGACGGCGGGACACGGGATCGACGAACACCTCGCCCGCTTCAAGGCGAACCATGACGATTATTCGGACATCCTGCTCAAGGCGCTGGCCGATCGTCTCGCCGAAGCCTTTGCCGAGCGGCTGCACCAATATGTCCGCACGACTTTGTGGGGTTATGCGGCGGGCGAGAATCTGTCGAATGAGGAACTGATCCGCGAACATTATCGCGGCATCCGCCCCGCGCCCGGCTACCCGGCGTGCCCGGATCACACGCTGAAGCCCGAACTGTTCGAAATGCTGGCGGCTGGCACCGGCGACGTGGCCGGGATTACGCTGACCGAAAGCATGGCGATGCTGCCGACCGCGGCGGTGTCGGGCTATTATTTCGGCCACCCCGAATGCGAGTATTTCGGCGTGGCCCAGATCGGCGAGGACCAGGTGGCCGACTATGCCGCCCGGCGTGATCTCCCGGTGGCGGAAGTGGAACGCTGGCTGCGGCCGAACTTGCGGTAGGTGAGGGCGACGCGGCGATCTTGGACCGCAATCCGATGGCGAGTCAGCCCTCACGACCTTTCGGCTGAATTGCACGAAGCAAGGCCCCGACACCGAAGGTCCAGGGCGGCGCCAGATCGCTCCGCGTCACGCTGTTGACCAGGCACCCGATGCGCGGCGAGCGGATCGAGACCTTATCGCCGAGGTGGTGCGTAAACCCCTGACCCGACGCACCGCGATCGTCGGTCGGCACGTACATGGTTCCGCAGAACAGCATGAAGCCATCCGGATATTGGTGCGATCGCCCATATGCCTGCGCGACCAGATCGAGCGGATCGCGGCTGATGCGGGCCATCGAGTTCACGCCTTTGCAGCGGAACCCGTCTTCACCCGCGATCTCGACCGAGACGTCAGCCGCGCGAACATCCTCCAGCGTGAAATGCGCGTCGAACAGGCGGATGAATGGCCCGATCGCGCATGAGGCGTTATTGTCCTTGGCCATCGGTAGCAGCAGCGCGCTGCGCCCCTCGATATCGCGCAGGTTGACGTCGTTGCCGAGCGTCGCGCCGACGATCTCGCCCCGGCTGGTGACGGCCAGCACCATTTCCGGTTCGGGATTGTTCCATTGCGAGGCGGGATGCAGCCCCACCGCAGCGCCCCATCCGACCGCGGACATGGGCTGGGCCTTGGTGAAGATCTCGGCATAGGGACCCAGCCCGACTTCGAGATATTGCGACCATTGGCCCGCGGCCATCATCGCTTCGCGCAGAGCGGCGGCTTCGGCGCTGCCGGGTCGGACGCCGGCAAGGGTGCTGCCCGCCAGCGCCTCGATCTCCGCGCGGATCGACGCGGCCTTGGCAACATCGCCCCCGGCGCGTTCCTCGACCACGCGTTCGAGCATGCTGTCGGCGAAGGTGACTCCAGCTGCCTTGATCGCCTGAAGGTCGCACGGGGCGAGCAGGTCCGCTTCGGTGACGTCGAGCGGCGACGCGTCGAAGGCGGCGACTGCCGCCGCGACATCGGGCAGATCGAGCAACTCGCTCATCGTGTCGGCCAGTCCATCGAGGCTCAGCAGGCGTCCATTTCGCACGGTGACCAGCCATGGCCGGTCACCGCGCCACACGCGGCCGACCAGAACCGCGCGCGCCGCATCTTCGGGAAGCATCTCCGCAGGCAGCATCGGCTCAATCCCGGTAATCGGGTTCTTCGCGGTCCAGCCGACGCAGCAGTGCCGTCCAGCCGAGATTGCCCACCCGCGCGGCCTTCGTATTGCGCTTTGCCGTCAGTTCGGGATCGGCGGAAGGCGCGGGGACGGTATCGATCGCGCCGTCATGCGCCATCGCCATGATCTGCACTTCGCAGGCGCGGGTGAGGGCGTACATGCGCAGCCATGCCTGAGATATGCTGGTGCCGATGGTGAAGGCGCCATGGTTGCGCTGGAGCATGTAATTGCGGTCGGCGAAGCTGTGTAGCAGGCCCTCCGGCTCGGCCAGATGCTTCGGCCCGTCCTCATAGTCGTGATAGGCAAGGTCGGCGACGATCAGCGCGGCATCGTCGGTAATCGGCAGCAGCCCTTCCGGGCGGCACGACATGGCCACCGCCGCTTGCGGATGAAGGTGGACCACGCACTCCGCATCGGCGCGACCGCGATGGAGCTGGCTGTGGGTGATGAACCCGCCGGCATTGTAGCCCAGGCCCGTCGGGTCATCCGCAATACTGCCGTCCTCGCACACGCGGACCAGGCTGGACGCGGTAACCTCGTCGAACATCAGGCCCATCGGGTTGAGCAAGATATCGCTGCTGCCCGGCACGCGCGCGGAGATATGGGTCGAGACCAACTCGTCCCAGCCATGCCGCGCGGCGAGGCGATAGCAGGCGGCGAGTTCGATCCGGGTTTCGGCTTCGGTCTTCATGCGGGAATGGCCCTGTTGAGGTGAAGGTGGCGCAGCGCGAGCATCAGCGGCCACAGCATCGTGACCGCGAGAGCGGCGAGCATGGCGGCAAGCGAGCCGGTGACGGTCGCCAGTGCTGCAAGAGTGAAGAAGGCGAGGCTGACCCCGACGAGCGGCGTGGCGGCCGATCCCATGGTCGCCGCTGCCACTGCTCCTCCCGCCCGGCGATGGACGATGAAGGCGACGGTGACATAGACCATCGGGAACACCGCCAGCGTTCCCGCGACGGTCGGCCCGACATAGCGGCCCGAGATCGATACGACCGTTGCCAGCAGTCCGACCGCAAGGCCGCGCAGCAGCAGGTCTCGCCGCGTGGGCGACGCGCGGCGGCCCGCTACATGCGGATCGGGCGCAGACCGGGTGATGATGCGGCAGGCGGCATAGGCCAGCAGGTTGCCCAGCAGCGCGGCTGTCAGCGACCATGCGAAGGCATAGCTTATCGTGCTGAACGCCAGCCAGGTCAGGAAGGCGGCGGAAACGCTGGCAAATGCCGCACGACGCGGCGCGAGCGAGACGAACACCGCGAGATAGGCATAGGCGGCGATGCTGGTGACCAGCGCGGCGAGCGCGGCGTCGGACAGGAAGGCGGGGCTTTCGCTCAAAGCCAGCATCACGAATGCGGCTCCGGATGACAGCGGAATGGTAGTCAGAATACCTGCCCAGATCGGCTTGAGCCGCTCGGCAACGATGGTGGCGCTGACGACGACCAGCGCGGTAAGCGCGACCTTCACGACGATGAGCAACATGGCGCGGAACGGCTAGCCCTGGACGAATGGAATGTTCGAAAGGGCGCGTCGATGCGCCGTTGCGCACCTGTCCCCGGTAAGGAGGACGTGCCGGATCGCCGCAACCGCCAAAATGAACCGCATGATTTTCCGCGGAAAAATTGGCGGGGTCCGCGCTGCGGCTCGTCTATGGTTTCAGAACGGGCGGTGACGGCGAGTGCCGGGCCGGGTCTCCGGGGATATCGGCAATGCGGCGGAGCGGGCCTGGCCCGCGCCATGCGCTATGTGCGGATCGGCGCTGGTGCCGTAATCCTTCCGGTCGCCGGATGTCGCAACAGTATAGAGAGTAGAATGTCGCAAGCCTCTGCCCAGACCACCGCCATCGCCAAGTCACCCAGTTTCCAGACGCAGATGCTGATCGATGGCCAGTGGGTCGATGCGCGTTCTGGCGCCACCATCGCCGTGCTGAACCCGGCCGACGGCAGCCAACTCACCACCGTCCCTGCCGCCACGGCGGTGGACGTCGATGCGGCGGTGTCGGCTGCACGGCGCGCCTTCGACGATGGCCGCTGGTCCGGACTGCCGACCCGTGAGCGTGCGCGCATCCTCAATCGCCTGGCCGACCTGATCGACGCCAATGCGGAGGAGCTTGGCTGGATCGAGACGCTCGACAACGGCATGCCGCTGGCGCAGGCGGTGGGCGGTCACGTGCCCGGCGCGGCCGCGACCTTCCGCTATTACGCGAGCTGGTGCGACAAGCTGGATGGCAAGACCACCAACCTGTCGGGCAATGGTGCCGAATATCACGCCTTCACCCTGCTCGAGCCGGTCGGCGTGGTGGCGATCATCACTCCGTGGAATGCGCCGATCATCACTGCGGCGAAGCTTGCTCCGGCGCTGGCCGCCGGCTGCACCTGCGTGCTGAAGCCTGCCGAGGATACCCCGCTCACCGCGCTGCGGCTGGGCGAGCTGCTGATCGAGGCGGGTGTGCCGGACGGTGTGGTGAACATCGTCACCGGCTATGGTGCCGATGCCGGCGCAGCGCTGGCCAGCCACCATCAGGTCGACAAGATCGCCTTCACCGGATCGACCGCCACCGGCCGCTCGATCATCAACAGCGCTGCAGGCAACTTCAAGAAGGTCAGCCTCGAACTGGGCGGCAAGTCGCCGGTCGTGGTGATGGACGATGCCGATCTGGATCGCGCCATTCCGGGCGCCGCCAATGCGGTGTTCGCCAATGCCGGGCAGATCTGCTCGGCGGGCACGCGCCTGTATGTCCAGCGCAAGGTGTTCGATCGCGTCGTCGCGGGCATTGCCGAGATTGCGGGCAATATCCGGCTGGGCAACGGCATGGATGCCGCGACCGAAATGGGTCCGGTCGTATCGCAGCGCCAACTGGAGCGCGTGACCGGCATGATCGATGCGGGTGTGGCCGAGGGCGCCGAAGTCGTGGTCGGCGGCGGCCGCCACGGCGATACCGGTTACTTCGTGAAGCCGACCGTGTTTGTGAATACCCGGCCCGAGATGAAGATCGTCCGTGAGGAGATATTCGGCCCGGTGCTGGTTGCGGCGCCGTTCGACGATCCGTCGGAAATCCCGCTGCTCGCCAATGACAGCGATTATGGTCTGGCGGCTGCGATCTTCACCACCAACCTGTCGACCGGGCACCGCTTTGCGCAACAGGTGCGCGCGGGCACGGTGTGGATGAACACCTATCACTTCGTCGACGTGTCGATGCCGTGGGGCGGATACAAGCAGTCCGGCTGGGGCCGCGAGAATGGCTTTGATGGCCTCGCACCCTATCTTCAGACCAAGTCGGTCGTCGTAGCGATCTAAGGGCGGGCATGACCTCAGGGCCTCATTGCGCGCGCGAAACGCAAACGTTAAACTACGGAAAGCGTGGGTTTCGCCCCTTGCTTGCAGCTGGGCCGGTGCGGTTGCCGGGGATTTCGGACGGGCTTTCCGCGCGACTGGCAGAGCTGGCAGGGTTCGCGGGGGCCTATCTGTCCGGCGGCGCAGTCGCGCGGGGGATGGGGCGCCCGGACCTTGGGCTGGTCACGCTGAGCGAGCTTGAGGCACGCGTTCGCGGCATCGCCGAAGTGTCGAGCCTGCCTTTCCTGGTCGATTGTGACTCCGGGTTCGGCGGCGCGCTTCACCTTGAGCGGGCGGTGTCGCGGATCGAGCGGGCGGGTGCGTCGGGTCTGCATATTGACGATTTCGAGATCCCGCGTCGTCGTCGTGACGGCGCTGCGAACCTGCTTTCGCGCGACACTGCCGTGGCCCGGCTGAAGGTCGCGTTGGGTGCGCGAACCGATCCGGATTTCCTGGTGATCGGCCGTACCGATGCCGCGCCGCATCTGGGGCTGGACGAGGCCATCGATCGCGCCAACGCGCTGGCCGATGCCGGGGTCGATCTGGTCTATGTCGAGCATCTCCACGACCGCGCTGCCATTGAAGCGGTCGCCACGCGGGTCGCTGCGCCGAAGCTGATCGCGGTCGTTTCCGGCAAGGGCGACACGATCGCCGCCGACGCGCTCGAGGCCATGGGCTTCGCCATCATCACCTGGCCCGCCGAGCAGCAACTCGCGGCCATCGCGGGCGCCCGGGCGGCGCTCGACCATCTTCGCGCGCACGGCACGCCCCTGGGCTTTGCCGGCGCGGTGGACTTCGCAGAACGCGACCGGATCGTCGGCACGGCCGAGGCACGCGCGTTCGAAGATCAGTTTCTGGACTAAGGGGCATCAGGCGTATGACATCGGTGAGTTGGCGGGTCGGGGTCGATATCGGCGGCACGTTCACGGACATGGTCGCGGTCAGCAACGACGGCCGTGTGCTGCGGCAGAAAGTGCCCTCGACGCCGGGCGATTATTCCCAGGGCATCCTGAACGCGATCGGCAACGCTGCCGATGCGGATGGGCTGGAACGTCCGGCGATCACCGAGATCGTCCATGGCACCACCATCGCGACCAACGCGATCCTGGAATATAAGGGCGCGGTCACCGGTCTGATCACAACCAAGGGTTTCCGCGACGTGCTGGAGATCGGCCGGCTGCGCATGCCCAAGCTGTACGAGATCAGCTGGCAGAAGCCGCCGGTGCTGATCGAGCGTGCGCGTCGCCTCGAAACCGCCGAGCGGATCGCGGGCGACGGCAGCGTGCTGGTCGCGCTGGATCGCGACGAAGTGGTCGAACGGGGCCGCCAGTTGATCGACGAGGGTGCCGAGTCCATCGCGGTGATGTTCCTCAACAGCTATGCCAATCCCGAGCATGAGATTGCGGCAGGCGCGGCGCTGCGCGCGGCCTTCCCTGAAACGCCGATCACCCTCTCGGTCGAACTCGCGCCCGAGATGCAGGAATATGAGCGCGCCAGCACGACCGCTGTGAACGCCTATGTGTTGCCCACGGTGCAGCGCTATGTGCGGCTGCTGAAGGACTCGCTGGCCGAGAGCGGCGTCACCGCACCCTTGCTCATCATGCAGTCGAACGGCGGCATGCTGTCGGCCAATGCCGCGGCGGAAAGCCCGGTGCTGATCATCGAATCCGGTCCGGCCGCAGGCGTGATGGGATGCCGCGCGCTGGCCGAGAGCAATGGCCATGACCAGGCACTGAGCTTCGACATGGGCGGCACCACCGCCAAGGCCGCAGTGATCGAGGAATATCAGGTGCCGCAGGCGACTGAATATGAGGTCGGCGGCGGCGTCTCGATGGGATCGCGCCTGACGCGTGGCGGCGGCTATGCGCTGCGTTCGCCTTCGGTCGATCTGTCCGAAGTGGGTGCGGGCGGCGGCAGCCTGGTCTGGTTCGACAAGGCGGGCGGTATCCAGGTCGGCCCCAAGAGCGCCGGCGCAGTGCCGGGGCCGGTCTGTTACGGCCAGGGCAACACCCAGCCGACCGTGACCGACGCCAATCTGGTGCTCGGCTATATCAACCCGCAGGGTCTTGCTGGGGGCACGATCCCCGTGGATCGCCAGGCATCGCTCGATGCGATCCAGAGCCAGGTGGCGGACCGGATCGGCCTGCCGGTGCTGGAGGCGGCGTTCGGTGTCCATTCGATCGCCAATGCCAACATGATGCGCGCACTGCGTTCGGTCACCATCGAGCGCGGCCGCGATCCGAAGGACTTCGTGCTGTACGCATTCGGCGGCAATGGCGCGATCCACTCGGTCCATATCGCGCAGAAGATGGAGATCGGCACGGTGATCGTGCCGCCTAGCCCGGGTGTGTTCAGTGCGTTCGGCCTGCTGACCGCGCGCGTCGAGCGGCACTTCACCCAGACCTATATGCAGCGCTTCGACACGCTGGATCTGGCGGCACTGGAAGCGGCATTCGTGGCGCTGGAGGCCGGGGCCTCGGTCGACGATCCCGAATATCCGTTGACCCGGATCGAGCTGGAGCGCCGGCTGGAATGCCGCGTGATCGGCCAGACCGCGAGCCTGCCGATCGTACTGCCCGCCGGTGTCGTGACTGCCGAAGCGATCGACGCAGCGGCCGAGCGGTTCCGCGCGGAATATGAGAAGACCTATGGCTTCAACACCGACGGCGCGCCGCTTCAGATCGCGAACCTGCGCGTGGTGGCGCAGAGTCCCAAGCAGCCCGAGCTGAACTGGGCCGCGTCGCTCGATGACCGGCGCGGCACCATGCAGCAGCGCGACGTCTATTTCGGCCCGGACCATGGCCTGTTGCCCACCCCGGTGCTGATCCGCCGCGATCTGGCGGGCAAGACGCTCGCCGGTCCCGCGATCATCGAGGAATATGATTCGACCACCGTCGTCCCGCCGGGATGCGACGCCTCGCTCGACGCGAATGGCTGCATCGTCATCAAGACCAATATCGGGAACTGATCCATGACCGAGACCATCAACGCCATCGAGCTGGAAATCCTCAACAACGCGCTGCGTGCGATCTCGGACGAGATGGCGCTGACGATCTTCCGCACCGGCCATTCGACCATTATCCGCGACGGCGGCGATTTCGCCACCGCGCTGCTGACCCCGGAATGCGAGCTGCTCGCACAGGGCCTGACCGTGCCGCAGCATCTGGGCGCGATGCCCGACGCGCTGGCCGCGGTGCTGGCCAAGTTCGGCGACAGCATCGCGCCGGGCGACGTCTATCTGCTGAACGATCCGTATAATGGCGGCATGCATCTGCCCGACGTGTTCGTGTTCAAGCCGATCTTCGTGCCGGGCAACGACAGCAAGCCCGCCGCCTTCGCCGCAGCCGTGGCGCACCATGCCGACATGGGCGGGCGCGTGCCGGGCAGCAATGCGAGCGACTCCACCGAAATCTATCAGGAGGGCATCCGCTTCCCGGTCGTCCGCCTGTTCGAGAAGGGCGAGCAGAACCGTTCGGTGTTCGATATCCTGGCGGCCAATGTCCGCCTGCCCGAGATGGTGACCGGCGATATCCACGCGACCGTCGCGGCGTGTACGTATGGCGAGCGCGAATTCCTGAAGCTCGTCGCCAAGCATGGCCTGCCGTGGCTTCAGCGCTATCTGGCCGCTCTGCTCGACTATGCCGAGAAGCTGACCCGGGCGGAGATCGAGGCGCTGCCCGACGGCGTCTACCACTTCGAGGATTATATCGACGATGACGGCTTCTCCGACGAAGCCATTCCGCTCAAGCTCGCGCTGACCGTCAAGGGCAGCGAGATCGTTGCCGACTTCACCGGCTCGTCGCCGATGGTGCGCGGCGCGCTGAACGCGACGGAGAGCTTCACCAAGGCATCGACCTATCTCGCGCTGCGCTGCGTGTTTGACGCCGATATCCCGAACAATGGCGGCTTCATGCGGCCGATCACGATCATCGCGCCGAAGGGCACGATCCTGAACGTGACGCTGCCCGGCGCCTGCGCCGCGCGCGGCCTGACCGGCTTCCGCCTGTCCGAACTGGTGCTGGCGGCGCTGGGCAAGGCAGTGCCGGCCAAGACCATGGCGGCATCGGAAGGCGGCAACACCTTCGTCACGATCGGCGGCACGCGCGACAATGGCGAGCCGTTCGTCCATTGCGACCTGATCTTCGGCGCGTGGGGCGGATCGCATTATCGTGGCGATGGCGACGCGATGGCGCTGGTCGCGTCGAACTGCACCAACATCCCGATCGAAGTGATCGAGGCGGAATATCCGCTGCGCTGCGAACAATATGGCTTTGTGGCCGACAGCGGCGGCGCGGGCCGTTCGCGCGGGGGCCTGGCCATCGTGCGCGACATGCGGCTGACCGAGGGCCGTGCGATCCTTCAGGTCCGTTCGGACCGGCGCACGCATCGTCCCTGGGGCCTGGATCAGGGCGAGGAAGGTTCGGCCTCGTGGAACTTCGTCAATCCGGGGCAGGGCGTCGCGCCGCTGCCCAGCAAGGTTACGACCGAACTGCACCGGGGCGATGTGTTCCGTCACGTCACCGGCGGCGGCGGCGGTTTCGGCGATCCGCGCGATCGCGATCCGCAGCTCGTCCGCTCCGACTTGCGCAACGGCAAGATCAGCGCCGAGGTGGCGACGCAAAAGTACGGAATTGCCGTTGAGAGCGAAACTGTGGTTGCACAGGAAACGGCCGCAGCCTGACGCAGCGCCGCGCCGGAGTGAGTAGCTGGCCTATTGACTCCGGTGCGGCACTTCATAGTTTGAGCAAACGTTAAACTAAAAGGATATACCCTCGGGTAACGCAGGAGGGACATATGGTTCCGGTTGGATATGACACCGAAATGGTGCGATTCTTCCAGAACTGCACAAGAAAAAAAGGCCGTCCGAGCCGTGCTGCTTTCCGCGGCATAATATCGTTCGGCATAGATAAAAGTGCAGGTCGCATATGTTCTATGATTATTACAAATTTTTGGCGGATCGCCTTCTCTGCCTCGTCAATGAAAGTGAGCGCCGTCGGGCCATGAGGTCCAAAACAAAAGCGGGCGGCACTTGCTTCAGGGAAGGGGTCTACATGAAGAAGTCTGTTCTCTATTTCGGATGTCTCGCGACCGGTCTCACCGCACCAGCCATGGCCTGGGCGCAGGATGCCGCCCCGGTGGCGGTTCAGGCCAGCGACGAGGTTTCCGAAGACAATGTGATCGTCGTCACCGCTCGCAAGCGTGACGAAAGCCTGCAGGACGTGCCGATCGCGGTCACCGCGCTGGGTACCGATGCGCTCGAGCGTCAGCAGATCGGCGGCCTGCTGGACGTCGGTCCCGCCGTTCCCAGCCTGATCGTCGCGGCCAACCAGGGCAGCTCGAACGGCGCGACCGTGTTCATCCGCGGCATCGGCCAGGATAACTCGAACGCGCTGAACGAGCCCGGCGTTGGCATCTATCTCGACGGCGTCTATCTCGGCCGCTCGATCGGCTCGCTCGTCGACATGAACAATTTCGAGCGCGTCGAAGTGCTGCGCGGGCCGCAGGGCACGCTCTATGGCCGCAACACGCCGGGTGGCGCGGTGAAGCTGGTGACCAAGCGCCCGACCTTTGACGGCGTGCATTTCAATGGCGATCTGACGCTGGGCAGCTTCAACCGGCTCGATTTCCGCGGCAGCGTGAACGTGCCGCTGTCGGACGAGTTCGCGGTGACCTTCAGCGCGCTGAACCTCACCAACGATGGCTATTACACCCATGCCGTGTCAGGCGAGCATCTGGGCCGCAAGAGCACGACCGCGGCACGCGCCACGGCACTGTGGAAGGTCAGCGACAGCTTCACGCTGTTCGCCACGGCCGATTATGCCAAGGATCGCTCGGGCCTTCAGTCGGGCACGCCGTTCAACATCACCAATCCGGCCAATCCGGTCCCGCTCTACGGCTCGCTCTACAAGGCTGCGCCCGACATGGCGGACATCAATCGCTATGATGGCGGCGGCGCGTCGCTGACGGCGGAATGGGATCTGGGCGCGGGTACGCTGTCGTCGATCACCGCCTATCGCGCGCTGACCTTCAAATCGGCCTATGACTTCGGATCGTCGCCGATCGGCAACGACCTGTTCACCGATCTGAAGACCAATCAGTTCAGCCAGGAGCTGCAGTTCGTCTCGGCGCTGGACGGTCCGTTCAACTTCGTCGGCGGTCTGTTCTATTTCCGCGAGCATTCGGACAGCATTCCGCACTTCCTGATCACGCCGTCGACGACGACGCCGACCACGCCGCCGCCGATCACCAAGACCGATCTGGCCTATATCTCGATCCAGACCACCGACAGCTACAGCGCTTATGGCGAGGCGTATTTCACCCCGTTCGATCCGCTGACGATCACGCTGGGTGGCCGCTACACCTATGACTCGAAGAAGATCGAGCGCGGCGGTGCGGCGACGGTGGCCAGCGGCGATGTCAATTTCGACAATTTCTCGCCCAAGGTGAACGTCGCGTACAAGGTCAGCCCCCGGCTGAACGTCTATGCGACCTGGTCGAAGGGCTACAAGGCCGGCGCGTTCCAACCCTATCCCACCGCAGCGACGGCACTGGCGGCGATCCCGCCCGAAATCGTCACCGCCTGGGAACTGGGCTTCAAGAGCGAATTGTTCGATCGCCTGCTGACGGTGAACATCGCGGCGTACCAGAACGAGTATAACGATCTGCAGCTCAATCTGAGCAGCACGACGGGCGGCTCGATCGTGGTCAATTCGGCCGATCTGCGCACCCGCGGTATCGAGACCGAGTTCACCTTCACGCCGTTCCAGGGCTTCTCGCTGTTCGGCGCGTTCACCGTCTCGGACTCGAAGTTCAAGCGGGTCCCGGCGGGCGGTGGCGTGCCGTTGCTCACCGATCGCCAGAAGAACCTGCCCGACTATCAGCTGCGGCTCTCGCCGACCTACGAAGTCGAGATGGGCAATGGCGACCGGATCGATCTGGGCGTGGTGTTCACCGCCACCGGCAAAGACCAGAAGATCCTGCCGAACGATCCGTTCCACCTTCAGCCGGCGTACCAGACGGTCGATGCGCGCATCGCCTATCGCCGTCCCGGCGACGGCTGGATGGTCGAGCTGGCAGGCCGCAACCTGACCGACACGACCTATTTCAACACCTCGACCTTGTTGGGCACGACGCGCAGCGCGGTGCGCTGGTATGCGCCGGGTGCGACCTGGTCGGTAAAGTTCGGCCTCAATTTCTGAGGACGGGAGCGCGGGGCAGCGATGCCCCGCGCTTGCCTGCCCAAGGCGAGATGCTAGGGACAGGCGATAAGGGCGCATTCACGACAGGGGAATCGGTTGGCCAGGCCAAGATCGACGGGCACGGGCGACAATCGCCGGATCACGATCATCGACCTCGCCGACAAGCTGGGCGTGTCGCCGACCACCATTTCGCGTGCGCTGCGGTCCAAGGGCGGCATGTCCGAAGAGACGCGCGATCGCATCCGCAAGGCCGCCGAGCTTCACGGCTATGTGCCCAACAAGGCGGGCGCGGCCTTGTCCACCGGCCGGGTCTTCTCGATCGGCTATATCGTGCCCAAGGATGCGCGCGGCTATCCCAGCCAGCTTCAGGCCGATGTGATGCGCGGACTGGTCGAGGAACTGGCCAAGAGCGGTTATTCGCTCACCGTCTATTCCGAGGATTACTTCCTGGCCGAGGGCACCAGCCTGCTCGAGGCCGGGCACAAGATCCGCGCCGATGCGCTCGTCGTCACCATCGAACATAGCGATCCCGTGGCGCCACCGGCCCAGCCATTGCCATTGCCGCTGATGGTGGTGAACCGGCGGCTGGAGGGGATCGACGCCGACTTCATACTCGCCGATGAGGAACGCGGCGGGCTGCTCGCGGTCGATCACCTGCTCGGGTTGGGCCATCGCGGCATCGCGTTCGTCGGCGGGCCTTCGGATCACGCCGCGATGGCGCGCCGCCGCGAAGGCTATGCCGATGCGCTGGCCGAGGCGGGCATCGCGTACGATGCCGATCTGGTCGAGCATCGCGACGAATTCAGCTGGCAGGCGGGGCATGCGGCCTGCGCAGCACTGCTCGATCGGGCCGGCGGGCGCTTCACCGGCATCTTCTGCGGATCTGATATATTGGCGTTCGGCGTGCTGAAGTGCCTGGAGGAACGCGGGCTGGCCGTCCCGGGCGATATCGCCGTGGCCAGCTTCGACGACAGCATGTTCGCCGACATCGCCGATCCTGCGCTGACGTCGGTGCGCAAGCCGCGTTACGCGATGGGCCAATATGCCGCGCGGCGGCTGATCCAGCGGCTCGACAATGATGCAGCCCCCGGCGAGATCGTGCTGCCGGTCGAGTTGATCGTCCGCGCATCCTCGACTTCGCGCCGCGACTGAATCGTTCGCCACACGGCGAGTCGCGGTGCCTTTTGTTTAATAGTCTGCGTTTCTGGCATCCGCTTTCCTGCGAAATCGCGGCCAAGTGCCTGTCGCGCACGGTGAATTTCACGCCCCCACATTTTTCATGACAAAGCCTTGACAGTGGGGGTGCTTCACGTACGTTACGCAAACGTTAAACCTAATTGCGCGATCGGAAAAAACCCCGACGTCGCAATGGGTTCCCACTTTATGCGATCGGCACCGGCCATGGTGCCGGGAGGGTCAGCGCATGGGCGGTTTAAAGGTTATCGAAACCGGTGAGGCAGTCGCCGATCCGTCGGGAAATACGCGGGCATTGCTGAAGGATGTCATGCGCGAGGACGGGCCCGCATTGCGGCGATTCATCCTGTCGCGCATTCGCGACGCGAGCGAAGCGGAGGATGTGTTGCAGGACCTGTACCTGCGGCTGATCCAGAACAGCCATGCGGTCCGTCAGGCGGAATCGCGCCGCGCCTATCTGGTCAGCATGGCACGCAACCTGATCCACGACCGGCATCGCCACGCGATGGTGCGCGATCGCGCTCTGGCCGAGATCGGCGTGCAACTGCTCGGCCGGTACGAACCGCCGCTTCAGGAACATGTGCTTCAGGCGCGCGAGGGCCGCGAAGCGGTAAACCGCGCGATGGATCGGCTGCGGCCCAAGCATCGCGAAATCTATGTGCTGAGCCGTATGGGCGGGGTGCGCAACAGCGACATCGCCAGCCGTCTGGGCATCTCGCTGCGCAGCGTCGAGCGCCATGTCAGCGAGATATCGGTCTATATGCGCGAAACGCTGGCGACCTGCATATGACCCGCGAACCCGTATCGTCCGAAGGCATGCCGCGTGCGGTCGGCCCGTTCTCGACCGGCATGATCGCGGAAGGCCGCATGGTCTTTCTGTCGGGCCAGGGGCCGCAGGATCCGGCGACCGGCGAGTTCGTGCTGGAAAGCGCGGAACAGCAGGCGCGCCTCGCGCTCGACAATCTCACCCGCGCGCTGGCCAATGCCGGTGCGACCTGGGCGAATGTGGCCCGCGTCGGCATCTACCTTGCTGATCTCTCCGATTTCGAGACGGTGAACCGAGTCTATCGCGATTACGTGGTCGAGCCGTTTCCGGCCCGCACCACGATCGGCGCGCCTTTGCTGGTCGGCATGAAGGTCGAGGTGGATTGTGTCGCGGTTCTCTGATCCCGGCGCCTTGCGCTTTGCGTGTGCAATAACTGCACATGTCCGCGCCACGATTTGGTCGTGCGATGGCCGCCGGACCGGCCTAGGCCGGAATTTCTCCGATCGTATCGCGGAGGCGAGTCTATGAGTGCGGCGACCATTGCCGAGGATATGGCGGGCGGCGTTACCGAAGCCACCGCGCCGATGGAACCCGACGCGGCCAATGCGCCGCGTGGCGGGGCAACCAACGCCGCCTATGTCGTGTTCCTGCTGGCGGCGGCGAATGCGGTGTCGTTTTTCGACCGCGGCTTCATCTCGCTGGTGATCGATCCGATCAAGGCGACCTTGCACCTGACCGATACGCAGATCGGGCTGATGATCGGCCCGGCCTTCATCATCTTCTACAGCACGGTATCGCTGCCCATCGCGCGGCTGGCCGACAGCTGGAACCGCAAGCGGATCATCATCGCGGGGATGCTGTTCTGGTCGGCATGTACTGCGCTGTTCGGGCTGGGGAAGAACTTCCTGACGCTGGGCGCGGCGCGGATGGGCGTGGGGCTGGGCGAGGCGGCGTTGGTGCCCGCGGGGGTCTCGATCATCGGCGATATCGTCCCGCGTGAGCGGATGAGCCGATCGGTCAGTGCGTTTACCGCGGGGGGCATCTTCGGGGGCAGCTTCGCGCCGCTCGCGGGCGGGTTGCTGATGCTGTGGCTGACCGGGATTCCCGATGTGGTGCTGCCGGGCATCGGTGCGCTGGCGCCGTGGCAGACCGCGTTCGTCATCATCTCGCTGCCCGGAATCCTGCTCGCCTTCGTCATCATGGCGACCATGCGTGAGCCGGTGCGGGTCCATCGCAGCCGGGGGGAGAAGGCGCAAAGCGGGCGCGAAGCGGCAGCCTATATCTGGCGGCACAAGCGCGCGGTGCTGGTGCCGATCCTGGGCTTCGCAATGATCTCGACGATCGGCGGCGTGACCACCTGGACGCCCAGCTTCTTCATGCGCACCTATGGCTGGAGCACGGCCGATGTCGGGGTGGCGATCGGCATCATCTCGATCACGCTGGGCACCACCGGTGCCATCGCGGGTGGCTGGATGGCCGACGAGTTGCGCCGTCGCGGACGCGAGGATGCCAACATCCTGATCGCAGTCGGCGCGATGCTGGCGATGCTGCCGATGGGGATTATCATGTTCCTCACCGACAATGCCTGGCTGTCGATGGGCATGATGGCGATCAAGTCGTTCACCCTGGCCGTGGCGTTCGGCGTGGCGCACCCTTGCGTCAGCCTGGCCGCGCCGCCGACGATGCGGTCGCAGGCGGTGGCGACCTATCTGCTGAGTGCCAACATGGTCGGGATCGGCATCGTGCCGGTGCTGATCCCGCTGATGAACGACTATGTCTTCCACGATCCGATGGCGCTGCGCCATTCGCTCAACATCGTCTCGATCGCGGTGACGCCACTGTCGGTCGGGCTGCTGCTATGGGGTCGCAAGGCGTTCGTCGCGCATGTCGAGGCGATGATGAAGGCGGGTTCAAGCGTACGATAAAAGATGACGGGTTGCACAGTTCAGGAGTTGAAGATGGCAGTTTCCGAAAAGACCGAAGGCAGGGCGGCGTCCTATACCGGCCCGCGCGACTATCGCACCCAGGGCCGCCACGCCGTCTTTCCCGAGACCAATCACGACGAGTGCGAGCGCTTCAACTATCTCGCTCACGTGAATCGCTACATTCGCGGCAACATCCAGCCGCGTATCGAGGACGCCTATGAAGCGCGCGTCGAGCCCAAGTTCGAGCGCGAACATGGCCGCAAGCCAGCCAACCGTTCCGAAGTACGCAAGGCGCTCGCCAGCGAGCCGATGTTCCAATATTATTCGGGCCTGCGCCGCCTGAACATGGAACAACGCCAGCAGGCCGGCCGCTGGGTCGCGCTGCGCCAGGCCGAGGAACTCGCCGCCAAGGCCGCGGCGCTGACCGACGGCGATCCGCGCCTCCAGCTCAACCCGGAGCTGAAGATCCCGCATTATCTGACCGACGTGCACCATCACTGCATGCCGGGCAGCTATTATGAGGAGAATTTCCCCGGCGATGTGACCAATGCCGCCAATTACGATTGCGGCTTCTTCGTCACGCTGGGCGGCGCGGACGAGCCGTGGCTGGACGGCATGGGCGGCAGCATCGCGCGTGCCATCAAGCAGCGCTTCCCCGACCTGAACCCCAGGCGGATCGTCGATCTGGGCAGCACGCTAGGCCATAACGCGCTGTCGATCGCGCGCGCCTTCCCCGATGCTGAAGTGATCGCGATCGATGTCGGCGCACCGATGCTGCGCTACGGTCTGGCCCGCGCAAAATCGCTCGGCGTCGAGAATATCAAGTTCGTCCAGGCGGACGCGACCGACCTGTCGATGTTCGAGGATGGTAGCGTTGATCTCATCACTTCGCTGACGCTACTGCACGAAGTGTCGTTCCCGGCGCTGCGCAAGATCTTTGCCGAGACGCACCGGCTGCTGCGCAAGGGCGGCGTGGTCGCCCATGCCGATGTGACCGGCAACACATCGGCCGTCAGTCTGTGCACCCAGGCGGTGCGCGACTGGGACAGCTATTTCAACAACGAGCCGTTCTGGAAGTCGCTGCGCGATCTCGACCAGCACGACTATCTCAAGGAAGCGGGTTTCGCCGAGGAGAGCTTCTTCTACGCCGCGCCGATCTTCGATCGCTATTGGGGCGACGAGGACCGGACCCGCGTGCTGGACGGCCGCTTCCCGCCCGAAAGCTCGACCGATTTCGGTGTCCAGCTCGCCGGCGCGCAGAAGTAAGGATTACGACGACATGAGCATTCAGGACGCCATCGCCAAGGCATCGGCGAAGCCCGCGGGCAAGCGCCCCTATTCCTTCACGCCCGAAGTCGAGCGCGTGCTGGCGATCACGCTGGCGGTGTCGGCCGAACTGGCGGTGACCCGCCAGCGGCTCGACACGGTCGAGCGGCTGCTGGCCGCCAAAGGCGTGGTCGCGCAGGACGAAATCGACAATTTCGTGCCTTCCGAAACCGATCATGCCGAACGCGGGCTATGGAACCAGGAATATGTCGCCCGGATCTTCCGCATCATCCAGCAGGAAGCCGAAGCGGTGGAAGCTGCCGTCGCGAACGAGCGCAGCTCGGAAGAACTGCACGAGGAACTGGAAACCGAGAAAGCCTGAGCGCGAGACGAGCCGCGTTCGGGCACGGGCCGCTTCCAGAGTATCGGGAGCGGCCCATTTTGCGTCGGGCCATGCCGGTCCGGGGTCGGCGACCAGATGGTTGCCTCCCGTCGATCTTCGATAGCGCGAGGCGCATATTTTGCTATGTCGTCATAACAAAGGGGCGGGTGAATGAACGGGATCGGTGAACTCGCACGCGGCGACGCGGTGCCGCTCTATCATCAGATATTCCTGGCGCTCCGCGACGAGATACTCACCGGCGCGCGGGCCGAGGGCACGATCCTGCCCACCGAGCACGAGCTGGCCGCACTGTACGATGTATCGCGGATCACCGCCCGCCGCGCGCTCGACGAGCTTGCGGAACATGCCCTGGTCGAGCGCCGTCGCAGGATCGGCACTCGCGTGACCTATCGCGGTGCGACTGCACCGATCGAGGCCAATCTGGAACAGGCGGTCGAAGCGCTGCTGGCGTTCGGTCGCGATACGCAGGTCCGCGTGATCTCGGTCGAGCAGGTGCCCGCCGATGCCGAAGTCGCGAGCGTGCTGGGGATCGGGGAGGGCGACGAGGTGGTCCGCGCGGTTCGCTTGCGCATGCTCGATGGCGAACCGGTGGGCGAAGTGGTGAGCCATATCCCTGCCGTGGTGGCACAGGGGCGGATCGACCGCGCGGTGCTCGAGGCCAAGCCGATCCTTGCGGTGATGCGCGACCTTGGCTGCCGCATCGCCGGAGGGCGCCAGACCATCTCGGCCCTCTCGGCCGATCCGGTGCTGGCGACCAGCCTGACCATCGAGCCGCGCGCCGCAGTTTTGCGGATCGAGCGGGTGGTGACCGGCGAGGGCGGCATGCCGATCCTGCGCACCGTCGCCAGCTATCGCGCCGACCGCTACCGCCTGAGCTTCGACCTGCACAGCGGGCTGGCCGGTCAGGCCAGCGCGCCGATCTCCGCCTCGGTATAGCCCAGCTCGCGCAGGATCGCTTCGGCGTGCTGGTTCACTGCCGGAATGTCGCGCTGCAGCGCCATGCGCTCGCCGTCGAATTCGATCGGCAGGCCGGGCAGGCGAGTCGCCTCGCCATCGGGGATCTGCACATCGATCAGGCCGCCCGACTGGACCAGATGCGGATCGTCGAATAGTTCGTCGGGCCGCGCGATCGGCGCGAAGGGCAGGCCGAGCGATTCGAGCTTCTCGACCAGCGCCTCGCGCGGCATCGAACCGAACAGCGCGCGCACCTGCGGCAGGATCGCATCGCGCGCCAGCACGCGCTGGTTGTTGATCGCAAAGTCGGGATTGGCGCCCAGTTCGGTCAGCCCGAAGGCGTCGCAGAACGTCTTCCACTGGCCATCGCTCACCACGCCGACGAACAGTTGCTCGCCCTCATTCGCAGTCTCGAACACGTCGTAGATCGCCCAGGCGGAAACGCGGACCGGCATCGGCTGCGCGGCTTTTCCGGTCACTGCCTTCTGCGCCATATGCTGGCCGACGAGGAATGCCGTGGTCTCGTACAGCGCGCACTTCACCTCGCCGCCCGTGCCGGTGCGGTGGCGGCGTTCGAGCGCGGCGAGGATGCCGATCACGCCGAACATGCCGCCGGTGATATCGACCACGGACGATCCGGCGCGCAGCGGACGTCCGGGAGGGCCGGTCATATAAGCGAGGCCGCCCATCATCTGGGTCACTTCATCGAGCGCGGTGCGATGCTCGTACGGCCCCTTCAGAAACCCCTTGGCCGAGCAGTAGATCAGGCCGGGATTGTCGGCCGCCAGCGCCTCGTAGCCCAGTCCCAGTTTCGCCAGCGTGCCCGGCCGGAAATTCTCGATCAGCACGTCCGCTCGTGCCGAGAGGCGGCGGGCGACTCCGAGTCCTTCCGCTGATTTCAGGTCGAGGCAGATGCTGCGCTTGTTGCGATTGAACATCGGAAAATAGCCCGCGCCCGATCCGAGCAGCTTGCGCGTCGGATCGCCGCCCAGCGGCTCGACCTTGATCACTTCCGCACCCAGATCGGCCAGGATGACCCCCACCGATGGCCCCATCACCATGTGCGAGAATTCGACCACCCGGATCCCGGCCAATGGGAGGTTTTCGTCGTTCACTTGTTGCATCCCCTACTCGACAGTGCTTATTTTGATATATACATAGGACAAATAAGCAAGGGCTGGAATGTGACCGACCGAAACGGCACCATCGATATCCTGGTTAGCGAAGTGGGGCCTCGCGACGGGCTTCAAAGCGTGAAGGCGGTCATGCCGCTGGAGGCGAAGAAGGCGTGGATCGCTGCCGAAGCCGCAGCCGGGGTGCGCGAGATCGAAGTGGGCAGTTTCGTGCCCGCCAAGCTGCTGCCGCAACTGGCCGACACCGCCGAGGTGGTCGCTTATGCCCGCAATATTCCCGACCTGACCGTTGCCGTGCTCGTGCCCAATGCGCGCGGTGCCGAGGCTGCGATCGCGGCCGGCGCACACAAGATCACGCTGCCGCTGTCGGTGTCGGAGACTCACAGCCTCGCCAATCTGCGCCGTACCCATGAGCAGGTGATCGACGAAGCCATCGCCATCGCCGGAATGATTCGCGCGCTGCCCGCCAATGTGCGCCCGCATTTCGAGGGCAGCCTGTCGACCGTGTTCGGCTGCACGCTGGAAGGTGCGATCCCCGATGCGCAGATCGCTCGCTTGGCCGCGGCACTGATGGATGCAGGATGCGACGAGGTCGGGCTTTCCGACACCACGGGCTATGCCGATCCTTCGGCGGTGAAGCGGATGATCCATCTGGTGCGCGGCGTGGTGGGCGAGGGGGCACTGACCGGTATCCATCTTCACAATACGCGCGGGCTGGGGCTGGCCAACGCGCTGATGGCGCTGGAGTGCGGTCTGACCACGCTCGATGCGTCGCTTGGCGGGCTGGGCGGCTGTCCGTTCGCGCCGGGCGCCAGCGGCAATATCGTCACCGAGGATCTGGTGTTCATGCTCGAGGCGATGGGGCTTCGCACCGGCATCGACATCGATGCGCTGATCGAGGTGCGAGCGATCGTCGCCGCGGCATTGCCGGGCGAGGCGATGTACGGTTTCCTGCCGGATGCGAAGCTGCCGCTTGGCTTCGCGCCGGCCCGTCAGATGGAGTATTTGTAATGAGCGAGACGGTGGGCACGCGCATGGTCAGCGACGGCAAGACCGCGCGCCAGATCTTCGAGGAGGTGATGGCCAATCCCGCTCGCGCCAAGTTCGGCTTCGGCAGCAAGCTCGCCATTGTGAACGTCGATTTCCAGAACGCCTATACACGCATCGACGAGTTCAAGACCGCGTATGAGACCGATCCGCGCCAGATCGAATATGTGAACACCATCTCGCGGCTGGCCCGGGCGAAGGGCATGCCGGTGGTGTGGACCCATGTCGCCTATGCCGAGGATGCCAGCGATGCGGGCGTGTGGGGCACGCGCACCGATACGCCGGACAGTCTTCAGAACATCAAGTACGACAGCCGCCGCCACGCCTTCGACGATCGCTGCGAGATCGATGCGGCGCGCGACACGATCTACACCAAGCGGATGCCGTCGCCCTTCTTCGAGACGCCGCTGCAGAGCCTGCTGGTGTGGCACAAGGTGGATACGGTGGTGATCACCGGCGGCTCCACTTCGGGCTGCGTCCGCGCCGCCGCGGTGGACAGCCTCAGCCGCGGCTACCGCACCATCGTCCCGATCGAGACGTGCGCCGACAAGCATGAGAGCTATCACTTCGCCAACCTGACCGACCTCCAGCTGAAATATGCCGATGTCGAACCGGTCCAGACCGTGATCGACTGGCTGGAGGCCCAGGCCGATGCGTGAGGGCGAGAAGGATCCGGGCCTCTACGATTTCCGCCCCTATCGCGACCGGCCGCCGCTGGAATGGCCGGACGGCAAGCAGGTCGCGGTGTGGATTTCGCCCAACATCGAATTCTACGAACTCGATCCGCCCGCCAATCCGCATCGCAAGAGCTGGGCGAAGCCGCATCCCGACGTGGTCGGCTATGGCCATCGCGATTACGGCAACCGCGTCGGCCACTGGCGGCTGGCCGAGGCGATGAGCAAGCACGGCTTTCCCGGATCGGTCAGCCTGTCGGTGGCGATGTGCCAGCATCTGCCCGAAGTGGTGGAGGACGCGAATGCGCGCGGCTGGGAGTTCTTCAGCCACGGCATCTACAACACCCGCTACAGCTATGGGATGGACGAGGCGCAGGAGCGCGCGCTGATCGAGGATTCGATCCGCACCGTGCGCGACGCGACCGGACAGACGATCAAGGGCTGGCTGGCACCGGCGCTGACCCACACCCCGCGCACGCTCGACCTGATCGCCGAATATGGCCTCAGCTACACCTGCGACCTGTATCATGACGACCAGCCGGGCGAGGTGCATGTGCAGTCGGGCCGGCTGATCTCGATGCCCTACAGCCTCGAGGTGAACGACCATTACGGGTTCTTCGTCTACAACATGTCTCCGCGCGAATATGCCGATACGCTGATCCGGCAATATGAGCGGCTGGCGGCCGAAGGCGGCACGGTGATGTGCATCCCGCTCCACGCCTATCTGATCGGACAGCCGCATCGCATCGGCCCGTTCGAGGAGGTGCTGAAGCATATCGCCGCCGATGGCCGCGCCTGGATCACCCGAAGCGGCGATATCGCCGATCACTATATGCAGCAGGTGCCCGCATGAGCCTGGACCCGAGCTATCTCGAATATCCCAAGCGCAAGCGCGGGATGGATCATGACGCCTATGCCTTCTCGAATCTGTTCGAGCGTGCGCCGATTGCCTGGCCTTCTGGCAAGGGCGTGGCGGTGGCGATCGTGGTCAACCTCGAATGGTTTCCGATCCTGCCGAACGACAAGCCGTTCCGGGCGCCCGGACATATGGTTACGCCCTATCCCGATTACCGCCACTACACGTCGCGCGAATATGGCACGCGGGTCGGCTTTTACCGGATGCTCGATGCCTTCGCGAAGGTCGGTGCGCGGGTGTCGGTCGCGACCAACGCCGCGATTGCCGAGCGCTATCCCTCGATCATCGCGGATATCCTGACGGCCGGGCACGAGATCGTCGCGCATTCGACCGACATGAACGGCACCATCGCGACCGGCCTTCCCGAGGATGAGGAACGCGCGCTGATCGCGGCGTCGCTCGACGCGCTGGAGAAGGTATCGGGCACGCGCCCGCGCGGCTGGATGTCGATCGCGCGCTCGCAATCCTTCGCCACGCCACAGCTGCTGGCTGAAGCGGGCCTCGCCTATATGTGCGACTGGGTGAACGACGAACTGCCCTATCGTTTCGCGACGCCTGCCGGTTCGCTCGTGAACGTGCCGATCAACCAGGAATTGTCGGACCGCCAGATCATCACGGTTCAGCAGAACTCGGCCGACAGCTATGTCGAGCAGATGCAGGACGCCTATCGCCTGCTGGCAGGCGAAGCCGGCCGTTTCGGCGGACGGATGCTGCCGCTGAACGTCACGCCCTATGTTATGGGGTTGCCGTACCGGATCGATGCGCTGGAAAGTCTGCTCGACTGGCTCGCGAAGCAACCCGCCACCGCATTTCATACGACCGGGGAGATAGCGGACTCATTGGCGTGAAGGCGTGGCCGAAGGCGATGATCCTCGCCTTCGCCCGATTCAGATGTGAAAGCCGGGTGCAATTCGGCACTTTGGCTTCGCCGGGCGATGTCACCGGATGGGGCTTTGTCTTCGAACATGAGCCCACAAGAGCCGCTATAGCGGTCGGCGGGGATCTCCGGCCTCGGTCATGATGCGCAGCATCCGGCGCATCGACTGATCAAGCGCGGCGCGGCCCTTTTCGCCGATCTCCGCATCGCCGGCGAGGCCATCGATCTCGTCTCCGATCACACCGTTGCGGGTGAGCAGCGTCTCCAGCGCAATACGGCGCTGACGCTCGACATGGAGCTGCGATGCCAGTTCGAGGATCAGCGCGGCGAGCCGATCGGGCGTGACATCGTCCAGATAGCTGTGGTCGCTCATGGGCAGCGTCATGCCGGCTTCTCCGCTTCCAACACGGCCCATGGGAAGTGCCACTCGGCACGCTCAGGCCACTCGGCCGCGGGAAGGCGCCCCGCTCCGCGCTCGTCGAACGCCACCCAGCGCGCATCGCGAAAGCCCGCCGCAGTGCACAGGGCAGGGAGGTCGGCGGAAAGCGAGCCGGGCATGAACGGTTCGTTGTTGCGTTCGCCATGCTCCATCATCGCGAGATCGCGGAACGCATCGCCGGTGCGGGTGAAATCGAGGAAGCGGAGCAGCCCGCCGGGCGCAAGGATGCGCATCGCCTCGGCCAGTGTCGCGATCAGCGCCGGGCGCGGGATCTCGTGGATCAGCATGGTGGAGGTGACCAAGTCCACCGAAGCGTCGGCCAGCCCGGTCGACTGGCAATCGGCCTGGCGAAAGTCCACGCCCAGCCCGGCTGCGTTGGCGCGGTCATGGGCAAGGCGCAGGCACGGTGCGGCGAGATCCACGCCGATAACCTCCGCATCGGGAAAGCGGCGCTTGAGCGGCCATGCCGACTTGCCGAAGCCGCAGCCCAGATCGACGATGCGGCGATAGTCGCGCTGCGGCACCGCGGTCTCGGTAAAGGCGCGGTGGAAGGTGTAATCGTCATTGTCGCCGAGCATCACGAGCTTCGCGCCCAACTCATAGACATCGGCCGACCGATCGTCGCGCCAGACGCCGCCGGGCTGGAGGTGGATGTCCCAGTCGGTGTACCATGCCGGCAGTTGAAGCTGGGGATCGAGCGTCAGGGTCGCGGGACCCTTGCTTTCGCCGCGCCCCTGCGACGGATGTGCGGTGACGGCATCGGTGACGTCGCGCCACAGCATCTTCTGCGAGGTACGCTCGAGAAACGCGAACCACGGATAGCCGGGCTGGCGATGTGCCGCGGCGCGCATGTCGGCGACATCGCCATCGGCATCCACTTGCGCCTGCAGCGCCGGATAGACCGTATCCGACCATCGCCGCCGCAAGGTCAGGACGAAGTCCAGCCGGCTGCGTTCATCCAGTGTCAAATCCATGGGGTCCTCCAGCGATACGCTATGCCGGCCGGCTTGCATCCGGCTCGAGCGCGAGGGTGCGTTCCAGCGTCTGAACCTCTGTCCGGTAATGTTTGAGGCCCAGCCAGATCAGCAGGATCGAAGGCAGGCCGATCAGCGTCACGAAGCCGAACAGCATGATCCCGATCGATTTCGGATCGCCGCTCGCGTCGATCGCCCAGCCGACCAGCGGTGGGCCGAACAGCGGGCCGATCAGCGCGATCACCGTGCTGTAGATCGCCAGCGACTGGCCGCGGATCTCGCCCGGCGTGATCAACGCCATCGATGAAGGTCCGCCTGCGGTCGCGACCGACTTGCCGATAAAGGCGACGAACATCAGGACGACGGCGAATTCGGCGCTGGGCATGATTGGGTAGAGCGCACTCGCCGGCACGCCGATCAGCAGGCCGAGGATCAGCACGCGCATCGATCCGTCGACATGGTTCTGTGCGAACTTGCGCTGCGCCCAGACCGCCAATGCGGTGCCGATCGGCCCGGCGGTGAAATAGAACAGGCCAGTGACCGCGCCGATCTCCGCAACGTTCCAGCCCCAGATCCGCTGGAACAGGGGGATGTTCCAGAAGGCGAGGGTGCTGATCGCGAAGTTGCAGGACGAACCGATGAACAGCCCGCCGAATGCACGCCAGCGCTTCGCGATATAGACGAAGGCCGCGCCGAAATTCTGCTGCCGGGCGAGCTTCTCCTGCCGCTCGGGCTCGCGCACGGTGAGCATCAGCGCGGCGAACAGGAAACCAGGCAGGCCGACCAGCACGAACGCCATGTGCCACGGCTCCATCGGGCCGAGCAAAGGGAACTGGATCGGCCCCAGCGTCTCCAGCCAGCGCACCAGCATGCCGCCGCCGAGGAACGCCAGCCCGGCGCCGAGATAGGGCCCGGCCATGAACAGGCTGATCGCCCGCGCGCGATCCTTGCGGTCGAAATAGTCGCTGATGATCGACACCGCGCTGGGGCTGACCACCGCTTCGCCGATGCCTAGGCCCAGCCGGAAGAGCAGCAGCAGGATGAAGGTGTTCACCAGCCCGCTGCCCACCGTCATCGCGCACCAGGTGACGATGCCCGCGATCAGCAGATATTTGCGGTTGGCGCGATCGGCGTACCAGCCGAGCGGAATGCCGACGAGTACGTGGAAGAGCGAGAAGGCCGGGCCGAGCAGCAGCCCGACCTGGAAATCGCTGAGCCCCATCGACTTCTTGATCGGCTCGATCAGCAGCGTCGGGATGTAGCGATCGAGATACGACAGGATGAAGATCATGAGCAGCAGGCAGACCACGTACCAGCGGTACATGGGCCCGGACCTGCCGCGGACGGACTCAGCGCTCATAGTCGAAGCCGTAACCGAGCCGGACCTCGAGATTGCGCTTCTCCAGATCGGCACCGATCGCCTCGTCATTCTCCTTCACTTCCAGATTTTCCTGCGTCTCCGCGCGGATGATGATGACCACATCGGCGTGATCGCCGGCGGGGAAGGGGAATTCGTGCCAGGTGCCCAGGTGCAGCTGCACGCCCGCCTTGCCGTCGAAATAGAAGGCGCGGACCGTGGCCGGATCGGGTTCGTTGGTGTCGGTCGGCGCGCCGAGCACCGCGATGAAGTCGCTTCCGCCCAGCGGCAGGAAGGTCTGGGTGTGCTTGAAGTGCCGCTCCATCCAGATCACCTGCGGCGCACGCGCATGGATGCGGGCGACGCTGAGCCGCGTATCTTCGTCGCTGACGAAGCCGCCGGGCGCCCACAACTCGACCTTGTCGCCATAGAATTGCCCGGTGCGCGAACCGACCGTCTCGTCGACGCCGACCAGCACGCCATAGGGCGCGAAATTCTCACGGGTGGCGGGTTCGACCGCCAGCGTATGGAAATCCATCTCGATCAGGTCCTTCAAGCAGCCTGTGCGGGTTCGTCGCCCAGCACATGCCCGATGCAGATCGCGGTGCAGCCGCCTTCGGTGATGACGCGATCCCCGCCGGTCACTTCGGCATGATCTCGCCAGGCGAGGAAGTTGTTCTCGCGGATCGCGGCCGGCGTGACGCCGTCCTTGCCGCGCACTTCGAGCGCAAGATCGCCCGAGACGAGGAACAACCAGCGTTGCACGAGACCCTCGGGGGACGGCACGCGGACCGGCCCGCGGGCGCCAGCCGGGATGTTGACCAGCGTGACACCGGGCAGGTTTTCCTGCGTCGGCGACAATTCCTTCACCAGCCAGCCCGACTGCCAGGGATGCGGCTGCCACGGAACGTCCTGCGCGTTGAACAGGATCGGCTTGCCGTTCACTTCGCTGGGCACTTCGCCTTCGAACTCGACGTCGAAGCTCTCGGTCGCGGCCTCGGGCTCATGCACGTCGGTGCCGGGGCCGCTGGTCCATACCAGGAACTTGGTGCCAGTTTCCGGGCCGGTGTCGCGGTCGATCCCGTGCAACGCCATCGGCGGGTTCTCGAGATAATGGTGCCGCGTCAGCCGGGTGGGAACCGGACCCCCTGCGGGGTCCGGCCAGTAGAGTGCGGTCCAGTCGCCGCCGAGCACATAGTGCCGCTCGTTGACGCTGCGGTGATAATGGCGGTGGCCATTGGTCGCCATCGCCCGGATCTTCTCGGTGAAGCCGGCCGGCCAATAGCTGATCCGCACCACGCCGCCGCCCGTCTCCTCCCGCGAAAGGAGGAGCTGGGTCAGCTTGCCGGGATTACGCGGATCATCCTCCGCCGGCATCGTGTCGATGTCGATCAGGACATGGTCGGATGTCATAGCTTCACCTGCAGTTCGAGATACACCGTGCGCGGCATGCCGTAATACTTCGACACGTTGAGCGACGTGCCGTTGAAATAGACCGCGTCGGTCAGGTTCTTGCCGCCCACCGCGAGGCGATATTTCCCGCCGTCGAACTCGACCCCGACATTCGCGCCGAGCAGCGAATAGCCCTTCTGCTGCGCCGACGAGACGTTCGACGGATCGGTGGAATAGGCGCTGGTGTAGACGTTGTTGATGTTGAAGAAGAGTTCGGTCCCGGTCGGCAGCGTGTAGCGATATTCGCCGCCGATCGAGAACTGGAACTCCGGCGTCAGGCGCGGACGCTTGCCGATGTTGCTGCCGGACAGCGTCTGCGCATCGAGATATCCGCCGCTGGCGAACAGCGAGAGGCCGCGCGTCGGACGCGCTTCCATCTCGACTTCAACACCCTTGAATTTGAAGTCGGTCGCGGTGACGTTGTACGGCACGGCAGTCAGCTGGGTCTGCATATTGTCGTACTTGGTGTCGAACGCGGCGATGTTCACGCGAAGGCGCCGGTTGAACCATTCGGACTTCAGGCCCACCTCGTTGTTGATCGCGGTTTCTGCGCCCGTATGGCCCAGCAGGATCTGAGGCACCTGCGAACCATAGGTGCTGGCGAAGCTGCCCGGACGATATCCGGTCGAGTGCGACGCATAGATCATCACGTCGGGCGTGATCGCATAGTCGATGCCGAACTTGTACGTGCCCTTGGACTCGCTGAACGTCGCGCTCCCGGTCGTCAGCGGCGCAGCGGCGGACCCGCCGATCGGGAACAGGATGCGATCGATCGAGCGCCGCTCCTTGCTGATCCGGCCGCCGGCTTCGACATGCAGGCCGTCGAACAGCTCGTAATTGAGGTTGGCGAACGCGGCATAGCTGTCCGCGGTCTGCGTATCGTCGATATTGTGGGTGGTGTAGAGATTCGCGTCGTGGTCGATCTTCTCGTGGAAATAGACGAGGCCGGCGACCCAGCTGAAGCGGCTGTCGGTGTTCGACGAGATCTGCAGTTCCTGCGAGAACTGGTCCTGCAGCTTGAGATCCTTCAGCAGCACGCCGGCGCCGGGAAGGCGGGTCTGGTCGATCACGTCGAGCGAGTCGAGATTGCGATAGGCAGTGATCGATTTGAAGACCACCGGACCCGCATCATATTCGACGCGCAGGCTGGTGCCCCACGCATGGGCGTAGCCCGCGGGCATGACGTTGATGCCGGTCTTGTACGGCGATCCGAAGCGATCGATGCAGGCCGCGACGGCGGGCGCGCAGGTGCCGTTGCTGGGCGACGAGATGCGCGTCGGGATGGTCGATCCGGAATCGTCGTTGCTGATGTCGGCGGACAGGTTGATCGACCAGGCGGCGCTGGGCTGCCACAGCAGCGACACGCGGCCGCTCTGGCGATCGATGCCGTTGCCGCGCTGGCCATCGTCCACACCCGCGGCGTTGACGCCGATCATGTAACCGGTCTGGCTGCGCGACGAGAGGTCGACCTTCACCGCCAGCTCGCCCGGCACGATCGGCACCGAAGCACCCAGCAGCACGTCGCGACGGTCGAAATTGCCGATCACGGCGCGGCCGAGGAAATGGGCCTCGTTCAGGTTTGGCGCCCGGCTGACATATTTCAGCGCGCCGACCGTCGAGTCACGGCCATAGAGCGTGCCCTGCGGCCCGCGCAGGATCTCCACCCGCTCCAGATCGAGCAGATCGACCAGTGAACCCTGAAGGCGCGGCATATAGACGTCGTCGACATAGACGCCGACCGGATTGGCGAGGTTGAAGCCCAGCGCGTTGTTGCCGATGCCGCGGATGAAGACCGATGCGGCGCCTGCACCAGCGCCGGTCTGGATCACCTGCACGTTGGGCGCGCGACCCGAGAGGTCGATCGTGTCCGACGTTGCGAGCTGCGTCAGCATCTCTCCGCCCAGCGCCGTGACGGCGATCGGCGTCGTCTGCTGGCGCTCGGACACGCGCCGGGCAGTCACGGTGATCTCGGTGAGGCCGTAATCCTGCTCTGCAGCCTCGTCCTGCGCCGGAGCGGCGGTCTCCGGGGTCGACTGTGCAAATGCGTAATGCGGCGCGCTGGCGAGCAACATTACAGTGAGGAACGAACCGGTTTTACGTAGTTTCATGACGAGCGACCTCCACTGAATATGATGTTTTATTTGTTCCTGATCACGCAGCTGTGTGCCCCTTGGCGGGGTCTTGGGTTTGTCGGTTGAGATAGATCCATGGCCGGCGCAGCCGGTCGGCAGCGCGCACCTGTTCGATCGCGTCGCGCTGGCTGAGCGTCAGTTCGATCGCGTCCATGCCGCCGAGCAGCATCGCCCGGGCCTCACCATCGATTTCGAATTGCCAGCAATCGCCCTTCGCGATGGTGATCGCGCAGCGCTGCAGATCTACGGTGACCTGCCGGCCCGCGGGCCAGTCGCCCAGCGATGCGGCGATCGCGCCGATGGCTTCGCCGGGCAGCGTGACGGGCACGATGCCGTTGTTGACGCAGTTGCCGCGGAAGATCGGGTTGAACGATTCCGCGATCACCACGCGGAAGCCATATTCGGCCAGCGCCCATGCGGCATGTTCGCGGCTCGATCCACAGCCGAAATTGGCGCCGGACAGCAGGATCTGCGCCGCGGCGAAGCGCGGATCGTTGAGGATGAAGCCGGGATCGGGATCGCGCGAACCCACCTCGGCATAGCGCCAGCCCGCGAACAGCCCGTCGGCCAGCCCGGTCTTGGTGACAGATCGCATCTCGCGCGAGGGGATGATCGCGTCGGTATCGACATTGTCGCGCAGCAGCGGCGCGGCGATCGCGGTGAGGGTGGTGAACGGCGTCATGATGACAGCGTCCGAGGATCGGCGATCGCACCCATCACCGCGGATGCGGCAACTGTTTCGGGCGATGCGATATGGGTGCGCGTTTCGGGCCCCTGACGGCTCTCGAAATTGCGGTTGGTCGAGCTGACGACGCGCTGCCGCAGGCCGAAGCTCTCGCCCCCGGCATAGAAACACATCGAGCAGCCGGATTCGCGCCACTCGAAGCCGGCGTCGAGGAAGATGCGATCCAGCCCCTCGCGCCGCGCCTGTTCGCGAACGCGGGTCGATCCGGGAACACAGATCGCGGTCACGCCGGGAGCGACCTTGCGGCCTTCCAGCAGCGCCGCCGCCCGGCGCAAGTCCGAAATGCGGCTGTTGGTGCAAGAGCCGATGAACGCCGCATCGATCGGCAACCCGATCATGGACCGGCCCGGCGCCAGGTCCATATAGGCAAGCGCACGGTCATAGAGTTCGCGCGTATCGCGCTCCGCAACCGCGGCGAAGTCGGGCACGCTTGCGTCGAGCGCCACCGACTGCTGGGGGCTGACGCCCCAGCTGATCATCGGCGCGACATCGGCCGCATCGACCCGGTGCTCGGCATCGAAGACCGCATCCGAGTCGGTGCGGAGCAGCCGCCATGACGCCAGCGCCGCATCCCAGTCCGCGCCGGCGGGGGCGTAGCGACGGCCCTTGAGATAATCGAAGACCTTCTCGTCCGGCGCGATGATCGCGGAAAAGGCGCCGAACTCGGTCGCCATGTTGCACAGCGTCAGCCGCGCCTCGACATCCAGAGCGGTAATGGCGGAGCCGGCATATTCTACGATATGTCCGGCTCCGCCAGCGACACCGAGGCGGTGGAGGAGATGCAACGCGAGATCCTTGGCGGTGACGCCGCTCGCCAGCACGCCATCGACGGTGACGCGCATCGTGCGCGGCCGCTTCACGCGCAGCGTCGAGGTGGCGAGGGCATGTTCGGCCGCGGTCGAGCCGATGCCCCAGGCGAGTGCGCCCAGCGCGCCCTGCGAACAGGTATGGCTATCCGGGCAGACCAATGTCGCGCCGGGCAGGACAATGCCGAGTTCGGGGGAAATGACATGGCCGATGCCCTGATCGGGATCGCCCAGATCGAAGACCGTCAGGCCCGCCTGCGCCGCCGCTTCGCGGGTGGCGGTGATGAAGGCGGTTCCGGTGGGAACCTGCGTCGCGTCCGATCGGCCAGGGAGCGTATCGACGACATGGTCCATCGTCACGAACGCCTGATCCGGCGCCATCACCGCGCGGCCGGCCTCGGCCAGCCCGCGCAGCGCAACCGCGCCGGTGCGCTCGTGCAACAGGATGCGATCGATCAGGATCAGATCCGTCGCGTCATCGATCGCCGCGACCAGATGCCCGGCCCAAAGCTTGTCGAACAGGGTCAGGCCAGCCTGCGCTTTCCGAACGGATTCATCCGTGGGCAAAAGGCAGGTGTGGTCTTCCATCGTCCCCATCGAGCTGTTCTGCGCCCTGCGAGCAGGGTGCTTTAATTGCTATACGAATAGGACAATATATTTGTTATAAGAGTAGTACAATACATAAAATTGCAACGTTGCGCAGGCGCCGGGAGAGCGATGATCGCTTGAAAGGGCGACCTGCGGAATCGCACCGCGCCGGAACGGCGGTTGCCGATCCGGTCATCAACGACTCAAGGATTTGTGCGTGGAAGCCGCTTGGAGATGGTGACCCCTACGGGAATCGAACCCGTGTTTCAGCCGTGAAAGGGCCGCGTCCTAACCGCTAGACGAAGGGGCCATGCCGAAGCGTGGAGCCGCGCGTTACGGAAAGGCTCGCGGCTCGTCAAGCGCTGTCGGCGCCTTCTATTCGTATATCTTGCCGCAGTAGAGAATTTCCGCGCATCGGCGCCAGACATTGCCGTCGCCCGTAGCATGCCAGTGCGCACCGGTCGCGCGGCCCCATGCCGCGGCGGCCTCGATCACGGTATCGACGCGATCATTCTGCCAGTTCGATGCGCCGGTACGGAAATCGGCTTCCAGCGCTTCGAGAAAGGCGAGGAAGCTTGTCTGATCCACGACCTGTTCCAGAAGTTCGAACGGATCGGGCGCGGCCATGCTCAGTCTGCCCAGGCGGCATCGTCGATATGGAGTTCGGCGGCAGGACGGCTGCCCCAGTCGTCGATCTTCGCGCGGCCGGCGAGCCACAGCTTGCGGTGTCGCGGCGCGGAGAGCAGCGCCTGGCCCAGTTCGGTATCGGCCTGACGGAAGGCTACGGCCTTGAGGCTGCGGCCATCCTCGCCTGCCACGACAAGCCGGACATGGCCGCCGCTGCCGACCACATCGGCCTTGATCACGCGGACCGGCCCTGCAACGACGCGAGGGGCAGGCCAGCCCATGCCGTACGGGCCGCCTTCCTCCATCGCATTGACCAGATCGGGGTTGATCCCGCCCGGCGCGACCACGGCGTCGAGCAGCAGTGCGCGGTCGCCCATTGCCTGGGTCACGCGCTCGGACAGGCGCTCCTCGAGGAAGTCGGCAAAGGCCTCCAACTTGTCTTCGGACAGGGTCACGCCCGCCGCCATGGCATGTCCGCCACCGGCCACGAGAAGCCCGGAATCCTTGGCAGCAAGAATCGCGGCGCCAAGGTCTACACCGGGGATCGAGCGGCCCGATCCCTTGCCGATCCCGTTCTCGTCGAGCGCGATGACGATCGCCGGGCGGCCGAGCTTCTCCTTGATCCGGCCTGCGACGATGCCGATCACCCCGGCATGCCAGCCGCGCCCGGCGATCACCGCCACGGCGCGATTGGACTGGCGTTCGCTCAGTTCGGCGGCCTCGCGCTGGACCTCGGCCTCGATTGCGCGGCGGTCCTCGTTGAGCAGGCTCAGTTCGGCGGCGATGGCGCGGGCTTCTTCGGGATCGCGCGTGGTGAGCAGGCGTACGCCGAGATCGGAGCGGCCGACGCGTCCCCCGGCATTGATCCGCGGACCGAGCGCAAAGCCGAGATCGCTTGCGGTCGGCGCGCGCGTGAGGCGCGAAGCCTCGATCAGCGCGTTGAGGCCCAGATTGCGGCGCTGCGCCATGACCTTGAGGCCCTGTGCGACGAACGCGCGGTTCAGCCCCTTCAGGCTGGCGACATCGGCGACGGTGCCGAGCGCGACGATATCGAGCAGGTCGAGCAGGCGCGGTTCGGGCCGGTTGGCGAAGTGGCCACGAGTACGCAGCGTCCTGATCAGCGCCGCGCCGAGCAGCCATGCCATGCCGACCGCGGCGAGATGGCCGTGCGCGGCGCCTTCATCCTCGTCGAGCCGGTTCGGATTGACCAGCGCATGCGCGATCGGCAGCTCGGCGGCGCATTTGTGGTGATCGCACACGATCACATCGACACCCGCTTCGCTCGCCATCTCCAGCGCCTCGAACGCTTGCGCCCCGCAATCCACGGTGACGATCAGCGACGCGCCCTCGCCGTGCAGGCGGACCAGCGCTTCGCCCGAGGGGCCATAGCCTTCCATCAGCCGGTCGGGGATATAGGGCTTCGCTTCGAGGCCGAGGTCCCTCAGCAGCAGGATCAGTAACGCCGCCGAAGTCGCGCCATCGACGTCATAATCGCCGAAGATCGTGACCTTCTCCTGTGCCGCGACGGCGTCGGCGAGGCGCTCTGCGGCCTTGTCCATGTCGCGGAAGATCGAGGGATCGGGCATGAAGGCGCGGATGCTGGGCGAGCGATGCGCGTCGAGCGCTTCGCGCGGGCAGCCGCGGGTCAGCAGCAACTGGGTGACGAGATCGTCGGGCGCGAAACCGGGATCGCGCGCATCCGCCGCCAGCCCCCGCCAGCGCCATGCCTGGCCGGAGAGCGATCGCTGGACGTTGAGGACGATGGACATCGGAGGGACCTTGGGGGCGTATCTGGCGGAAATCAAATCCTCCCCCGCCAGGGGGAAGGTGGCGCCGAAGGCGACGGAGGGGGCGGAACCACTAGAGCCAGTGAGTCGCTTGCCTCCCCCTCCGTCAGCTGCGCTGACACCTCCCCCTGGCGGGGGAGGATTGCGTTCAATAGGTCTGGATCTGGGTGCGGATCCAGGGGCGTTCGCGGAACCATTTGGTGACGATGTACTTGGTTCCGGCGATCACGCGCATGCCCTCATGCATGGTGTCATAGTTCGACCGGCCATCGGGCAGCATGTTGTTCCACAGCAGCAACAGGCCCTTCTTGGGCGCGATGCGGATGCCGGCGCGGGGGAACCAGGTGGCGCCGCCTTCCTCGACATCGTTGAGATAGGCCATGGCGGTCCAGGTGCGCTGGCCGCCGCTTTTCTGCATCGCCGGCCAGTAATCCTCGGTCTCATGGAAATAGTCGCAATGCGCCTTGAACTGCTGGCCCGGCGCATAGCGCTGGCCCTGCAGCGTCTCGCCATGTTCGGGTGGCACGCCGATCAGGTGCGCGATCCGCTCGTCGATCGGCATCACATCGGGCGACCAGCGATCGAGGTCGCAACTGTCGCTGGTGCGGAATTCCGGATCGTCATGCGTGGCGAGCAGGGTGGAGCGGCGCCGATTCTGGTCGATCAGCTCGATCAGCCGCTGGCACTCGTCATCGGTCAGATAATTTTCGAACAGATACATTTGCGCAGCCTCGATCGGCGCGCGGCGAACGCCGGGCAGCGCTTCGAGGCGATCGGTCACCAGCTTGCTGGCGCGGGCGCGCTCGGCGAGAACCGGGTCCTTCTTTCGGGAAAACAGACTCATCGTGCTGCAAATTGCCGCGCGGGCGCCGGAAGGCAAGGGGCGGCGATCATTGCGGCGCGATCCAGGCGCGGTTCCACGGGTCCTCGCGATACCATTTGGTGACGACATATTTGGTGCCGCTGGTCACGCGCTCGCCCTCGTGCAGCGTGCGATAGTTGAAGCGGCCGTCCGCGATCATGTTGTTCCACACGATCAACAGGCCCGGGCGCGGCGCGATGCGCAGGCCGGCGAGCGGGAAGAAGGTCGCGCCGCCGCCCTCGACCTGGTTGAGATAGACCATGGCGGTGAAGGTGCGGTGCCCGCCCTGTGCCCTGATCGACTCCCAATGGGCCTGGCCCTCGCGGAAATAGTCGCAATGCGCGCGGAACTGCTGGCCCGGGGCATAGCGCTGCCCCTGAAGCCCTTCGCCATATTCATACGGAATGCCGAGCAGGTTCGACAGGCGATCGTCGATGGCGAGCACCCGATCCGCCTTCAGGTCACAAGTCGAACTGGTGCGGAATTCCGGGTCCTGATCGGGTTCGTACAGTTTCGAGGGGAAGGGATCGGCATCGATCAGCCCGATCAGCGCGGCGCATTCCGCGGCGCTCAGGAAATCCGGATAGTGCCAGATCGCGGCGCCGGGCACCGGAATGCGCTGCGCCAGCGGATTGGCGTCCAGCCGCGTCTCGACGATGCGGGTGACCATCGCACGTTTGCGGGAAGGTTCGCCGGTCAGATGCGGATCGCTGGCCATAACTCAGAGTTTGGCGTGGTCCCGTGAAATGACAAGAACCCGGCCGCTTTCGCGACCGGGTTCCGGTGCCTCCTCGAGCAAGCGCGTCCGCTTACCAGAAGATGTCGTACTCGACGTCGACGACCATGCCGGTGCGGATATCGACCAGCAGCGCGTCGTTGTAATAGCGCACCCAGCGATACGGGCCGTAGGCCGGGGGCAGGCGGTAGTAGAACGGATCCTCGATCCAGTAGTTCGACGAGTAGAGCATCGAGCCCAGCGTCAGACCGATCGAGAAGCGGTTATAGCCGTAATTATAGCCACGCGGCGCATAATAGCGGGGCAGGCGATAGGTGTTGCGGTTCGAATTGCGATACGAGCGCCAGTTGTAGCGGCTGTCACGACGCCAGTTGTTCGACCAGCGGGTGTCGTTGCGGCCGCCATTGTTCCAGCGCCCGTCATTGTCCCGGTCACGACCGCCGTTGTTGTAACGGTTGTCGTTGCCGCGGTTGCCGTTGTTCGACCAGTTGCCGCCGTTGTTGCCATTGTCGCGGTCGCGACGCTGGAACTGCTGGTTGCGGGTCTGGCCCTGCTGGCCGCGATTATCGTTCCAGTCCCGACGCGGCGAGCCCTGCTGCGGGCCGGCGACGCCGGTGTTGCCGTTGCCGCGGTTGCCCTGCCAGCGCTGCGACGGGCGCGGGGCCTGTTGCGGGGCTGCCTGCTGCTGCGGAGCGGCCTGCTGGCCACGGTTCCAGCCGCCATTGTTGCCGCGGTCGCCATTGCTGCGCTGCGGAGCCTGCTGCTGGGGTGCCTGGGTCTGCTGGGGCTGGGACTGGCGCCACTCACGACGCGGAGCCTCCTGCTGTGCCTGCGGACGGCTTTCATTCTGCTGGCGCCACTGGCCGCGCTGGCCCTGGTTGCCGCTGTCCGAGCGCTGACGCGCTTCGCCGCCGCGATCGCCGCGGCCACGATCCTGCGCGAGAGCAGGCGGCACCAGGGCCGTTGCTGCAATCAGCGCCGCGATGATGGGCTTATACATTCCTCTGGTCTCCCGACACTCGGCATGACGCCGGTGTTCTGTGATGCCCTTTTAGGTGAACGAGAATGTCGTGAGGCTGAATTGCACTGACAGCCTATTGAAAGCTTTGTTAATTTCCGAAGCCGGGCGTGCTCTGCTCGCCGCGCGCGATGCGGGCCGCCTGATCGATCGCATCGATCAGCCGCGGATAGATGCCGCAACGGCAGATATTGGGGATCGCAGCCTTGATATCCTCCTCCGATGGCGAGCGATTGGCGCGCAGCAGGATCGCTGCCGCCATCACCACGCCGGGGATGCAATAGCCACATTGCGGCACATTGGCCGCGATGAACGCCTGTTGCACCGGATGGTTGCGATTCTCGGAAAGGCCCTCGATCGTCACGACGAACTTGCCCTCCAGCGAGGCGATCGATTCCTGACAGGCCAGCACCGGCTGGCCGTCGACATCGACGGTGCACGCGCCGCATTCGCCGGTGCCACAGCCATATTTGGTACCGGTCAGGTTGGACGCGTCGCGAAGGGCCCAGAGCAACGGCGTGCGCGGGTCCATCTTATACTCGACCGGCTTGTCGTTGACGGTGAAGCGAGTCACGAATTCCCCTCCCGCTTGCGGGAGGGGCTAGGGGAGGGCCTGTTCATCCTAGCCATATAGGCACCATGCCCTCCCCCGACCCCTCCCGCAAGCGGAAGGGGAGAAAAGGAAACGGGCCGTTTCCATTCCGGGCGTTGCGCCGCGGCGAGGGGAGGGCGACATGCAACCCATGACCCAACCGACCCTTTTCATCCCGCACGGCGGCGGCCCCTGCTTCTTCATGGACCCGAATGGCGGACCGCCCGATCCGATGTGGCAGCCGATGGAAGCCTATCTCGCCGGGCTGATCGACAGCCTGCCCGAGCGGCCGAAGGCGATCCTGCTGATCTCCGGCCATTGGGAAGAGGCGATGCCGACGGTCCATGCCGGCACCGGCCAGCCCTTGCTGTACGACTATGGCGGCTTTCCCGAACATACCTATCGTCTGCGCTGGGATGCGCCGTCCGCGCCTGACGTCGCGATGCGCGCGAAGGAACTGCTCGAAGGCGCCGGCTTCCCCGTCGGCATCGAGCGCGAGCGCGGATGGGACCATGGTGTGTTCATCCCGATGAAGGTCGCGGTGCCCGGTGCGGATATCCCGCTGGCCCAGCTTTCGCTCCGCCACGATCTCGATCCCGCCGCGCATATCGCGATGGGCAGGGCGCTCGCCCCGCTGCGCGACGAGGGCGTGCTGATCGTTGGCAGCGGCATGAGTTTCCACAACCTCCGCGTCCGCGGCGTGCCGGCGACGGCCCCTTCGGAGGAATGGGATGCCGCGCTGACCGCAGCGGTGACCGATCCCGATCCCGCGCGCCGGGCGGAACGCGTCTCGGCCTGGGACCAGCTTCCCCACGCCCATTTCTCGCACCCGCGCGAGGAGCATCTGCTGCCGCTGATGGTCGCTTTGGGCGCCGGCGGCGACGGTCCCGCGGTGCGCGACTATCGCGATACGGTGATGGGCTGGGTGGTGAGCGGCTACCGGTTTGGGTGATCAGGACGTGAAAATGCCGGTTAGCTGCGTCGCCGGCACATCGTCGTGAAGCCAGAACAACTTGCTCTCTCCATCCTCCGTTTCGAAGCAATAGACATGGGAGCTGTCGTACCGGCTATATTCGACCCGGCGCAGGATGACCCTGTCGCCTTCGTGAAAAGAGTCTTTGCCTTGTGCGGCGGTATCTCCCGATACCCGCAACCACCGATCCAGCGGCAATAGCGCCTTCCGCTGGCTCCACTCGTGAGACAAGACTCAATCCCGCCAGCTCTTGTCCGTCCGGTCCACCAGCCGCACCATCGCCGCGAAGTCCGCCGCGCCCGGGCCGCCCGGGACCTGCGCCATGTGCAGGTCGCGCTGGTGCACCGCGACGACCTCGTCCGGCACCACCAGAGGGGCGCCCATGCTGGCCGTGGCGATCTGGATCTCGCAGGCGCGTTGCAGCGCCCAATGCTTCACGAACGCCTCGGGTACGCTGCGGCCCATCACCAGGATCCCGTGATTGCGCAGCAGCATCATCCGCTTGTCGCCAAGGTTCGCCAGCAGCCGCTCGCCTTCCTCGTCGCGCACCGTCACGCCTTCGAAGTCGTGATAGGCGATCTGGCCGATGAAGTTGCACGCATAGAAATTGACCGGGCGCAGGCCGCCCTCGACGCTGCTCACCGCCATGCCCGCCGTGGTGTGGGTATGCGCGATGCAATGCGCGTCGGGCAGATGCCGGTGGAACAGCGCATGCTGGACGAAGCCCGCGCGGTTCACCGGATAAGGGCTGTCGTCCAGCTTGTTGCCGTCGATGTCGATCTTGACGAGGTTCGACGCCTTCACCTCGCTGAAATGCAGCCCGAACGGATTGATCAGGAACGCGCCTTCCTCACCCGGAATCTTCAGTGTGATGTGGTTGTAGATCATCTCGGACCAGCCGAGCATGTCGAACACGCGGTAGCAGGCGGCGAGCTGTTGCCGCGCCTCTGCCTCGGCTTCCGACATGGTGGGCCGGGTCTGCAGTGCAGTGGCCATGATCCTCTCCTTCGTCTTGTTCGAAGACCGAGTATGCCACGCGCGCAGGGGCGCAGGCAATATCGCGGAAAGGGAAGCGCTTCGCCCTAGTTGCGGAACAGCGGCAGGCGGGCCCAGCGCAGGTAGAATTCGCCATGCCCGCCGCCGCTGCGCAGGCGATTGGCGGCGTGCTGAAGCGACTGCGCCTCGGCGAGCGAAGATGCCGCTGCCGCGCGTGCCTCAAGTGCCAGTGCATGATCGATCCGCTGGGACATGGATGCAAGTTATCCACAGACTTATGAACATGTCATGACATATTTGCATAAATCTGCACGATGACTGTGCCGGGATGGGCTGGGGACCGTACCCGTCCCGACACAGTGTTGCGGTTCAGCGCGTCAGAAGCGCCTCGACCTCGCGCAAACGGCCGTCGATCGCCTTCACTTCATCGTCCTCGCCGTGGCGGATGGCGATGACGATCATGTCGATCAACTGCTGCTGAACGCCCCTGCCGTATCGCAGGATCAGCTCCTCGCCGGACAGGGTGGCGATCTGGTGGAGTGAGAGCGGCGCCGGCTTGTTTGCACGTTCCGCTGCCAGGCCGTCTTCGCGCTCTTCCGCCGGTTGCATTGGCCATTTCACCTTCATACGCGCCCTGCCGCCAGCGAAGCCGGCGATCCGGGGCGAACGAAGCATGTTGCTGCGTGGAGGTTCGCAAAACTCGTAAATTTACGAGGGCTTGCGCCATGCCGTTATGAGCGTAGCACTGAGCGGTAACCCACAGGATCAGTCGGGAGGAACGGCACCGCAAACGGATCGAATACCCTCGGAGCCAGGGAGAGTTTCAGGCTCCGGTCGCACGAGAGTAAGAGAAGCTTTGATGCCAATCAGAGACGCGCTGGAACGAGGTCATTACGAGAACCTGAAACTCTGCCTGAAGGCTCTGGATGTCGGTTTGTGGGACTATGACATCGACTCAGGCCAGCTGAGCTGCGACGCGCGATGGTATGAGCTGGTGGGACTACCGCTTGGTTCGATCCGCAGCGTCGCCGAGTTTCGCCCGCATATCCATCCCGACGATGCCGATCTCGCCACCAACGCAGATCCCGACATGATCATGGCGATGATTGCGCGGGACGAGCGCTATCATATCGATTTCCGCGTCATGACCGGTGGCGCGTTCAAATGGATACGGTCGGTGGCGTGCCTGCTGGTCGATCCCGCGACCGGGCATCGCCGGGCCGTCGGCTGCATCACCGACAACAGCGAATTCCGGCTTATCGAACCCAGCCTTACGCCGGCCGCCGGCCAGCCGGACCCCGCCGAAGCCGAAATCGCCGAGGAGGAGCCGGACGCGCATTTGAGCAGCAAGGAACTGGAGTGCCTTAGCTGGGTGAGCGTGGGCAAGACTGCGTGGGAGACCGCGATCATCATGGATCGCAGCCAGCGGACCGTGGAATTCCACCTCGTCAACGCGGTGCGCAAGCTGTCCGCGGCGAACAAGATCCACGCCGCGGTGATCGCGATCCGGAGAGGGTTGATCTGAGGGGAGGGGCTAGCGCGACAAGCGTTTCAGGGCGTCACTCGCATAGGTGTTGGTCGGGTCCATCGCCAGCGATCGTTCGAAATGCGCGATTGCGGCTTTCCGGTCTCCTCTGCGGTCGGCGACATCGCCCAGGCCGTCATAATTATACGGTGCCTTCGGAAACATCTCGATGTTCAGTTTGAAGATCGCTTCGGCTTTATCCAGCTCGCGCGCATCGATCAGCGCATAGCCGAGATCCAGCAGCGTCTCTTCGCCGAAATTATAGTCCGCGGCGTTTGCGCTGCGAAGCTGACGATATTGCGCGATGGCCGCATCGACGCCGCGTTGCGAGATCGTGTTCCACAACATATCGACAAGTTGCGGCGCAGGGATCTTGTAGGTTTCGCCCAGGACGATGGCCATAAGGCCATAGGCCGCTCTCGCTGCAGACATCCTGTCGCCATTGCCGAGAATGATGACCGTCAGGCGCTCGTCCGGAACGCGCAGGATGAACGACGAAAAGCCGGCATCGCTTCCCGAATGGCTGATCGTCTTTCTGCCGAAGCGGGTGCCGATCTCCCAGCCATAGCCATAGCCATCCTTGTACGGAGTGAAGATGGCGTCGAGCGACGCGCGGGACACCAGCTTCTCCGAATACAGCGCCTGATCCCAGCGCAGGAGGTCCCCGGTGGTCGATACCATGCCGCCATCGCCCAGGCTGGTCGACGGATCGACATAGGTGGCGGTGATGAAGTTGGTTCCCCTGGAGTAATAGCCCGTCGCAGCACCCGGAATCACGGCCCGGTTATCGTTGTGCCGGGAGTGCGTCATGCCGAGCGGCGCGAAGATGTTCGCTTTCAGATACTCGCCATAGGGCATGCCGGAGGCGCGCTCGATGATAAGCCCCAGCAGGAAATAGCCGGAGTTCGAATAGGCGGATTTCTCGCCCGGCGCGAACCGCAGCGGCAATCGGCGGAACAGATCGACGAATTCCTCGGGACGATAGCGCCTCATGCTCAGGCTCTCGTCCCAATCGGGCAGCCTCGATGCGTTCGGAATGCCCGAGCTGTGGGTCAGCAGGTTGCGGATCGTGATCGGCTTCCACGCCGCCGGACAATTGCTCAGATAGTCGCAGATCGAGTCGCCGACGTTCAGCTTGCCGCGTTCGCTCAGTTGCATGATCGCCATCGCGGTGAACTGCTTCGTGATCGAGGCGATGTTGAAGACGGTTCGGGGCGTGTTCGGCACCCCCAGCTCGTAGCTGGCCATGCCATAGGCCGTATTGACGATCGGCACGCCATTCCTTGCGACAAGGATGGCACCGGTGAACTGATCGTTGCGCACGGCGGCCTGCATATAGGTTGCGACCCTGGCCGGCAGCGCACGGTCGTTTCGTACGGGAGACACGGTGCTGCTGGTCTTCCGCTTCGACTGCGCCTCGGCCGGCGTGGCCGCGCAGGAAGCGGCCAGAATCGATGCGAGCATTCCCGCTTCGAACATCGACCTGAACATTCCTATTCTCCCTGAGACGCCGGCAGCGGGGTACCGATCCATATGCGACAATACACAGATATCTTCATATAAAGATACTTTATGTCAAGGCTTCCTTGGAGTGCTGCGCGGCGCTATATCGAACGGGTGACAGAGCGCCGCCCTCCCGACGTTATCGACAATCTCGTCGGCGATTGGCGAACGGAGCGTCCTCGAACAAAGCCCGATGCGATGCACGTGGTCGGCCGTATCATCAGGCTGGGTCATATTTACGAAAGCGAGGTCGCGCGGCTGCTGCAGCCTTACGGTCTGGCCTATTCGGATTTCGATGTCCTCGCGACGCTGCGCCGATCGGGCGCGCCCTATGAGCAGGCGCCGAGCGAATTGCAGCGCAACGTGGTGCTCACGTCCGGAGCGATGACCGCTTGCCTGCGCCGGCTGGAAGCGGCCGGGCTCGTCTCGCGCTCCGCAGATCCGGACGACCGCCGGCGCTTGTCGGCCAGACTGACCCCGGCGGGATATGATCTTGTCGAGCAACTGATCGACCAGAGGTTCGCGCTGGCGACAGACGCGATTGCCGGGCTTACGGCCGATCAGGCGGAGGCAATGAAACTGCTGTTGCGGCGTCTTTTGGACGAGTGAGCAGGCCGGCAAGATCGGCGCTCGGCGGCGTCGCCACCCTTGCTGCTGCTGTTCTGGCGTGAGGGAGCCTCGCTCCCGTCACCGCGGCCGAAATCATGCCCCGCATGATTTCGAGTCCGCTGGTGACCCCTACGAGAATCGAACTCGTGTTTTCGCCGTGAGAGGGCGACGTCCTGACCGCTAGACGAAGGGGCCGTGCTTGCGCGGAAGCGGGCTACTAGGGGCGGATGGGGCGAGCGTCAAGCCGCAGCCTTGCGTCGCTCCGCCATTTCCGCGTTGAGCATCTCCGCCAGCAGGAACGCCAGTTCCAGCGACTGACCGGCATTCAGGCGCGGGTCGCAATGGGTGTGGTAGCGGTCGGCCAAGCCATGTTCGGTGATATCGACCGCGCCGCCGGTGCATTCGGTGACGTTCTGGCCGGTCATCTCGGCATGGATGCCGCCCGCAAAGGTGCCCTCCGCGCGATGGACTGCGAAGAAGCCTCGAACTTCGGCCAGGATGCGTTCGAACGGCCGCGTCTTGTAGCCATTGGCGGCCTTGATCACGTTGCCGTGCATCGGGTCGCAGCTCCACACCACCGGATGCCCCTCGGCCTTGACCGCGCGGACCAGCTTGGGAAGCCCCGCCTCGATCTTGTCATGGCCATAGCGGGTGATCAGCGTCATGCGGCCCGGAATGCGATGCGGGTTCAGCGTGTCGAGCAGGCGCAACAGCGCTTCCGGCTCGAGCGTCGGGCCGCACTTCATCCCGATCGGATTGCCGATGCCGCGCAGGAACTCGACATGCGCCGACCCTTCGAAGCGGGTGCGATCGCCGATCCACAGCATATGCGCGCTGGTGTCGTACCAGTCGCCGGTCAGGCTGTCCTGCCGGGTCAGCGCCTGCTCGTACGGGAGCAGCAGCGCTTCATGGCTGGTGTAGAAATCGGTCGCCTTGAGCTGCGGCACGCTGTCGGCATCGATGCCGCAGGCCTGCATGAAGTCCAGCGCTTCGCCGATCCGGCCCGCCATTTCGGCATAGCGGTCCGACCACGGGCTCTGACCCATGAAATCGTGCGTCCATTTATGGACCTGATGCAGGTTCGCATAACCGCCGCTGGCGAAGGCGCGCAGCAGGTTGAGCGTCGCGGCCGACTGGCTGTAGCCCTGGATCATCCGCTGCGGATCGGGAACGCGATCGGCGGCAGTGAACTCGATGCCGTTGACATTGTCGCCGCGATAGCTGGGCAGCTCGATGCCATCGATCGTCTCGGTATCGGCCGAGCGCGGCTTGGCGAACTGGCCCGCCATGCGGCCGACCTTCACCGTCGGCAGCTTCGACGCATAGGTGAGGACGACCGCCATCTGCAGGATGACGCGGAACGTGTCGCGGATATTGTTCGGGTGGAACTCGGCAAAGCTCTCGGCGCAGTCGCCGCCCTGCAGCAGGAACGCCTTGCCCTCTGCCACCCGCGCCAGATCGGCGGTGAGGTTGCGTGCCTCGCCTGCGAACACCAGCGGCGGATAGGAGGCAAGCTGCGTGGTGGCGGCGTCGAGTGCGCCTTTGTCGGGATAATTGGGCAGTTGGAGCGCCTTGAACGCGGGCTCGGCCCAGCTCGACGGCTTCCATTCGCCATTGGCGTCATTGTCCGCCGCGCGAACCTGAACATACCAGTCGGCATGATGCGCGATGCCGTTCGCGGCGATCTGGTTGACCACCTGCGTATTGGCGCGCTTGCCTTCGTCCTCCCAGCCCTGAACGGTCGAGCCGGGCGTATCGTACCACGCGCCGAATGCGGCTCGGGAAAGGGAGCGTTCCTCGCGGAAGCGGCGGATCTTGGTGCCTGCTAGTGTCGTCATGCGCGGCCTTTACCCATAAGGGGTAAGTGATGGCAAGCCGGTAAATCGATACTGTCCTGATTTGGGTAATTTGACAGGGCGCGCACGCGTCCCCATCATTACAGCATGGACGCCACCGCCATTTTTCTGCGCTTTCGCGTCCATTCCGGGCAGCTCGCCGCGCGCGCCTAGCCCGGGTCTCGGCTGGCTGTTGCCGCGAGGTCCGGGGTTTTCACGAACATATCCTGCCGCGGGTCAGCGCGATCCGGCGGCGCACCTGACTTCAGTGAAAGCGAACACGCGTGGAAAACACGGAAATTGTGCGGGATGGCGAGAGCCGCCCCGCAATCCTCATCATCGATAGCGAATGCGACGCGCTCTATGCGCTCGCGCTGGCGATCCAGCCCAAATGGCCCGGCCGTGCAGCAATGCTGCTGGCCGAACTCGACCGCGCCGAAACCTGTCCGGCGGCGGGCATGCCGCCGGACGTGGTGGCGATGAACAGCCGGGTGGAGTTCATCGACGACAACAATGGTGCACTCCGCACCGTGCAGCTCGTCTGGCCGCAGGATGCCGATATCGCCGCGGACCGCGTCTCGATCCTCTCGCCGGTCGGGACGGCCCTGCTCGGCATGCGCGCGGGCAACTCGATCCTGTGGCCCGACCGGGGACGGCACGACCGGCTGTTGCGGATCGTGCGCATCTGCCCGCCGGCCGGGTAGGGCAGGTTCAGGCGCTCGCCACCCAGTTGCCGTGGAAGCCGGGCGGGACGCGATGCGGGATACGGACGCTGGCGACCGGCTCGGCTTCGAACCGGGCCGCGTCGATGATCACCAGATCGGTGGTCTCGGCGGGGTAGTTGACCACCAGCCCGATCAGCCAGCCTTCGTCCTCGCCCGCATCCGCATGGGCGGGGACGAAGACGAACTCGCCGGGATAGCGGTCCGCGCCGAACTCGTGGATCTGCCGCGTGCCGGTCTTCAGGTCATGCTTGATCAGGTGGCTGGCGGGCAGGAAGGTCGTGCCCTCGTTCAGCGCCATCGCATAGGCATAGCGATAGGGCTGGCCGAAAAGCCGCTCGTCGGGGCGGGGGAATTCCTGCGGATTGTCGTCGACCACCGTGCGGGTGACGCGACCAGCGGCCGGAACGATCGTCCAGCGCTCGAACGCGCTGTGCGGCGAATCCGGGCCGACCGCGCTCTCGGCGAACATGCTGGTGTGCGCGGCGACATCGAGGATGACCGTACCGTCGGGCGCGTCATAGGCATTGGCGACATGGAACACGTAGCAGGGGTCGACATCGCACCAGATGATCTCGTCGCCCCGGCCTTCGCGCGGTAGCAGACCGACGCGGGCCCGGTGCTGCGGGTTCCATTTATAAGGGAAGCGCGCGCCGCCGATCAGGGCGCGCATCGAGAAAGTGACGGGGAGATCGAGGACGATGACGTAGCGCGCGGTGATCGCGCAGTCGTGGATCGAGGGGCCGTGCTCGACCGCGATCGGCTCTTCGCGGCGGACCTCGCCTTCGGCGGTGACGACGGTGTGCCAGACCTTGTTCTGCTCGGTACCCTTGTAGCAGATCGCGTGGAGTTCGCCGGTCAGCGGATCGAGATGCGGATGCGCGGTGAAGCTGTGCTGCAGCGTGCCGTCGAACGCATTGTAGGCGATGCTCTCCAGCGTCTCACCCAGCTCGATCGGGGCGACGCCGGCTTCGGTCAGCGCCCAGGTCCGCCCGGCATGACCGAGAACGTTGGTGTTGACGATGCTGGTGTCGCCGCGCGGCGAGGGGATCGGCGCCTCGCCGAGCGCCTGCGACACATCGGCCGAGCGGGTCCAGCGGTTGCGGTACCACAGCGCCTTGCCGCCCTCGATGCGCAGGCCATGGACCATGCCGTCGCCGGTGAACCAGTGGCCGCCGGGCTGGGGATCGATCGGGTTCGGCCCGATGCGGAGATAGCGGCCATCGAGCTGCGCCGGGATGGTGCCGGTGACGGGCAGATCCTCGAGCGTCAGTTCGGCCGCCATCGGGGTGTGGATGCCCTGGGTGAAGGGGTTGGGCCTGTTCGACGCGAGGGCGCGGTTGACCTTCGCCAGCGTCATCACGCCGCCGGTCACTGCCGAGCGGATTGCGGTCTCGATCGTGCTTGCCATTTGCCGACTCCGGGCTAGATGTTGACGATGTATACATACCCTTGATGGTAACAGTGTCAACATGTCGAATGCCGAACCGAAGAAATATCATCATGGCGATCTGCGCGCGGCGCTGATCGAGGCCGGTCTGGGGCTGCTCGCGGAGCGCTCAGCCGACGAACTCGGGCTGCGCGAAGTCGCGCGCGCGGTGGGGGTCAGCGCCACCGCTGTCTATCGCCATTTCCCCGACAAGGGCGCGTTCCTGGCCGCCCTCGCGCAGGAGGGGCTACGTCAGCTCGGCGCGGCGCAACGCGCGGCGTCGGAGGCTGTGGGCGGCGGCGATGCGGGTTTCGCGGCGACCGGCGCGGCCTATGTCCGCTTCGCCATCGCCAATCCGGCGCTGTTCCGGCTGGCCTTTTCGGCCAGCGGTGGCTGCGAGGCCCCGAAATGGGTGCCGGGCGGCTGGGATACGCCGGACAATGACGCCGCGGCGCTGCTGCGCGAAAATGCCGAGCGTCTCTCGGGCAGCGAAGCCAAGGCGCGCGTGACTGCGCTCAAGGCATGGGCACTGGTCCACGGCCTCGCGCTGCTGATCCTCGATGGCCAGATCTCGCTCGACGATTCCGAGATCGATGCGGTCGTAGGCGGGTTCGATCCGCGAAAGGGGTAAGCGGCGGAGCCGTTAGAGCGCGATGGCGTAAACCTGATCCGTTCGTTTCAAGCGAAGTCGAGAAACCGCCCCGCAGCCGTCAGTCAATGTTTCTCGACTTCGCTCGAAACGAACGGGTGGAGAAGTGATCCCACCTCATCTCATCTTGCTCTAGTGGCAGGCTTCCCATTCGGGCGTGCCGTCCGGCCGCGCGACACCCAGCGCCACGCCCAGCCGGTCGAGTAGCTCGCCCGTGCCATGCGCCCGCCCGCCACCATCTTCGAACCCGTCGAGATAGATGCCATGCTCGGTCAGCACGAGCCGCGTGCCGTCGTCATGCGGGTGGAACTCGACACAGGCGAGGTTGACCGAGATCGGCTTGCCGTCGATCCGCATGCGATAGGCATAGACGATGCGCCGGTCGGGGACGATGTCGTGATAGGTCGCGTCGAAGCGCGATACGACGCCGCTCTTCCACCGGCCCTCCAGCACTTCGCTGCCGCCGATGCGGAAATCGAAATGGCGGTCGGTCATGTCCCAAAGCTCGTTGTTCGGCGTGGAGAACCATGCCGACCTCCCGGCCTCGGTCGACCAGGCGGCGAAGGTGCGGGCAGGGGTGGCGGTGGGATAGATGCGTTCCAGCGTGAAGCTGTCATGCACGGCGTCGGGGCCAGCCATTTCAGGTCTCCTGTCGATCGAGATAGGCGCCGAGCCGGTCGAGCCGGGCCGAAGCGTCGCGGCGGCGTTCGGCGATCCAGCGGTCCACCGCGGTGAGCGCCAGCGGCTCGAGCGTGCAGGTGCGGACACGGCCCTGCTTCTCGGTGCGGATCAGCCCGCTCGCCTCAAGCTGCTTCAGATGCTTGAGGAAGCTGGGCAGGGCCATCGCATAGTTGCCGGCAAGATCGCTGACGCTTGCCGGGCCGCGACCGAGCCGCTCGACCACCGAAAGCCGCGTCGGATCGCCCAGCGCCGCGAACATCGGCTCGATGGGAAGGGATTGGTTAGCCATATGGCTAGCTATTATATTGGCTGCGCGGATGCAAGCGCGGCGATGGCTGGCACGACTTGAAATGTAGGATTTCGGCTGCTGCACTCGGCGCGTCGGGTCAGCGCCCGGCCGCTCTTTGACATGACCACGAACGCAGAGGATTTTCCTCGATCGGGTAAAACCCCGGACCGAAGAGTCACAAATTCCGCTACGCTATGCCAGTGTGACTCTTGTGACTTTTGTCACCCCGCAAGGGTAAATGCTGACCGCGGAGTTATGGCGAGGTGCAACTCCAGCCGACGATTGAGACCACCTCCACCACCTCGTCGAACCTTTTGACGTTCCAGCGATAGCTGCGGATCACCGCACCGTCTTTGCCAAGGACTTCCAGCCGCACGGTGTCGCCGTCGATCAACTGCCGCCCGAACCCGCCCGGGTCTCCGCCGACCGGAAAGGTCATCCGCTCGCCGCTCGCATGGTAGAGCAGATCGACCGGCGCTTCCTCGTCGATCACCGCGCGGGCGCCCGAGACAGATGTTTTGGATAGCGCCTCGTCGCCATCGACGATGAAGGCGATGCCGAGGAACGGCGCGTCGGACCAGCGCCCCTTCGATGCGGTGAAGATTGCTTCGAGATGCGCCGGGCGCGGGTCGCCGATCTCGCTCGGCGCCTTCCAGCGCGCGACGCTCGTCCTGCCCTCCTTGCTGGCGTCCACGAGTGTCAGCTCACGATAGGCGTTGAAGGTGCACAATGTGCTCGATGTCATCTCGCGGATATCGATCCGCCGCGTATCGATGCGCTGCGCCACCGCGGGCGTCGCAGCGATCAGGGCAACGGCAATGGAGACCAGAAAACGCATCAATACCCCGCTTCCAGATCGACCTCGTTCTTCATCGGCCGGCCCTCGACATAAGCCTTGAGGTTCTCGACGAACAGCGCGCCGGCGCGCAGGAACATGCGGGTCTGGCTGCGGCCCGACAGATGCATCGAATGGATCGAATTGGGCGCGCGCCACAGCGGATGCTCAGGCGGCAACGGCTCGGGTGTGACGGTGTCGAGGAACGCACCGCCGATCCGCCGCTTGGTCAGCGCCTCGATCAGTGCATCCTGATCGATCAGGTCGCCGCGGCCGACATTCACGATCCACGCGCTCGGTTTCATCGCGGCCAGCTCGTCCGCGCCGATCATCGCCTTGCTCTCGCTGGTCGATGGGGCGGCGAGGAAGATCCAGTCATAGCTGCCGATCCGCTCGCGCCACTCGTCCGGCGTGAGCGAACCGTCGGATCCAGAACGAGTGACCGCAGTCACATTGGTGCCGAAGCCTTTCAGATACTGGCCGATCAGCTTGCCGATCGCGCCATAGCCGATGATCAGTGCTTCGGCTTCGAACAGCTCCTGCTTGCCCGGCGCATCCATCGGCCATTCCTGCCGGTCGGCTGCGCGAAGCACTTCGTCATAGCGTTTGGCGGCGACCAGCGCGCCCATCACCGCATATTCGGCGACGGCATGGGCGTTGACGCCACTGCCATTGGTAACGCGGGTCCCGCGCTCGCGCAGCAGCCCGGTGTCGAGCGCGTCGAGGCCGGCATAGATGGTCGAAAGCCATTTTAGATTCGTACCGGCGGCGACCGCCGCGGCCCAGTCGGCGGACTTGTTCATGTCGAGCCAGCCGATCTCGGCATCCGGCACCATGGCCATGGCTTCTTCCCGGCTGGTGAACCAGCTAACCTGAATTTCGGCGGGAAGATGGGGCTCGAGCAGCGGGCGGGCGAGCGCGGGAAGAACGGCTTTCATCGGTCAACGTTAGCGTGGATCGATGACGAAGCAATCCTTCCCGAAAGGCTCACTCCTCCCGGTCGCGGCGCGGACGGTCGCCGGACTGGGGCGAGGGCGTGGGGCGATTGTCCTTCCAGTCGGGTCGTCCTTCCCGCCCGTCACGCCCGCGCGGCGTGGGCGAAGCCGAAGGGGTGGGGCTGGGCGATGGCGTGGCACCGGGACGGCGCGGGCCGCGATCGTCGCGGTCCCCGGATCCGGCACGGTTCCGGGCATTCTCGGCGCGATTGCGGCGCTCGCCGGCATCGCGCGACGCTTCCACTGCCTCGCGCGTGCGATCCGCGTCGGGCGTACGGGCGCGGCCGTCGCGGTCGAACTCGCGGACCGGCTTGTCGCCCTGATAGGCATAGGAACGGTCGCCGCGCTGGACGAAGAAGGGGCGATCCTCGCCGCGACGGAAATAGGCGACATTGCCGCCGTCGCGATCGGCAGTGCGGACGATGCGGCCCTCGCGGCGCCAGGCCCAGCCATCGCCATAGCGGATACGCTCGATCCCGCTGCCGCCGCGGATCTCGGCTTCGATATCGCTGGCCTCGACCAAAGGCGCGCTTTCGCCGGCGGAGGCGCCGGCCGCCGGGGCAGGGACCGCGGCGACGGTCACCGCCGCGGTATCGCCGTCCCCGGCATCCTCGACCAGCGTGCCGTCTTCGAAGGCCGAGTCGTTCACATCGGTCGCGTTGCCGACATCGACCAGCGCATTGTCGGTGGTCTGTTCGGCCTGATTGCAGGCGGCAAGCGCCAATGCCGGCACGAAGGCGATAAGGGGCAGGCGGATCATCTCATTCTCCGGTCAGCGCCACCGATGCGGATGGCCCTTTTTCGGAGCGTGCAACGCGCGCGTGTCTGGAATGTCTCCGTGAGGCTAGAGCGCGGCCTTCCAGTCCCAGCCCAGCGGATCGCCGTCCATCACCTCGACACCCGACGCCGCCAGCTCGTCGCGGATCGCGTCGGATCGGGCAAAGTCCTTGTCGACACGCGCCTGCTTGCGATCGGCGAGACGCAGATCGATCTCGGCGGCAGTCAGCGTCGCCTCGGCCGGGCGGACGCGCAGCGCTTCGCGGGTGAGGTTCGTCAGATCCAGCCCCAGCACCGCGTCGAACTCGGCCAGCGTGGCGATCCGGTCCTCGGCCGACAGCTTCTTGTCGGCGAGCAGCTCGTCCAGCACCGGCAGGGCGCGGGGCGTGTTGAGATCGTCGGCAACGGCCTCGTCCAGACGCGCGCGATAGGCCCCGGCCACACTGCCGCCGTCGCCGATGCGAGCCTTCAGGCCGGAGACGGTCATCACCAGCCGCTTCAGCCGGGTCAGCGCCGCGCCCAGATTGTCCGGGCTGAACTCCAGCTCGCTGCGATAATGGGCGCTCAGGCACATCAGGCGATAGGCGAGCGGATGCACGCCGCGTGCGACCAGCGCGTCGAGCGTGGCGATGCCGCCCTTGGACTTCGACATCTTGCCGTCGCGGTCCACCAGGAAGTTGTTGTGCATCCAGAAATGCGCGCCGCTGTCCGCGCAGCTGCAATGCGCCTGGTTCTGCGCGATCTCGTTCACATGGTGGATCTCGCGGTGATCGATCCCGCCGGTATGGATGTCGAACGGCAGGCCGAGCAGTTCGCTGCTCATCACCGAGCATTCGAGATGCCAGCCCGGTGCGCCGCGACCCCAGGGCGAATCCCATTCCATCTGGCGCGTCTCGCCTACAGGCGTCTTGCGCCAGATCGCGAAGTCCTGCGGATGGCGCTTACCCTCGACCGGATCGATCCGGCCCTCGCCGATATCGCCCTGCGATCCGGCAAGGCGGCCATAGTCGGGCACGGTGCGGCTGTCGAAATACAGGCCCGACTCGATCTCGTAGCAATGCTTCGGCGCGATCTCCGCGGCGAAGGCGATCATCCGCTCCACATATTCGGTGGCCAGCGGCATGTGCGTCGGCTTGCGGATGTTCAGGTCGGCCAGGTTGCGGCGGAACACGTCCGCATAGTGGCGCGAGATATCCCAGGCGTTCAGCCCCTGCTTGCGCGCGGCGGCCTCCATCTTGTCCTCGCCCGCGTCCGCGTCGGAGGTCAGATGGCCCACATCGGTGATGTTGATCACATGGGTGAGCGCATTGCCCTTCCACGTCAGCACCCGGCTCAGCGTATCGGTGAACACATAGGCGCGCAGATTACCTAGATGCGGATCGGAATAGACCGTCGGTCCGCACGAATAGACGCGCACGCCCTTGGCAGGATCGAGCGGTTCGAACCGCTCGAGGCTGCGGGTGATCGAATTGTAAAGGGTGAGGGGCGCGGCGTTCATCGGCGGGGCCATAGCGCCACATCGCCGCTTTTCAAAGGAACGCCGCCCTCCGCCATTGCGGGCGGAGGCGGGCAGTGGGGCAAGGCCCCGCCGCGCTTATGCAGCGGCGAGGGTGCCCGTGCCGCGTGGACGCAGCGTGCCGATGCCCGTGGCGCTTCCCGCGATCAGCGGCAGTGCGGTACCGCAATTGGCGCATTCGGCGGTCATGCGACCGATCATCCAGTGCGACTGGCCGCAGCCCGGGCAATGGTTGGTCTCATTGGCGCGATAGCCGATACGGTAGCCGGTGCGGGGCTGTCGGATGCCGAAATCGTACATGGTACATCTCCGTAATAGTCCGGAGCCAACGGGCGGGAATCGTCCTTTGTTCCGCGTTGGCAGCGATGAACCGTTATATATCGTCGATGAGTTGCCAAATTGTCACGATTTTGGTTGCGCGGACGTGATAAGCTGAACGCAGGATAACAGCGCCGTTCAGCCTCGCGGCACCGCCGTTCATACAAAGAGCGCGCATCGGGCGATCAAAGCGGCCCGGGGGAGACCGATCATGAAGAAGTTTCTTGTTTCCGCTGCGATCGCCGCCGCTGCACTGGGCGGCGCGCTGACTGCCACTTCGGCGGCTGCACAGCCCTATACCTATGCCGGCCCCGAGAATGGCGACGACGGCTATTATGACGAAGGCCAGGACGCCGAACCCTATTATGAGGATCAGGGCAGTTATGATCGCGGCCAGTATCGCGATGGCGGCCGCTATCGTCCGGGCGACTATTATCGCGGTGACGGGCAGGGCACGCTGCGCAACGGCCCGTATCGTGCGGATCGCCGCCGCTATTACCGCAGCGAGCGCTGCTCGGGCACGACCGGCGCGATTGTCGGCGGACTGCTGGGCGCGATCGTCGGCGGCGAAGCCGGGCGCGGTGGTTATTACAATCGCCGCAGCGGAGTCGGTACGGTCGTGGGCGCCGGTGTCGGCGCGGTGATCGGCAGCGAGATCGATCGCGGCAATTGCCAGGACAATTATTACCGCCGCTGAGTCGCATGACGGCGGCGGGTGTTCCCGCAGAGCCGCACGAACGAAGTCACGCAAGAAAGGCGTCCGCGGAAATCGCGGGCGCCTTTTTGCTTCTGTCGGAATGGAGGCCCGACCGGGAATCGAACCCGGGTGCAAGGATTTGCAGTCCTCTGCGTCACCACTCCGCCATCGGGCCTCGGAGCGAGCGGCGGCTTTGCGCAGGGTGCCCTGCGCATGTCAACATTCGCCGGTATAAAATTGCGTACCGGCGGCGGATGTTTCCGTAGAGCCGCACCAGGAACGCGCGCGGATGTTTCCGCAGCACGAACGCCAAGAACGTCGCTTGGCGTTCGTGCTGCGGCGCGATACATAGCGCCGAACCCAACAAGTGTATTGCGCAACTAATACGGTTGTGCGAAGAAGCGGAGTGATGATGACCCCGATGGTCGATCCCGCGCATTCGATGCGCCATTCGATGGTGGCCAGCCAGCTGCGCACCAACTCGGTCAGCGATGTCCGGGTGGTGGAAGCCATGGCCAAACTTCCGCGTGAGGACTTCGTCCCCGCGGAACATCGCGAGATTGCCTATCGCGACACGCTGCTGCCGCTGGGCGGCGGACGTCGCCAGAATTCGCCGCTCGCGACCGGACGGTTGTTGACCGAGGCGCAGATTCGCTCGACCGACAACGTGCTGCTGATCGGCGCGGCCGGTGGCTATGCCGCGGCGGTGCTCGCCGAGATGGCGGCCAACGTCGTGGCGCTCGAAGAGGATGCCGATCTGCTGGCGATCGCGCGCACCGCGCTTGCCGGTGCCGCCAACGTCACCATCGTCGAAGGACCGCTCGCCCAGGGCTGGGCCAAGGCCGATCCCTATGACGTGATCGTGGTCGATGGCGCTGCCGGACATATCCCCGACACGCTGATCGCCCAGCTGAAGGATGGCGGTCGGATCGCCACCGGTATCGAGGATCGCGGGATCACGCGGCTCGCGACCGGGCGCAAGACCGGCGGCGGCTTCGGGCTGACCGAATTCGCCGATATCGAATGCGCGGTGCTGCCCGGCTTCGCGAAGCCACGGACGTTTCAGTTTTGAAAGACCAGAAGATGAGGCCCATGCGACTTTCCTCCCTGTTCCTGGGCGTGAGCCTTGTGGCGATCGCGGTTCCCGCGGCGGCGCAGACGACCGAGACCGCGCCCACGGCGGCGACTCAGGCCGCGCCGAAGCCGACGATGACGCTGCGCGACGCACTGGTCCTCGCCTATAACAGCAATCCCGATCTCGCCGGCGAGCGCGCCAATCTGCGCGCCACCGACGAAGGCGTGCCGATCGCGCGCTCCTCGGGCCTGCCGGGCGTGACGTCGAGCGCCGGGGTCAACGAGAGCCTGTACAATACCGATCAGGGCCTTTCGCCCAGCCGTCGCGGCTCGGTGGGCGCCGATCTGTCGGTTCCGATCTACGCCGGCGGTTCGGTCCGCAATTCGGTGCGCGCGGCCGAGACCCGCGTCGAGGCGGGCCGTTCGCTGCTGCGTGCCGCCGAAGCCGATATCTTCACCCAGGTGGTGACCGTCTATGTCGACGTGATCCGCGACGAAGCGATCGTCCGGCTGAACCAGCAGAATGTCCGCGTGCTCGAGGTCAACCTGCAGGCGACGCGCGACCGGTTCGAAGTGGGCGATCTGACCCGCACCGACGTCGCACAGTCCGAAGCGCGCTATGCGCTCGCACAGGCGCAGCTGCGCGGCGCCGAGGCACGGCTGATCGGCAGCCGCGAGAATTTCATTCGTGTCGTCGGTACGCCCCCGGGCGTGCTCGCGCCGCCGCCGGCGCTGCCGGGCCTGCCCACGACCGTCGAGGGCGCGACCGATATCGCGCTGGCTAACAATCCGAACCTCGAAGCCGCGGTGAAGTCGGGCGAAGCCACCCGCTATGACGTCAGCGTGGCCGAGGCTGGCCGCCTGCCGCGCGTCAGCGTCGGTTTTGGCGGCGACTATTACAATTATCTCGGATCGACCACGGCGCGTTCGAACGCTGCAGGCTTCGGCAGCGACGGCTTCTCGACCAGCGCGGGCGTGAATTTCACCATGCCGCTGTTCCAGGGCGGCCGTCCGGCGGCACAGGTGCGTCAGGCCAAGGCGCGACGCGAAGCTGCGCTGGAAGGCGTCACCTTCACCGAACGCGGCGTGATCGCACAGACGCGCTCGTCCTTCGCGCTCTACCAGTCGTCGCTGCGGGTGATCGAATCCTCGCGCGTCGCAGTCGATGCCAACCGGCTGAGCCTCGAAGGCGTCCGTGCGGAGAACAGCGTCGGCACGCGCACCATCCTCGATATCCTGAATGCCGAGCAGGAATTCCTCAATTCGCAGGTCACCTATGTGACCGCGGAGCGCGACGCCTATGTCGCCGGATTCACCCTGCTGGCGGCGATGGGCAAGGCCGAAGCGGAGGATCTGGGCCTCGATGGCGGGCCGCTTTACGACCCGACGACCAACTATAATCAGGTGCGTCGCGGCTGGTCGGACTGGTCGGACGGTCCGGCAGAGAGTACGAAGGGCACCCGGACGAATCAAACTCCGGTGCAAAATCCGGAGGTTACGCCGGGAACCGATCCTTTGTTAACCAGGCCTGTTGACAGTACCCGTACTAATCCCTGATTGAGCGCGCTCGCAACTTTCGAGTAGAAGGTGCTGGTGCATATGGGGGATATCAGTTCCGAGCCTTCGATGGAGGAGATTCTCTCGTCCATCAAACGTATCATCGCCGAGGAAGGCGATGCTGCGACGGGGACGCGTTCGCGCCGTCCCGGCTCGGTGAAGACGGCACCGTCAACGCCTCGTGCGGACCCGCTGGGGGTGGATGAAGTGCTCGAGCTGAGCGAGCTGGCGGCTGAGGAAGCCGTGAGCGAGCCGACGCCCGCGCCGCTGCCGATTGGAGCCCCCGACGTGCCGCCTCGCCCGGAAACCAACCGTCCCGAAACCGCCGGTGCGCCCCTGCGCGCTGCGGAGCCGATCCTGTCGGAACGCGCCGTGGAAGCCACGCGCGGCCCGCTCGAAGCGCTTTCGCGGATGGTGGTGAAGCCCGAAGTGGCCGGTTCGGACACGCTCGAAGGGCTTGTCCGCGAGCTGCTCAAGCCGATGCTGCGCGAGTGGCTGGACGAAAATCTGCCGCAGGTCGTCGAGACGATGGTCGCGCGCGAGATTTCGCGGATCACCGGACGCTAATTTACTGGCGATTTTGGCTGGCGGCGCGATTGTATCCGCCGTCACCATCTGCTTAAAACCCGGCGCATGAAGCATTTCCTGCTCGCGGGCGTTGCGCTCGCCTCCGTTGCTGCGCCTGCCGCGGCTCAAGACCAGGCCGCAAAGCCGGCGGGTCGCGATCTCACCATCGAAGATGTGGCCAAGCTGTCGCGTGTCGGCGCGCCGGTCGTGTCGCCGGACGGGCGCTGGCTCGTCTGGCAGCAGCGCGAGACCGATCTGGCCGCCAATCGCGGCCGGTACGACCTGTGGCGGCTGGACCTGACCACCAAGGGTGCGGTGCCCGAGCCGCTGGTTGCCGAACCCGATGTCAACGAAACCGGCCCGCAGTTCGGCCCGGGTAATATGGTGTTCTTCCAGTCGGACAAGGGCGGCACCGATCAGATCGTGTCGATCCCCGTCACCGGCGGCGCGCAGACCGTCCAGTCGGTCCCGGCCGGCGGTTTCTCCGGCTTCAAGCTGTCGCCCGATGGCGGCCGCGTCCTCGTCTGGGCCGATCGCAAGCCCGGCGCGCCGACGATCGAGCCGGCGATGGTCAAGAAGGACCCCAATGCCGGTTCGGCCCGCGTCTACGACAAGATGTTCGTGCGCCACTGGGACAGCTGGGCCAATGGTGACCGTTCGCAACTGTTCGTCCTGCCGCTGGGCAAGGACAATGCGTTCTCGACTCCGCTGACCAAGACGATGGATGGCGATACGCCGTCCAAGCCCTTTGGCGGCGGCGAGGAACTGGCATGGTCGCCCGATGGCAAGACCGTGTTCTTCGCCCTTCGCGAAGCGGGTACGACCGAGCCGCTGTCGACCAATCTCGACATCTTCTCGGTGCCTTCGGACGGTTCGGCCGCGCCGGTCAACCTGACCGCCGACAATGACGGGACCGACAATCTCCCGACCGTGTCGCCTGACGGCAAGTGGCTGGCCTATTTCGCGATGAAGCGCCCCGGCTACGAAGCCGACCGGCAGGTGCTGATGCTGCGCGATCTGGCCACCGGCAATGTCCGTGCGCTGACCGAGGGCTGGGACCGTTCGGTCGCCTCGATTGCATGGGCACCCGATGGCAAGCGCATCTACGTCACTGCACAGGATACGCAGGAAGAGCCGATCTTCGTCGTCGAGGTGAAGAGCGGCAAGGTCACGCGGCTGACGCAGGAAGGCGTCGTCTCGGCAGTGATCCCGACGAAGAAGGGCGTCATCTTCTCGATGAACAGCCTGCTGGCGCCCGACGACTTCTACAGCCTGACCGGCAAGACCCCGGTGCAGCTGACCAGCGTCAACGCAGCGAAGCTGGAAGGCATCGCCATGCCGTCCATCACCCGCTTCAACTTCACCGGTGCCAATGGCGATACGGTGTGGGGCTATGCGGTGAAGCCGGCCTCGCTCGCTGAGGGCGCCAAGGCACCGGTGGCGTTCATCGTCCATGGCGGTCCGCAGGGCACGATGAACAACAGCTGGTCCTATCGCTGGAACCCGGCGGTGTTCGCGGGCGGCGGCTATGCGGTGGTCGCGGTCGATTTCCACGGCTCCACCGGCTACGGTCAGGCCTTCACCGACGCGATCAACAAGAATTGGGGCGGCTGGCCGCTGGAGGATCTCCAGAAGGGGCTGGCGGCAGCCACGACCAAGTTCACCTGGCTCGACGGCGACAATGCCTGCGCGCTGGGCGCGTCCTATGGCGGTTACATGATGAACTGGATCGCTGGCCAGTGGCCCGACCGGTTCAAATGCCTCGTCCAGCATGACGGCGTCTTCGACGCGCGCGCCATGGCGTACGAGACCGAGGAGCTATGGTTCGACGAGTGGGAGCATGGCGGCAAGCCCTACTACGAGGCGCCGGAAGAATATGAGAAATGGAACCCGGTGAACCATGTCGACAAGTGGAAGACGCCGATGCTGGTGATCACCGGCGAGCGCGATTTCCGCATTCCCTATACCCAGGGTCTCGCCAGCTTCACCGCGCTCCAGCGCCGTGGCATCCCGTCGCGCCTGATCGTGTTCCCGGACGAGAATCACTGGGTGCTGAAGCCCAAGAACTCGATGCAATGGTATGGCGAAGTGCTGGGCTGGCTCGGCAAATATACCGGCAAGACCAGCAACTGAGGTTCTCCGCCGCCCGCGGACCCAGCGTCCGGGGGCGGCGGAAACGTCTTAGAGGCTGAGCGTACCGAAGGTACCGATCCCGGCGCTCAGTACCGGCCACAGCATCATCACGATACCGACCAGGCCTGCCAGGAATACGAAGGTCCGCACCACCGGTACCCCGGCGGCATAGATCGGCAGGTAAAGCACCCGCGCGGCAAGCCACAGCAGCGCGCCGATCGCGGTGTTGGTCGAATAGAGCTGGGTGATGCCCAGCAGCGCGACCGCGGCGATCACGATCGGAAACGTTTCGAAGAAGTTCGCCTGCGCGCGTTCCATGCGGCCGACGACCGGCCAGGCGGGCGGGAGCACCTCGTCGCGTGCGCCCATGTTCCACTTCGCGCCATATTGCCGCGTCCGCACCTGGGCAGTGCCGAAGATATGAATGAAGGCCAGCACACAGCCCCAGGCCAGCACGGCATTTTCGATGCGCAACATATCGTTCCTCCCCTGTATCGACTCCATGTAGCGCAAAGTTACTTTTTCATCGACCCGGAAGGGGGCACGCCGCTAAGGCGAGCGCCATGACCGAGCTTCCCAAGACCTTCGACCCCGCCGAAATCGAATCCCGCTGGTACGCCCATTGGGAGGACAAGGGCCTGTTCGCCCCCGAACGCCCCGGTGCGGACCCGTGGACGCTGGTCAACCCGCCGCCCAACGTCACCGGCAGCCTGCATATCGGCCATGCGCTCGACAATACGTTGCAGGACATCCTGGTCCGCCATGCCCGTCTGAAGGGCAAGGATGCCCGCTGGGTGGTCGGCACCGATCACGCCGGCATCGCGACCCAGATGGTGGTCGAGCGCCAGCTCAACGCCAAGCAGCAGAAGCGCACCGACTTCACCCGCGACGAGTTCGTCGCGAAGGTGTGGGAGTGGAAGGAGGAAAGCGGCGGCGAGATCACGCAGCAGCTCCGCCGCCTCGGCTGCTCGATGGACTGGGCCAATGAGCGTTTCACCATGGACCCAGGCTTCTCGAGGGCCGTGCTCAAGGTGTTCGTCGAGCTGTATCGGCAAAAGCTGCTCTATCGCGACAAGCGGCTGGTGAACTGGGATCCGGGCCTTGGCACCGCGATCAGCGACCTCGAGGTCGAGACCACCGATGTGAAGGGCGGCTTCTGGCACATCCGCTATCCGCTCGAGGACGGTTCGGGCTTCATCGAAGTCGCGACCACGCGGCCCGAGACGATGCTGGCCGACATGGCGGTGGCGGTGCATCCGACCGACGAGCGCTACACCGCGCTGGTCGGCAAGCAGGTGCGCCTGCCGATCACCGGCCGCCTGATCCCGATCATCACCGACGAGCATGCCGATCCCGAGCTGGGTTCGGGCGCGGTGAAGATCACGCCGGGGCATGACTTCAACGATTTCGAAGTGGGCAAGCGCTCGGGCATCAAGGCCGGCGACATGCTCAACATGCTCGATGCCAAGGCGAACATCGCGCAGACCAGTGACGGACTGATCCCCGCCGACCTCATTGGCATGGAGCGCTTTGCCGCGCGCAAGGCGGTGGTCGCGCTGCTGAAGGAACAGGGCTTCCTGATCCCGCATATCGACAAGGACGGCAACGAGCATGACGCCGAGCCGCGCACCATCGCGACGCCGTTCGGCGACCGTTCGGGCGTGGTGATCGAGCCGTGGCTGACGGATCAGTGGTATGTCGATGCCGCGACGCTGGCGAAGCCCGCGATCGAAGCGGTGCGCTCGGGCGCGACCAAGATCGTGCCGAAGAGCTGGGAAAAGACCTATTTCAACTGGATGGAGAATATCCAGCCCTGGTGCGTCAGCCGCCAGCTGTGGTGGGGGCATCGCATCCCGGCATGGTTCGGACCGGACGGCTTGATTCTGGTCGGCGAGACCTTCGAAGAGGCGATCGCCAACTATATCGAGAACTGGACCACCGCCTCGGGCGATTTCTTCGATTCCGAGCAGATCATCGAATGCACCGATGACGAGCAGCCGCGTCTGGTTGAAGACGCCGACGGGCTTCAGACCCTGTACGTCAAGCGTGACCTGGACGTGCTCGACACCTGGTTCTCGTCCGCTTTGTGGCCTTTCGCCACGCTCGGATGGCCCGATGCGCAATTCCTGCCGCCGGACCAGCCCAATCCGCTCGCGGGCCGCTACCCCAACGACGTCCTCATCTCGGGCTTCGACATCCTGTTCTTCTGGGATGCGCGGATGATGATGCAGGGCATCCACTTCATGGGCCAGCAGGGCAAGCTGCCGCTGCCGCAGGCGGTACCGTTCAAGACCCTGTATCTCCACGGCCTCGTCCGCGCCGCCGATGGCGCGAAGATGTCCAAGTCGAAGGGTAATGTCGTCAACCCGCTGGGGCTGATCGAGAATTACGGCGCCGATGCGCTGCGCTTCTTCATGGCGGCGATGGAAAGCCAGGGCCGCGACATCAAGATGGATGAGAAGCGGATCGAGGGATACCGCAACTTCGCGACGAAGCTGTGGAACGCCGCGCGCTTCGCCCAGTCCAACGGCATCGGTGCTTCGGCGACGCTGGAAGCGCCCGAGGCCAGCCTGGCGGTCAATCGCTGGATCATCGCCGAGACGGTCGCGACAGTGCAGGCGCTCGATCTGGCGCTGGCCGATCTGCGCTTCGACGAGGCCGCGAACACGATCTACCAGTTCACCTGGAGCCGCTTCTGCGACTGGTATCTCGAGCTGATCAAGCCGGTGCTCCAGACCGAAGGCGCAGAGGGCGCCGACGAGACCCGCGCGGTGGCGGGATGGGTGCTCGACCAGATCCTGGTGATGCTCCACCCGTTCATGCCCTTCATCACCGAAGAGTTGTGGTCGAAGATGGGTCCGCGCGAACATGAGCTGATCGTCGCGAAATGGCCGATGGCCGACGCCCGCGCGCTCGATCCGGCGGCGGCGCAGGAGATCGACTGGCTGATCCGGCTGGTCAGCGAGATCCGGGCTGCGCGGACCGAGCTGAACGTGCCGCCGGGCGCGCGCCTGCCGGTGCATGTCCGTGACGCTTCGGCGGAAACGGTCGCGCGCCTGTCGCGGCAGGATGCGGCTATTGCTCGCCTCGCGCGTGTCGATCAGGCGAGCGGCGATGCCCCGGAAGGTGGCGCGCTTCAGATCGTGGTCGACGAGGCGACGTTCGTCCTGCCGATTGCGGGCGTGGTCGATCTCGAAGCCGAGCGCGAGCGTCTGAAGAAGGCGATCGCTGCGGCCGAGAAGGAACGCGATGGTCTCGCGGGACGCCTGAACAACCCGAGCTTCGTCGAGCGGGCCAAGCCCGAGGCGGTCGAGAAGGCTCGTGCCGACCATGCCGAAAAGGCTGCCGAGGCCGAGCGCTTGAGCGCCGCGCTGGCGCGTCTAGGATAAGCCATGTCCCAATATCCCGCGCTCCGTCTCCGCCGTACCCGGGCTTCCGCGTGGAGCCGGCGGATGCATGCCGAGACCGTGCTGACCCCGGCCGATCTGATCTGGCCGCTGTTCGTCACGTCAGGTGATAACGAGGAGCCGATCGCGACCCTGCCGGGCGTGTCGCGCTGGTCGGTGAAGGGGATTGTCGATCGGGCGAAGGAAGCGGCGGCGCTGGGCATTCCCTGCGTCGCGCTGTTCCCCAACACCCCGCACGAACTGCGCAGCGACGATGGACGCGAGGCGTTCAATCCGGACAATCTGATGTGCCGGGCGATCCGGGCGATCAAGGACGCGGTGCCGGATCTGGGCGTGCTGACCGATGTCGCCCTCGATCCCTATACCAGCCACGGCCATGACGGGCTGGTCGATGCCGCGGGCTATGTGCTGAACGACGAGACTGCCAAGGTGCTGGTCGATCAGGCGCTGGTGCAGGCCGAGGCGGGTGCGGATATCGTTGCGCCTTCGGACATGATGGACGGCCGCGTCGGCATGATCCGCGAGGCGCTGGAAGGCGCTGGGCACGTCAATGTGCAGATCATGGCCTATGCCGCGAAATATGCCTCGGCATTCTATGGCCCGTTCCGCGATGCGGTGGGATCGCGCGGGCTGCTGAAGGGCGACAAGAAGACCTATCAGATGGACCCGGCCAATGCCGAGGAGGCGCTGCGCGAGGTCGGGCTCGATCTGGCCGAAGGCGCGGACAGCGTGATGGTGAAGCCCGGGCTGCCCTATCTCGACATCATCCTGCGGGTGAAGAGCGAGTTCCAGGTGCCGGTGTTCGCCTATCAGGTGAGCGGCGAGTATGCGATGATCGAGGCGGCGGTTGCGGCCGGCGCTGGCGAGCGCGACGCGCTGGTGCTCGAGACGCTGATGGCGTTCAAGCGGGCAGGCACCTCCGGCGTGCTGACCTATCATGCGCCGGTGGCGGCGCGACTGCTGAACGGATGATCGAGACAGAACGCCTGATCCTGCGCCTGCCCGAACCGCGTGATCGGGATGCGCTGGTCGGCATGTTCACCGATCAGGACGTGATGGCCGAGCTGTTTCCCGGGCTGGACGAGGCTGGGGCGGACGCGGTGCTGGCCAAGCATGACAAATATCGTGGCGAGGGGCTGGGCTTCCTGACGGTCGAGCGGCGCGAGGATGGCGTGGTGGTCGGCTTTTGCGGGCTAAAGCGCGGCGAGCCGCATTCGCCGATCAAGGACGAGGTCGAGGCCGGCTGGATCATCGACAAGCCGTGGTGGCGCCATGGCTATGCCCGCGAAGCGATGGCGGCGATCCTCGATGGGGTGTGGGATCGGATCGACGCCGGCCGCATCTATGCGATTACTTCTCAGGTCAATGTGAAGAGCCAGGGGCTGATGGAGCGGCTGGGCATGCAGCGTCTGCCCGAGCGGACCTTCCAGAGCGCGAGCTTTCCCGAGGGGCATCGGCTGCGCACCACGGTGATGTTCGTGATCGAACGCCCTGCTACATGATCGAGACCGGGCGGTTGCTGCTCCGTCCGTGGCGCGAGGCGGACAAGCCGGGCTTTCACGCGCTGGTGAACACGCCTGCGATGATGGCGCATTTCGGCGGGCCGACTACGCGCGAGAAACATGATTTGCTGATCGATCGCCAGATGGCGCTGCAGGCGCGCGACGGCCATTGCATGTGGGCGGTCGAGAAGCGCGACAGCGGCGAACTGGCCGGAGTGTGCGGGGTGCGGATCGGCGGGCATGCCGGAACGCCGGTGCCCGAGGAGCTCGAAGTCGGCTGGCGCATCGGCGAGGCGCATTGGGGGCAGGGGATCGCGCGCGAGGCGGCGCAGGCGAGCATCGCCTGGGGCTGGGCGAATACCAGCCGTCCGCGCATCTCGGCCTGGACGGTGATCGGCAACACGTCGTCATGGGGACTGATGGTGCGGCTGGGCATGGCGCGGCGGACCGATCTGGACTTCCATCATCCCGATTATGCGGCGGGCGATCCGTTCGGCGCGATGATCGTCTACGCCATCGAGAGGTCGGCATGATCGAGACCGAACGCCTGATCCTGCGCGGCTGGAAGGACAGCGATCTCGATCCGTTCGCGGCGATGGGGCAGGACCCGCGCGTGATGGCGACGCTCGGTCCGCTGATGAGCCGGGAGGAGACCGAAGCGGCGATCACGCGGATCGACGGCATCCGCGAGGCGGTCGGCTACACCTTCTGGGCAGTCGAGCGGCGCGAGGATGGCGCGTTCCTTGGCTTTTGCGGCGTGAAACCGGGCGCCGAGAACACGCCGATCGAAGGCGAGATCGAGATCGGCTGGCGGCTGGCGCACGAGCATTGGGGCAAGGGCTATGCCCGCGAAGCGGCGCAGGCCAGCCTCGACTGGGTATGGGCCAATCTGGAGGTGGGCAGCGTCGCGGCGATCACCACGCCGGGCAACGCCAACAGCTGGGGACTGATGGAACGGCTGGGCATGACCCGCGCGCCGGACGACGATTTCGATCATCCCAAGGCGGTGGGTGACCTGATCCCGCATATCACCTATCGGATTGCCCGCCCTGCCAAATAGCTGCCGTGGTTAATCGCAGGGAAACCATACAGCCCTAATCCCGTATTACGGGGAGGACGATTTTGATGACGGATCAGGTGGACGAGATGGCAGAGGCTCCGCAGGGCAAGGCCTCCGGCGTCACGCACAAGCTGTTCGTCCTCGCGATCCTTGCCGGATCCTTCCTGCTGTTCCTCGTCCAGCCGATGGTCGCGCGCATGGCGCTGCCCAAGCTGGGCGGTGCGCCGGCGGTGTGGAACTCGGCGATGCTGGTCTATCAGGCGCTGCTGCTGGGTGGATATGCCTATGCGCACTGGCTGGGCCGGGTGCCGGTGAGGCGGCAGGCGGCGATCCATCTGGGCGTGCTGGCGGTTGCGGCCCTGTGGCTACCGATCGGGTTGATCTCGATGAACCTGCCCGCCGATGCCGAGCCGACCATCTGGGTGCCGTGGCTGCTGGTCGCGTCGATCGGGCCGCTGTTCTTCGCCATTGCCGCGCAGGCGCCGTTGCTCCAGCGCTGGTATAGCGTGGCGAGCGGCGGGCGCGATCCTTACGCACTCTATGCCGCGTCGAACATCGGCAGCTTTGGCGGCTTGATCACCTATCCGATCCTGGTCGAGCCCAACATGGCGCTGCGCAGCCAGAGCTGGATGTGGACCGGCGGCTATGCGCTGGTGTTCCTGCTGGTGGCCGGATGCGCATTGCTGTTGCCGCGCAAGTCGGCGGACGTGCCCCATGTCGTGCATAGCAGCGAGCCGCCCAGCCGCCGGATGGTGCTGCACTGGATCGTGCTAGCGCTGGTCCCCTCGGGGCTGATGCTGGCGACGACGACCTTCCTCACCACCGATATCGTTGCGGTGCCGCTGCTGTGGGTCGTGCCGCTGGGGCTGTACCTGCTGAGCTTCTCGGTCGCCTTCTCGGACAGCCGGATCCTGGCCGACTTGCTCGGCAAGTTCGCGCCGATCTGCCTGTTGCTGTTCGGCGCCACGCTGATCTCGGGCCATCACGAATATGCCTATCTGAACGCGTTCATCGGCGTGATGCTGTTGTTCGTGGTCTCCGTCGCCTGCCACGCGCGCATGTATGCGCTGCGGCCGGCGCCGGACCGGCTGACCGGCTTCTATCTGGCGATGTCGGTCGGCGGTGTGCTGGGCGGTGTGTTCTCCGCGCTGATCGCGCCGATCGTCTTCGACTGGACCTATGAATATCCGCTGCTGATCCTCGCCGCCGGCGCGCTGGTGCCGCAGGTGTTCCTGTTCCCGATCATCGGCAAGCTGTGGAGCGGCGATACGCAGATCGTGCGGATCAAGGTGCTGGTGGTCGCGCTGGTCGTGTCGCTGCTGCTGGTGGCCGGGATCCGCGACCCGTTCGGCATGGGGCCTAGCGCGGTGCAGTTCGCCTTCCTTGGCGTCGCGATCTTCGGGCTGCTCTCGATCGGCAAGCCGCTGGCCTTCTTCGCGTCGCTGGCGGCGGCGATGTTCCTCTATGGCGGCTATCAGGCGATCCAGGTTTCGGCCGGGGGCGACCGTACGCGCAGCTATTTCGGGGTCTACACCATCACCGACCTGCCCGATCAGGTGCGGCTGGCGCATGGGACGACGCTGCATGGCATCCAGCTGAAGGGCGCGAAATCGCGCCAGCCCACGACCTATTATTTCACCAAGTCCGGCGTCGGGCTGGCGATGGCCGCCGCACCGGAACTGTACGGCCCGCATGCCCGCATCGGCGTGGTCGGACTCGGGACCGGTACGCTGGCCTGTTACGCGAAGCCGGGCCAGCAATGGCGGATCTACGAGATCGACCCCGCAGTGGTGCGCATCGCGCGCGATTCGGGGAAGTTCACCTTCCTGTCGCAGTGCCTGCCCAACGCGAACATCGTGATCGGCGACGCCCGGTTGCGGCTGGCCGAGCAGGGGGCGAACAGCCTCGACCTGCTGGCGCTCGACGCCTTTTCGTCGGACGCGGTGCCGATGCACCTGATGACCGCCGAAGCCTATGCCACCTATGGCCGGGTGCTGGCGCCCAACGGGCTGCTGATGGTCCATATCTCGAACCGCTACCTGGCGCTCGATCCGATCGTGGCCGAAGCGGCGCGGCGTGGCGGCTGGTATGCCGAGCGGCTCTACTACAATCCGAGCCCCGACGAGGAACTGGTCGACGAAGCGGGCGCGTCGGACTGGATCGCCCTTTCGCGTGATCCGAAGGTCCTCGACCGGCTGGTCGCGCGCGGTGGCGAGTGGAAGGTGCTGGTGCCCGAGTTCGGCGTGCCCGGCTGGACCGACGACTATGCGTCGATCGTGCCGGTGCTGCGGCCCGCCAAGATGCCTTGGGACAGCGACGACTAGGGCTGTGCCCTGACTTCAACAGGCGATATCCAACATTTCAAGCGGGTCGGTGCTAGGGCTTCAGCGCGCCCTCAAGTAGCCCGATGCGCGCGCTCTGGTCGTCGTTGAGCTTCGACGCGCGTGCGATCGCGGCGTCGAGCGCAGGGTAGGGCGGCTTGCCTTCCTGTGCGCGATCGACTGCCAGCCGTTCGAGATCGACCAGCGCTTCGGACACCGGGCCGCGAGCGGCGCCGAGCGTCGTCAGTGCGGACTGGGCGTCGAGCCAAGGGTCGGACCCTTCCGGTAGACCGCGGGCGACCGCGATCCGCGCTTCGGCATCCTGCGAGGCAACGGTGAAGTCGCGCTGGGCCTTGTCGAGCGTGGCGACGATATCGGCGATCCGCTTGTCGAGCACGGGATCGGGCGTGGCGACTGGCTCGGGGCGAGCGGGCGGCTCCGCGGTACCGGTTGATTCGATGGGCCGCGGCAGCAGCGACGGATATTTGCTGTCGACATCGACGCAGCCGCTGACGGCCAGCGCGAGAAGGGGGAAAGCAAGGGCTCGCATGGGCGCTGGTCTATGCCCGAGCGGGTAGAGTGGCAACTCGCTTGAGCAAAAGCGTAAAAAGCTGGAAAAATGGGTTGCGCCGATCCGGAGGGGCTTCTAAGAGCGCCACTCCCAAGCACCCGTAGCTCAGCTGGATAGAGCATCAGACTACGAATCTGAGGGTCGGACGTTCGAATCGTTCCGGGTGCGCCATTTCCCCACATCGTCATTCGAAACCGGTTCCGGTCCGGCGATGTGCGGCTTTGGCTTTGCGAATCTTGCGCGCGCCAGGGCGTCGGCAATCACTCGTCGCAGCCTGACGGCCCTTTGGCGCAACTCCATTGCATAGTTACGCGGTAGGAATAACCGTGAGCCTGCTTGAGATGGAGATGCGCGATGACGTCCCTTGCTCTGCCCGCCGGTGATCTGTTTTCGGTCGTGACCACTGCCGGTCGCGATGCCCGCGCCGCGACGTGGAAGTCGCTGCTCAACTGGCCGCGATTCGGCGACGATCATGTCGATTATGACGCGGAGACCCCCGCACAGCGCAACCTGTGGGCCGTCCGCATGGACGAAGCCGTGAAGCGCGCGGAGAAGCCCGTGCTGCTGGTCGCCAGCGGCGAGAGCTGCAACGCGACGGCATGGTGGGCCCGCCTGTCGCCGACACCCTATGTGTCACGCGTCGCCGGTGCACTGCTGTTCGCGCCGCAGGGGCGTCAGGACGAGGGCGACAAGTTCGCCGCCCCGCGAATCGTGCTGCCTTTCCCATCGGTGATCATCCGCGCGGATGCGGGTGCGCTGGACGAACGCGTGCTGGCGCTGGCCGAGGGCTGGGGCAGCCGCTTCGTCGAAGAAGGGTGGGATGGCGAGGCGAGTGCCTGGCAGCAGGCCCAGAACCTGATCCTGCGGCTTACCGCGCGCGTGGTCGAGCGCGACATGCGCATCGCCAACTGCTTCAGCGTCGATTGAGACTCACTTCACCTTCACGCGGAAGCGGAGGGTGAACGACGATCCGGCGACCTGATTGCCGCCCATCCGCACGCGGATATTGGTGACGTGCGCGTCGAACTCGCCGCTGGGCGTGTAGGTCCAGGTCGCGCCGTTATCGTTCGAGAAGTCGAGCCGGTCGGTGGTGCTGCCGAGCGAGGTGAAGCTGTAGGTCAGCAGGCTCGGCGGGACGAGGCCGTCGGTATAGACGACCGGCCCCGAGCCGGCGAGCAGGCCGAGATCGCCAACGCGCAGGATCGTGTTGGCGGGGATCGCATCGGTGAAGGTCACGCCGTTGACGGTGGTCAGCGCGCTATTCGGGTTGGTGATCGACACGGTGTAATCGACCAGCGAGCCGGGAACGCGCTTGGGCAGCAGATTGCCCTGCGGGTCCGACACGACGGCGGAGCTCTTGACGATGGTCAGCGGCGCGAACGCCATCAGCAGGACCAGGGGGAGCAAGCGGATCGCCTTGTTCATTGCCCTCTCTCCAGCAGTGGCGAGATGAGGTCGCTCAGGCTTTCCTGATCGAACTTCATCCGCGCGGTGACGTAGAAGCCCTGACGGGTCCAGCGGGCGCCCTCGAAATCGCGGTCGCGATAGCCGGCGATGTTGTAGCCGCCGGTGATCCACAGGTTCCGGACCGGCGAGAAGCCGATCGAGGGGCCGAACGACCAGGCCACCGCGCCGCTGCGCCAGCTGTGCTGCATCGCCAGCTGTGCGCCGATATCGATGCGGGTGGTGACGTCCTTGCGGACCTCGACGCCGAGCACATCGATCAGGCCGTCGATCCGTTCGTCGGCATAGCGGCCGCGGACATATTTGATGCCGTAGTAGAGGCTGGCTTCGAAGCCATGGCCCGCGCCTTCGCTGCCGGTGCGATAGTTGACCGCGAGATTGTTCACGAGGCGCAGCGTGGCGAGGGTGCCGTTGGCGAAGGTCGGGATGCCCAGGCTGTTGGTCGGGCTGGTCGCGCCGCTCGCGCTTTCGTGGCGCAGCTGGAAGCGTTCGAGCAGCGACCAGCGGCTGTCGATCGGGCGCAGCGCGAAGGCGAGATCGGCGTTGACCGAGCTGGAGACCGAGCCATTCTCTTCCCGCAGGCGGAAGGCGCGGACGCCCGAGGCCAGCGTGGCGCCTTCGCCCAAGGTACGCAGCAGGTTCGAGGTGAGGCCGAGGCGCTGTTCTTCGCCCGCAGCGCGATACTCGGCGCGGCCGTTCCAGCTCCAGCGCTCGCCGCGATATGTCGCGCCCAGCGTGACGGCGATGAAGTCCTCCTGCAGCCCGCTGCGATCGAGGAAGCCGCCCGAGGATGCGGGCTGGAGCGGGTTCACCACCTCGGCGGCCGGGATATGGCCCGACAGCGTGCTGGCGGAATCGAGGGTGACGTCGACGGTCCAGCGCTTGCCGATCGGCAGCGACTGGCTGAGGCCGTACTGGGCGAAGGTGCGGCGGCCATTCTCGCCGATCTCGCCCTGATTAACGGTGGCGAGCAGGCGCGCGCCGCCCCAGGGCGCGACATCGAAGCCGACGCGTGCATTCTGGGCCGTGAACTTGTCGCCCTTGGCCACTTCGACATCGGCGATCAGGCGCAGCCAGTCGTTGAAGCGCCATGCCGCGCCAAGATGCTGGCGGGCCGGGAAATCGGTGCTGTCGTCCTTGCCGCCGATGGGAAGCTGAGCCTCGGCGGTCAGTTCGAGGCGGTTGCCGAACAGCTTCTGGGTGCCGCCCAGCGTGAACAGCAGCGAGTTGCGCTCGGCGCCGCTCACGCCCTGATCGAACGCCATGCGGACGCCGGCATAGAGGGTGCCGCTGGTCCGGCGATATTCGATACGGGCATCGGCGGCGATGCGGCTGGCGGGGCCGGTCAGGTCCTGCTGGTGCCATGCCGAGCCGACCAGGCTCCAGCGCGAGCCGAGCTTGAGGCGGCCGTCCGCACCGATCTTGCGGGCACCGGCTTCGGCGCCGTTCTGCTGGCCGAGACCGAACACGCGGTCCTGCTGGCGGGCATAGACGAGCAGATCGGCGCTCGACGAGTGATGCTCGACTTCGACCAGCCAGGCGCGGCCATGCTCGATGCCCTGGCGCCCGCCGGTGGCTGCTTCGGCGCGGACTTCGGTGGTGTCGGAGACATGGACCTTCAGGTCGACCGCGGCGACGGTGGCGTTGCCCTGGCTCTCGTCGCGCAGCACGGTCGCGCCGATCTCGGCCGGGCCGAGCTTTGCGGTGGCGCGGGCGCCGGCCGCCAGCGCGTTGATGCCGCTGCGGGTCTCGTACTCGGCGACGATGAAGACCGGGTTCAGCTTCTCGTCACGGCTGAGGATCGGCTCGCGGAAGCGGATCGTGCCGGCCAGCGGATCGATATCGTAATCGACATTGCGGGTGAGCAGCCGGTTTTCCAGCACCAGTTCGGAGCGGAAGCGGTCGCGCGTTTCCAGCATGATCTTGTCGCTGCCGGGCACGATGTCACGGGCCGACAGGCGATAGGGACCCGACAGGCCGTTGCCTTGGATCTCGTCGCGGCCATAGCGGCTGTCGTCGTTCGCGGCGAAGACCGAGAAGCTGAGCGTGCGGCCGGTATATTCGGCGCGGACACCGTTCATGGTGCGGCTGTAGCGGCCGAGGCGGGTATCGACGAAGCCGGTCTCGTAGTCGCCGTACAGCGCCTGGAATTCGGGGCGTTCGAGCCGGACATAGAGCTTGCCGCGGCTGGGCGTGTCGAGGCCCTGTTCGGTGCCGTCGCCATAGACGGTATAGTAGCGGTTCGGATCGATATTGCCGAGCATACCGCGCTCGCGCATCCGCTCGGTATCCTTGTCGCTGTCATAGGCCATGGTGAGCAGCCACGAACCCTTGATCCGGCCCTTGGCATAGAAGGAGAGCTGGCCATCGGTGATGACTTCATGGTCCTGCCCGGCGTCGAGGCGTTCGGCGCCGGACAGAGTCTCGTAGCCGATTGTGCCCTTGCCGAAGCCGACCGCGACCCAGTCCTGTGCGGGCGCTGCGAGCCAGGCCTTGACCTCGCTCACCTGCTCGCGCTCGCGGTCGGCCAGCGTGATGGTGACGCGGACCATGCCCGACTGGCGGGTCGGCTGGAGCGCGATGAAGGCGATGCCGTCGTCGCCGACCACCTGTGCAGTGGCCTGGGTGCGTTCGAGACCGGCGAGCTGGCGGCCCTGCTGGGCGGCGCCTTCGACGGCGGCCTGATAGGGCTGGTCGACGCGGAACGGTACGATGGTGCCGGCGCGGACCGGGCGGCCGCTGCGATCGGTGACGCGGACCGCGATCAGCGGCCGGGCGAGACCGTCAGCAGTCAGGCGCGACTTTTCCGGGGCGTAGACCGCGCGCGAAGGGGTGTTGGCATAATGGACGGTGCGGTCGAGCGTGGCGGCGACGCTGCCATCGGCATTGAGCACGCGGGCCTGGAGGCGGTTGTCGCCCTCGACGATCGGCAGGCCGGTCCAGCGCGAGACGGCGACGCCGCGCGGGAGATCGGTGTCGGTGCCGTCGAAGCTGAGTGCGTCGACCGGCTTGCCATCGATGGTGAGCGCGACGCGCTGGCCCGGCAGGTGACGGATCACCACGCGGATCGCGGGGGCGCGGGGGTTGTGGTCGATCTCGGGGAAGAGGAAGGCGATGCCCGGTTCGGCCCGGTCGAGCCAGTCGGTGCGATTGCCCGCAGCGATGCCGGCATCCTCGGGCGTGATCGGCAGGGCGTCCTGAGCGACGGGAGCAAGGCCGGTCGGGCGCAGCTGGAAGTCGACGCGCTGCAGGCTGCCGCCGCTGCCCTCGACGAAGCGCGAGATGCCGCTGCCGGCCGAGCGCGTGTCGCGGTCGCAGGT
>NZ_JARNTV010000016.1 GCF_029433115.1 Sphingomonas sp. AOB5 | reverse complement strand
GGCCCGCTGGTCGGCGCCGAAGGCCCGGTCGCCCAGACCCGCGTGGGCGGCGGCGACACGATCGGCTGGCACAACGATCTCGGCAATCCGCACCGCCGTCTCGCGATCATCGTCAACCTGTCCGACGATCCGTTCGAGGGCGGCGAGTTCGAGCTGGAGCATGTCCCCACCGGCACGATGCTCGCGCGGCATCGCCACACCGGCCCCGGCTCGACCCTGATCTTCACCGTCGCCAAGGGACTGCGCCACCGGGTCCTGCCGATCACCGCGGGCGGCCCGCGCCGCGTGTTCGCGGGCTGGTTCCTCGGCCCCGATCCGGTCCGCCGCATGGCACGATTGCAGGATCGAAACGGCCTACCCATATCCGCGGCATGAGCGGAAACAGCAACGCGTGGCACGGCACGACCATTCTCTCCGTGCGCAAATCCGGCAAGGTAGTGATCGCAGGTGACGGCCAGGTTTCGGCCGGCAACACCGTGATGAAGCCCAATGCCCGCAAGGTCCGTCCGCTTGGCGACGGATCGGTGATCGCCGGTTTCGCCGGCGCCACCGCGGACGCCTTCACCTTGTTCGAGCGGCTCGAGGCCAAGCTGGAGCGCTCCGGCGGCCAGCTGCTGCGCGCCGCAGTCGAACTGGCGAAGGACTGGCGGACCGACAAATATCTCCGCAACCTCGAAGCGATGCTGATCGTCGCCGACAAGGATGTGACTTTGGTGGTCACCGGAAACGGCGACGTGCTCGAGCCCGAAGGCGGCGTCGCCGCGATCGGATCCGGCGGTAACTTTGCCCTCGCCGCCGCCCGCGCGCTGGTCGATTACGAGAGCGATGCCGAGAAGATTGCCCGCTCGGCAATGAAGATCGCCGGCGAACTGTGCGTCTATACCAACGACCGCCTCACCGTGGAGACGCTGGACTCGGCGAACTGAGCCCGAAACAAACCGATTCGGACTCGTAACGACTCGCCTCTCCGCCCGGCTTCTGTGATCCTCCAGTCATGACCTGTCTTTGGGGGAAGACATCATGACCGGATCGCCGAACCTGCATCTTTCACGCCGCACGCTTGTCGCCGGCTTGGGCGCACTCGCCCTGCCCGGCTGCGCCCATTCGCGTGGCATGGGCCGCAAGGGCTGCTCGCCATTGCCGCCGGTGATCGTCGATCCTGCGCGGATCATCCGCCAGGCGGTCGGCTTCCGGCCCTATCGCCCCTCGGGCTTTGTCGTGCGGCGCGACGACGAACGTCTGGCGCCCAAGCGGCTGGTCCATAATTACGGGCATGGTGGCGGCGGGATCACACTGAGCTGGGGTTCGTCGAAGCTCGCGGTCGATCTCGGCCTGCCCGGCCATCGCGGGCCGGTCGCGGTGATCGGCGCCGGCGCGCTGGGCCTCACCACCGCGAAGCTGGTGCAGGAGGCAGGCTTCCCGGTCACCCTCTATGCCGCGGCGCTGCCGCCCAACACCACGTCGAACATCGCCGGCGGCGAATGGCACCCGGCCTTCGCCTATGATCCCGAAAAGGTAGATTTCGCCTTTCGCGGACAGCTTCGCGAGGCCTGCCGCTATTCGTACGAGCGCTTCCAGACGATGATCGGCGCCGATTACGGCGTGCGCTGGATGCGCAATCACGAAATGTCCGGCGATCCGATCGTGACCGAGGATGTCGACAAGATCATTTACGACATGCTCCCGCGCAACCGCGCGCTGCGCCAGAGCGAACACCCCTTCCCCTTCGCCCATGTCCGCAGCTGGGATTGTCCGATCGTCGAGACGCCGATCTTCCTTCGCGCGATGGTCCGCGATCTGCTGCTCGGCGGCGCGAAGTTCGTGGTCGGCAAGATCGAGGCCGCCGATCAACTGCGCAACCTCAGCGAGACGTTGGTGTTCAACTGCACCGGCCTCGGTGCCGCCGAACTGTTCGGTGACAAGGAACTGATCCCGGTGCGCGGCCAGCTGGTGATGCTCCAGCCGCAGCCCGAAGTGACCTACGCGATCCACGCGCCCGACGTGACCTATATGTTCTCGCGCAGCGATGCGATCATCCTGGGTGGCACTGCGGGCTTCAACGATACCAATCCGAACATCGTGCCCCAGCAGACGCTCGACATCCTCACCAAGCACCGGCGCGTGTTCGACCGGTTCCGCTGCACTTGATCCCCGGGGGGCCGCTCCCGATATCGCCCGTATCCTGAGGCCCGGCGTTCGTCCGGGCACGCATCCAGAGCGGGAAATATCGAAGCTCCAATGAACGAAAAACTTACCCCCAAGACCATCGTCGCTGCACTCGACGCCCACATCATCGGACAGAAGGACGCCAAGAAGGCCGTCGCCGTAGCGCTCCGCAACCGCTGGCGCCGCCAGCAGCTTTCGGCCGATCTGCGCGACGAGGTGACGCCGAAGAACATCTTGATGATCGGGCCCACCGGCTGCGGCAAGACCGAGATCAGCCGCCGTCTGGCCAAGCTCGCCGACGCGCCTTTCGTGAAGGTGGAAGCCACCAAGTTCACCGAAGTCGGCTATGTCGGCCGCGACGTCGAGCAGATCGCCCGCGATCTGGTCGAGGAAGCGATCCGGCTGGAGAAGGAACGCCGCCGCTCGGCGGTGAAGGACAAGGCCGAGGAAGCCGCGATGGGCCGCCTGCTCGACGCGCTGACCGGCAAGGATAGCAGCACCGCCACCCGCGAAGCGTTCAAGCAGCGCTTCCACGATGGCTCGCTCGACAATACCGAGATCGAGATCGAGATCGAACAGGCCCCGCAGATGCCGTTCGACGTCCCCGGCGGCGCGCAGATGATCAATCTGGGCGAGATGATGAAGGGCCTCACCGGCACCCCGCTGAAGCGCCGCAAATTGAACGTGCGCAGCGCATGGGAGAAGCTGGTCGAGGAGGAAGCCGACAAGCGGCTCGATCAGGACGAGGTCAGCCGCGTCGCGCTCGCCGACGCCGAGGCCAATGGCATCGTCTTCCTCGACGAGATCGACAAGATCGCGGTCAGCGACGTGCGCGGCGGCTCCGTCTCGCGCGAAGGCGTTCAGCGCGACCTGCTCCCGCTGATCGAAGGCACCACGGTCGCCACCAAGTACGGCCCGATGAAGACCGATCACATCCTCTTCATCGCCAGCGGTGCGTTCCACGTCGCCAAGCCATCGGACCTGCTGCCCGAACTTCAGGGCCGCCTCCCGATCCGCGTCGAACTGAAGGCGCTGACCGAGGAGGATTTCGTCGCGATCCTCTCCGACACCAAGGCCAGCCTGACCCAGCAATATGTCGCGCTGATCGGCACTGAAGGCGTCGGGATCGAATTCACCGAGGATGGCATCCGTGCGGTGGCGAAGATCGCCGCGGAAGTGAATGCCGAGGTCGAGAATATCGGTGCCCGGCGCCTGCAGACCGTGATGGAAAAGCTGCTCGAGGAAGTCAGCTTCGATGCCGAGGATCGCGCCGGATCGAATCTTGTGGTCGACGCCGCCTATGTCGACAGCCAGCTCGCCAGCATCGCGCGGAATACCGATCTCAGCCGCTACGTGCTGTAACAACAATGCAATAATTCACATCTGCGCAGGTGTGATAATTCGGTCACTTAAAGAACAAATATCCGCTGCACCGAAACTGCACAGTAATTCCACTCGCCAATGGATCGGCGCGCGGCTAATTCCCGCGCGCTTTTCCATGGGGAGGGACTCAAATGAACAAGTTTTTCGTTGCAACTGCCGCCACGCTTCTCGCCGCCACGCCTGCGTTCGCGCAGGATGAAGGTACCGCGCCCGAGGGTTCGGAATTCAACGGCGTCTCCGCCGTCGCGCTCGTCGGCATCGACGTGCTGACCATCCAGGAGAACAACGCCGCCGACACCACCCGCGGCCTGATGTATGGCGGCGCGATCGGTTACGATCACCAGGTCGGCAAGGTCGTGCTCGGCATCCAGGGCGAGATCACCAGCTCGCAGGCGTCGTACAAGGTCGACGGCCTGCTGGTCCCGGGCGATCGCTTCCGTTCGGAAGCGGGCCGCGATCTTTATGCCGGCATCCGCGTCGGCATGCCGGTCGGCCGCACCCTGCTCTATGTCGGCGGCGGCTATGTCAGCTCGCAGCTGACTTCGACCTACACCAGCGGTGCCACCACCATCGAGGAAACCGAGGACAAGGGCGGCTTCCGCGTCAGCATGGGCGCGGAAATCCAGCGCAAGAACGTCTTCGGCCGCATCGAGATGCGCTACCAGGATCTCGGCGACTATACCGTGTTCAGCTCGCCCACCGGCTTTGCGCGCACGCATACCGAGATCGTCGCCGGCCTCGGCGTTCGCTTCTGATGTGACAGGACCGGGTGCCTTCGGGCACCCGGTCCCTCTCGCCCCGGCGGTCGTGCCGTGCCAGACTTGGCGCACGAATCGCACCAAACGGGGTTCTTCCATGAAAAAGCTGCTTTGCGCCGCACTCTTCACGGCGCTGATCGCGCCCGCGGCAATCGCCCAGACGGCACCTCCCGTCGCCGCGAAGAAGGCGCATGAGGTCAAGGCGCCGCACGGCGCGACCCGCCAGGACGAATATTACTGGCTCCGCGACGATACGCGGAAAAATCCCGACATGCTGGCCTATCTCAATGCCGAGAACGCCTATGCCGATCTGGTGCTGGCCCCAACCAAGGCGCTGGCCGGCACCATTTATGACGAGATCGTCAGCCACATCAAACAGGACGACAGCAGCGTTCCCGTCCGCCGCCGCGGCTATTATTACTATACCCGCTTCGACACCGGCGCCGATTATCCGATCCTTGCCCGCCGCAAGGGAACGATGGATGCGCCCGAGGAGATCCTGCTGAACCAGCCCGAACTCGCCAAGGGCAAGAGCTTCTATCAGGTCCGTGGCTGGTCGGTATCGAAGGACGGACGCTATCTCGCCTGGGCCGAGGACCTGACCGGACGCCGACAGAATACGCTGAAGGTGAAGGATCTGCAGACCGGCGCGCTGCTCGCGGACACCGTCACCAATATGGAGGGCACGCCGACCTGGTCCGACGACGGCAAGATGATATTCTATGTCGACAAGGATCCGGTCACGCTGCTGTCGAAGCGGATCAAGGTGCATGTGATCGGCACCCCCGCCAGTGCCGACAAGACGGTGTATGAGGAGAAGGACGACAGCTTCTACATCGGCATCGGCCGCACCAGCGACGACAAGTTCATCTGCATCTTCATGCAATCGACGGTCAGCAAGGAGCAGAAATGCGCGCCGGCCGCGAAGCCGGACACCTTCACCTCGATCGCGCCGCGCCAGCGCGACTTCGAATATGCCGCCGATCATGTCGGCAATCGCTGGGTGATCCTGACCAACTGGAACGCGAAGAACTACAAGCTGATGGCCGTCGAGGACGCGCATGCCGCCCATGGCCGCGGGATGTGGAAGGATCTCGTTCCGGTCAGCGACGCGGTGTTCATCGAGGATTTCACGCCCTTTAACGGCTTCATCGCGATCGAGGAGCGTTCGGGCGGCAACAAGCGCGTGCGCATCCTGACCGATGCCGGAAAGTCGAGCTTCATCGATGCCGACGAACCCGCCTATACGATGGGCCTGAGCGGCAACACCGAAGTGGACACCCAATGGGTGCGCTACACCTATGACTCGCTGGTCACGCCCACCACCACCTACGAGACCAACGTCCAGACCGGCGAACGCCGCACGCTGAAGGTCCAGCCGGTGCCGGGTTACGACCCGTCCAAATACGTCACCGAACGCGTCTGGGCGACCGCGCGCGACGGGACGAAGATCCCGGTCAGCCTGGTCTATGCCAAGGGGTTCAAGAAGGACGGCACCGCCGCCCTCTATCAGGAAGCCTATGGCAGCTATGGCGCTTCGTCCGATCCCGGCTTCTCGGCATCCAACCCCTCGCTGCTCGATCGCGGCATGGTGATCGCCATCGCCCATATCCGCGGCGGGCAGGAAATGGGCCGCGCCTGGTATGACGACGGCCATCTGCTCAACAAGAAGAACAGCTTCACCGATTTCATCGACGTCACCCGCTGGCTGGTCGCCAATGGCTACTCGAAGAAGGGCCGCGTCGCTGCGATGGGCGGCAGCGCAGGCGGGCTGCTGATGGGCGCGGTCGCCAATATGGCGCCCGAGGATTATGGCCTGATCATCGCACAGGTGCCGTTCGTCGACGTGGTCACCACCATGCTCGACGCGTCGATACCGCTCACCACCAACGAATATGACGAATGGGGCAACCCGGCCGACAAGAAATATTACGACTATATGCTGAGCTACTCGCCCTACGATAACGTCGCGGCGCAGAATTATCCGGCGATGTTCGTCGGCACCGGCCTGTGGGACAGCCAGGTGCAATATTACGAGCCGGCCAAATGGGTCGCCCGCCTGCGCGCGAAGAAGACCGACAGCAACCCGCTGGTCTTCCGCGTCAATATGGAGGCCGGCCATGGCGGCAAGTCGGGCCGGTTCGAGCGGTACCGTCAGGAAGCCGAATGGACCGCCTTCATGTTCCAGACGCTGGGGGTAAAATAAGCACCGAAATCGCGATGCTTCCCCCAAATGGGGGACGGCATCGCGATGCGGCCATGCGATCCCTCACGGCAGGATGATCCGCAAGGGGGTGCAAGGTGATGGCCGTCATTTCTCGCAAGGGTGCCGCAGGCGCGGCCCTGTTGGCCGCAGCCTGTCTGTGGGGCACGGGGATTGCCCATGCGCAGATCACGCCCCCGGCCTCGCCCGCGAAAAAGTGCCGCCCGCTCACTGTCGATGTGCTGAAGGGGACGGTCAACGGCCTCGGTCCCGCCACGCCGCTTGCCAAGGTGAAGAAGAAACTGCCCTGCTTCACCGGCGGCACGCCCGAAGGCGACCTGTTCAACTATGGCGGCGGCTCATTCTATCGCGATCATAATCTCTACTTCTACACCTATCTCCGCTTCATCGAGGTCCGCGCGCCGTTCAACGGCACGACCTCGATTCCGGTGTTCGACCGCCCGCGCGCGATGGTGATGGACGCGCTGCGCCCGCTCGGCCGCGAGGAACGCCCGTTCTGGGGAACCGCGAACGACGAGTTCCTGACAATGGACTGGGGGTGCCTGCAGCTGATCTTCGCGGGAGATCGCGCGACGCATCTTCGCTTCTACACGCGCCCCTGCGGCTCGCTCTACAATCCGCGCTGAACTTGCAAATTCTCCCCCGGAGGGGAGGACGGCTGCCGAAGGCGGTAGAGGGTATCAACTTTCGACAGGTCCGGGGTGGAGGCGTGACCAATAGCGTTGCCCCGCTCTCGTCTCCTCCACCCCGCCCCCAGCCCTTGCGGGCGGGATAGGTTCAGGCGTTTTCCAGCTGCCGCATCAGCGTGCGCACGGCGCTGTCGATCTCGACGTCCTTGCCGCGCAGATCCTCGATCCGGCGCACGGCGTGGATCACCGTCGAATGGTCGCGGTTGCCGAACTTGCGCCCGATCTCGGGGAGCGAGCGAGTCGTCAGCCGCTTGGCCAGATACATCGCAATCTGGCGCGGGCGCGCGATCGCAACGGCGCGGCGTTCCGAAATCAGGTCGATCTGCTTGACCTCGAAGTGCGACGATACCGCGCGCTGGATCTCGTCGATCGTGATCCGGCGCTGCGTCGCGCGCAGCACTTCGCCCAGCGTCTGGGTGGCGAAGTCGATGGTGATCGCTTCGTCGTTCAGCTGCGCATAGGCGACCAGACGGTTCAGCGCGCCTTCCAGCTCACGAACGTTGCTGGTGATCCGCGCGGAAAGCAACTCGACCACTTCCTCGGGCATCGCGACCTGCGGCATCTCGTCCAGCTTGCGCTGCACGATCGCACGGCGAAGATCGAGTTCGGGCGGCTTGATGTCCGCGACCAGACCCGCGCCGAGACGGCTGACCAGCCGCGCCTCGAAGCCTTCCAGCGCCTGGGGCGCGCGGTCCGCTGCGATCACCAGCCGCTTGCCGCCGCCCATGAACTCGTTGACCGTGTGGAAGAATTCTTCCTGGGTCGCGTCCTTGCCGCCGATGAACTGCAGATCGTCGATCATCAGCAGATCGACCGAGCGCAGCCGTGCCTTGAAGCTGTGCGTATCCTTCGCGCGCAGCGCCTGGACGAACTCGAACATGAAGCGCTCGGCCGGCATATAGATTGCCGTCGCGTGCGGATTCGCGTCGAGGAACGCATGGCCGATCGCGTGCATCAGGTGGGTCTTGCCCTGCCCGGTGCTCGAATGGAGATAGAGCGGGCTGAACAGCGGGTTGCCCGAACCGGCCAGCGCCAGCGAAGCGTTGAACGCGACGCGGTTCGACGTGTCGGTCACGAATCGATCGAAGGTGAAGCGCGGCTCGAACGCCGGGCGCTCGCTCGGCGGCGCGGCGGGCGCGGCCAGCGTCTCGGCCTTCACCACGCGCTTGGCCGATTCGACCATCGTTTCCAGCGTGACGCTGCGCACCTGCGGCAGCACCGCCTTGAATTCGAGAAGCAGGCGCTCGGAATAGTTGTTCTTGACCCACTGGGTCATGAACGAGGACGGCAGGCCCAGGCGAATCGATTCGGCAGTGCTCTCGTCGATCAGCACGACCGGCTTCAGCCACTGGTCGAACAGCCGCTGGCCCGCAGAACGGCGCAGATTGCCACGCACATGCGTCCAGGCCTTTTCGACCGCGATCACGTCATTCGCTTCCAAGGCACGCACTTCCGCCATCTGAGAAATCACCCCTCCTGACCGCGGAACTCTCGCCCCTTCCGCGTCTGCACCGCTCGAGCACGACTTCTCCGTGGCCGGAATCACTCCCGGCGCGACAGCGTCGAAACTCGTCTGACCCGCGATGCGAACGCGCACCGGGAGGATCGTTTTAGGGAGGCTTTTCTGAGTCGCGCAAGGGCGGCGCGTGTAAAGAATCTGAAATAGATCGGTTGACTCGCCCGAACCCGCGGAAATCCGTCCAACTATTTTACAAATTACTGAATCTATTAGATTTTAATTGGTTAAAGTCACTCGGGACCGCTTACTATCTCTCGCGAATCGTTGGGATTCCGCGACTTAGCGGAAGAGCCTCGATTCGTTCCGCTTTCGCCAGTCCGAAACGCAAAAAGCCCCGCCGGATTTGGTCCGGCAGGGCATTCATTACGAAAAAGTTACGTTTATGCGAGCGCTTGAAGACGCTTGCTGAGACGCGAGAACTTGCGCGAAGCGGTGTTCTTGTGAAGCACGCCCTTGGCGACGCCGCGCGCCAGTTCCGGCTGCACGAATGCCATCGCGGCGGTCGCAGCGGCCTTGTCGCCGGCTTCGAGGGCCGATTCGGCCTTCTTCACATAGGTGCGGATACGGCTGACGCGCGCGCCATTGATCTCCGCGCGGCGCTCGTTGCGCCGGATACGCTTCTTCGCTTGCGGCGTATTCGCCATGCCGTGTCGTTCCTATGCTCAAAAATAGAAGGGCGCGGAACCATGTCCACGCCGGGAAAGGCAGGCCCCTTAGCGTCTGAGGCGATTCGGGTCAACGCCCTTTGCGGTGTGTGCCGGACTGAACGCGCCCGCTATTTCTGGCACCGCGGGCACCAGAAGGTCGAACGGCCGCCATCCACCCGGCGCTCGACCGTCCCGCCGCACGAGCAAGGCTCGCCTTCGCGCCCGTAAACCCGCCATTCCTTGGCGAAATAACCCAGCTCGCCATCGGGCCTCGCATAATCGCGCAGGGTAGAGCCGCCAGCGCGGATCGCGGCCTCCAGCACCTCGCGGATCGCATCGACCAGCACCGCCAGCGTTGCCTTGCTCACCTGTCCGCCGGGCTTTGTCGGCGCGATGCCCGCCATGAACAGCGCCTCGCACACATAGATATTGCCGAGACCCGCCACGATTCGCTGGTCGAGCAGAAGCAGCTTGATCGCCGCGATACGCCCGTCGAACGCCTTCGCCAGATGCGCGGCGGTGAAATCCGGCCCCAGCGGCTCGGGACCCAGCGCGGCAAAGGCCGGCCATTCGCCCAGCCTGTCGGTTCGCACCAGATCGACCGATCCGAATCGACGCGGATCGTTCAGCGCCAGCCGGTGGTCCGCAGTATCCAGCAGCAGATGATCGTGCGTCAGTATCTCCGCCGGATCGATTCGCCAGCGCCCGGACATGCCCAGATGGAAGATCATCGTGTCGCCGCGATCCGTCCCGATCAGCCCGTATTTCGCGCGCCGCCCCAGCCCTGTCACCCGCGCACCGGTCAGCCGCTGGCCCAGATCCTCGGGGAACGCACGGCGCAGATCGGCGCGGCGCAATGTCACGCGCTCTATGGTGTGCCCGTCGAGAACGGGTTCGAGTCCACGGACGGTGGTTTCGACTTCGGGAAGCTCCGGCATGCGCGCATGCCTAGCGAATTTTCGCGCGTGTCGAGCGGCAAATCGCTACTCTCGCGCAAAGGGAGGAGCCTGATGATGCGCAAGACGATGCTCGGTCTCGGCCTGGCGACGCTCGCTGCCTGTTCCGCCGCGCCCGGCAACGATACCGCCAAAGCGCCGGACGATGCCGCGATCCTGATCGCACGGATCAAGCCTGCCACGGTATCGGGCAAGAGCTGGACCCCGGCCGGCATCTCGCTCACCGCCAACGCATGGCGGTGGGCGGAGACAGGCGGGGAAAGCGGCGACCGCGAAGTCAGCCTGACCCCACGCGACCTGGTCAGCCCCAGCTCGGTCGAGCGCAACAGCGACTTCTGGGAAGTCCGCTTCAAATGCGCCAAGCCGGGCTGCATTTCGATCGAGGACAAGGGCGGCGAGGAGCAGGTGGATTCGATCTCATGGAAGTTCGCTGAAAAGGACGACGCCACCATCGCCGGCCGCGTCGCCAACGCGCTGCTGCTCGAGCACGGAGCGACGCGGCGCACATACTGATTGCGCAACTGCAGCACAGCATTTGCCCCGCCCTGCCCACCTCGCTAGAGCGACCCCATGTCCGACACTGTCTCCTTCGGCTACGAAGACATCGCCCGCGAGGAAAAGACCGCCCGTGTGGGCAAGGTCTTCTCGAACGTCGCCTCCAAATACGACCTGATGAACGACGCCATGTCGGGCGGCCTGCATCGCGTGTGGAAGGACCGCTTTGTCCGCCGGGTAAAGCCGCAGGCGGGCGAGCATATCCTCGACATGGCCGGCGGCACCGGCGACATCGCCTTCCGCATGGAGCCTTCGGGCGCGATCATCACGGTCGCGGACATCAACCCGGAAATGCTCGCGGTCGGCGTCGAACGCGCGGCGCAGCGCGGTCTCGACGAGATGGTCTGGTCCGAAGCCAATGCGGAGAAGCTCAGCTTCCCCGACAAGTTCTTCGACGCCTACACCATCGCCTTCGGCATCCGGAACGTGACCGACATCCCGGCGGCCCTGCGCGAAGCGCATCGCGTGCTCAAGCGCGGCGGCCGCTTCTACTGCCTCGAATTCTCGACCACGCAATGGCCCGGCTTCGCGCAGGTCTATGACGCCTATTCGCACCATTTGGTGCCGAAACTCGGCCAGCTGCTCGCCAACGATGCGGACAGCTATCGCTACCTGATCGAATCGATCCGCCGTTTCCCCGAAATGCCGGTGTTCGAAAAGATGATCCAGGACGCCGGCTTCGTCCGCACCCGGGTCGAACCGCTGCTCGGCGGGCTGGTGGCGATCCATAGCGGCTGGAAGATCTGAGCCACTCGTGACCGCACCCGCCGTCCATCTCTGGCGCCTGCTCAAATGGGGCCGCATCGTCGCACGCCATGGCGCGCTGCGCGGGATCGAGCGCGATCCGAATACGCCGAAGCCGGTCCGCCGTCTCGCCCGCATCGCCCGGTTCGGCGCGCGCGTGCCCGAAGTCGCACGCTATGCCGACGCCTTCCAGGAAATCGGCCCCGCCGCGATCAAGCTCGGGCAGACGCTCGCCACGCGGCCCGATCTGGTCGGCGAGGAAGCTGCGCACGATCTGCTCCGCTTGCAGGACGCGCTGCCCCCGGTTCCGTTCGACACGATCCGCGAGCGCATCCGCGCCGGCCTCGGCCGCCCCATCGAGGAACTGTTCCTCGAGATCGAGGAAGTCCCGATCGGCGCCGCTTCGATTGCGCAGGTCCACCGCGCCACCACCACCGATGGCCGCCGCGTCGCGGTCAAGGTGCTGCGCCCGGGCATCGAGAACGAATTCGCCAAGGCGATCGACACCTATGAATGGGCCGCAGCCCAGGTCGAGGCGATGGGCGGCGAAGCATCGCGCCTGCGTCCGCGCCTCGTCATCGAGACGTTCAAGCGCTGGACGGCACGCGAGCTGGACCTGCGCCGCGAAGCCGCCTCCGCGTCCGAACTCGCCGAGAACATGACTGCCGAGCCGGGCTATTATATCCCGGTGATCGACTGGCAGCGCACCACCGGCAAGGTGCTGACGCTCGAATGGCTCGACGGGATCAAGCTGTCGAACCGCGAGGCGCTGGTCGCTGCAGGCCACGACATGCACGATCTGGCCGAAAAGCTGATCCGCGCCTTTCTGCGCCAGGCGATCTCGGATGGCTTCTTCCATGCCGACATGCATCAGGGGAACCTGTTCGCGCTGCCCGATGGCCGCATCGCCGCAATCGATTTCGGCATCATGGGCCGGATCGATCGTCGTGCGAGGGTCTGGCTGGCCGAGATCCTCTACGGCCTGATCACCGGCAACTACAAACGCGTCGCCGAGATCCATTTCGAAGCGGGCTATGTTCCGCCGCACCACAATGTCGCCGAGTTCGCGACCGCCCTGCGCGCCGTCGGCGAGCCGATGCGCGGGTTACCGGTGAAAGAAATGTCGGTCGGCTCGATGCTCGACGGGCTTTTCAACATCACCCGCGATTTCGACATGCAGACCCAACCGCATCTCCTGCTGCTGCAGAAGACGATGGTGATGGTCGAAGGCGTCGCACGCGGACTCGATCCCGATATCAATTTGTGGGAATCCGCCGCGCCCTTCATCCGCGAATGGATCCGCACCGAGCTGGGGCCCGAGGCCAAGATCGCAGACCGTCTGGTCGAGGATGTCCGCACCCTCGCCCGCCTGCCCCAGCTGATCCGCAACATCGAGCGCCACTACCCGACACCGGGCGGCGCCCCGCCCGCCCCGCCGCTCAAGGAGATCGAGCGCATCCGCGTGATCGGCGGCTGGCGCTATGTCGCGGTTGCGGTGCTGGCGGCGGTGGCGAGTTCCGCCGCGACGATCTGGCTGTTCGGCTGAGCCGCCAAATTCACACCATTATCGACTGAATCGGACTCGATCCTCGTTGACGCGGTGACCCGCCTGCGAAACGATCCCGCCACTGCACCGGGGGGAGGCATTGCATGGCGGAAGAAACCAAGGTCACGAATGCCCGCCCGGATGCCGATGCGGACAGCCCCATCCATTCGCTGCGCGAGGAAGCCCGGCTTTTCTATCCCTCGATCGAGGCGCTGAAGAGCAAGGACGACGCCGATCACTGGGCAGCGCTCGGGCAACTGGACGACAAGGACGCGCTGCACGCCCTGTGCCTTTCCGGCGGCGGCATCCGCAGCGCAACCTTCTGCCTCGGCATCCTTCAGGGTCTGGCGAAGAAAGAGCGGCTGGAGGATTTCCATTATCTCTCCACCGTGTCGGGCGGCGGCTATATCGGCAGCTGGCTCTCCCGCTGGCGCGCAAGCGGCGACTGGTCGCAGGAGAAGATGACCGAAGCCGCGCGGATCGATGGGGGCGAAACCAACCATCCGGTCCGGCGGCTGCGCAGCTTCAGCAACTATCTCACGCCCAATTGGGGCCTGTCCGCCGATGCGATGACGGTGGTCTCGATCTTCGTGCGCAATCTGCTGGTCAATCTGCTGATCTGGGTGCCGCTGGTACTGATCGCGGCAACCATCCCGCGCCTGCTGATCGCCGCGCTGCACGCGCCGGCCGCGGCCTATAAGCAGGACGCGATCGCCTGGGCCGCGTTCGGCATTCCGGCATTGCTCGGCGCGCTATGGGCAGCCAGCTCGATCCTCGTCTTCTTCTTCCAGCCGCCGAGCGAACGCTATGGCGAGCGCTGGTCGCGCCGGACGAGCCGGCTGCTCAGCTTCTCGATCGCCTGGCTGCTCTGGTTCGGCGCGTTCATCTATCTGCCGCTGTTTGCGCTGCGCCAGCTCGACAGCTGGCAGAACACGCCGGTGGCGCTCAGCCTGGGGGGCGGCTCGATCGCGCTGATCACCGCACTGGCCGGCTATTGGAGCCGCCATGGCGTCGAGATCAAGCGGCAGGTGACGGGCTTTGCCGACCGGATCGGCGCGCGGCTGCTCGATGTGCTCGCGGCCATCACTTTGGCCTTCATCGCCCTCGGCGCCAGCCTCATCGTCCATTACATCGTCAGCCTGGCGATGGGCACGCTCAACGGCCGCTGGCAGAGCAGCGATTATCTCGACATGCTCGATCACGCGAACGTCTGGCAGCCGCTGCTGGTCCTGCTGGCCGCGCTTGCCGCGACCCTGCTGCTGGTCTCACTGCGCGCCGGTGCGAACAACTTCTCGCTGCACGCGCTGTACGGCAATCGCCTGATCCGCGCCTATCTCGGCTCCGCCCGGTCCGCACGGCCCACCTATGGCGACGACGACAGCTATGATGTCGACGACGACATCCCGATGTCGAAGCTGGTCCCTGCGCCGGCAGAGTCCAATGCGCCGCGGCCGCCGGTGCGCCTGTTCCACGTCGTGAACATGACGCTGAACCTCGCGCGCCGGGCGCATAATCGCCGCGATTGGCAGGAGCGCCGTGCCGCGTCCTTCACGGCGACGCCGCTGCGCTGCGGATCGCCGATCCTCGGCTATGCCCCCACCGCCCATTATGGCGGCGGCAACGGCATGATGCTGGGCCGGGCGATGACGATCTCGGGCGCGGCGGTCTCGCCCAATATGGGCTATTACGGTTCGCCGCTGATGGCGCTGGTGATGGCCTTCTTCAACGTCCGGCTCGGCTGGTGGCTGCCCAATCCCGCCAAGGAGGCCGAACGCAAGGAACCGACCTTCGGCCTGCTCCAGATCCTCAACGAGGGCTTCAGCCAGACCAGCGCGGACGCCGACTGGCTCTACCTCTCCGATGGCGGCCATTTCGACAATCTCGGCCTGTACGAGATGGTCCGGCGCCGCTGCCGGCGCATCGTGGTGATTGACGCGGGATGCGATGGCGAGTTCGGCCATGGCGAGCTCCACATCGCGGTGCGCAAGATCGGCGTCGATTTCGGCATCCCGATCGAACTGCCGACCGGCCTGCCCGGGCAAAAGGGCATCGGCGAGCGGCAACGCGTGATGGTCGGCAAGATCCGCTATTCTGCGCTCGGCGAAGGCGATCAGGATGGCGAGATCTTCTGCGTGAAGCCGATGCTCACCGGCGTGGAGCCCCCGGCGCTGATCCACTATGCCGCGTCCAGCCGGCGCAGCGGCAACACCTTTCCCCACCACAGCACGCTCGACCAGTTCTTCGACGAGACCCAGTTCGAAAGCTATCGCCAGCTTGGCGAGTTCACCGCGAAGGATCTGCTCGCCGCGCTCGATTCGGGGCCGGAGCGTCATGATGCCGAGCCGGCGAAGGAGCGGACCTACTATCCGCTCTATGTGCCGCCCGAATCCGTGTCGGTTGACGCGTCGTCATCCTCGTCTCCCCGGCCCGCCGCGAGCGAACCCGATCTCCCGCCCCCGGCAATCCTGCGCGGCGTCGGTGGGATTGCGCAGAGCATTCAGGACATGAGCCCCGTTCGCCTGTTGGTCACGACGCTGGTCACCGCAGGCGGTGTGGGCGCCGCGGCTGCGGTCGGCAACGAAACGGGGAAGCGGGTCGCCGGTACGGTCGCCCCGTCTGCGGCAGTTGCCACGGTCCGGATCGACCCGAAAGACCTCCAGGCCGTCCGCGATGGCGTCACCGTGAAGGGCGTGGAAGATGCCCAGGCGCTGCTGAAGCCAATGATCGACGAGATGCGAAAGCTGCAGGAAGAGCTCAAAAAGCCGCGTCCCGGCACCTCCGGCGATCCGGTAACCGTTACGCTGGATCCCAACGTCACCAACCAGATCACTGAGATCCTCAACCAGACCACCGCGCTTCAGCAATTCACCCGCACGGTACGATATGTCGGCACCACGGACCCCGGGGGCGGACAGCCGCTGCAGATCACCCAGTCGCAACTCAACTCGCTGCTGAGCAACGTCCGCGAGCTGGTCGAGAACCTCAAGAAGAACCCTCCCGCGACCCGCGAACAGGCGACCGCACTGAACACCAACCTGACCCGGATCAGCCGTCAGATCGAGGCACTCGATCCGCGCCGCACCACGAGGAGCCAGTGATGCACGCCAGACCGTTGCGCGTCGCGCTGGCGCTCGCCCTGTCGCTGCCACTCGCGGCGTGCTGGGAACGCCCCGATCTCGTCGCGAATTGGTATCTCGCGCCGGCGCCGCTGCCCGACGGCCCGACCGATATCCCCGCGCCGGTATGGGAGCCCGCATCCGCCGAATCCGCAGATCCAGCGGTTACAGAGACGGGCGCCACCGCCGTCGGATCGGCTGCCAGGAATGACAACAGGTCGGCCGCGGAACCGCTCCCGCCGGTGCCACCCCCTACGATATATGTCGCGCTGCTCAATCGCGACCGGACCGATGTGCATGTGCAGGGCGTCACGCTCGACGATCCGCGTCAGGCGCCGCCCGAACTGATGGACGGGAAGCGCAATGCCTATGGCCCGGCGACGCTGCGTCCCCGCCATCTGCTCGTCCTTCACGTCGGTGAGGTGCCCGCTGGCCCGGCGCCGGCAAGCTGTGACGGTCCGCTCGATCCCGGCATCGTCGTGCCCGTGCGCCTCTTTGTCCGCTTCGGCCCTCCGGGAAAGAAAGCCAAGATAATGGAGGTGGCGATGCAGCAGCCCATGCCCTCGACCCTGCCCTATGAGTGGCAAACACGCTGCACCGCTGCCGGGACGCCGACCCGGTAACAGGCCCCTCTTGCGACTGCCGCCGAATTCCGCATGCTGCCGCCACCTGAGCGGGAGGAATAAGATGCTGCGCCACATGCTTGCCCTTGGCCTTTGTGCCGTCGCGGTTCCGGCGCTCGCCCAGCCTGCGCCGGTGCCCGGCCCAAACCGCATCTTCACCGGACAGGATCTGTTCGACCTCGAAGTCGCCACCGATCCGCAGATCAGTCCGGACGGGTCGATCATCGCCTATGTCCGCCGCTCCAACGACATCATGAGCGATCGCGCCCGTGCGACGATCTGGCTGATCGACGTACGTAGCGGCGTGCAAAGCCCGCTCGTCACCGGCCCCGGCAGCCATATGAGCCCGCGCTGGTCCGCGGACGGCAAGCGCCTCGCCTATATCTCTTCGGCCGAGGGCAATGGCGTGCAGCTCTTTGTCCGCTGGATGGACAGCGGCGCGACCGCACGCATTACCAACCTGCCCGATACGCCCGGCAGCATCGCCTGGTCCCCGGACGGCACCCGCATCGCCTATATCCTCCCCGTCGCCGGTCCCGGCCTCCAGCTCGGCAAGCCGCTTGCCAAGCCCGAGGGTGCGCAATGGGCGGCCCCGCTCGAAGTGATCGACAAGGTCACCTATCGCAACGACGGCGGCGGCTATGTGAAGCCCGGCTTCGATCACATCTTCGTCGTCTCGGCCGATGGCGGCGCCCCGCGCCAACTCACCTTCGGCGACATGCACGATGCCGGCCCGCTCGCCTGGACCCCGGATGGCAAGTCGATCCTGTTCAGCACGGTGCGCGGCGACGATTGGGAACGCAGCTTCAATTCCGAAGTCTATGCCCTCGACATCGCCAGCGGCGACATCCGCCCGCTCACCAGTCGCGACGGACCGGACGGCGCGCCGATCATCTCCCCGGACGGGACGAAGATCGCCTATCTCGGCTTCGACGACACCCGCCGCAGCTATGAGAATACCGAGCTGTACGTGATGAACCGTGACGGCAGCGGCGCGCGGTCGCTCACCGCCTCGCTCGACGTCAGCATCGACAGTGCGGTGTGGGCCGCCGACGGCAAGTCGCTGATCGTGTCCTACGAATATTACGGCATCGTCCGCGTCGGCCGCATCCCGCTCGACGGCAAGGCGATCCCGATGGCCCAGACCCTCGCCCCGGCACAGCTCGACCGCCCCTATGCCGGCGGCAGCTTCAGCATCGCGAAGAACGGCACCATGGCCTATACCGGCGGCTCGACATTGCGCCCGGCCGATATCTTCGTCCTGCCGGTGGGAGGCGCATCGCGCCGCCTGACCCGCCTGAACGAAGAGACGCTCGGCGCCAAGACGCTGGGTCAGGTGCAGGAGGTGCGGACCAAGGCGCCCGACGGCAAGGAGATCCAGTCCTGGCTGGTGACCCCGCCCGGCTACAAGCCCGGCACCCGCGTGCCGCTGATCCTCGAAATCCATGGCGGCCCGCACACCGCATACGGCCCCTGGTTCTCGACCGACAACCAGCTCTATGCCGCGTCGGGCTATGCGGTGCTCTACGTCAATCCGCGCGGATCGACCTCCTATGGCGAGGATTTCGCCAACCTGATCGACAAGAATTATCCCGGCCCGGACTATGACGATCTGATCGCCTCGGTCGACAAGGCGATCGAGATGGGTGTGGCCGATCCCGACAATCTGTTCGTCACCGGCGGATCGGGCGGCGGCGTGCTGACCACCTGGATCGTCGGCAAGACCAAGCGGTTCAAGGCCGCGGCGGCGCAGAAGCCGGTCATCAACTGGATCAGCGAGGCGCTGACCATGGACATGACCGTCTTCACCTCGCGCTACTGGTTCACCAAGCTGCCCTGGGAAGACCCGATGGGTTATTGGAAGCGCTCGCCGCTCAGCGTCGTCGGCAACATCACCACGCCCACGCTGGTGGTGGTCGGCGCCGAGGACTACCGCACGCCCGTCAGCGAGAGCGAACAGCTCTATGCCGCGCTCCAGATCCGCCGCGTGCCCACCGCGCTGGTGAAGGTTCCCGGCGCCAGCCATGGCGGCATCGCCGCACGGCCGTCACAGAGCGCCGCCAAGGCCGGGGCGATCCTCGCATGGTTCGACAAATACCGGACCAAGCCGGCGCAATAGGCTCAGCCGCGATACCGCAACGCCTCGATGATCAGCGCGAAGGCCGGGGAAAGCTGGCGGCGGCTGGGATAATAGAGGTGATAGCCCGAAAAGGGCGGGCAATAGGGCTGCAGCACCCGCACCAGCCTGCCCGCCGCGATATCCGCCGCCACGATATTGTCGGGCAAATGGATCAACCCATAGCCCGCACGCGCGGCGGAGAGGATCATCGAGACCTCGTTGAAGATCAGCTGGCCTTCCACCCGCACCCGTATCTCGCGCCCGTCCTGCTCGAATTCCCAGGCGTAAAGCCCGCCCAGCGTCTTCAGCCGGAGGTTGATGCAGTCATGCCCGGCCAGATCCTGCGGCGCCTGCGGCACACCGCGCCGGGCGAGATAATCGGGCGAAGCCACCGTCGCCATGCACAGGTCCGGCCCGATCCGCACCGCGATCATGTCCTTCGCCACCTGCTCGCTCAGCCGCACCCCGGCGTCGAACCGCTCGGCGACGATATCGGTCAGCGACGAATCCGCGCTGATCTCCACCTGGATCTCCGGGTGCATCAGCAACAGTGGCTCCAGCGCGGGCCACAGCACCAGATTGGCCGCATCGGGACTGGCGGTAATCCGTACCCGTCCCGCCGGCGTCTTGCGCAATTCGGTCAGCGCGGAGAGCTCCGCATCGATATCGTCGAACGCCGGGCGCAGGGTCTGAAGCAGCCGCTCGCCCGCCTCGGTCGGCATCACCCGCCGCGTCGTCCGGCTCAGCAGCCGCACGTCCAGGCGCGTCTCCAGCCGCCGGATCGTATGGCTCAGCGCCGATTGCGACGTGCCCAGCTGCGCCGCCGCGCGGGTGAAGCTGCGCGCCTCGGCCACTGCCAGGAACACGCTCAGATCGGCCAGCTCCTCGCGCCGCATATATGAATCCTCGATATGACTTCATGCACTGATTAACGCCTAATCCGGCGCAGGCCCAGTTCCTATCTCCCTGTCAGCGAGGTTCCCCCGCCTCGATTTCACGGAGATTGGTCATGAAGACACGCACGCTCGGGCGCAGCGGCCTTGAGGTTTCGGCCCTCGGCCTTGGCTGCATGGGCCTCGATTTCGGCTATGCCACCAAGGTCAGCAAGGCGGAGGGCGTGACGCTGATCCGTCAGGCCGTCGATCGCGGCGTCACCTTCTTCGACACCGCCGAAGTCTATGGCCCCTTCACCAACGAAGAGATGGTCGGCGAGGCGCTCGCCCCGGTCCGCGACCGGGTGACGATCGCCACGAAGTTCGGCTTCAACTTCGAGGACGGCAAGCAGGCGGGCCTCAACAGCCGCCCGGACAATATCCGCGCGGTTGCCGATGCGTCGCTCAAGCGGCTGGGCGTAGAAGTGATCGACCTGTTCTACCAGCACCGCGTCGATCCCGACGTGCCGGTCGAGGATGTCGCGGGCGCCGTCGCGGACCTGATCGCCGCGGGCAAGGTCCGTCATTTCGGCATGTCCGAGCCGAGCGCCGCCACCCTGCGCCGCGCCCATGCCGTCCAGCCCGTCGCCGCGCTTCAGAACGAATATTCGCTCTGGACCCGTGGGCCGGAGACCAACGGCATCCTCGAAGCCTGTGAGGAACTCGGCATCGGCTTCGTGCCGTACAGCCCGCTCGGCAAGGGCTTCCTCACCGGCGCGATGAGCGCGGATACCAAGCTGGGCGAAGGCGATTTCCGCGCCATCCTGCCGCGCTTCACCCCTGAAGCGATGGTTCGCAATCAGGCGCTGGTCGATCTGCTGAAGCGCATCGCAGTGGAGAAGCAGGCCACGCCCGCGCAGATCGCTCTCGCATGGCTGCTTGCGCAAAAGCCGTGGATCGTCCCGATTCCAGGCACCACCAAGCTGCACCGGCTCGAGGAAAATCTTGGCGCCGCGGAAATCGAGCTGACACAATCCGATCTCACCCGGATCGAGACCGCTGCGGCCGAAATACAGGTCGAAGGCGACCGCTACCCGCCGAACCTGATGGCCACTGTCGGCCGCTGATTCAAAATCTTATCCCAGGGAGCTGAAAATGACCGTCAAAGCCTATGGCGCCTACGCCGCCGACAAGCCGCTCGAATCCCTCGACATCGAACGCCGCGCACCCGGCCCGCACGATGTCCAGATCGACATCGCCTATTGCGGCGTCTGCCATTCGGACCTCCACACCGTCCGCTCCGAATGGGGCGGCACCATCTATCCCTGCGTCCCCGGCCACGAGATCGTCGGCCATGTCAGCGCGGTCGGCGAGCATGTGACGAACTTCAAGGTCGGCGACACGGTCGGCGTCGGCTGCCTCGTCGACAGCTGCCAGCATTGCGCGTCGTGCGCAGAAGGGCTGGAGCAATTCTGCGAAAACGGCTTCACCGGCACCTATAACGGCGTCACGCCGGATGCGCCGGGCCACACGCTGGGCGGCTATTCGCAGCGCATCACCGTCAGCGACAAGTTCGTGTTGAAGATCACCCATGCCGAGGAACAGCTCGCTGCGGTCGCGCCGTTGCTGTGCGCGGGCATCACCACATGGTCGCCGCTGCGCCACTGGAATGCGGGCCCGGGCAAGAAGGTCGGCATCGTCGGCATCGGCGGTCTCGGCCATATGGGCGTGAAGCTCGCCCATGCGCTCGGTGCCCATACCGTCGCTTTCACCACGTCGGAGGGCAAGCGTCAGGATGCGCTCGATCTGGGCGCCGACGAGGTGATCGTCTCGCGCAATGCGGACGAGATGGCGGCGCATGCCGGCACGTTCGATTTCATCCTGAACACCGTCGCCGCCAGCCACGATCTCGACGCCTATACCGCGTTGCTCAAGCGCGACGGCACGCTCTGCCTGGTCGGCGTGCCCGAGCATCCGCATCCCTCGCCCGACGTGTCGGCGCTGATCTTCAAGCGCAAGGCTATTGCCGGTTCGCTGATCGGCGGCATCGCCGAGACGCAGGAGATGCTCGATTTCTGCGCGGCGAACGGCATCGTCTCGGAGATCGAGATGATCCAGGTCCAGGCGATCGACGAAGCCTATGACCGCATGCAGCGCAGCGACGTGAAGTATCGCTTCGTCATCGACAACGCCTCGCTCGCCGCGTGAAGCGAGTGGCAATCGCGCTGATCGGCATTTCCCTGACGGGGCATGCCGACGCGCAGCAACGGAGCAGTTCGATGGAGATCATCCGCAACGGATCGCAGCCCTCCACCGCCGGCCCGGCCGAGTTTTTCACCGGTCGCGTGCGGCTGGACAACCGGTTCGAGCGGCCCGCCCCGTCGCGAGTGATGGGCGCCACCGTCACCTTCGAGCCGGGCGCCCGCACCAACTGGCATACCCATCCGCTCGGCCAGACCCTGATCGTCACCGCCGGCACCGGCTGGACCCAGTGCGAGGGCGGCCCGATCACCGAGATTCGCGCGGGGGACACGATCTGGTGCCCGCCCGGCCATCGCCACTGGCACGGCGCCACCCCCACCACGGCGATGACCCATATCGCGATCCAGGAAGCGCTGAACGGCAGCCCGGTCACCTGGATGGAGCCGGTCACCGACGCGCAATATCTCCCCGGCCCGCCGAAATGACCTACACCGGATCGGGCTGCGCCAGCGGGGGCCGTCCGACCCGGTAATATGCCGCGGCATGAGCCGGATCCAGGCCCATCATGGCCAGTTCGCGGATCTTGTTGAACACCAGCACGCTCGGCGCGGCGCTCACATGGCGCACGCTCTCCTGCAGCAGGTTGCGCGTCAGCACCGTCCAGCGCTCCGCATCGATCCGCGTCACCAGCCCGCCGGCTTCCAGCGCCTGCATCTGCCGCCACGCCGTCGCGTAGGGGATCGATAATGTCGCAGCCAGCCGCCGCAACGAGATCCCGACCCGCAGCTCGTCCGGCGGGATCGCGTCGGCATAAAGACGGCTGAGCACCGGATCATAGGTAACCCCGCGCACCGCGATCATCGTCAGCGCCCCCCACAGCAGATGCGCCAGCCCGGTATTCCCGGTCATCCGATAGGTATCGACCGACAGCAGCAGCGAATCGATCGCCCGTTCCAGCACATCGCCGATCCCGAAGGAGCGCCTAGCGGTAACATTCCACTCCAGATCGCAGGTCACCGAGACATCCTCGATCAGCCGCACGAACCGGTCGTGCACCTCCAGGAAATAACGCAACGCCAGCGCTTCATTCTCCGGCGTCACCGCCAGCGAGACGCCGCGCGGCGATACGGCGAACATCCCCAGCCCGCACATCCGGTTCACCCGCCGCCGCGTCGTTTCGGGCGCACGACCGGTCGACAGCGCGATCTTGCGGATCGAGATGCTGCGCTCCGCCACCTCCGGGCGCTCCAGCACGTCGCCCCGGATCCAGTCCGGCAGGCAGACCCGCGCGACCACGCCATATTCGATGCCGTGATAGAAATCGGGGAATATCTCGGTGGCCATCTGCACCGAGGCGACTTCCATTTCGGTCCGCAGGCGGATCAGCTGGCGCAGGCAGATATCGGGAGAACGCCGGGACACGGCCGTCATGTGACCCATCGAGGCGAAGGCGTCCACATATATCCATAATGGGTAGGACCGGCCGACTTGTATGCGCCTCCCCTCGACACTCCCCGTCCCCGGCGTGTAACCCCACCGGGCATGGCACGCACCACGCCCTTCTGGCTCGCCGCCCCGACCCGTTTCGCCTCGTTCAAGCGCGGGCATGCGCGGATCGGCATTGCGATCGTGCTGACGCTGCTCCTCGCGACGCTCACCGCGCTCACGGTGGCCAATCCGCCCGAGCTCGGCGCGATCAGCGGCGGCGAGCGGCCGCAGACCGACCTGATGCTCTACGAGAACATCGTCGCGGGTATCAAAGGCGGCGGGAGCTATTACGCCGTTGCCGCTGACGCGCTGCGCGCCGGGGACTATCCGTTGCGCCCCTTCCTCACCTTCCGCCTGCCTGGCCTCGCGACGATCCTCGCCGCGCTGCCGCCATGGGCACCACAACTGCTGCAACTGATGCTCGCACTCACCGTCGCGGTCACCTGGATGCTGCGCCTGCGCCCGGCTCTGCCGCGCCTCGCGCCGATGCTGGCGGCGGCGATCCTGCTTGCCGGATCTTTGCTCGCCTTCGCCCAGCCGGGGCTGGTCGCCTTCCACGAGATCTGGGCAGGGCTGCTCGTCGCGCTCTCGCTCGGCATGCGCAAACCCGGCCGCTGGATCGAGCCGGTCGCGATCGCGCTCGCCGCGATGCTGATCCGCGAGACCGCGGCGCTCTACGCCATCATCATGCTCGCCTTTGCCTGGCTGGAGGGCGAGCGGCGCGAAGCGATCGGCTGGGGCATCGCACTCGCCGCATTCGGCGCCGCGCTCGGCGTCCATGCCTATGCGGTCAGCGGCGTCACCGGCCCGCTCGACGCCATGTCGCCGGGCTGGGCAGGACTGCAAGGCTTCGGCCTGTTCGTGAAATCGCTCACCCTCGCCACCGCGCTCCAGCTGCTCCCGCTCTGGGCCGGCGCGCTGTTGGTCGGACTGGCGCTGACCGGCTGGGCGGCGTGGAACGACCCACTGGGCCTGCGCATGATCGCGATCCTTTCCGCCTACGCGCTGGTGATCGGCATCTTCGCCCGGCTCGACACCTTCTACTGGGGCCTGATGGTCGCCCCCGTCTTCCTGCTCGGCCTCGTCTTCGTGCCCGACGCGATCCGCGATCTGGTGACCCAGTCGCTCGACAGGAAGCGCATCACCGTGACAAGGGTGACGCGATGACCCGCAAGATCCTCCTCATCGTCGGCGGCGGCATTGCGGCGTACAAGGCGTGCGAACTGATCCGTCTGTGCCGCAAGGCCGGGATCGAAGTGAAGGTCGTGCTCACCGCGGGTGGCGCGCATTTCGTCACGCCGATGACGCTCGCGGCACTGTCCGAGAACCAGGTCTACACGACCTTGTGGGACCTCAAGGACGAGGCCGAGATGGGCCATATCCAGCTCAGCCGCGAAGCCGATCTGGTCGTCGTCGCTCCTGCCACGGCCGATCTGATGGCGAAGATGGCGGCAGGCATCGCCGACGATCTGGCGACCACCCTGCTGCTCGCCACCGACAAGCCCGTCCTTGCCGCGCCAGCGATGAATGTCCGCATGTGGCAGCATGCCGCCACGCGCCGGAACGTCGCCCAGCTTCGCGCCGATGGCGTGACCGTGATCGAGCCGGATGAAGGCCCGATGGCCTGTGGCGAATTCGGCCCCGGCCGCCTGCCCGAACCCGAAGCGATCCTCGCCGCGATCCAGCGCACGTTCGGCGCCGCCGGGCCGCTGTCCGGCAAGCACGTCCTCGTCACCGCCGGCCCCACCCATGAGCCGATCGATCCGGTCCGCTACATCGCCAACCGCTCCTCGGGCCGTCAGGGCTATGCCATTGCCGGCGCCCTCGCCGCGCTCGGCGCGCGGGTCACCCTCGTCTCCGGGCCGGTCACCCTGCCCACCCCCGCAGGCGTCACGCGGGTCGATGTCGAGACCGCCCGGGAAATGGCCGCAGCAGTCGATGCCGCCCTGCCTGCCGATGCCGCGGTGATGGTCGCCGCGGTTGCCGACTGGCACGTCGAAGCCTCGGACCAGAAGATCAAGAAGGGCAGCGGCGCGCCCGCGCTCGCCCTGTCGGAGAACCCGGACATTCTCGCCACCCTCGCCGCCTCGCCCAACCGGCCGAAGCTGGTGGTGGGCTTCGCGGCCGAGACCGAGACGGTGATCGAACATGCCACCGCGAAACGTGCCCGCAAGAACGCCGACTGGATTGTCGCCAACGATGTTTCCGGCGATGTGATGGGCGGTGAAAGCAACACCGTGCATCTGGTCACCGCCACTGGCGTCGAGCATTGGGAAAAGCTGCCCAAGGGTGCCGTCGCCGCGCGTCTGGCGCAAAGGATCGCCGATGCGCTCTAGCCCGATCCTCGCCATGCTGCTGCTGGCAGGCTGCACCATGACGCCCGCCCCGCAACCGGCCGCGCCGGCGGCGGAAAAGCTGCATGTCGAGCGGTTCGGCGACACCCGCCCCGCTCAGGTCCGCACGCTGATCGTCGTCCTGCACGGCGACGGATCGCCCAATGTCCGCGCCGACGAATATGCCTTCGCCGCCGCCGCGGTGCGCGCGATTCCCTCTAGCGTCGCGGTCGCCGTCCTGCGCCCCGGGTATGAAGACGCACGCGGCAAGCGCTCGTCGGGCGAACGCGGCAGCGATACCGGCGACAATTACACAGGCGATCGGCTGGGGCTGGTCGGCGATGCGATCCTCGACCTCAGGAATAGTTACCCCGCCGCGCGCATCCTGGTCGTCGGCGATGAGGGCGGCGCGGCGATGGCCGCCAATCTCGCGGGCCTGCGCCCCGGCATCTTCGATGGCATGGTTCTGGTCGGCTGCCCCTGCACCCTGCCCGAATGGCGCAGCCATATGGCGCGCACCACGTCGAACCCCGGCTGGGCCGCGCCCGTCACCAGCCTCGATCCGCTCAAGACCGCAGGCGGCATCCGCCCGGGCCTGCGTGCCGCGATCCTGGTCGGCGCCGACGACAAGATCACCCCGGCCCGCTTCTCGCGCTCCTATGCCGAGGCACTCAGCCTGCGCGGCATCGCCACCGATTATCGCATCGTGCCCGGCAAGGGCCACGACCTGCTCGGTGATCCCGAAGTCCTTGCCGCCACCACGCGCCTTGCCGCGTCGATTCCCGGAAAGCCCTGAATGCTCGCTCCCATCACCATCGCCCTGCAACGCCTCCCCCATGGCGAGGGCCTGCCCGTGCCCGCCTATGCCACCGAAGGCGCGGCCGGCATGGACGTGGTCGCGGCCGAGGATCTGACGCTGGCCCCCGGCGGCCGCCATGCCGTCGCGACCGGCTTCGCGATGGCGATCCCCGTGGGATACGAAGTACAGGTTCGCCCGCGCTCCGGCCTTGCGCTCAAGTATGGCATCACCTGCCTCAACACGCCCGGCACGATCGACAGCGACTATCGCGGCGAAGTCAAGGTGATCCTCGCCAATCTGGGCGACACCCCCTTCCCCATCGCCCGCGGCGACCGCATCGCGCAGTTGGTTCCGGCCCCCGTCCAGCGCGCCGAACTGGCGCTGGTCGAGACGCTCGACGAGACCGCGCGCGGCGCAGGCGGCTTCGGATCGACCGGCCGGTGATCGCACTCGCCCTTCTTTTGGCAACCGGCGCGCAGGAAGCGGGGATCGACTGGACCGCGCTCCCCGCGCTGCCCTATCGCGCCCCGCCGGTGGTGACGCAGGGCATGCACGACTTCGCCCATCGCGAGGTCCGCGCGCGCAAATGCCCGTTGCCGAAGGTCGCGGGCCCTTCGCAGACGATGAGCGTCGAACTTGCCCTGCTGGTCGATGGTTCGGGCGAAGTGCGTACGGTCGTGCCTCGCGCCATCGATTGCCCCACAGTCGAGCAATATGCCGCCGGCCTCACCGCGGGCTTCGCACGCAACAACCTGCTCCCGCGCAGCGGCGCGGCCGAGCAATGGTTCAAGACGACCGTCACCTTCACCTGGCGGAAATGACCTTCACCGACGCGGAACTGGAGCGCTACGCCCGCCACATCGTGCTGCGCGAGATCGGCGGCGGCGGACAGGCACTGCTGAAGGCCGCCAGCGTGCTGGTGATCGGCGCGGGCGGGATCGGGTCGCCGGCGCTCCAATATCTGGCTGCGGCCGGAATCGGGTATCTCGCTGTCGCCGATGACGACAAGGTGGATCTCTCCAACCTTCAGCGCCAGACGCTCTTCGGCACGGACGATGTCGGCAAGGACAAGGCCGCGGCTGCGGTCGATGCGATGGAACGGCTGAATCCGGCGATTCGTCCCGGCGGACTAAGCACGCGGATCGAAGCGGCCAACGCAGATGAGATTTTCGACCTGCTGAAGCCCGATGTCGTCCTCGACGGCACCGACAATTTCGCCACCCGTCTGCTCGTCGCCGATGCGTGCCAGCGTCACCACGTACCGCTGGTCAGCGCTGCGGTCGGCGAGTTTGAAGGCCAACTCGGCGTCTTCCGCGGCTGGGAAGCGGACAAGCCCTGCTATCGCTGCTTCGTCGGCGCGAACCCCGAACGCGAGGGTGTCAGCTGCGCCGAACAGGGCGTGCTCGGCGCGCTCACCGGCGTGATGGGCAGCCTTGCTGCGCTCGAGGTGATCCGCGCCATCGTTCCCTTCGGCGAGGACAGCGCGGGCAAGCTGTTGCTGGTCGATGCGCTCAACCTGCGCTTCCGTACGCTCACCTTACCCAAAGACCCCGGATGCCCGTCATGCGCGGTCTGACCATCCTCGTCGCCACCGCCGATGCTGAGCGGTTCCGCATGGCGCTGACCCTCGCTGCCGCAAACGCAGCGCTGGGCGGCCGGACACGCGTCTATCTCCACGAAGCCGCGGTCGCACTGCTCGGCACGGACGAGCCGCTGATCGCCACCGCGATGGAAACCGGCGCGACGCTGATCGCCTGCCAGACCGGCCTCGCCATCGCAGAGATGGATGCGAGCGCGCTCCCAGAGGGCGTCGAGACCGGCGGCCTTGTCGGCATCCTTGCCGATCTCGGCGACGACCAACTGACGACAGTCTAGCGCGGCATCCCTCGCCCGGATTTGCGGGTACGCGCCACATATACTATACCCCCCTATATTATGTCGCACACCCACGCCAATCCCGAGCTGATCGCCCGCGTCCGCCGCATCGGCGGTCAGGTCGCCGCGGTCGAACGCAGCCTCACCACCGACGCGCCCTGCGCCGAGATCCTCCAACTGGTCGCTGCGGTCCGCGGCGCGGTGAACGGCCTGATGGACGAGATCATCGCCGATCATCTCGAATCGCATGTCGCCGCCCCCGGGCTGGACGATGCCGAGCGCGCGCAGGGCGCTGCCGAACTGCTGGCGGTGATCCGCCGCTACGCCAAATGAGCGCCGCCGCGATGAAGCATGATCACGATTTCCTCGGCGCGAACCACGAGGCCAATGCGCGCCGCACGCGCTGGGTCGTGCTGCTGACCGCCGCGATGATGGTGGCGGAGATCATCGCCGGCTACACGACCGGATCGATGGCACTGCTGGCCGATGGCTTTCACATGGCGACCCATGCCGGCGCGCTGGGCGTCGCCGCGATCGCCTATGGCTATGCCCGCCGTCACGTCGCCAACCCGCGCTACAGCTTCGGCACCGGCAAGGTCGGCGATCTGGCGGGCTTCGCCTCGGCGTTGATCCTGTTGATGGTCGCATTGGGCATCGCGGTGGAGTCGGCGATCCGCCTCGCCAATCCGGTCCGGGTCGATTTCGGCGACGCGACGCTGGTCGCGATCATCGGCCTGATCGTGAATCTGGTCAGCGCCGCGCTGCTGGGGCACGGCCATCATCACGATGATCACGACCACCACCACGATCATGGCCATGGCCACGAGCATCATCACCATCACGACAATAATCTGCGCGCCGCTTACCTGCATGTGCTGGCCGACGCGCTGACATCCGTGCTCGCGATCGCCGCGTTGCTTGCGGGCCGCTATCTCGGCTGGGGCTGGATGGATCCGGCGATGGGGATCGTCGGCGCGCTAGTGATCGCGCGCTGGTCATGGTCGCTGATCCGCGACACCTCGGCGGTACTACTCGACACCGCCGATCCGCACCTGATCGACGAGATCCGCGATTGCGTGGAGGGTCCCGGCGACGCCCGCATCGCCGATCTTCACGTCTGGCGGATCGGTCCGCAGGCGCATGCCGCGCTGGTCGAGGTCGCTTGCGGCGCGTCCGCCGCAACGATCCGCGAGCGCCTGCGCCCGGTCCACGAAATCGCGCATCTCACCGTCGAGATACGCTGAGCCTCAGCCCAGCGCCTTCACCGCAAACTCGCGCACCGCCGGCCCGATATCCTCGCGGCCCAGCGACACGGCGATGTTCGCCTGGATGAAGCCGGCCTTGTCGCCGCAATCGTGGCGCACGCCATCGAAGGTCACGCCATGGAACGCCTGGTCGCCGATCATCCGCGCCATCGCGTCGGTCAGCTGGATCTCGCCGCCAGCGCCCTTTTCCTGCCCTTCGAGCACCCGCATCACTTCGGGCTGAAGGATATAGCGGCCGATCACCGCCAGATTCGAAGGCGAGGTTCCACGCTTCGGCTTTTCGACCAGCCCCTTCACTTCGGTCAGCGCGCCATCGCGCTTGCCGGGGGTGATGATGCCGTATTTGTCGGTGGCGTCCTCGGCGACTTCCATCGCGCAGATCATGTTGCCGCCGGTCTTGTTATAGGCTTCGACCATCTGCTTGAGGCAGCCCGGCTTGCCCATCATGAAATCGTCGGCCAGCAGCACCGCGAACGGCTCGTCGCCCACGATGTCGCGCGCGCACCACACCGCATGGCCAAGACCCATCGGCTCCTGCTGGCGCACATAGGCGACCGCACCAGGCTTAAGCCGCGTCGCGTCGAGCACCTCGAGCGACTTGCCGCGCGCCGACATGGTGGTTTCCAGCTCGTACGCGATGTCGAAATGGTCCTCGATCGCGCTTTTGCCGCGGCCGGTGACGAAGATCATCTGCTCGATCCCGGCTTCCAGCGCTTCGTCCACGGCATACTGGATCAGCGGGCGGTCCACGACCGGCAGCATTTCCTTGGGCATCGCCTTGGTCGCAGGCAGGAATCGCGTTCCCAGTCCGCCCACCGGGAATACGGCCTTACGCAGTGGTTTGATCGACATTCGCGTCTCCTGATCGTCCGTTCGCAAATACGGACGGATCAAAAATGGTGCAATGCAATATAAAGTGTTTCGAGTTCAGAGCGCCGGAACAAGCGTCCCGTTAAGGACGATTGAAGCGGCGTTGAGCGTGAAGACCCCGTTCACCCCGCCATGCAGCGGCGACAGTTCGATATTGCTGACCGGCTGACCCGGAGCATTGGTTTCCGCCATCGCACGGGGGCTCCAGATCATCGTCCCGGCGAACGCCGCCGCACCCGATCCGATCAGCAACTGCCTGCGGTCCATTACACACCCCTTTTCGGACTCGATCGTCCGCGCCGGACCCTAGATCGCCGCCCGCGCTTGTCAAATTCTGCATGCAACTATCGCAACGAGTGAAATTTATTTGAAATATTGATCTCGGTTAAGCCCTCGAAATGACGCCATTTTTGCGTGAATTTCTGCTCTCCACCGCCCAACCCACTGCTCAGAAACATAAGTTTTGGTGACAATAGCGAAACGAGTGACTAGGTGAAAATACGTACACGGGAGGGTGGGCCAGATGGCCGGGTTTGATATTTTAAATGTGATTGGTGACGACTGGAACGACTCCGAAAGTCTGTTCGGCGGCATCAAGGTTTCGATTACGGATATCGCATCGTACCCTACGTCGCGGTTCCTCGAATTCGTGCTGAACGGCAATCCGATCTTTCGTGTGCTCAAGACCGGCGAGACGGTGATCAGCAATGCTTCCGGCAGTTCGATCGGCGGCATCGGCATGCGCGGCAATTCGGGCGAGATGGCGCTGACCTCGCAGATCAGCCCGCATACCGGCATTCCGGCCGACGTGTTCCGCTGGGCTTGGGAAAATGGCGTCGTCGGAAACGCTTCGGTGCTTCGCGGCATGGGCAGCAATCGCCTGTCGCTGGAAAGCAACGGCATCATCACCCAGATCTCGGCCAACAGCCGGTTCGAGTTCGAAGGCTATATCTCGCAACGCGTGATCTTCGTCGGGTTCGAAGCCGCAAGCGCGATCGGCAAGACGATCGACTTCAACAATTACGGCCAGACGCCGACCCGCGCCAATCCGGTGGTGTCGATCTCGGTTCAGGATCCCACCGACGACGCACTTCATATCGGCACGTTCGACGGCCGCGACTGGGTGACCAAGGCGCGGTTTACCGGCGAGGGCCTGCTGCACAATTCGCGCGGGTTCATCTGCACGGTGGAAGGCGAGGCCAATCCCAAGTTCCAGCTCGGCCTCGATACGGTCAACCGGCCATTCATCGGCATGGGCCCGGGCGGAGACACCTTCTACGACGCCACCTTCCGCCGCGCCGGGCCGAACATGTTCTCCATCGGCGGCATGACGACGAACTTCCCGGCGCTCAAGCGTGCCGATTCCTGGCTGCAGATCCGCGTCGCCAACGATTCGGATTTCACCCATATTCAGGGTAAGCTGACCACTGATACTTTCGCCGTTGCGGAAACGATCACGCCCGACAGCACTTTGACGCTGTATGATGCGGCAGGCGTTGCCTACAAGGTTCCCTGCATCGCCGCCTGACCTGGAATACCGACTATGACCAAGATCGTGATCGAACTCGATGATGCCGAGTTCAAGTCGCTCGCCAATCTGCTCGATGGCGCCGTGCGCGCGGGCGGACTGCGCGCCGCGAAGGAGGCGCTGCCCATTACCGCGATAATGGAAGCGGCCTATGTCGTTGCGCATCCCGAGCTGGCCGGTTCGGATCCCATCTGATCGCCAGCCTGATCTGTTGACAAGAAACGCGCCGCGACCGACAGCGCGACGGGGCGTATCCACACGCCCCTGACTGTGGGGCGCCGGGAAGATGTGCGGAATCAACGGCATATTCGCGTGGCACGATGGCGCGCCAGCCGTCGATCGCGCCGAACTCGCCCGCACCCGCGATCACATGGCCCCGCGCGGGCCTGACGGCACCGGCGAATGGATCTCCGCCGATGGCCGTGTCGGCATGGGCCATCGCCGCCTCGCGATCATCGACCTGTCCGACAATGGCCTCCAGCCCATGGCGAGCCAAGACGGGCGGCTGACCCTCGTCTTCAACGGCGAGATCTACAATTACCGCGCGCTTCGCCGCGATCTCGAGGCGCAGGGCGTCCGCTTCGTCAGCGAATCGGACAGCGAGGTGATCCTCCAGCTCTATGCCCGCGAAGGCGACGCGATGGTGCGCAAGCTGCGCGGCATGTTCGCCATCGCGCTGTGGGATGCGGACAAGCGCGAGATGCTGTTCGCCCGCGATCCGATGGGGATCAAGCCGCTCTACTGGCATGATGACGGCCGCACGATCCGCTTCGCCAGTCAGGTCAAGGCGCTGGTGGCCGGCGGTTCGATCCCCGGCGGGATCGAACCCGCGGCGCTGACCGGCTTCTATCTGTGGGGCAGCGTCCCCGAACCCTGGACGATCCGCGAGGGCGTGTTCGCCCTGCCCGCCGGTCACACGATGATCGCCAATGCCGCAGGCGTGCAGCAGCCGCAGCGCTTCCATTCGATCGCCGCTTCCTGGGCCGCGGCCGAGCAAAGCGGCCGCACCGTCAGCGACGAGGAGATCGCCGCCGCGCTGGCCGATAGCGTGGCGCACCACCTCGTCGCCGATGTGCCGGTCGGCTGCTTCCTCTCGGCGGGTATCGATTCCGGCGCGCTGCTCGGGTTGATGCGCGATGCGGGGGCGAACGAAGTCCAGACCGTCACTCTCGGCTTCGAGGAATTTGCCGGGCGCAACGATGACGAGGTGACTCTCGCCGCCCAGGTCGCGCGCCATTACGGCATGCCGCACAGCGTGCGGATGATCTCCGAGGCCGAGTTCCGCGAGGATTTGCCCAAGATCCTGCACGCGATGGACCAGCCCTCGATCGACGGGGTCAACAGCTGGTTCGTCAGCAAGGCCGCAGCCGAGATGGGACTGAAGGTCGCGGTGTCCGGGCTTGGCGGCGACGAGTTGTTCGGCGGCTACCCCTCGTTCCGCGACCTGCCGAGCTGGACCACCAAGTTCGGCATGACCCGCCCCATCGGCGCGCTCGCCCGCACCATCCTGTCGGGCTTCGGCGCGGAACGGCTGGGCCTCAACCCCAAGGCAGCGGGCATGCTCGAATATGGCGGCAGCTGGACCGGCGCCTATCTGCTGCGCCGCGGCCTGTTCATGCCATGGGAACTGGGCGACCTGCTCGACCGCGACATGCTCCGCATTGGGCTGGAGCGGCTCGGCACCGGCTTCGGCGCCGACCGCGCCTTCGATGTCGAACCCGCCTCGCCCTTCGGCAAGGTCGCGACGCTCGAATCCACGCTCTACATGCGCAACCAGCTGCTGCGCGACACCGACTGGGCCAGCATGGCGCACAGCCTCGAAGTCCGCGTGCCGCTGGTCGATGCCTGGCTGCTCGACGCGGTGGCGCCCGCAATGCTCGGCCCGGACGCGGAAGCCGGCAAGGGCGCACTCGCCCGCGCGCCGAAGCTGCCCTTGCCCGATGCGATCACCAATCGCCCCAAAACCGGCTTCGGCACGCCGGTCGGCAATTGGGTCGAGGCGATGATCGCAGGCATCCAGGCGCCCTCGACGGTCACCGGCGCAAAGGCGCCATGGGCACGACGCTGGGCCTATCATGTCGCCTCGCAACAGGCCGGCCATGGCGGCAGCACCGCACACCGCGCCGCAGCCTGACGCCCCCCGATGACCGAACCGCCATCGAGCCCAGGCCAGCGCTACCGCGCAGACATTCAGGGCCTGCGCGCGCTCGCGATCGTGCCGGTGGTGATCTATCACGCCGTGCCGGGCTGGGCGCCGGGCGGGTTCGTCGGTGTCGACGTGTTCTTCGTCATTTCCGGTTTCCTGATCACCCGCATCCTGATGCGCGAGCTGGAAACCGGCAATTTCTCGATCGCGCGCTTCTACGAGCGCCGCGTGCGGCGCCTGTTCCCGGCGCTGTACCTGCTCCTCACGGTCACCGTGCTGGCCGGATATTTCCTGCTCCCGCCCGATGCACTGGCGGATCTGGGCAAATCGACCGGAGCCACCGCGGCCTTCGTCTCGAACCTCTATTTCTGGAAGACCTCGGGCTATTTCGATCCCGCGTCCGAGCTGAAGCCGCTGCTCCACACCTGGTCGCTCGCGGTAGAGGAGCAATTCTACCTGCTCTTCCCGATCTTCCTGTTCGCGATCCATCGCTATCTCCGCCGCCATCTCGGCACCGTGCTGTGGGTGTGCGCCATCGCATCGCTGGGCATCGCAATCTGGCAGGCCGGCGCCCGCCCGCTCGACGGCTTCTACCTGCCCATCGGCCGCGCCTATGAACTGCTGATCGGCGCCATCGTGGCTGCAGCCCCCCTGCCCCGCATCCGCAACGAACGGCTCGCCGATGCGCTGTCGCTCGCCGCAATCGCGATGATCGTCGCCAGCATCGCGCTGTTCCGCGCCGATATGCACTTCCCCGGCGCCGCCGCACTGCTGCCCTGCATCGGCAGCGCACTATTGCTCCATCTCGGCGCGGACCGCGACGTGCCGCCGCTGGGCGGGCGGCTGCTCAGCAACCCGCTGTTCGTGTTCTTCGGGGCGATCTCCTACTCGCTCTATCTGTGGCACTGGCCGGTGCTGGTCTATGCCCGCTACGCCGCGCTGGGCGAGCCCGGCCCGCTGCTGATCGCCGGAGCCGTGGCCTTCGCCACGCTGGCGGCATGGCTGTCGTGGCGCTTCGTCGAGCAGCCCTTCCTGCACGGCCGGAACCAGCGCCGCGCCTTCATCGCCGGCGGGATCGCGATGGCGGTCACCTTCGCGGTGGCTGGGCTGCTCGCCATCACACACGGCCTGCCCGGTCGCTTCGACGCTCAGGCCCAGGCAAAGCTGGCCGCCGCGAACGACTACAATCCCCGCCGCGCCGAATGCCATGCCAGCGGCACGCCGATCGCCTATGCCGACAATTGCCTGTTCGGCGCACCGGACGCACAGCCCGACACCGCGCTGTGGGGCGACAGCCTCGGCGCGGAGATTGCGGTCGCGCTCGGCGAACAGGCGGCGAAGCGTGGCGGATCGGTGATGCAGATCACTACCTCCTCCTGCCCGCCCACACCCGGTTTCGCGCCCGGCGACGCAGCGCTGTGCCGCGCTCGCAACCGCGAAACCCTTGCCGCGCTCGCCGCCGATCCGCGTATCCGCACCGTCGTGCTGGTCTCCGCCTATGCCGATTATCCCGAGCATGAGCGCCCGCAACTGCTCGCCGGCTATGAAGAGGCAGCCACCGCACTGAAGGCCGCGGGCAAGCAGCTCGTGCTGGTCTATCCGGTACCGAAGCCGCCCTTCCCTGCTCCAGCCGCACTCGGCCTGATGTCCCGCTGGGGCATCCCCGCCGAACGCTTCGGTATTTCCGCGCACGACTTCAGGCAGACCAACCGGCCCTTCACCGACCTGCTCGACCGGCTGGCCCCGAAGCTCGCCGCGCAGCGCTTCGTCCCGGCCGAACGGCTGTGCGATGCCGAGCGCTGCCATGCCTGGCGCGAAGGCACCGGCGTTCTCTATTTCGACGATCTCCACCTGAGCCTTACCGGCGCGCGCTACGTCTTCGGAGCCCCGCCGCGATGAGCCGGTTCGCGCCCGCCGCGATCCTCAGGCGGCTGTCGGGCGGCGCGGAGGGCGGACGCCACAGCGCCTATTGGCGCGCGGTCACCCTGCTGACCAGCGGCAGCTTCGCATCGCAACTGATCGGCATCGTCTCGATGCTGCTCCTTGCGCGCATCTATGCCCCGGCCGAATTCGGCAGCTATGCGGTGTTCTTCGCGATCGCGGGCCTGCTCACTTTGTTCGCCACCGCCAAATACGATGCGGCGATCCACCTTGCCCGGTCCGAAACCGAAGCGGGCGAGATCGCGCTGGTCGCCTGCGGTATCTCGTGCCTGATCGGCCCGCTGATCGCCGCCACCGCGCCCTTCGCACACCTCTTCCTCGCAGACCTGACCCCGCGCCCCGCGCTGTTCATCGTCCTGCTAGCAATCGCCTCGTCCACCGGCGGGCTGGTCGCGGCGCTCAGCGCTTGGGCCACCCAGCTCCAGCGGTTCAGCGCGCTCACCACCGGCCGGGTGCTGCAATCTTCGGTCACCGCATTGCTGAGCATCGCGCTGGGCGTGACGCATTGGGATGCCACCGGGCTGATGCTGGGCTTCGCCGCCGGTCAGGTCGCTCTGGTGATCTGGCTGGCGCACCAGTTGCAGGTTCCGACCGTGCTTCGCCGCTTCACCCGCCGCGCGGCGCGGGCGCGGGCGATCCGCCACCGCAACTTCCCCAAATTCCTGCTGGCAAGCGAACTGCTCAACTATACCAGCGGCAACCTGTTCTCGTTCACCACCGCGCCGCTGTTCGGCCCGACGACGCTCGGCCATTATTCGCTGGGGTTCCGCCTTGCGACGATGCCGATCAACCTGATCGGCTTCTCGATGGGCAGCATCTTCCGCGCGGCGATCAGCCCGCAACATATGGCGCCTGCCGACATTCCCGCGCTGTACCGCACCACCGCCACCCGCCTCGCTGCGATCGGTGCCGCGGTCACGATCCCGTTGCTGGTCGCGGGTCCGCAACTGTTCCGCTTCGCCTTCGGTGCGGAATGGACGATGGCCGGTTTCTACGTCCAGATTCTCGCGCCTTTCATCTTCATCCGCTTCGTCGTCGGGCCCCTCACCGCGATCGCACTGCGCGCCGGGCGTCCCGGCCTCGACACGATGATTCAATTGCTCTTCCTCGCCAGTTCGGCGATTGCAGTCGCATTCGGAGCATGGATGGACAGCTTCACCATCACGCTGATCGCCTTCGCGGTGCTGCAGTCCTTGGTCTATCTGCTCTATCTGGTTCTGGGATACCGGCTGGCGCTGGCGCTCGCGGCAAATAGTGGGAAGCAATGAGCGGACTCGTCATCGTCGACTATGACGCCGGCAATATCGGCTCGGTCGCCAACATCTGTAAGAAGGCGGGTGGCAAGGCCGAGATTTCGGCCGATCCCGAACGCATCGCCGCCGCGGGCAAGCTGATCCTCCCCGGCGTCGGCCATTTCGGCCGGGCGATGGCCCGGCTGAACGACAGCGGCATCCGCGCCGCGCTGGATGCGGCAAAGGATCGCGGCGCACCGATCCTCGGCATTTGTCTGGGCATGCAACTCCTCCTGAAGCACAGCGAGGAAGGCGATGCCGACGGCCTCGGCTGGATCGACGCCCATGCGAAGCGTTTCGACCTGCCCGCCCCGCTCAAGGTGCCGCACATGGGTTGGAACGATGTCGCCTTCACCCGCCCGGACGTGCTGACCAAAGGCCTCGAAGACGAGGCCCGCTTCTATTTCGTGCACAGCTATGTCGTGCAGGCCGTGGACGAGAGCGCTGTGCTCGGCCGCACCGATTATGGCGGGCCGTTCGTCTCGGTCGTCCAGAAGGACAATGTCTGGGGCTTCCAGTGCCACCCGGAGAAGAGCCATAAATACGGCCTCACCGTGATCCGCAACTTCATCGACAAGGTGCCGAGCCTGTGATCGGCAACAGCGCGCGCATCATCCCCTGCCTGCTGCTGCGCGGCGAAGGTCTGGTGAAGACGGTGAAGTTCAAGGACGCCAAATATGTCGGCGATCCGATCAACGCCGTCCGCCTGTTCAACGATCTCGAAGTCGACGAGCTGATCTTCCTCGATATCGAAGCCACCGCCAAGGGCCGCGAGCCGCCGTTCGAACGCATCGCCGAGATCGCCGGAGAGGCATTCATGCCGATCTGCTATGGCGGCGGCGTCACCAGCTTCGAACAGGCCGCGCGCCTGTTCAAATCGGGCGTCGAGAAGGTCGCGCTCACCACCGCGCTGATCGAAAAGCCCGAACTGGTCCGCCAGATCGCCGATACGTTCGGCGAACAGGCGGTGGTCGCGGGCATCGATGTGAAGAAGGACTGGCTCGGCAAGTCGCGCGCGATGGTGAAGGCAGGTGCCACCAAGACCAGCTTCGATCCGGTCGCGCTGGCGAAGCGTGCCGCGGAACTGGGCGCGGGCGAGATCCTGCTGACCTCCATCGATCGCGAAGGCACCTATCAGGGCTATGACCTCGATCTGGTGAAGGCGGTTAGCGCCGCGGTGCAAATTCCGGTCATCGCCAATGGCGGCGCGGGCGAGCTTCCCCATATGCGTCAGGCGATCGATGCCGGTGCATCGGCCGCGGCGGCCGGCAGCCTGTTCGTCTACAAGGGGCCGCATCGCGCCGTTCTGGTCAATTATCCGAAACGCGCCCGATTGCGGGAACTGCTCCAGCCGCATACCAGCGCCTGAAATCCGTTACGAAAGCCAGGAATGTCCAGCCTCACCTATCGCGTCTGCACTCGCTGTGTGATGGACACCACCGATCCCGATATCAGCTTCGACGCCGACGGGGTCTGCAATCATTGCCACGATCACCTGATGGCGATCGCGACCAAGGTCCATAATGGCGACGAGGGCCGCAAGGCGCTTCAGGATATCGCCGACGAGTTGAAGCGGTCGCACAAGGGCAAGCCCTATGACTGCATCATCGGCGTCAGCGGGGGAGTCGACAGCAGCTATGTCGCATGGCTGGTCAAGGATCTGGGCCTGCGCCCGCTGGCGGTCCATCTCGACAATGGCTGGAACTCGGAAATCGCAGTCAGCAACATCGCGAACCAGATCGAGGCACTCGATATCGAGCTCTACACCCATGTCATCGACTGGGAGGAATATCGCGATATCCAGCGCGCCTTCCTGAAGGCGGGCGTAGCCGATGTCGAAGTGCCGACCGATCACGCCATCTATGCGATCATGTGCCAGATCGCGGAGAAGTTCGGCGTCCGCACCGTGATGCGCGGCTGCAACGTCAACACCGAAAGCCATCACCCCGCCCGCTGGTCCCAGGGGCATATGGACTACGGCTATATCTCCGAAATCCACCGCCGCTTCGGCAGCGGACGGATCAAGACCTTCCCGCACCTCAATTTCCTGCAGTTCCTGCGCCTCTACCGCGGCGGCTTCATCGATACGATCGACGTGCTCGATTACGCCGATTACTCGCGCGAAAAGGCGGTGGCGCGGATCGAAAGCGATCTCGGCTGGCGCGATTATGGCGGCAAGCACCACGAGAGCGTGTTCACGCGCTGGTTCCAGGGCGTGTACCTGATGCGCAAGTTCGGCTTCGACAAGCGCAAGATGCACCTCTCCAGCCTGATCTCGACCGGCGAGATCACCCGCGACGAGGCACGCGCCAGGCTGCAGCAGCCGACCTATGACGAACGGCTGCAGGACGAGGATTGCGATTTCGTCGCGAAGAAGCTCGGCTTCACCCGCGCCGAACTGGACGCGCTGATGGATGCGCCGCCCGCCTATTTCGATCAGTTCCCCAGCTGGGGCAAAAGGCTGGAAAGCCCGATGTTCGAGGCCGCCAAGTCGGTTTACCGCGCCGCAACGCGACGCAAGCGCGCGGGGGCATGATGCGGATCGCCTATCTCACCGAATGGCCGCCCTATGCCGAAAGCGGCGTGCTGCGGAAGATGATCGGCCAGATCGCGACCTGGCGCGAACAGGGGCACGAGGCGGAGATCTTCGCCCTCTCTCCCCTGCGCGACACGCCGACCGCGCCGGGCTTTGCCGAGCATGGCCGTGTCGTCGGCACCTTCACGCAGGACCAGATGGAGCGATATCGCTTCGCGCGCTTGGGCTTCGTCAACAAGGTCGCCAGCGTGCCCAAGCTGTGCAGGGCGTTCCGCGAGTACCGGCCCGACCTGATCTATTATCGCCAGAACGGCACCTGGTATCCGGGCCTGCCCGGCCTGCTCAAATCCTGGCCCTCGATTGCCGAGATCAACACGTTCGAAGGCGCCGAGACCGAGCTGTGGGGTGGGCTGATCGGCCGCTTCCACGACGTCACCCGCGCCCGCCTGCTCCGCGCGGTCGACGGGCTGGTGTGCATGACCAACGAGATCGCCGACCATGAGCGGGTGTGGAACCGGCCCATCGCGGTGATCGGCAACAGCCTGTGGGGCGATCCGCGCGAAGATATGGCGCCGACCGGCAACAAGGTCCCCGTGTTCGTCTTCACCGGCTCGCCGATGACGCTCGACCATTCGGCCAACTGGCACGGCGTGGACAAGATCTTCCCGCTGGCCGCGGCGATGCCCGAAAGCACATTCCATGTCGCGGGCATGAAGGCCGAGGAGTTTGCCGGGTTCGACATTCCGCCGAACGTGGTCTTCCACGGCTTCCTCAATGGCGAGGCGCTCACCGCGCTCTATCGCCAGTGCGACATCGGCATCGCCTCGCTCGCGGCACACCGCAAGAAGATCGAGGAAGGCTGCTCGCTGAAGGTCCGCGACTATCTGATGCACCGGCTGCCGCTGATCCTCGGCTATCGCGAGTCCCAGAGCGAGCTGAACAGCGCCGACTATGTCCTGCCGATCGGCAACACGCCGGACAATGTCACCTCGAACCTCGATCGCATCGCCGCCTTCGCGCGCGAATGGACCGGGCGCCGCGTGACCGCCGATCTCGGCTTCCTCACCCGCGAGACGATCGAGCGCCACCGCCTCGACTTCATGCAGCGGATCGTGGCAAGCGGGACGAAATAGTAAGGCCGCGGGATCGGCACCGGAGAGGACGGCGATGGACACGACTGCGCGCGCGATTTGCGACTTCATCAAGTCCCGCTTCGAAGCGGAACTGCTCGATTGCGACGGCGATTTCGCCGTCACCGGCCTGTCCACCCTGCGCAATCCCAAGCCCAACAGCCTGGCCTTCGCAAAGCAGGCACCTGCGGCAGGCGCCACCTTCCCCGGCGACATGCTGCTGATCGTCGATCCCGCGCATCGCGACGGTTTTGCGGGGCCCCGCATCGCGGTCGAGCGGCCGCGCCTCGTCTTTGCGCTGGCCGCGCAGCAATTCGGCGCACAGGGCCGCGCCGCACCCGGCATCCATCCCACCGCGATCGTCCATCCCAGCGCGCAGATCGACCCGAGCGTCTCGATCGGCGCCTATACCGTCATCGGCGAGGATTGCCGGATCGGCGCGAACACCCGCATCGGCCACCACAATGTCTTCGGCGCGCGCATCGAAGTCGGCAGCGACTGCGTGATCGGATCGACCAACGTCATCGGCGAGGAAGGCTTCGGCGTCGAGGAATTCGGCGATTCCGAAACCGTCCGCCTTCCCAGCATCGGCGGCGTGGTGATCGGCGACCGGGTCGAGATCGGCAATTTCAACGCGCTGGTCGCCGGTACGATGGACCCGACCGTGGTCGAGGATGGCTGTCAGATCGATAATCTGATCCACATCGCCCACAACGCGCATATCGGCGCGGGCAGCCTGATCATCGCCGGGGCCGAGATCAGCGGCAGCGTCATCCTGGGCAAGCGCGTCTGGGTCGGTCCGAATGCGTGCATCAAGAACGGACTGGAGATCGGCGACGATTGCCTGATCGGCATCGGCGCGACCGTCATCAAGTCGAGCGAGCCGAACGCCATCCTCGCGGGCAATCCGGCCAAGAAACTCGGCGACCGGCGGTGAGCGGCTACAGCTTCACCATCGAAGGTTACCGCGCGATCATCCGCGCCTTTCTCGACCGCGGATACCAGCCCGTCGGCTTTCGCGATTTCGTGCCGGACACCGGCCGGCTGATCCTGCGGCACGATATCGACATCTCGCTCGATCACGCCGTGCGTCAGGCGGAGGTCAATGCAGGCCTCGGCGTCGCCGCGACCTTCTTCTTCCTGACCTCGGCCGAGCAATATAACCTCGCCAGCGCCCCCGGTCGCCGCGCGCTCGCCGCGATGACCGCCAACGGCCAGCGGATCGGCCTGCATTTCGATGCGGCGCTCTACGAACCCGGCGAGGACCTTCAGGCGCGCGCCGCCGAGGAATGCGACCTGCTCGCCACCCTCGCCGGCGCCGAGCTGGAAGCCGTCAGCTTCCACCGTCCGGTCAAGGCGCTGCAGGGTCTGGAGGGCAGCTTCGCCGGCTTCCCCCACGCCTATGAACCGCGCTTCTTCGACGCGATCGAATATTGCTCGGACAGTCGCGGCGGGTTCCACCATGGCGGTCCGTTCGAGCGCGAGGCCTTTGCCAATGCCGCGCCGTTCCAGTTCCTGACCCATCCGATCTGGTGGATGCGCGACAGCGAACTGACCCCGATCGAGGCGCTGCTCGATTTCGTCGCCGCGCGCGAACCGCATCTGCAGCGCAATCTCGCCGACAATTGCGCGCCCTTCGCGGACCATCTCGCCGCGAAAGGCTAGCCCAGCGCTTCCAGATAGATATCGCGCAGCCGCGCCGCATGTGCCGCGGGATCGTGATGCTCGCGAATCCGCGCCAACGAAGCCGCACTTCGCATCGCAATCGACCCCGGATCGGCAAGGATCGCTTCCACCGCCCGCGCGATTCCCACCTCCAGCAGCCGCGAAAAATCCTCCCGCTCGGCAACGGTGCCGATCTCGGCATTGCCCCGCCCATCCTTTGGCACCGGGATCACCCAGCCTGCGCGATCATCGTTGATCTCCGGCAACGCCCGCACATCGGTCGACAGCACCGGGCATCCCGCCGCCTGTGCCTCCAGCACCGAATAGCCATAGGTATCCGCCCAGGTCGGCAGTAGTGCGACATGCGCGGTGCGGAACAGCTCGAGCACCCCGTCATTGGCCAGCCGCCCGAACTGCTCGATTCGCCCCGGCCATTTCGCGATCAGCTGCTGCGCCTCGGCCAGATCTTCGCCCGTCGTCCGGCTCGCATAATCGCCATGATGCATCGCCGAGACGATGGTCAGCCGGATCGGCGCGCCGCCCTCCAGCAACCGGTCGAACGCGCGCAGCACCTCGCGGCCGCCCTTGCGGAAGAAATCGACGCCGACGAACGCGAAATGGATCGCCTCATCCGCCGCCGGCGCGCTTCGCGGCGTGTCGGTCAGCAGCGCCTGGGGCGGATGGAGCACGGTGATCTTCGGCGCGATCCGCTCGCGATGCTTCGGATGCGCGTCCAAGAATGCCAGCTGGAAATCGCGGGTGCATTCGGAAAGCGCGATCAGCCGCTTGCACGAATCGCGCGCCAGCAACCCCAGCCCCAGCGGGATCAGCCGCGGCCGCAACTGGTCCCATCGCGGCAGCACCGTCTCGAACGTCGTCACCCAGGGCCGGTTGTCGAAACTGACCCGGTTGAAGAAATGGAGCACATCGCATCCGCGCCCGCCCCAATGGAGATTGCCGATCAGCGGCTCGGTATAGCCGAACGCCTTGAACAGCAGATGCTCGGGATAGCGGAAGGCATTGCCGACGCGCCGGTAATGCACTTCTTCGCTCTCCCCGCCCAGGAAGTTGCGGACGGCCGGATAGCTGCGCTGGGTGGTGCCGACGGTGATCATCGTGGCAGCGGATAGCGGTCTCGCACTATCCGCGCCTAGCCCTTTCTCGTTGCCGCGATCCTGACTATAGCCGTCCCGCCCGGCCGCTCGCGCCGCAGCATTATCAGGGGATTACATGCAGCGCGTATTGGTTACCGGCGGCGCCGGCTTCATCGGGTCGCATGTCGTGGACGAGCTCGTCGCGCGTGGCGACGAGGTTCATGTCATCGACAATTTCTTCAACGGCCGCCGCGAGCATCTGAGCCTCCCCGCCGATCGAATCCATGAAGGCGACCTGCGCGATCAGGCATGGATGACCGAAACGGTGGCGAGGATCGCGCCGCAGCGTGTGTTCCACCTCGCTGCGATCCACTTCATCCCCTATTGCAACGAACACCCGACCGAGTCGGTGATGATCAACATCCAGGGCACGCAGAACCTGCTCGACGCGCTGGAAAGCACACCGGTCGAGCGGCTGTTCTTCGCCTCCACCGCCGCGGTCTATCCGCCCAAGGAAGGCGAGCATCTGGAAACCGATCCGATCGATCCGATGGACATTTACGGCGCTACCAAGGCCGCCGGCGAAGCGATCGTGCGCGGCTGGGGCAAGGGCAGCGGCAAAGCCGTCGCGGTCGGCCGCCTGTTCAACGCCGTCGGCCATCGCGAGACCAACCCGCATCTGCTGCCCGACATCATGGTCCAGCTGATCGCAGGCAAGCGCACCATCGCGCTGGGCAATCTCGATCCGCGCCGCGACTATATCGACGCGCGCGACATGGCCCGCGCGATCCTCGCCGCCAGCGATCATGTCGCTTCGGGTTCGGACGTGTTCAACATCGGCGCGAACAAGCAGTACAGCGTCGTCGAGGTGGTCGAGATGTTCAGCGACGCGCTGGGCGAGAAGATCGAGATCGTCCAGGATCAGTCCCGCGTCCGCAAGGTCGAGCGCCCCAGCCTGCTCGCCGGCATCGGCAAGCTCTCCGGCGCGACCGGCTGGAAGCCCGAGATCGGGCTGGACCGGACCCTAGCCGAACTCGTCGCGGTCGAACCGGCGCACGGATAAGACTGGCGTGCGCATCGCGATCATCAATCACGGCATCTATCCGTTCTGGGTGGGCGGCATGGAACGCCACACCCATTTCCTCGCCCAGCACATGGCCGAGCAGGGCGCGGACGTGACCGCGATCATCCCCGAGATCACCGCCGACCAGACCGCCCAATGGGACGCGATGGGCAATGCCTATAAGCTTGCCCAGTTCGCTTGGCCGCCCGCGAAGCTGTGGCTGCGCCAGAACTATCTGTTCACGAAACAGGCCGCGCCGTTCCTGCGCGAAGGCAAGTTCGACGCAGTCTATTGCCAGGGCTTCAACGGCTGGTCCTATCTGGCCGACACCCATCCCACCCAGCGCGCGCTGACGCTCTACAATCCGCACGGGCTGGAGATGTTCAAGACGGTCGGCCTCGAACAGACGCTCAAGGGCTGGCCGATGCGCTGGGCCGGGCGCGAACAGGCGCGGCTGGCGGATCGCGTCATCTCGCTCGGCGGCGGTCTGACCGACGAAGTCCGCCGCTTCCTGCGCGTGGGCGACGACAAGATCGATATCCTGGGCAACGCCGTCGATATCGATTTCATCGACAGCTTCCCCGTGCCCCCGCCCCGCGAACCCGGCGGCCCGGCTTGCTTCGTGTTCGTCGGCCGGCTCGAGTTCAACAAGGGCGTCTCGTTCCTGTGCGAAGCCTTTCAGGGCCTCGACGGCGCGCATCTGACGGTGGTCGGCGGCGGTCCGCTCGAAGCCGAGCTGCGCGGGAAGTTCGCCGGTCCGAACATCGAATTCGCCGGCAGGCTCGACGACGCGACCCTGTTCGCCCGCTATCACCAGAGCGACTGTTTCGTCTTCGCCAGCCTCTACGAAGGCATGCCCACCGTGATCCTCGAGGCGATGACCTGCGGCCTGCCGGTAATCGCCACCGATATCGGCGCGGTGACGACGATGGTCGACAAGGATAATGGCTTCGTCATCCAGCCCGGCTCGTCCGAGCAGATCCGCAACGCGGTGAAGGCCTTCCTCGCGCTGCCCGAGGGTACGGCCGAGGGGATGGGCGAATTCTCGCGCCGCCGGGTGGAGGCCCGCTTCACCTGGCCGCATGCCGCCCGCGCCACGCTCGACACGATCGAGCGCCATCTTTCCGCGAGGAAGGCATGAGCGGACCGCGCCTCTATTATCTCGACGATATCCCCACGCCCTATCGCCTCGGCGTGCAGAAGCTGATCGCCGAACGCTGGCCGGGCGAATTCCGCCTGGGCTTTTGCGCCGAATCCGAACCCGGCCGCGAATGGACGCTCGACTATAGCGGCATCGACACCGAGTTTCTGGAAGGCAAGCAGTATCGCCGCCCCAGCGCGGGCAACCCGTTCCAGATCAAATGGAATCCGGGCGTCGCAAAGGCGCTGTCGGCATGGAAACCCGATGTGGTCATCCTCTCCGGCTATGCCCATCCGACGATGTGGCTCGCCGCCCGCTGGTGCATCCGGAACAAAGTCCCCTATGCGCTCACCTGCGAGACCAGCATGCGCAGTTCGGTGTCGCCTTCGGGCTGGCGCTGGAACCTCAAGCGGCTGATCGCCGGCTGGGTGGTGCGCGGCATGGCGTTCGGGCTGCCGGTCGGTCGCGAAGCCGCCGACTATCTGCGCAAGCTCGGGCCGACCGACGCGCCGATGCACTATTTCCCCAACACGCCGGACACCGCCCCGATCGTCGCCGAAGCCGAACGGCTGCGCACGAGCGGCGGCGAACCGGCACTGCGCGAGAAGCTGGGGATTGCCTCTGACTCGCCGGTCTTCCTGTTCGTCGGCCGCCTGATCGACGCCAAGCGCCCGCTCGACATGGTCCGCGCCTTCCTCGCCGCGAAGCATGCCGAAAACGCGACCTTGCTGGTGATCGGCGACGGCCCGTTGATGGAGGCGATGAAGGCCGAAGCGAACGGCGATCCGCGTATCCTGTTCACCGGCTGGATGAAGGACATGCAGGCGATCTTCGGCCTGATGTCGATCTCCACCGCGATGATCCTCCCGTCCGAGAGCGAAACCTGGGGCGCGGTGGTCAACGAGACCATGGCCGCGGGCACGCCGGTCATCTCTTCCGATCGCGTCGGCGCTGCCACTGAACTGGTCCGCGATGGCGAGAACGGATTTCTGGTGCCGATGGGCGATGTTCCGGGCTATACCCGCGCGATGGAGACGCTGCTCGCCGATCCCGCACTGGCCCGCTCGATGGGCGCAGCCGCGCATGATGTCGCGATCGCGCAGGGCGAGGCGTTCGCTACGGCCAATCTGATTGCCGGCGCGCAGGCAGCTGCAGGCCGGTCATGAGTTCGCCGCTCGCCGAGCTGATGGGGTTCAATGCCGGACCGGTTCCGAACGCGAAGCCGATCCCGCGGACGCTGTTCTGGGCGCTGCTGATCACGGTCACCGCCTTTTATCTTTCGAACACCTTCAATTCGGCGCTGTCTCAATTCCTGTTCAGCGCGAAGTGGCTGCCGCTGGCGGCGCTGTCGCTGATTTCGCTCGGCATGCTGACCACGCGGCGTGTTCCGCCGATGCCGATCACCACCGTGCTGGCAATGGTCGTGCTGCTGATCGTCGTCGCGACCGGCGCCTGGCGAAGCGTCGATCGATCGTTCAGCGTCCTCTCGATCGCCACCATCGCGGCAACGGTCGTCACGGGCTATGCGATTTCCGCACTGCTGGTCGCCACCGACAGCCGTCGCGCCTTTTTCGACATGCTCGCCCGGTTCGGGCGGATCATGATCGCCCTGGCGGCAGTCATGCTCGTCCTCCGTATCGATCTTGGCCGCGGCGGCGGCTTCGCGGCATGGACCGACAATCCCAACACCCTGGCCGCGATGATCGCGCCGCCGGTCGTCGTCCTGTTCGCCGGCTGCCTTGAACGCCGCCCCGGTTGGCAGGTTTGGAATCTCGCCTTCCTGATCGTCGGACTCTATCTGATCTGGGTGACGAACGCGCGTGCGACGATCGTCTGGATCGCCTTGTCGTTTCTAGCTTTCGCCATCTATCGGCAGGGTCCCCGGGCAAGCCTGATCGCGGTGATGCTCGGCGCAATCTTGCTCATCGGCTGGTGGTATCCGATCAAGATGTTCTTCGTCGATCTGCTCGGCCTGGAACGCACGTTGCGCGATACCGGCATCAGTCCGTTGAGCGGACGCGAGGAAGTGTGGCGGATCGGCTGGAACCTGTTCCAGGAACGGCCGCTGCTCGGCTACGGCATCGGCACCTCGCAGGACCTTCTGCGTCAGGAGCAATGGCGCTTCGTCCAGCACCAGGGCCTTCACTTCCACTCGACCTATATCATGATGATGGTCGAGACCGGCTTGTTCGGCCTGTTCGCCTTGCTCGCCGCCCTGTTCTTCAGCCTGTGGCGCGGCATGGCGGACGCAGCGCGCACCCGGGTGCTGCCGCCCGAACAATGGCCGCTGGCGGCATTGCCCTTCGCCATCGTGGTCGGATCGATGGGGCACGCATTGTTCGAATCCTGGCTGCTTTCGGCGGGCAATGGCAACATGCTGCTGCTGTGGACCTGCGTCTGGATGATGCACCATCAGTCGGCGCTCCGCATCCGCGCCATGGTGCGGCGCCCCGTTATGCCCGCTCGCACGCCAGCCATCGTGCAGCCGGCGGAATGAAGCTTTTCCTCGCGGGGGCGAGTTTCGACCCGAGCTTTGGCGGGCCGGCCTATTCGGTGCCGGCACTCGGCGCGGCGCTGGCCGCGCGCGGCGTCACCGTCGGACTTTGGGCCGCCGATGGCAGCGCGCCCCATTCCGCCACCGTTCCCGCAATCGACGGCCTAACCCCGCTCGACGGCGACCTGCAGTCCGCGCTCGGCCGGTTCGGCCGACCGGACGTGATCCACGACAACGGCATCTGGCTGCCCAGCAACCATCAGGTCGCCCGCCTCGCCCGCGCGCGCAGCATCCCGCGCGTGGTCAGCCTGCGGGGCATGCTCGAACCCTGGGCGATCAACCATCGCAAGTGGAAGAAGAAGCTCGCCTGGACGCTGTACCAGCGTGGCGACCTCCGCTCCGCCGCCCTGCTCCACGCCACCGCCGATATCGAGGAGACCAACGCCCGCGCGCTGGGTCTCAAGGGTCCCTTCTGCGTCATCGCCAACGGCGTCGATCTGCCCGCGCATTCTGCCGCCGAACATCTCGCGCCCGCCCCGCGTGATCGCCGCACCGCGCTGTTCGTCAGCCGCATCCACCCCAAAAAGGGCCTGCCGATGCTGCTCGACGCATGGTCGCGGCTGAAGCCCGAAGGCTGGCAGCTGGTGATCGCCGGGCCCGACGAGGATGGCCATGCCGCCCTACTCTCGGCGCAGATCGAACGGCTCGGTCTGGGCGGCGATGTCCGCCTGATCGGTCCGGTCTATGGCGCGGAAAAGGATGCGCTGTATCAGGCCGCCGATCTGTTCGTGCTGCCCACCTATAGCGAGAATTTCGGCATAGCCATTGCTGAGGCCCTCGCCTATGAAGTGCCCGTCCTCACGACCCGCGGCGCGCCCTGGGAATTGCTGGAGACTTATGGCTGCGGCTGGTGGGTCGATCCCACTGAAGAAGCGATCCTTTCCGGGTTGCGCGCAGCGATCGGCCTTTCCGACGAAGCGCGGCGGGACATGGGGCGCAGGGGGTCTGCCATGGTGGCGGAGCGGTTCGATTGGGGCGGCATCGCGATGCAGTTTCAGCGACAATATGAAGCGCTGCTGGGCTGATCCCATGCTTGCGCCTCCCCCACCCGATCAGCAGGTTCCCGATCTCGGCACCTATAGCGCAGGCAGCTTCACCCGCGGCCGTCCGGCGCTGGTCGAGCTGGCGTGGATCGTCGTGCAGACGATCTTCGTCTCCTCCGCTTTGCCCGGCAGCACGCATCGCCGCTTCCTGCTCCGCCTGTTCGGCGCGAGCATCGGCGCGAAGGTGGTGCTGAAGCCCGGCATCCGCGTGAAATTCCCGTGGCGGCTCACCATCGGTGACCATAGCTGGATCGGCGAGCAGGTCTGGATCGACAATCTGGCGGACGTCCGCATCGGCGCGGATTGCTGCGTGTCGCAGGGCGCCTATCTGTGCACCGGCAGTCATGACTGGTCGCGCCCGGGCTTCGACCTGATCACCGCCCCGATCACGCTGGAACCCGGCGCATGGGTCGCCGCGCGGGCCTCGGTCGGCCCCGGCGTCACCATCGGCCGCGGCGCCGTGCTCGGCCTTGGCAGCACCGCGACACGAGACCTTAACCCCTGGACCGTCTATGCAGGCATTCCTGCCGCCGCGGTCCGGACCCGCACCATCACCTCCCAAAACTAGGAATTGGCATCACATGCTCGACCGGCTTCTCGACCGAGTGGACCAGCGCGATTTCACTATCGGCATCATCGGCCTCGGCTATGTCGGCCTGCCCCTCGCGCTGACCGCCGTCAGCCGCGGCTTCCGCGTGCTCGGCTTTGACGTCGAGCAGAGCCGCGTCGAACAGCTGATGGCCAGCGAAACCATCATCAAGCACATCTCCGGCGAACAGTTCCGTCAGCCCATCGCCGACGGCAAGTTCGAGGCGACGGCCGACATGTCGCGCCTGGGCGAGCCGGACGCGGTGCTGATCGCGGTCCCCACCCCGCTCGACAAGCATCAGGAGCCGGACCTCACCTATGTCGAGAAATCGACCGAGGCGATCGCCGCCGCGCTGCGCCCCGGCCAGCTCGTCGTGCTGGAATCCACCACCTGGCCCGGCACCACGCGCGAGGTGATGCAGCCGATCCTCGAGGCCAAGGGGCTGAAGGCCGGCACCGACTTCTTCCTCGCCTTCTCGCCCGAGCGCGAGGATCCCGGCAATCCGGATTTCTCCAACTCGGTGATCCCCAAGGTCGTCGGCGCCGACGATGCGGATTCGCTGAAGCTGGCGGTGAAGGTCTATGACAATCTCGTCAGCCGCACCGTGCCGGTCACGTCCGCGGCCACTGCTGAGGCGGTCAAGCTGACCGAGAACATCTTCCGCTCGGTCAACATCGCGCTCGTCAACGAGCTGAAGATGATCTTCGACAAGATGGGCATCAATGTCTGGGAAGTGATCGAAGCCGCCAAGTCCAAGCCGTTCGGCTATATGGCTTTCTACCCCGGCCCGGGCCTGGGCGGGCACTGCATCCCGATCGACCCCTTCTACCTGACCTGGAAGGCGCGCGAGTTCGAAAGCCCCACCCGCTTCATCGAGCTGGCCGGTCAGATCAACACCAGCATGCCGCGCTATGTGATCGATCGTCTCGCCGAAGCGCTCGACCGTCAGACCGGCCGCGGCCTCAACGGATCGAAGATCCTGCTGATGGGCATGGCCTACAAGAAGAATGTCGACGACATGCGCGAAAGCCCGGCGCTCAAGCTCACCGAGCTGCTCGAGCATCGCGGCGCGACCGTCGACTATCACGATCCGCACATCCCCGAAGTGCCGATGACCCGCGACCATCCCGAATTCGCCGGCCGCAAGTCCGTGGACATCACTGCGGCCAATGTCGCTGCCTATGACGTAGTGCTGGTCGCCACCGATCATGCCGATGTCGATTGGGACCTGATCGTCGACAGCGCCAAGCTCGTGGTCGACACCCGCAACGTCTGCCGCGCCGCGGACAACGTCGCCCGGGCATGAGCAATCCCCAGATGCAGGAGCGTGCCGGCTTCCCGGGCGTGCTGATCCACGAGAGCAGCTATGTGGACAGCCCCGCCCGGATCGGCGTGGGCACCCGCATCTGGCATTTCTGCCATGTCCTGCCGAACACGGTGATCGGCGAAGGCTGCAGCTTCGGCCAGAATGTCGTCGCCGGGCCGGACGTGACCATCGGCGACCGGTGCAAGATCCAGAACAATGTCTCGATCTACAAGGGCGTCACCCTTGAGGACGGCGTATTCTGCGGCCCCAGCTGCGTCTTCACCAACGTCAACAATCCCCGTGCCGAGGTGCAGCGGATGGACGAGGCGCGCGACACGCTGGTGAAGCGCGGTGCCTCGATCGGCGCCAACGCCACCATCGTCTGCGGCCATACGCTGGGCGAATATTGCTTCATCGCCGCGGGCGCGGTCGTCACCGGCGATGTGCCTGCCCACGCGATGATGGCGGGCGTCCCCGCGCGCCGCATCGGCTGGATGAGCGTGGCGGGCGCGAAACTGGGCGACGATCTCGTCTGCCCCATCGACGGATCCAATTATCGGGAGGGCGCGAATGGCCTCGAACGCGTCTGAACTCCGTAAGGTCGCCTTTATCGATCTGGAGGCCCAGCAGGCCCGCATCCGCCCGCAGGTCGATGCAGCGATCAAGCGCGTGCTCGATCACGGCCAGTATATCATGGGTCCCGAAATCGCTGAGCTGGAAGCCGCACTCGCCAGCCTGAGCGGCGCGAAGCATGTGGTCAGCTGCGCCAGCGGCACCGACGCACTGCTGATCGGAATGATGGCGCTGGGCCTGAAGCCCGGCGACGCCGTCCTCTGCCCCGGGTTCACCTACACCGCCACGCCCGAGGCGATCGCGCTGCTCGGGGCCACGCCGATCTTCATCGATGTCGACGGCAGCGACTTCAATCTGGATCCTGCCGGTATTGCCGCGGGCACCGCGCTGGCCAGGGCCAAGGGCCTGAACCCGGTCGGCCTGATCGCGGTCGACCTGTTCGGTCTCCCCGCCGACTATGAAGCGATCCGCGCCGCCGCAGGCGATATGTGGATCATCGCCGACGCTGCCCAGTCGCTTGGCGCGGAAACGCCTGCGGGCAAGGTCGGCACCTTCGGCACGATCACCGCGACCAGCTTCTTCCCGGCCAAGCCGCTCGGCTGTTATGGCGATGGCGGCGCGATCCTGACCGACGATCCGAACCTCGCCAGCATCTGCGAATCGATCCGTCTCCATGGCCGCTCCACGATCGACAAATATGATATCGAGCGCATCGGCGTGAACGGCCGCCTCGACACGATCCAGGCAGCGATCCTGCTGCAGAAGCTGTCGATCTTCGAAGAGGAGATCGCCCTGCGCCAGCAGGTCGCCGCGCGCTACAACGCCGCCTTCGCCGATATCGCCGCCGTCCCGCCGATGTCGGAGGGCACCACGTCCGTCTGGGCGCAATATACGCTGAAGGTGCCGCCCGCGCGCCGCGATGCGATCATGGCTGCGCTCAAGGCAAAGGGTATTCCGACTGCGGTCTATTACCCCCGCCCGCTCCACCATCAGGGTGCGTATCGCCACTATCCGTTCACCGGAAACGGCCTGCCCGTATCGGAATCGCTGTCCGCCGAAGTGATGAGCCTGCCGATGCATCCCTATCTCGCCGAAGACGAGCAGGACTATATCATCGCCGGGGTACGCGAAGCGCTGCTGGCCGAGGCCTGACCGGCAGGTTCAGGGCGCGGGCGTAGCTGCCGGCGTCGGCAGCGGCGCAGACGAAGGCTGGGCACGCCCGCGAACGATCCGCAGTTCCGCGAGCAGGGCCAGCACCGGACCCGGCGCATCGATCGCCGACAATTCGACCTCGACCCAGTAGAAGCGGCACGGCGATCCCTCGGGAATGACGAAGGCGCGCTCGACATCGCTGGTCAGCCCCACGTCGAGCCGCGGCTGCGTTCCGCTGATCGCCTCGGCACAATGGACGCGAACCTGAATGTCGCTGCCAGTGCCCAGCGATTGCTGGCCCAGCTTCGCGTAAAGCACGTAATTGCCCGGCGGAATCGCGATCAGCTGGCGCGCCGCCACCGCCGACGAACCGGAGATCGCGTTCATCTCCAGCACGCCACGGCCTTCGTCGATCGCCGCGCTAACCCGGCCATCGCTGCTCAGCTCCCAGTCGAGCGGCGCAAGGCGCGTCACTTCGTTGAAGCTCGAATTGCGGACCAGATTGCCATTGTCCTCGGCAAACGGCTTCAGGTGCTTCTGGTAGCTGAGCGCAAGGTCCATCCGGCGGGCGGCCACGAATGCGGCCATCAGCAATTCGTCGGTCTGCCCCAGCTCTTCGGCACCCGCCAGCATCCGCGCGCGCAGCACTTCGGCGTTGGGCAGCGAGGCGGGATTGCCCGTCACCGCCTGCCAGAATGAAGGCGCCCAGCCCGGCTTCCGGCCCAGCATCTGCTGCAGGACCGGAAGCGTCTGAGGATCGATCAGCGCCTGTGCCAGCGCGGGCATATAGCGCTCCGACAGGCCCGGATTGACGCGCAGCGCTTCGTCGAGAAGGTTCAGCACCGGGCGCGCGCGGCCCTCGGTACCATAATGATTGATCAGCCACGCGTTCGCGACGAGCTGGTGCTTGTCCATCGCATTGGCGCGGATGATGATCTTCGCCGCATCCGGCGACGTGCCTCGCGACAGGCCGATCAGCGTCAGCGCGGTCGACGCCAGCGGCTCATGCCGCAACGCATTCAGCGCATCGTCCAGGCTCGCTTGCGATAGCTTGATATCCTTCAGGTTCTCGCTCTCGCGCGTCGCTTCGTTCGCCGCCAGCCGCTCATAGGCGAAGCCGTTGGCGGGGAAGAGCGCAGCCGCCACGCTTGGCCGTGGCGTCGCCATCACGCCGCCGAGCGCGGTCAGCCCGAGCCACAGCGCGGCAAGCGAGGCCAGCCCCCAGATCAGGATCGTCCGGGGCATGGAACCGGTCACGTCTTCGCTCATCCGGCGCTTCGCGCTTCCTGCTTGCCGCCGCGGCCATAGCCATAGCCGTACCCGTAACCATAGCCGTAAGTGTTGTTACGGTTGTCCAGCTTGGTGACCAGCGCGCCGAACACCTTGGCGCCCGGCAGTTCGAGCCGCCGGAGCGCGCCGCGGACCAGCCGCAGCTTGCCGACATTGGATTCGACCACGAACAGCACGCCGTCCACCGAACGGCTGAGTAGCGGCGCGTCGGCCAGGCCCAGCACCGGCGGCGCATCGATGATCACATGATCGAACGTCTCGCGCAGATGGGCGAGCAGGTCGCGGAACCGCTCGGACGACAACAGCTCGGCCGCGTTGGGCGGCATCGGGCCGGCCGTGATCATCGCGAAGTTCTGATCGCTCGGCCTCTGGATGACGTCGCCGATATTCGACGCGCCCGACAGATAGTTGCTCAGCCCCGGGCCGGTGTTCGAATCGATCAGGTCGTCCAGCCGCGTGTTGCGCATATCCGCGTCGACCAGCACCACCTTCGCGTCGGTCTCGGCAAAGAGGCGTGCCAGCGCATAGGCAGACAGGCTCTTGCCTTCGTTCGGGCGCGAGCTGGTGAGCATGAAGATCCCCGGCGCACCATGATCGGTGAGGAACGACAGGTTGGTCCGCACCGCGAGATAACTCTCGTAGAGTTGCGTCTTCTTGTCGCGCAGTTCCTCGGCCACGTCCTTGTCGTCGACGCGGGGGATCGTGCCGAGCAACGGCAGGCCCAGCTCGCGCTGCACGTCCGCCGGGTCGCGCAGGCTCTGGTCGATTTCTTCCGCGATCACCACCAGTGCGGCGGCCAGTATCAGGCCGATCAGCAGCGAAGTGCCCAGGCTGCGCGGCAGGCTCGGCTCGAACGGTCCGCGCGGTACATCGGCGGGATCGACGATCGCAATGTTGTTGGTGCCGACACCGGCAACGCCGATCTCCTTGTAGCGCTGGAGCAGGCCGTCATAGAGCTGGCGGTTGGTGTCCACTTCGCGCTGCAGGATCTGATATTCGATCATGTTGCTGCGCTGGATGTTGAAATCCTTGGTCAGCGCTTCCACGCGACGGCGGAAATCGGCTTCCTTCGCCTGTGCCGCACGCAGGATCGCGAGGGCGTCGCTGCGCGAGCGGCCACCTTCCTGCGCGATGCTCTGGTCGATCGAATAGATTTCGGTGCGCAGCGCCTCGGCCTCGGGATAGCCCGGCTCGAACTTCGTCAGCAGCGCCGAATAGCGTGCCGAAAGCTCGGCGCGGCGCTGGCGCAGGCTCGCAAGCGTGCTCTGATTCGCGGCGTTGGGATTGGCGGTGGCGGCGGCCAGCGCGCTCTCGGCCGCAACGCGCTCGGCGACGGCGGCGTTCAGCGCGTTATTCAGCGTGGCCAGATCGTCCATCACCATCGTGCGGTTGGTGCTGGTCTTGCCCTCGCCTTCGCTGGTCGAAAGCGTGACGATACCCTTGCCCGAGGAATAGGCGACCAGTTCGCGCTCGGACGCTTCCAGCCGGGTGCGCAGCTGGTTCAGACGCTGTTCCAGGAACCCGCGCGCATCGGCGGTGGTCGCGAAACGGCGATCGAGGTTGGACTGGATATATTCCTGGGCCCAGGTGTTGGCGATCTTCGCCGACAGCGCCGGGTCCGGGCTGCGGAAACGGATATCGACAAGGTTCGAATTGCCGACCGGATCGATCTCGATACCGCTCAGCAGGATCGTTGCCGCGCTTTCCAGCCGCGCCGATTGCTCGCGTGCGCTGCGGGTCTTCGGCGCCGCAGCACCCTCTTCCTTGCCGATGCCATAGGTGGTGAAAAAGGCTTCGCTGTTCTGCAGACCCAGCACCCGCGCCACCCGCTCGGCAAGCGAACGCGCCTTCAGCAGGTTGTACTGCGTTTCGTAGAACTGCAGGTCACGGCCGCGATCTTCGATATCGACGCCGTTGACGTTGGTCACCTTGGCCTGGCTGCGCGAGATCTCGATCCGCGCGGTCGCCATATATTGCGGCGTCGCCATCAGATAGGTGATCACACCCACGGTCACGCTGAGCAGCACGACCGCCAGGATCATCAGCCGGCGGTTGATTACCGCCTGGAAATAACGCTCGATCACCGACATGGCGCGCTCGTCGAGGCGCAACGGGCGGTAACCCTCGCGGATGTTGGCCGGTGCCGGCGCCGCCGGATCGAACGGAGCCTCTTCGTAGGTATAGCTGGGCGTATTCATGGAATGTGCGAGACCTACAGCGACTGGAGGGCGACGACGAGCGGCGCGGTGATCAGCGGAACGACCTGCAGGATATCCTGGAAGCGGCGACGCTCGGGCGAATCGCCGACGATCACGATATCGTTCGGGAAGAGTTCGGGATCGGCATAGGCACCGCGGCGGATCGCAGCGAGGTTATAGATGCCGACATAGCGCTGGCCCTGAACGGTGCGGAACACCACCACGTCCTCCAGCTTGGCATATTCGGCAGTGCCGCCCGCAACCGCGATCGCGCGCATCAGCGTCTGGCGGCCGACCACCGGATAATTGCCCGGACGCGCCACCTGCCCGTCAACGGTCAGGTTCGCGCTGTTCATCTGGGTCACGTTCACCGTGACCTGCGGCTCCTTGATATAGGGACGCAGCTTCTTCGACACTTCGTCCGCGATCTGGCGCGGCGTCAGGCCAGACGCCTGCACCACACCCGCCAGCGGGTAGGAGAAGGTGCCGCTCGCATCGACCGCCACGGTACGCTTCAGGTCCGGCACCCCATAGACGTCGACCTCGATCGAATCGAACGGGCCGACGACATAGGGATCGCCAGTGACGAAACGGTCCGCGGTGCTCGGCCGCGGCAGTTCGGAAAGCTGTGCAACCTGCAGCCCCGGCGCGCCGCCGATCGGCTGAACCTTGCTGCTGCCGCAGGCGGAGAGCAGCAGCGCTGCGAAGCAGGCGCCCAGTGCGGCAATGCCCGATCTGATCGTCATCCGGTCTCTCTCCAAACTCACCGCGTCTGCCCGCGATCGCGGGAAGATTCCTTGCGTGACAGCTTCACCCGCGGCTGGGGCGGGTCCGCAATCAACGCAACCATCAGCATCGCGTACACCATCATCGACGGGACGCGCAGCGGATAATCGAACAGGCTGGCGACAAGCAGCAGCCCCAGCACGCCGGCCGCCGTCAGCACCATGCCGGTGCGCGCAGGCTGCTCCTGCCGCGACTTCCAGTGCGCAAGGCAGCGCGCCGCCAGCCAGACCACGAAGCCGAACAGGATCAGCATCGCGGGCAAGCCACCTTCGATGATCCATTGCAGCCAGTCGTCATGCGCGTTGTTGACATATTCGCTGCGCAGCCACTCGCTCGCCTCATAGCTGCGATAGATATGCTCGAAGCTGCCGAAGCCGGTGCCGAACAGCCAGTGATCGTTCGCCATCGCGGCGATCTGCGGCAGGGTTTGCACGCGCAGTTCCTCGCCCAGAGACAGGGTGACGAGCCGGTCGAACGACGAGGATTGCGAAAACAGCGCGGCGCCAGCGAGCACCGCCAGCAGCACGATGCCGATAATCGGCAGATAGCCGGTCCACAGGCGGATCGGCCGGACATGCCCGTCCTTCGGCTCCATCAGCCGCAGCCAGATATATAGCGCCACGCCGAAGCCGACCGCCAGCATGCCGATCATCAGGCCCGCGCGCGATCCGTTGATCAGCAGCGTCACCAGCACCAGCGCAAAGACGCCGCCGATCAGCGCCGGCGCAACCGATTTTTCGCTGCTGCGGGTCAGGCGGCGAAGCTCGGCCAGAAGATAGGCACCGATCAGCAGCACGCTGCCGATGAACACCGCATTGTGATTGCGGTTCGAGAACAGGCCGACCGCATCGCCGAAATTGGTCGTGGCATAGAGATAGAGCGGCCCCTGCCCGCCGCTTGCGATCTGCGCGATGCCCAGCACGGCGCTCGCTGCGGCGATCATCAGGAACAGGCCGAACAGCCGCCGCCGGTCGGCTTCGGCCTGCACCGCGTACAACAGCAGCGCCGCCGCCGGCACGATCAGCGACGCCAGCGAATTCACCGTCTTGGACGGCGACAGCGAGATCGGACGCCAGATATCGCCCAGCCCGATCAGCCGATCGGTCGCCAGGATATCGGCACGCCCGGGCAGAGCGGACCACAGCCCGGTGGGCAGCGGGATCAGCTGGATCGCCATCCACAGTGCCAGTGCGATCAGCAGGAACAGCGGCACCCGCACTCGCGCCAGATCGCCCGGCACAGCCACGGTCAGCGCATAGGCGGCGAAGAAGGCGGCGGCCGGCCGCAGGATCACCAGCGACGCGATATCCTCACGCGATCCCCCGCCCGTCAGGAAGACGAAGGCGATGAATGCGGCGAACACCCAGAAGCGCGTCGGAATGTTGAGGAAGAGGCCATCCAGCCGCAGGCGCGGACCACCCGAAGCCCGGCGATGCGCCGGCGCGAATCTGGCAGTTCTCGACAACCTGGTACCCCTTGATGGCGTTGACGGCGCAACCCGGATTTCCGGTGCTGCCCGCGTCGGCTCGTCGGCGCGGTATAAGTCGCCGCTCCCGCTCCCGCAACCGGCATCTCACCGGGATTTCGCAGTCATTGCGGAGGGATAAACGCCCTTGGCGCGCCGGTCATTATCGGGCAGGGCAGCGCTCCCACCGGGAGGCAACCACGCATGAGCAGCAAGCGCCCCGTCGCGCTGATTACGGGCATCACTGGCCAGGACGGCGCCTATCTTGCGCGCCTCCTGCTGTCGAAGGGCTATGACGTGCACGGCGTGAAGCGCCGCTCCTCGTCCTTCAACACCGGGCGTATCGAGGATATCTATGAGGACCCGCATGTCGAGAATGCGCGGCTCAAGCTCCACTATGGCGACCTGACCGACAGCACCAACCTGATCCGGATCATCCAGGAAACCCGCCCCGACGAGATCTACAATCTCGCCGCGCAGAGCCATGTGCAGGTCAGCTTCGAAACGCCGGAATATACTGCGAACGCCGATGCGGTCGGCACGCTGCGCATCCTCGAGGCGATCCGCATTCTCGGCATGGAAAAGACCTGCCGCTTCTATCAGGCCTCCACCTCGGAGCTGTACGGCAAGGTGCAGGAAGTCCCGCAGAGCGAGACCACGCCCTTCTACCCGCGCTCGCCCTACGCCGTCGCCAAACTCTACGCATACTGGATCGTGGTGAACTATCGCGAGGCGTACGGCATGCACGCGTCGAACGGCATCCTGTTCAACCATGAAAGCCCGCTGCGCGGCGAGACCTTCGTCACCCGCAAGATCACCCGCGCCGTCGCCGCAATCAAGCTCGGCCGGCAGGACAAGCTCTATCTCGGCAATATCGACGCCAAGCGCGACTGGGGCCACGCCCGCGAATATGTCGAGGGCATGTGGCGCATGCTCCAGCAGGACGAGCCGGACGATTATGTCCTCGCCACCGGCGAGACGGTCTCGGTCCGCCAGTTCGTCGAATGGTGTTTCGAGGAAGCCGGCATCGCGATCGAATGGCGCGGTGAAGGCGTCGACGAGCGCGGCTATGACAAGGCGACCGGCGCCTGTCTGGTCGAGATCGATCCGCGTTATTTCCGCCCGACCGAAGTCGATCTGCTGATCGGCGACCCGACCAAGGCGCGCGAGAAACTCGGCTGGCAGCACAGCACCACCGCGCACGAACTGGCGAAGGAAATGGTGCAGGCCGATCTCAAGGTCATGGCCGATGCTCCGGTGGGACGCTCGAACGGATGAGCTACGATCTGGCGGGCAAGCGCGTGTTCGTCGCCGGGCATCGCGGCATGGTCGGCGGCGCGCTGGTGCGGCGGCTGGGCGAGGAAGGCTGCGAAGTCCTCACCGCCGGGCGCGACGAACTCGATCTGATCGACCAGCGCCAGACGTTCGACTGGGTGGAAAAGCAGCGTCCCGACGCGATCTTCATGGCTGCTGCCAAGGTCGGCGGGATCATGGCGAACAGCACCTATCCCGCCCAGTTCCTCTACAAGAATCTGGTCATGCAGGCGAACATCGCCGAGGCCGCGCGCCTCGCGGGCACCGAGAAGCTGATGCTGCTCGGCTCCTCCTGCATCTATCCCAAATTCGCGCCCCAGCCGATCGAGGAAAGCTCGCTCCTCACCGGTCCGCTCGAGCCGACCAACGAATGGTATGCGATCGCCAAGATCGCCGGAATCAAGCTGGGCGAGAGCTACCGCATCGAGCATGGCTGCGACTTCATCTCGGCAATGCCGACCAACCTCTATGGAATCGGGGACAATTTCGATCTGGAAAGCAGCCACGTCGTCCCCGCACTGATGCGCAAGGCGCACGAGGCGAAGCTCTCCGGCGCGAAACAGCTGGTGATGTGGGGCACCGGCACGCCCCGCCGCGAATTCCTCTATGCCGACGATTGCGCCGACGCTCTGGTCTTCCTGATGAAGGCCTATTCGGACGGCCCGCACGTCAATGTCGGCAGCGGCGAGGACCTCGAAATCCGCGAGCTGACCAAGCTGGTCTGCGAAGTGGTCGGCTTCGAAGGCGAGATCGTCGCCGACACCAGCAAACCCGACGGCACCCCGCGCAAGCTGATGGCCGCGGACAAATTGCGCGGGTTGGGCTGGTCGCCGAAGACGTCACTGAAGGACGGGCTGGCAAAGACCTACCGCTGGTTTTTGGAGAACCGGGCCTGACCCCAAAAATCCTCCCCCGGAGGGGGAGGTGGCAGCCGAAGGCTGACGGAGGGGGAGCGCCACGGGCGATATCGCTTGGGGCAAGCCCCCTCCACCGCTTCGCGGTCCCCCTCCCCCTCCGGGGGAGGATTGATCCAGCCCTAACCCAACACCCCCACCCGCTCCCAAACCCGCCGCAAGTCCGCGACGAACATCGCATATTCCTCAGCCCGCCGCGCCTCGTCCGGCAGCCGCAGCAAATAGCTGGGATGCACCGTCACCCACCCCTCCGACCCATCCTCCAGCACAATCGGCGCCCCGCGTAGCTTCGATATCGTCGCAGCCCTGCCCAGCACCGACTGCGCCGCGGTCGCCCCCAGCATCACCGTCACCGCGGGTTTCAAAATCTCCCGCTCCTGATCGATCCACCAGCGGCACGCATTGATCTCGCCCACGTTCGGCCGGTCATGGATCCGCCGCTTGCCCCTACGCTCGAACTTGAAATGCTTCACCGCATTGGTGACATACGCCGCCGCGCGATCCACCCCGGCCTCGGCCAGCGCGCGATCGAACAACTGCCCCGCAGGTCCCACAAAGACCCGCCCGGCCAGATCCTCCTGATCCCCCGGCTGCTCGCCGACGAACATGAGTTTCGCGTCCGCCGGTCCCTCGCCGAACACCGTCTGCGTCGCCGGCTGCCACAGGGGGCAGCGACGGCAATGCACCGCTTCCTCGTGCAGCGCCGCCAGCACTTCGGCAGCATTGCCCCGCACCGGCGCGGCCCGGGCGGTGGCAATCATCCCGCTCTCGCGCTTCTGCGCGGCCGCGATCAGCCCCGGCACCAGCGCGGTCTCGGGCATGTTCTTCCAATATTTCTTCGGCATCTCCTTGATCATCATGTCGATCTTCAGCCGCGCGGGATTGAAGGTGGAGCCGTAATAGGCCTTCCACACCGCCTCGATCGGGTCGCCTTCGGGCGCATCGCCGCGGCTCGCGGGCGGCCCCTCCAGCAACGCCTCGCCATCCCAGTGGATGCTCCCCTCCGGTGTCAGGATCGACCAGCGCATCGTCGCGAAGCGCCGCACGAAGAAGCCAGCATTGGCGCGCAGGATATGATGCTCGGGCTCGAACCAGGCGATGAAGCGCGGCACGCCATCCTCGTCCGCCGTCTCGCGAAAGCGCAGGAACGCCCGCATCTTGTGGATGTCGCGGCGCACCGCCTTGGCCATATCCTCCAGCCGCCGCCGCAGCGGATCGGCTTCGTCCTCGATCAGCCCCGCCTCGCCCCGCAGCCGCACCAGCATCGCGTAAAGCAACGCAAATCGCTGCGGATCGCGGTGCAGCACCACGCTCTCGGCAAGCTCGACGAAGCGGCGCGAGATGGCGATCGGTGCGGCGATCGTCGGCAGCACCTCGTCCGTATCGGCCAGCAGGTCGGTCGCCACATCGCCCACCTGCCACGTCACGCGATCCGGCGGCACCTCGGCCAGCGCCAGCGCCCGGGCAGCCGCACGCCACCCGTCCAGATCGTCCTCGGCCTCGAGACGCACCAGCACCATCAGGCAGCGAACAGCTCCAGCTGCTCACGCTTCGGCACGGAGACCGGCATCGCCGCATCCGCCAATGCCACCGGCCGCCAGTCTTCGGCGATCAGGAACGGCCGCAACTTCGCGATTCCCCGCGTCAGCCGCGCCACATCCTCCAGCCGCAACCGCCGCCAGCGCCGCGTGGCCAGGATGCCCTCGACAGCCTTCACCCCCAACCCCGGCACCCGCAGCAGCGCCTCGCGCGGCGCGCGATTCACATCCACCGGGAAATTCCCGCGAAAGCGCAGCGCCCAGGCCAGCTTGGGATCGATCTCCAGCGGCAGCATGCCCGTCGCCGGATCGGCCGCCGCCGCCACTTCGCCCGGCGCATAGCCATAGAAGCGCATCATCCAGTCCGACTGGTACAGCCGATGCTCGCGCATCAACGGCGGGCGCTTGAGCGGCAGCACCGCGCTGGCATCGGGAATCGGGCTGAACGCCGAATAATAGACGCGGCGCAGCGCATGCCGGTCGTACAGCGACGCTGCCCGCGTCACGATATCGCGATCGGTCGCAGCGTCCGCCCCCACGATCATCTGGGTCGATTGCCCCGCAGGTGCGAAAGAAGGCGCCGATCGATAGCGCTTCACCGCATCCGCCCCATCCGCGATTCCAACCTTCAGCGCGCTCATCGCCCCTTCGATCCGCCCGGCATCCTTTTCCGGCGCCAACCGCGTCAGCCCGGCGACCGTCGGCAACTCGACATTGATCGACAGCCGGTCAGCATGCCGCCCCGCCGCTTCCAGCAGCAGCGGATCGGCATCGGGGATCGTCTTCAGATGGATATAGCCGCGAAAGCCATGATCCTCGCGCAGCGACCGCGCCACCTCGACGATCTGCTCCATCGTATAGTCGGACGAGCGGATGATGCCGGAGGAGAGGAACAGCCCCTCGATATAATTGCGCCGGTAGAAAGCGAGGGTCAGGTCGACCACTTCCTTCGCGCTGAACCGCGCCCGGCGCACGTTCGAGCTCTTGCGGTTGATGCAGTAATGGCAGTCGAAGATGCAGCTGTTGGTCAGCAATATCTTGAGCAGCGAGATGCATCGCCCGTCGGGCGCATAGGCGTGACAGATGCCCATCCCCTCGGTCGATCCGATACCGTCCTTCTTCCCCGCCGAGTTGCGCTTCGCCGTCCCCGAAGACGCGCAGGACGCGTCATATTTCGCGGCATCCGCTAGGATTTCGAGCTTTTCGCGAACATCGAGCCGGGCCATTTGTTCATTATATGTTCCGATCCAGATCCGCGCAAGCGATTGATTCCTAACGCCGCACCAGCTCCAGCGCCTTCATCAGATAGCGCGAGTTCATCATCAACGGGTTCGACGCGATCCCGTTTTCCTTGCACGCGCGCAGCATCTCGCGGTTGATCGTCTTGCGCGCCGAAGCGCCCGAAGTGCTGACCCCGCCGACCTGCATCTTCACGAACACGTCGCGCAGATAGGAATAGCTCAGCCCATGCTCGCGAAAGGCACGGACGATGAATTCGAAGTCCGCCGCGATCCGGTAATCGGTGCGGTAGGGGCCGACCCGGTCATAGGCCTCGCGCGTCAGCACCATCGCCGGATGCGCCGGCATCCAGCCCCAGCCGATCCGCTCGGGCTTGAACATGCCGCTGTTATAGCGCCGGATCGAAACCTCGGGCGCGCCGGGCTTGAAGAAGGACACGTCGCCCAGCACCGCATCGGTGCCCGCCGCATCGAACTGCGCCGCCACACGCGACAGCACGCCCGGATCGGCATAGCGGTCATCGGCATTGAGCAGCGCGATGACGTCGCCGGTCGCCCGCGCCACACCTTTGTTCATCGCGTCGTAAATGCCCTTGTCCGGTTCGGACACCAGCACGTCGCCCGCGCGCAACAGGCCGGAAACGCGATCGACCGTCCCGTCCTTCGATCCGCCATCGATGATGACATGCTCGACCTGCGCGAAATCCTGCGCATGGACCGACTGGATCGCATCGAGGAGGATCGGTCCCGGCTCGTAACAGACGGTGACGACGGATATTTTCTGGACAGGCATCGGCGCCCGCTTAGCAAAGCCTGCGCGATTGGGTTAGCCCGGTTTTAAGGGCCTGCGGTTAAAGGGGCAGCATGAGCAAGCCACGCGTCCTCACCGTCTTCGGCACCCGGCCGGAGGCAATCAAGCTGTTCCCCGTGGTCGCCGCGATGAAAGCGCGCGGCGATCTGGACGTGCGGACCTGCGTCACCGCCCAGCATCGCGGGCTGCTCGATCAGGTGCTGTCGATCGCCGGTCTCGTCCCCGATGTCGATCTCGACATCATGGAGCCGGGCCAGACGCTCGACCGCCTCACCGCGCGCCTGCTCACCGGTCTTGGCGAAGTGATGGACGCGGAAAAGCCCGATCGCGTGATCGTCCAGGGCGATACCACCACCGTGATGGTCGCCTCGCTGGTCGCCTATTACCGCAAGATCCCCGTCAGCCATGTCGAGGCGGGCCTGCGCTCGGGCGATATCTACCAGCCCTGGCCGGAGGAGATTAACCGCCGCATCGTCGCCCCCATCGCCGACCAGCATTTCGCCCCGACCCGGACCGCCGCCGACGCGCTGCTGAAGGAGAATATCGATCCCGCCATGGTCCATGTGACCGGCAACACGGTGATCGACGCGCTCCACTGGACCCATGCCCGGATCAAGGCCGATCCCTCGATGGCCGCGGGCCTCGACGAGATCGCCGCCCGCTTCGCCGGCAAAAGGCTGGTGCTGGTCACCACCCATCGCCGCGAGAATTTCGGCGGCGGGATGGAAGCCATCGCCCGCGCGCTGGGCCGCATCGCCGATCGCCGGGACACCGCGATCCTCTTCCCGATGCATCCCAATCCCAATGTCGCCGTCGCGATGGACGCGATCCTGGGTCAGCGCGACAATATCGCCCGCATCGAACCGCTCGATTACCCCCATTTCATCCGCGCGCTGGAAATGGCCGAGATCGTCCTGTCCGATTCGGGTGGCGTGCAGGAGGAAGCCCCGGCGCTCGGCAAGCCGGTGCTGGTGATGCGCGAAACCACCGAACGCCCCGAAGGCGTCGCCGCGGGCACCGCCAAGCTTGTCGGCACCGACGCAGATCGTATCGTGACGGAAATCTCCACGCTGCTCGACGACAACGCCGCTTATGGCGCCATGGCCCGCGCGCATAACCCGTTCGGCGACGGGCATGCGTCGGAGCGGATTGCAGATCTGGTGGCCCAGAGCTTCACCTGAGCATCCCCCTCCCTTCAAGGGAGGGGAGTCAACCAGCCCAACATCGTTTCCGAAATCTCAACCCTCCCGCGCGTACCCCGTAACAAACGGATCGCGGGGATTGTTACGCATGGTGCCGGAGTCTGAACTCAAGGTCGCAGTCATTGGCCTGGGCTATATCGGCCTGCCCACGGCGGCGGTGATCGCGCGCACCGGGGCGATGGTGCTGGGCGTAGACGTCCATCAGCACGTCGTCGATACGGTGAACTCCGGCAAGATCCATATCGAGGAGATCGATCTCGACGGTCTCGTCTCCGGCGTAGTCGCGCGCGGGACCCTGCGTGCATCTACCCAGATCGAGCCGAGCGACGTGTTCCTGATCGCGGTCCCCACCCCGTTCCAGGAAAACCACGCCCCCGATATCGGCTATGTGCTCAAGGCCACCACCACCGTCGCTACCGTGCTGAAGGCCGGCGACACAGTGATCCTCGAATCGACCTCACCGGTCGGCACCACCGAAAAGCTGGCCGAATTCCTGTCCCAGCTCCGCCCGGACCTGAAGATCCCCGGCCACTGCACCGGCACGCCCGATGTCGCCATCGCCTATTGCCCCGAACGCGTCCTGCCCGGCCGCATCGTGGTCGAGCTGATCGATAACGATCGCTGCATCGGCGGCATCACAGCGCGTTGCAGCCGCAAAGCCCTCCAATTCTACCGCCGCTTCGTCCGCGGTGCCTGCGTCACCACCACCGCACGCGCGGCCGAGATGACCAAGCTGGTCGAGAACGCCTTCCGCGACGTCAATATCGCCTTCGCCAACGAATTGTCGGTGATCGCCGACGGCATGGGCATCGACGTGTGGGAAGTCATCGGCCTCGCCAATCGCCACCCGCGGGTCAACATCCTCCAGCCCGGCCCCGGCGTCGGCGGTCACTGCATCGCGGTCGACCCCTGGTTCATCGTCCATGGCGATCCGGAAAATGCCCGGCTGATCCGCACCGCGCGCGAGGTCAATGACGGCAAGACCGATTACACCATCGCCCGCGCCGAAGCGCTGATCGATCGTGCCGGCGGCGCGCCGGTCGCGTGCCTCGGCCTCGCCTTCAAGGCCAATATCGACGATTTCCGCGAAAGCCCCGCGCTCAAGGTCGCCGAGCATCTGGCGCAGCGTTACGGCAAGCAGATCCGCATCGTCGAACCCCATGCCTCGACCCTGCCCGCCAGCCTGGCCGGTACCGGCGCCGAACTGATCGACATCGATACCGCGATCGAGACCTGCCCTGTGTTCGTCGTGCTGGTCGATCACGAGGTGTTCAAGTCGATCCCGCTGGGCGAGCGCGCCTCGAAGCTGGTCTATGACACGCGCGGCATCTGGCCCGACCAGCCATCCGCGGACGACCGCCCCGAACTGCGCCTCGCCGCCGGGTAATTCTTGCTGCACTGCCGCACGGGGCGCTTCCCTAGCCTGCACGGTTGGGGCTATAGCCCCGCCCAGAGCAGCAGATGTTACGCAAATTCTTCAAAAAGGTCGGTCCGGGGCCGAATGTGGAACGGCCCTGCGGTGAGATACCGCCCGGGCAGCGCATCTATGCGATCGGCGATATCCATGGCCGGCTAGATCTGCTCGACGAACTGCTCGGCAAGCTCGACGCCGACGACGAAGCCCGCGGCGGCACTGGCGAGACCACGCTCATCTTCCTCGGCGACCTGATCGATCGCGGCCCGCAATCGGCGCAGGTGGTCGAACGGCTGATGGACGTGAAGGCGCGCCATCCGCGCACTCGCCTGCTGCTCGGCAATCATGAGGAAGTGTTCCTGATGGCCGTGCGCGGCGTCGGCAGCAGCGGCGGGGTCGGCGCGCTGCGCTACCTGCTGCGAATCGGCGGCGACACCACGGTGCAGAGCTATGGCGTGTCGCCCGAGGCATTCCAGAAGGCGACGTTCGAGGAATTGCTCGAGATGGTGCAGGCTCAGGTCCCCGTCGAGCATCTCGAATTCCTCGAATCGTTCGAGGACATGATCGTTATCGGCGATTTCGTATTCGTTCACGCCGGGGTGCAACCCGAAGCCCCGCTGGCACAGCAGAAAATCAACGACCTGCGCTGGATTCGCGAGGATTTCCTCAGCTTCCGCGGCCCGCTCGAAAAGATCGTGGTCCATGGCCACAGCATCGCCAGCGAAGTCGAGGAGCGGCAGCACCGAATCGGTCTCGATACCGGCGCCTATGCCAGCGGCGTGCTCACCGCGATGGGGTTCGAAGGTTCCAGCCGCTGGCTGGTCCAAACTGGGACGGATGCCCCCGCGGCCTAGTTGGCGGCCCCGCCTCTGAGCGGGGGCGGGGCGATTGTTGCGCATGGGCAACATGATGGTTCCGACTGCACCGAAGCGGTGGTGTTAACCTTGCCTGCCCGGCAGATTTCGCGTACCCGGCTGGAGAGAGGAACCATTGCCTGTCCTGTAAGTTATCGTTTCGTCCACATTTGCGGGCTATCTGACGGGGGACATTAAAAATCCAACGTTGCCAGTAAGCTGCTGGACACAGGGCTTGTGATACGATATTCCGCGCTCGTTAAGTCGAGCAGCAGGCTTAAGAGGGAGAACTAGACGTGAAATTCAAGGGCCTTGTATCGATCGCTGCGGCGCTGTCGCTGGTGACGATTTCGTCCGCAGCTGTCGCGCAGTCGGCTGCTCCCCAGCCTGCGCGTGAAAGCGTCCAGGGCGATAGCGAAATCAAGGGTTCGACCGCGATTGTCGGGCTTCTCGCGCTGACCGCCGTCATCGGTGGTATCGCAGTTGGCCTGTCGGGCAACAAGAAGCCGGTCAGCCCGTAAGCGCTGGTACGCAATCAGATTTCAAAAAGCCGGGCGATCCGTCGCCCGGCTTTTTTATTGCCTGTTGTACTTGAGGGTGCAGAGTCGCGACATGTTTCGCGTCCCTCATCATTTGCATCTTGCCGCGGCGATGCTGCTCGGCATGGCCCAGCCCTCGCCGGCGCGCGCGGACGGCAGCTTCCTGCGCGAACCCGATTACCGCGTCGCTACGATCGGATACCGAATCGCCACCGCCTCGCCTGCGCTGTGCCCGGCACAGGCGCCGGTCAGCGGGCTGATCTTCCACCATCTCGCCGACTATGAAGCCGCGGATCGCCCCGCCATGGCCGCGCAAGGGCTGGATCGCGGACCGGGCATCCTCGCCGTTGTCGCCGGGAGCCAAGCGGATCTGGCAGGACTGCGCGCAGGCGACGTGCTGCTCGCGGTAAACGGCCTGCCCTTCGCATCCGCCACTGCCATCGCCGCCGTCCGCGACCGCCGCAAGGGCCGCGCGCAGACCGATGCGATCGAGACCCAGTTCCAGGATCAGCTCGCCCGCGCCCCGGCCACATCGCTCGCCGTCCTGCGCGGCAGCGAAACCCTGTCGCTGACGCTCGCACCACGCACCGGTTGCCTGTTCCGCATCCGCCTGGCCTATTCGGACCAGCAGCGCGCCGTGGCGGCATATCCCTATGTGCTGCTCACCAGCGCGATTCTCGATCTCGTCCGCAACGACGATGAACTGGCCTTCCTGATCGCGCATGAAATGGCCCATATCGCGCTGAACCACAGCGCCCGGCTGCGCGAGGCCGGCGTGCCCAAACCGGGCGCCATGGCCCGCGGATTCGGCAAGAACGGCACGCTGGTCCGCCAAACCGAGGACGAAGCCGACCAGCTCGGCGGGCGGCTGATGATGGCGGCCGGATTCGACCTGCCCCGCGGCGTGATGGTCCTCCCGCGCCTCGGCACGACCGTAACCTTTTTCGGCCTGTTCCAGACCCATGCCGACGATGCCGACCGCATCCGCCGCATGCGCGAGCTGGCAGGCGCTCCGCCCGCCTGAGCGAGCCCCCCCCCTCCCGCCTTCGCGGGAGAGGGTCAACAGGTCCGGCTCCGCCCTGAAATGCCGATCCGCCCTATGTTTTCGGGCCGTCCAGCTACATTCCCCTTGACAATGTTCTATGTTTGTTCTATACGTGCCCGCGAAGCTTCAGACACCTCCCGGCATACTCGATCCTGCATCGCCAAGATGCGGGCCGCCTCATCGCGACCAGTCGCGTGCGGGCGTGCATGAGCGGGCGCATGCCCGCCGCGATGCCATTGTGACTCTTGTGACTTTCGCCGATTCACATGATCGGCGGAACCGGCGGCGCTTTGCCTCAGCCGGACGGGCCTCGGCCCGCGCGGCTTATTTCGATCCGAACCCGGTCAGGATCGTCCCCACCGTCCGCATCAGGATCAGGATGTCGAGCCAGGCGGAGAAATGCTTGATGTAATAGAAGTCGTAGTGGAGCTTGATATGCACATCGTCGAGCGCCGCGACATGCCCCTGGTTCACCTGCGCCCAGCCGGTGATCCCCGGCCGCACGATGTGGCGATAGACATAGAAGGGCAGCTCGCGCTCATACCATTCGGACAGCGCCAGCGCCTCGGGCCGCGGCCCGATCAGGCTCATATCGCCCTTCAGCACGTTCCACAGCTGAGGCAGCTCGTCGATGCGGCTGCGGCGCAGGAAACGACCGGCGCGCGTGATGCGCGCATCCTCATGCTTGGTGATCGCATCATATTCCGCATCGCCAGCGGCGCACGCCTCGCGCACCTCCATGGTACGGAACTTGAAGACCTTGAACGGCCGCGCGCCAAAGCCCATCCGCTCCTGGATGAACAGGGCGGGTCCCTTCGAATCCATCCGGATCCACAGCGAGACCAGCAGGAACGGCACGATCAGCACCGGCAGCGCGATCAGCGCCACCGCAATGTCCCCCGCCCGCTTGATCTTGCGATAGGCGAGGTTGGGCAGCAGCGATCCGAAGCTGTTCTCCGAAAGATGCTCGATCTCGACCTTGCCGGTCAGCGATTCGCGCAGCTGCTTGGTGTGATAGACCACGCGCCCGGAAAGCGCCGCGGAGGCGAGCATGCGCTCCCATTCCGGGTCCATGTCGTGCCGCAGGTCGGCGACGATCGCGCCGTGCCGGTCCCAATCGGGCACTTCGGGCTTGTGCAGCACCACCCAGTCCACGCCCGAACGGTCCAGCGCGATGTCGATATCGCCGAACGGCACGAGGTAGAATTGGCGGCGCGCGAACTTCTGCGAGAGGTGGGTGGCCAGGAAGCCGAACACCACCGAGGCGACGAAGCCCGCGCTCAGCATCGATCCGCTATAGGCCAGCCGCAGGCCCAGCATCACCGCCACCGCCACCGCGAACGGTGCCGAGAATGTCGGGATGATATAGGCAAAGCCGCTCGTGCCCGGGAACGATGTCACCCGGCGATACAGGAACAGCGCCACGGTCGCCGCGGCGAACGAAGCGATCGCGCTGTTGATGATCGTCGCCTCGGCGATGTGATCGAGCGGCTGGAGAAACACATAGAGGAACGGCGCGCCAAGCGACGCGGCGAAAATGCCCATCAATTGGAACGACAGCGATTCCAGGAACCGGCGGGTTACCGGTTGGGGCCGTTCTCTGGTCATCAGCATTTGAGAGGCCCCTCTCTTCGCGAACATACAAGATTTCTGTTTTATCTCGCGACCCGACTCCATGATCGGTACGGAGCCGATATACCTTCAGGGCAAGGAAATCAATGCCAAGCGTCTGACGGCGCGTCCCATAATGTGTTGTTTTTGTTACGCTTAACTGGAAAGCGCACCGGCTGGTCCGAAATCAACAGCATTACCGTAGGATATGAACGGTCAGGATTTCAGCCAGCTGCGGATGACGAAGGCGACCAGCCCCAGCACGGTGACGCTGCCCGCCCAGATCGCGACCATCCAGCCAAGCCGCTGCCACAGCGGCGCCTGTGCCGGCTCACTCAATGATAGCCCTCCGCGCCCACCTTCCCGCGGAACACCCAATAGGACCAGGCGGTATAGGCAAGGATGATCGGGATCAGCAGGCCGGCACCGACCAGCATGAAGCCCTGACTGCGCGCAGGCGCGGCGGCTTCGAGGATCGTCACCGAAGTCGGCACGATATGCGGATACATGCTGATCCCGAGGCCGAGAAAACTCAGCAGGAACAGCCCCAGCGCGAGCAGGAACGGCATCACTTCCTTGCGCCGCTTGAGCGACCACCAGAAGGCGGCGGAAAAGATCGCCACCAGCAGCGGCACCTGCGCCGTGAACAGCACATTGGGCATGTCGAGCCAGCGCGCCTTGTAATCGGTGTCCAGCGTCAGCGTGGCAAAGCTCACCGCCGCGATCGCCGCCAGCGTCAGCACCCCGAACCATCCGGCGAGGCGATAGGCATGCCCCTGCGCACTGCCCTCGGTCTTCCAGATCAGCCAGGTCGCACCGAGCAGCGCATATCCGGCCACCAGCCCCAGCCCGGTCAGGATCGTGAAGGGACTCAGCCAGTCGAGCCAGCCGCCCGCATAGGCGCGGTCGGCAACCTTTACCCCTTTCAGAATCGCGCCCAGCGCCATGCCCTGTGTGAAGGCGGCCAAGGTCGATCCGGCAGTGAAGGCAAAGTCCCAGAAGCGGCGATGGCCGGGATCGCGCCAGCGGAACTCGAACGCCACGCCGCGGAACACCAGCGCCAGCAGCATCGCGATGATCAGCGGGTACAGCGCCGGCATCAGGATCGCATAGGCCAGCGGGAATGCGGCAAAGAGGCCGCCGCCGCCCAGCACCAGCCACGTCTCGTTCCCGTCCCACACCGGCGCGATCGAATTCATCGCGCTGTCGCGCTCCTTGCCCACACCGAATGCGGGGAACAGGATGCCGATGCCCAGGTCGAACCCGTCCATCACGATATAGGCGAACACCGCGAAGGCGATCAGGAACGCCCAGATCGTCGCGAGGGTAGGATCGGCTTCCATCAGTCCCCAACCTCCGGCTGCGCGGGTCCGGGCATCAGCCCGGCGGTACGGATCGGCGCATCCTCGCTGATCTCCGGCTCATGCGCCTCGACGCCCTTGGCCATCAGCTTGAGGATGTACCAGGTGCCGAAGCCGAACACCGCGAAATAGACCACCACGAACGCGACCAGCGATGCGCCCACCGCGGGTGCCGCCAGCGGCGAGGCACTGTCACGGGTCAGCAGGTGACCATAGACGGTATAGGGCTGCCGCCCGACCTCGGTCGTGATCCACCCCGCGATCACCGCGACGAAGCCCGACGGCCCCATCACCAGTGCGAACCGGTGCAGCGGCTTCCAGTCATACAGCTTGCGGGCAACGCGCGCGGCGAGGCTCAGCATGCCCAGCGCGAGCATCAGCATGCCCAGCCCCACCATCACCCGGAACGACCAGAACACCACCGCCACCGGCGGTTCCTTGTCATCGTCCACGGTATCGAGGCCCGCCAGCGGCGCGTTCGGATCGTGCTTCAGGATCAGCGACGAGAGCTTCGGGATCGCGATCTCGTAATCGACCCGCTTCTCCTTCTCGTTCGGCAGGCCGAACAGGATCAGCGGCGCGCCATCGGGATGGCTCTGGAAATGGCCTTCCATCGCCATGACCTTGGCCGGCTGATGCTCCAGCGTGTTCAGGCCGTGCATGTCCCCGGCGAAGATCTGGATCGGCGCGACGATCGCCGCCATCCACATCGCCATGCTGAACATCACCCGCGTGCCTTCGTTGTTGCGGCCGCGCAGCAGGTGCCAGGCGCCGACCGCACCCACCACCAGGCTGGTGGTCAGGTACGCCGCGATCACGGTGTGGACCAGGCGATAGGGAAAGCTGGGGTTGAAGATGATCGCCCACCAGCTCTCGCCCGGCAGGAACTGCCCGTTCTCGCCCATAACGAAGCCGGTCGGCGTGTGCATCCAGCTGTTCACCGACAGGATCCAGAATGCCGAGATGAAAGTGCCCACCGCCACCATGCAGGTCGCGGCGAAGTGCAGCTTCCTGCCGACCTTCTTCATCCCGAACAGCATCACGCCCAGGAAGCCCGCCTCGAGGAAGAAGGCGGTCAGCACCTCATAGGCCATCAGCGGCCCGATCACCGGCCCGGCCTTGTCCGAGAAGACCGACCAGTTGGTACCGAACTGGTAGGACATGACGATGCCGGAGACGACGCCCATCGCGAAGGCGACGGCGAAGATCTTGATCCAGAAGTGGAAGAGATCGAGGAAAACCTGACGTCCGGTGCGAAGCCACAGGGCCTCCAGCACCATCAGATAGCTCGCCAACCCGATCGAAAAGGCCGGGAAGATGAAGTGAAAACTGACCGTGAACGCGAACTGGATCCGCGCCAGCAGGATTGCATCGAAACCATCGAACATGCCCGACTCCCGGGCGCGCTACTGCGCCCGGGTTGCAGGGATTGCAAGCGACGTCGGATGCAAGCCGGGTTGCGCAAACCGGAAGGATCGGGCCTTCCGGCGGCGCGGCTTACTGCCCGGGTGCGCCACCCTGCGGCGGGGCGCCTTCGGCACCCGGAGGCGGGCCCTGCATCTGCTGCTGCATCTGCATCATCGCCTGCACTTCGGCCGGGGTCATCAGCCGGTCGACCGAGACCTTGAAGATCAGCATCGAGTTCGGCGGCAGGCGGGTCGGATCCGGGGTACGCTCGCCATAGGCAAGGTTGGCCGGAATCCACAGGCGGTATTCGCCGCCCTTCTTCATCAGCTTGAGCGCTTCGTAGAAGCCGGGGATCGACGCGCCGTCCTGCACCGGGAACGGCGTCGGCTGCTGGCTCTTGTCGAACAGCTTGCCGTCGCGGAACGTGCCCTCATAGTTGAGGAACACCGCGCCGCCTTCCTGTGCGGTCGGGCCTTCGCCATCCTTGAGGATCTCGTACTGCAGGCCCGAAGCCGTCGTCTTCACGTTCGGCTTGGTCTTGTTCCAGGCGAGGAATTCCTCGTTGGTCATCTTGGTCATGACCTGCTCGCGAGTACCCATCCACGCCAGACCGAAGGCCGCGGCAATCGCGATAACGACACCGAGCCAGATCCAGATCCGGACGCTCTTCTTGACGGGCTGCAGCGGAACGGCGGTCACCGAGGACATGGATGGATTCCTTGCGCGGCGATCCCGCCGATCAGAATTTCAGACAGTAAAAAGGCGCGGTCCCGTCATTCGGAACCGCGCCGGAACGGGCCTTACCGGGCGCCGTCGCGCTCCATGCGCTTGCGCTCGAGCTTGCGCGCGCGGCGAACCGCAGCAGCGCGCTCACGCGCACGCTTCTCGCTCGGCTTCTCATAATGCCGGCGAAGCTTCATCTCGCGGTACACGCCCTCGCGCTGAAGCTTCTTCTTGAGCGCGCGGAGCGCCTGATCGACATTATTGTCCCGAACGATAATTTGCATGTTGTAAAAGACCTCGCGGTTCAAACCAATAGAATAGGGTCGCCGGGGCAGAGCCCACGACGTTGGAGCGGGGCCGGTAGCAGGGGAAATGCGATTCGACAAGCGGAATGGCGCCCAGCCGAGCCGCCCGCACGGCCATTGCCTGTGTCCAGAATACCACAGCGTGTCCACATTACACCACATTGCAGCACTGCAACGCGCCGGATAGGTTCGCCGGGCAATCCCGCTGCATGATCGCACTAGCCGAAGCCTTGGACCCCGAAACGCGCCTCCTGATCGTCGACGACGACCCCGGTATCCGGGAACTGATGGCCGCATTCCTGTCCGGCCATGGCTATATCGTCGACACGGCGGATGGCGCGGTCGAGATGCGCGCGGCGCTGGCGCGCAACGATTATGCCCTGCTCGTGCTCGACGTGATGATGCCGGGCGAGGACGGGCTGACCATATTGCGCTCGATCGATCGCGAGCGTGGCCCCGCGGTCATCATCCTCTCGGTGATCGGCGAGGAAGTCGACCGGATCGTCGGGCTTGAGATGGGCGCCGACGATTATATCGCCAAGCCGGCCAATCCCCGCGAGCTGCTGGCCCGCATCCGCTCGGTCCTGCGCCGCAGCCGTTCGGACGCCGCACCGGTCGCGTCGGACCGCGCCTATCTCCGCTTCGCCGGGTGGCGGCTCGATTCGGTAGGGCGCCAGCTGTTCGATCCCGACGATGTCGTCATCAACCTGTCGGACGGCGAGTTCCGCCTGCTGCTCGCGCTGGTCGAGAATCCACGCCGCGTGCTGACCCGCGACACGCTGCTCGATCTGTCGCGCGGTCTGAACGCCGAACATTTCGATCGCGCCATCGACGTGCAGATGAGCCGGCTGCGCAAGAAGCTCGCCCGCCCGCGTACCGAGGAGCTGATCCGCACGATCCGCAACGAAGGCTATATGTTCACCGCGGACGTGACCCGGCGATGACCGCCAGCTCGCGCCGGGGCAATTCGATCGTCGCCCCGATCGTCCTGCTGGTGATCGCCGCGGTCCTCATCGCGTCGCTGGTCCAGTTCGCGATCACCTTCAACGGCCCGCCTCCCTTCACGCCGCCGACTTCGGTGATGCAGATCGCCGACGCGCTGAAGAGCGGCAAGGAGGTCCAGTTCCGCGGCAACAGGGTCGGCGTCGTGCAGGGCGCGCATCCCGGCCAGACCGGCGAGGCCAGCCCCGAACGCGATGCGATGATCGCCAGCGCGCTGGGCGTTCCCGTCGATCAGATCAGCGGCCGCTATGCCCGCCCGATGACCGGCCCGGCCGGCCCGAGGCCCCGCTTCGATGGCCCCGGAGGCCCAGCAGGCAAGCGGCCACCCGGCGTGGAGCGCGGCGTGATCATCGGCGAGTTTACGGTCGTTTGGCACGGCCCGCAGGGCGCCCTTACCGCGCGATCCGGACCCAAGCCGCTGCTCACCAACTGGCACTGGCTCACGCTGTCGGCGACGCTGGCGATCACGATCCTGTTGGGCGCCGGCGCCTGGCTGATCGCCCGCGCCATCTCGCACCCGATCCGCCAGCTTGCCGCCACGGCGCGCACGATGCGGCTC
>NZ_JARNTV010000015.1 GCF_029433115.1 Sphingomonas sp. AOB5 | reverse complement strand
CTGGGCCAGCGCAGGTTCGGCGGCGAGCAGGATCAGCGTCAGCGAGCATGCGGCACTGGACAGGGTCAGGGAAATGCGGGGCATGGCGGATTCCTTCCGCCACGATCATCGCCCGGTCCTGTCCCCTTACCTATCCCCGCAGATGGAGGGATTACTCGCCGTTCGCGGCAATCGCCTCGCGCGGCAGGATCAGCGACACGCGCGTGCCGCCGGGCCCCGATTCCACCGCCAGCCTGCCGCCGACCGCACCGGCACGCGTCTCCATGCTCTTCAGCCCGCGCCCACGCCGCACCGCCGCGCCGATCCCCTTGCCATTGTCGGCCACGCTGATCCGCAGCTCGTCCGCATCCGATGCCGTCTCCAGCCGGATCTCGCTCGCCCCGGAATGGCGCACTGCGTTGGTCACTGCCTCCTGCAGGATGCGCAGGATCTGGAGCGTCGCGCGGGGGCCGGGCGGTGCGATCCCGTCCTGCGCCTCGTCGAAGAAGTGGAACGCCATGCCGGCCGCTTCGATCTGCGGACGCACGCGATGCTCGAGCGAGCGGAGCGTCTCGACCAGGCTCTCCTCCGCCGTGTCCATCGAATCGACGATCAGACGCAGATCGGCGATGCTCGATTGCAGCCCAGCCTCGATCTGCGGCCCGGCAATCGCCCCGCCGCGCACCTGCATCATCAGCCCGAGCAACTGCCCGCCGATCCCGTCATGCATGTCGCGCACGATGCGCTGGCGCTCCTCCAGCATCACCTGACGGCGCAGCATCTGCTGCTGCGTCTCGTGCGTGCGGTCGAGCTCGGCCTCGCGCTGCGCCAGCCGTTCGGCCAGCACCCGGTTCGCGGTCATCACCGTGCGCCGCGCCTCGGTCGCCTCGCGCGCGGCGGACATGATCACGCCCAGACCGAGCAGGATGCCTGCAGGCGCCGCGATATAGAAGGTGAGCGGCAGGCCGGTCGCAAACGGCACGGTCAGTCCGAACGCCGAGTCCGCCGCATCGACCAGAAACGCCGTCATGCACAGCATCAGCGCGCCGCGCTCGATCAGGCGGCCGTCCGCAGATTGCGCGGCAGAGCGCGCCAGCACCAGCAGCGAACCCACGCCGACCAGCAGCGACGCGATCCCCACCGCCTGCGGCAGCCGCTTCATCAGATGCTGGGCCGAGGGTCCCATCGCCAGCCCCAGTCCGGTCGCGATCACCGTCCCCGCGATCAGCGCGATCCACAGCCAGCCGATCCCGCGCCGCCAGCGCGGATCGAGCTGTCCCTCGATCACCACATAGCGGCCGAACGCCATCAGCGCCGAGGTCTCGAGCAGATAATAGATGAAATAGGTGAAGAGGAACGGGATCTCGAACGGCGTCTGGAAGGTGATGAAATAGGTCCGCGCCATCCACAGCGCGAGCAAGGCGAGCAGCGCGCGCACGCGTGGCCGGTCCTCGGCGGGCCAGTTGACCACCATGCACAGCAGGATCGCGAACAGCAGGAAGGATACCGCGACCGTGGGCAGCGTCTTGCCGACCAGTTCGGCCGCCTTCACCGCGCGCGCCGCTTCCTCCGCCGGGCCGATCGAGAAGGGCGCCAGTGCGATGATCGCGCTCTGTGTCTCCACCAGCACCCGGATCTGGTTGCGCCCGGCCTTCAGCGCGCCCTTGGGCAACATGTAGAAGACCGCCTCGCCATCCGACGCCCCGCGCAGGGCATTGAGCGGCACGTTGGGCTGGAGCAGATGGCCGTTGACCTCGATCTCCTCCAGCCCCTGCGTGCTGGCGAGGAAGAAGGCGAGATCGTCCTGCGGCTGCGCCAGATCGAACGGGATCAGGAAGGCCGCGCGCGGGCTGCCGCGGCCGATCGGCGCATTGTAGATCGGATCGATGTCATAGGCCGCGCGCGCCGGGGCGCCGACCGGCTTTCCGGCTTCGTCGAGGCTCTGATATTCGACCCAGGGCCGCGCGGTCAGCGATGCCGGGCGCACCGCGGTCTCGCCCCAGCCGACCATCAGCCAGAACAGCAATTGCACGGCGACAAAGATCAGCGCCGCCGCGGCCCAGAGCCCCGCATCGCCCCGGATGCGGCCGATCCATCCCGCCGTCACGCCCGCCTTCACCGCCGGCCCTCTCCCCGTCGCGCCTGCGTCCGATAGGTGACCAGCCACCGTTCGGGCAGGATGCCGATACAGGCGCGCATCTCGCGCGCCTCGATCATTTCGAACCTGGAACCAGTCCATGCCCATTTGCGCTCCCACCCGCAATCGCCGCGGCTGGAATCGAAATAGCGCGCGGTGATTACGCCGGTCATGTGATCGAAGCTGCTCTCCGGCAGATAGGGGACGATCGACGGGCGGCCCTGTTCCGGCCGGGGCAGGTTGCGAACCTCGGGCACGCCGGTGCCTGGATCGATCAGCCAGAGCAGCGCATCGCTGCCGTTGAACACGCCGCAATCGACCGACCAGAGCTTATGGCCATTGGCGAGGTGATAGAGTTTCGCGGTCAGGGTGCGCGGATCGACACCGGTGCCGCAGATCCCGTCGCGCAACGATCGCAGCGCCGACATCTCGGCCGCCGTCTCGCGCCGTCCACCGGTACCGCGCACCGCCGCCGGCATGGGCAGCGGCTTGGGCGGATAGACCGCCGAGGCCGGGCGCGAGCCGCGCGCATAGATCGCCGTCACATTGTCGCGCCGCCCCTGCACCTCGTCGACAAAACGTAGCGCCGCCACCATGCCGCGCGTGGTGATCAGGCCGTGCATCGATCCATCGGAAAGCCGCGTGGCGGCGTGCGAGGAGCGGGCGCTCTCGGCGAGAAAGGCCGGCACGTCGCGCGGATCGACTTCGTCCAGTCCGGAGGGCGAAGCGATCAGCCGATAGGCGCGCCCGGTGCGGTCGCCATCGCCGTCATAATAGACATGGAGGGTCAGCTTGCGCGGTGCCGGACGGTCGGCCCACACGCGCCGGTCGACGAACAGGCGCGGCAGCTTGCCCGGCCCGGCCTCTCGCACCACGCGCAGCAGCGGCATCGCCAGATCGCCCGCATCACTTTCGCGAAGGCGCTGGGAATATTCCGCCGAGGCGCTGATCGCTTCGCAGCGGCGGCCATTGTCGCACGCGACCGACCAGTCGTCATATTCGCGCACTTCGGGCGCGGTCCATTCCTGGTCCCGCCCGAACAGGCCGATCGCCAGCGTCATCAGCAGCGTCTTGAGCATCGCCATCAGCCCAGCACCCGCCAGCGCCGCGCCGACCAGCGATCCGGCCAGAATTCGGATGGAATGCCGCGGCACATCGGCATCGATTGAACACGAACGCTCACAAATCCCTCGCTTTCCACCCAGCCCCAGCTGCGACGCTCGCCGCAATCCGTGCGGCCCTCCCTGCCCGTAGCGAGCGTGAGCATCGCCTCTTCAGGATCGAATGCAGCCACCCCGGCGGGCAGCCCTCCTGGCAGCAGGTCCGGGCCGATCGGCTGAACCGCGCCATCGCGTATCTCGACAAAAATGCGCGAGCGGCCGAGACATTGGACGATCCACATGCGATGCGCGCTGTCGAGCTGCCAGCCGAGCGACCCGCGATCCGCGACGCGCCCGCATGGCCTGTGCATGCCCGGTGGAAGCTCGCGATCGGGCCGCTGCCGCACGCGGTGAAACTCGAAATCGAAGCGTGGTCCCGAATCATCCGCCTCGGGCAGTTCGGGATGCCGTCGCTGCTCGCGCTCGATCCGGGCGAGCAGCGCGCGGATATCGCCGCGCGGCATGTCCGCGACATGCAGGCCGCTCGCGCTGATCACCGCACGGCCGGGCGCAGCGAGCAGGCCGAGGAAGCGCGAGACGCTGCGGTCGCGATCGACGAGGAAGTGGATGTCCGGCACGCCATAAGGCTCGAACTCCAGCCGCAGCGGCGGCGGCAGGCTGCGGGGATTGCCGGGAAAGAGCCGCAACTCGCGCCATGGTTCGCGGACGCCCTGGAATATGATCCGCACGCGATAGGTCGATCCCGGCACCGCGCTGCGATCGATCAGTACCAGCGCCCGCCCGTTGCGGCTGTCCGGCGCGATGCCGGTGATGCGGCAGGCGTTCCAGTTGTCGCACAGCAAATGCCAGTCGCCGCTGCGCATCTCGACAGCGTCGCGCGGCGGCGAGGCGCCCAGCATCAGCAGCGACAGGAGCACCAGCATCGCGCGCAGCAAAAAAGCGGGGTGGAGCGCCTCTGGCCTGGCACTCCACCCCATCCCCGCGATCATCTCAGGTGTGGAAAATGATCGCGGGGGACCTGAAGGCAAGGCCCTCAGAAGCCGATGCTCACGCCGACACGGCCTTCGTGGCGATCGGTCTGGCCGACCTGCCCCGAATAGCCCGCGCCGATCGTCACACGTTCGGAGACACGGTAATCGAGCCGCGCCGCGGCATAGCCCTGCACGCCGTCACGCGTGTCGCCGTGCAGCACGATACCTGCATTGCTGGCGGCGAAGGTCACCGGGATCGCCCGGTCGCCGGTCGCACCCAGATAACGCGCGCCCGCATCGAAGCGGAGATCGACACCGCCCGCAAAGCTGCGCTTCGCCGACAGGCCCGCCCGGCCCTCGAGCGTGGTCGTCTCGATATCGCCGACGGTCAGGCGCAGCGGGCTGGTGCCGCTTTCGGTGTACCCGTCCTGGCTCTGGCGGACGATGCTGCCACGGCCGCTGACGCCGAAGTCCCAGCCGCCCGCCGACCCGAGCCGGACGTCGCCCGACACCCAGCCGCCGATCAGCGACGAACTGGTCTCGCCGCTGACGCTGGCCGAGAAGCCGTTGAAGCTGACGTTGCGCAGCGTGTCCTGCTCGACCTTGCCCGCGACGACACCGGCCGAGAAGGATGCGCCATTGCCCGAATAGCCTAGCTGCACCGATCCGAGCAGGCTGTCCTGATCGCCTCCACCGCCATTGGCGCCGAGTTCGATATCGCCCTTCGCCCAGCCGCCCGAAACGCCGAACGACCAGCCATTGCCCGCAGGCACGATCAGCCCGCCGCTCAGGCCATGGCTGCGATGGCCATAGGAAAGCGTGGTGCCCGATGCGCTGCGATTGCCGTCGGCGCCGAAGCCCTGCAGCCACAGGCGCGTGCCTTGGCCCGAGCGCGGCGCATCGGCGACGGTATCAACGAAGCCGAACGCGGTGTCCGCCGCCGCGAAGGATTGCGCGTTGACCGTGGAGGGGCGGGCGGTGAGGACCGACGGCGCCATGATCGCGCTGTTGGTCAGGTAGATCACCGCCAGCGGCAGCTGTGCGCCGACCGTTTCCACGGTGGCGAAGGTGCCGGTGACGCCCCCCGCGGCAGTGAGGAAGGTGCCCCCCGACCCTTCCGCCGCGCCGATCGAGACGAAGCGCAGCGTCCCGCCATTGAGGGTCGCCGTGCCCGTCACATCGAGCTTGTCGATCCCCCCCGCGCCATCGAACTCGATCTCCAGCACCGATCCCGATCCATGGACATAATTGCCCTGCACGGTGAGCGTGCCGATGCTGTTGCCCGGCGCGACCGTGCCGTTGTTGGTAAGGGTGCCGACGATCCGGCCGGTGCCGTCCAGCGTCGCACCGGAGGCGACGGTGGCGTTGGTGGTGGCCACCGTATTGATCCGCACCCGGCCCGTCGCAACGCTCAGCGACCCGACCGAGAAGGGATTGGAGAAGGTCAGCATCCCCGTGCCCAGCTTGTTGAAGCTTCCCGCGCCGGACAGCGCGTTGGCGAAGGTCAGGTTGCTGGTCGCGGTATAGTTCAACTGCGCACCCGATCCGATCGTGACAGTGCCGCTGCCCAGCGGCGCATTGCCGGTCACACTGACCGACCCGGCCTGGATGTCGATCCCACCGCTATGGGAGTTGACGCCGGTCAGAACCGCGTTTCCGCCCGCGGTCTTGATGATCTGCCCGCCGCCGGTGACGTTGTTGGCGAGCGTGATGTCGCCGATCCCCAGGATCGCGCCCAGCTGCACGAGAACGGTGCCCGACCCGAGGGCGCCGCCGTCGTTCAGTCCCAGCCGGCCCGCATTGATCACGGTGCCGCCGGTGAAGCTGTTCGCGTTCTGCATCACCAGCGTGCCGCTGCCATTCTTGGTCACGGCGCCCGCGCCGCTGATCGCGACGCTGCTGGTTTGGGTGGTCGAGATATCGAACACCAGCTGCGTGTCCGCCGCGGTGCTGACCGGACCGCCGCCCAGTGCCGCCACGCTGTTCACGATCACCCGGCCGCCGGTGATGTCGATGCCGCCGGTGAGCGAGGTTCCGGTCAGGGTCAGGTCGCCGACATTCGATTTGCGCAGCTTGCCCGATCCCGATGCGTTCACGGCAAGCGTGGCCGAACCCGCGATCGAGAGGTCGAGGAAGGCGCCGTTATAGACCGAGATCGGCCCCGTCCCGAGCGCCGACACATCGGTCACGCGAATCGCGCCCGCGAAAATATCGGTCCCGCCCGAATAGCTGTTCGTGCCGGTCACCAGCAATGTGCCGATGCCGCTCTTCTGCAGGCGGCCCTGACCGGTGATGGTGTTGCCCAGCGTGGTGCTGCCACTGGTGTTGACGTCGAGGAAGGCGCCGCTGTCGAGATTGACCGTCGCGGTGCCGATATTCGCGCCGCTGGCGACGCGCAGCGTGCCCGAACGGACATCGACATTGCCGGTCAGGCTGTTGGTGCCGGTCAGGTCGAGCACGCCGTTGCCGCGCTTTTCGAACGTGCCCGAGCCGGTCAGCGTCGCGACGACGATCTCGTTGTTGGGATTGTCGAATTCGAGCAGCGTACCACCGCCGCCCAGATTGACGGTGCCGGCACCCAGCGACTGGCCGGTCTGGGCGTAGAGATAGGCATTGGCCGATGCGAGGTTGATCGTGCCGGTAAAGCCCGAATTGTCGCCATAGAGCGCGGCGCCGCCCGGCGTATCGATCAGGATAGTACCGGCGCCGGAGATGTTGTTGCTGACCGACGGGCTGCTGAAATTATTGCCCAGCGCCAGCGTCGCGCCCGCATCGACGCGGATCTGCCCGGTGCCCGCAGCGTCGCCGCTGGCCAGTCGCAGCGTGCCCGCGCGCACCGCGGTACCGCCGGCCCAGCTGTTGATCCCGCCAAGCTCGAGCTCGCCGGTCCCTTCCTTGATGAAGCCGCCATTGCCCGAGAGGAACGGTGTCGCCAGCACCAGGGGCGCGGCGCCATTATAGTTCAGGATCAGGAACGAATTACTGTTGGCAACGACGACCGGCCCGGTGCCCAGCCGCGCGAGATCGTCGACCCGGATACCGCCGGCGTTGATCACCGTGCCGCCGCTATAATTGTTGTTGCCGGTCAGCGTGGCGATGCCCGCACCACTCTTCGAAACCCCGCCCTGCCCGGTGATGTCGTTCGAGAAGGTCTGGTCGGTCGCAAAATTGAGATCGAACGTCGCGCCCGGCCCGACCGTGACGGTCGAGCTGCTCACCGCGTTCGTGTTGGTGATCGACAGGATACCGCCCTGCACGAAGGTGCCGCCGGCATAGCTGTTGTTGCCCGAAAGCACGCCGGTGCCGGGACCCACCTTCGTCACCGTGCCGCTGCCGCCGATATTGTTGCCGACGGTGACGCCGGTGAGCTCGAGCGATCCGTTGGTGGTGATCGTGCCGGTGCCGAACGCGTTGTTCGACGCGATGGTCGCGGTGCCGCTGCTCAGCAGGAAGCTGCCGGTGAAGCCGGTCCCGTTTCCGGTATAGGTAACCGCCTGTCCGTCCTGCTGGATCGTGCCGGGTCCGGTGATGCTGTGGCCAAAGCTCGCCGGGCCGGTGAGATCGAGCAGCAGCCGCGAGTTGAACCCCAGCTGGATGAACGAGTTCGACTGCCCCAGCGCCGACAGGCTGGAGACCGAAGTGGTCCCGGCACCAAGCTGGACCTGCGAATAGTCGCCCGAGCCGTTCAGGATCCGCGTGTTGCCCGCACCCGGCGTGACATAGAGTTGCTCGATATTGATCGAGCTGTAGTTGCTGGTGCCGCCTCCGGCGATGAACAGGCGGTCGTTGCCGTTACCGCCATCGAACAGCAGATTGTTGCCGGTCCCGCCGCCGATCACCGCGCCCGCGATCAGGCTGATATCGTCATCGCCGTCGCCGGCGTTGATCAGCAGCCCGTTGGGCGCGGCGTTGAGCGTGCCGTGGATATTGAAGGTCTGCGAACTCGATCCTCCGGTCAGCAAATAGGCGCCGCCATTGTTGCCGGTGGCCGAAAGCGTCCCCAGCAGCGAGAAGGTCGAATATTGGCCGGGGGCGTTCGACAGGACGATGTTGCCTGGCGCCGCAGTGACGGTCGCGCCCGCCAGAATCCGGATATAGCCACTATCGCCGGTCACCGTCGCGCTGAGATTGGTCGCGCTCGATCCGTTGGCGAAGATGATCTGGCCGCCCAGACCGGTCGTGACGAAGCTGAGGTTGTTCGACGAGCTGCCCCCGGCGAAGTTCAGCGAATTGAGATAGCCGTTCAGCGTGACGCTGCTGTTGTCGAGCGTCGCGCCGGGCTGGACATGGACTTCGACGGAGTCGGCGTTCGAGACGATGGTCTTGCCGCTATTGGCCGCGGTGCAGGAAACGGTGGTGCCGTTGGCGGTGATGTTGCCGATCGGCTCGGTCACCGGAGTGGGATCGCAATCGGCCCAGGCCGGTGTCGCGGCGACGAGCGACAGGAACGACGCGGTCGCGAACAAAGCCAGCTTGCGCTGCGAACGGTTGCGATACTGAAACACGGCTATCCCCTCGAATTTGGTTCGGCGGGGAAGGTCTCACGGGCGATGGTGCGGACGGTATCCCCCCATGCGAGGGGGGTTCGCCGCGCAGCGTCTCAGGACCGGTCGAGCGTGATCAGCTTTGCCTGCACGGCTTCGTACACCGCCTCGCCGCGCGAGCGTACCTGAAGCTTGCGATAGATGCCCTGGATATATTCGGCGACGGTATAGGGCGAGATGCCCATCACCCGCGCGGCTTCCTTGCGGCCGAGCCCGCGCGCGAGATATTCGAGCAGCTCGCGTTCGCGCGGCGAAAGCTGCGGCGTATCGATGGCCGGATCGGGTTCCGGCGGATCGTCGCGGACCAAGCTGAGCAGATGGCTGGCGGCGCGCGAGCTGATCGGGGTCTCGCCCGCGATCGTCGCGCGGACATGCGCCAGCAACTGCTCGGGCGAGGTGTCCTTCAGGATATAGCCGTCGGCGCCGGCCTTCAGCGTGTTGATCACGCTCGCGCGGTCCTCGAACACGGTGAAGACCAGGATCTTGCAGCCGGGCACGTCGCGCCGCAGCGCGGTCAGCACCTCGATCCCGCTGCCATCGGGCATGCCGAGATCGAGCAGGGCGAGGTCGGGCGCCAGCGCCACAAGCGCCAGCGCATCGGCGACGCATTCGGCCTGCCCGACGACTTCGATGTCGGAGGCCCCTGCCAGCACCGATCCGGCATAGGCGAGCAACGACGCGTCGTCCTCGACCAAGACGATCTTCGCCCGCGCCGGCTCCTGCTCGTCCGCGCCGTTCGCGCCGTTCGCCATATCCGGATCAATGCGCATTTCGGGGGCCAAAGTCCAATCAGCCTGCCTTGCCGATCCTGCGGCCGAGCAGCCACAGGACGATCGCAAGGAAAACGAGTCCACCGATCCAGGGATAGTAACCGGCGGGGGTGAAGGAATTGATCTCCTCGACCAGCACCGGCGAGTCCGGATTCCACGGCACATTGGCGACGACCACGGTCGCGCCGACCTGCGCCTTGTCATAGGTCCCCCGCGACACGCGCGAGATGCCGAACGCCTTGCCGTCCTCCACCGGATCGCCGGTCCTGGCCGGAACCGGCGGAAGCGCGGCCTCGCCCGCCTTGCCGCTGGCGAAATCCGCGAAGGTGACGGTGGACTTCTTGTCGAAGCGGAACTGGAGGAACTGGACCTCACTGGTGGTCGTGGTGCCGCTGGTGCGGCGGCGCGTGCCGGGCATGCGCCGCTCGATCTCCTCGATATTCTTCGATTCGATGATCGCGCGCGAGACATGGCCCTGGGTCTTCAGCTTGTCATAGAGGCTCACATCCTCCTGCATCCGCATGAAGGCGATGAACGCGCCGATCAGCGCCAGAAGCGCCATCAGCTTGACGACGAAGCCCCACAATTTCCCAGCCTTGCGCATGTCTCTCTCCAGAAAAGCGGCAGCGTGGCTTTTCCCAGAAGGCTGGTGCGGAGGGCATCCCCTCGCATGAGGGGGAAAGGGCCATCAGCCGAAGGCGGCGCGTTCGATTGCGTCAGCAGTTTCGCGAAGCGCGGGCAGCAGCCGTTCGTGCGGCACCCGCGCCGGATCGCCCTCGATCTGCGATACGGAAATCGCGGCGGGCACCCGCGCCTCGGGATTGCGGACCGGAACCGCGAGGCAGATCAGTCCCTCGTCGATCTCGCCATCGTCGATCGCAAAGCCCTGTGCCCGCACCTTCGCGAGCTCGCCGGCGAGCTCGCCGGGATCGACGATGGTGCGCGGGGTCAGCGGCACGAACGGCCCGTTCGCCAGATAACCGCTCCGCTCGCCCCCGGGCAGATGCGCGAGCAGCACCTTGCCGATCGCCGAGCAATAGGCCTCGAGCTGCATGCCCACCCGGGTGAACAGCCCATCGGCGCCACTGCCGGTCTTGATGCGATAGGTGACCATCTCGTTTTCGAACGTGCCGAGCTGGACGGTGCAGCGCAGGTCGCGAGCCAGTTCATCGAGCAGCGGTGCCGCGACGCTGGCGATCACCTGCTTCTCGTCCAGCCGGTGCAGCAGGCCGAGCAGGCGCGGGCCGGGGAGATGGCGGCCATCGCCCGACAGCGCCAGATAGCCCTCCCCCACCAACGTCGCGACCTGCCGGTGCGCCGTCGCCACCGGCACGCCGTTCGCTCGCGCCAGCGCCGCGATGCTCTGCCGCCCGCCATCGGCAATGACCGCTTCCAGCATCGCCAGCGTGCGGCTGGTCGCCCTGATCTGCGGCACCCCGTTTCTCATATCGTGAGAAGATACGACGATGCTGCGCTGGTGCCAAGCGGCGGAAGATCCTAGCCAAGGCGCAGGAGAGATACATGACCCGGACCAGCCACGAGACGCTCGCCAGCCGCTTGCGCGATGCTTATTCCACCGGTGCAGTACCGCCGTTGCGCGACGGGCTGGACCCGCTCGATGTGGACGGCGCCTATGCGGTGCAGACGATCAACACCCGCTTCTGGGAAGCGCAGGGCCGCCGCATCGTCGGGCGCAAGGCAGGGCTGACCGCCAAGGCGGTGCAGGTCCAGCTCGGCGTCGACCAGCCCGATTTCGGCGCGCTGTTCGAAGACATGCAGGTCGCGGACGGCGGCTTTCTGGACCCCGCGCGCGCGCTCCAGCCCAAGGCCGAGGCGGAGATCGCCTTCACCTTGGGCACCGATCTTCCCGATCCGGAGACCGATGCGGAACAGGCCGCGGCCGCGATCCGCAGCGTCCATGCCGCGATCGAGATCGTCGACAGCCGCATCGCCGACTGGAAGATCAGCTTCGCCGATACCGTCGCTGACAATGGCTCCTCCGCCTTTTTCGTACTGGGCGAGGGCAAGCCGCTGGCGGGGCTCGACATCTACAGCGCCGGGATGGTGATGGAGATCGACGGCGCCATCGCCTCGCTCGGCGTTGCTGCCGCCGCGCTCGGCAATCCGCTCAACGCCGCGGCATGGCTGGCGCGAACCCTCGCGGCGCGCGGCGAGCCGCTAAAGGCGGGCGATGTGCTGCTGGCCGGGGCGCTGGGGCCGATGGTCGCGCTGACCCCGGGCAATCATGTCCGCGCGATCGTCGGCGGGATCGGTGAGGCCAGCTTCACCTACGCGAAGGGCTGAACCATGACGAAGACCCGCGTCGCGATCATCGGCTCCGGCAATATCGGCACCGATCTGATGATGAAGATCATGCGCCTGTCGGACGTGCTGGAGATGGGCGCGTTCGTCGGCATCGATCCCGAGAGCGACGGGCTGAAGCGTGCCGCGCGGATGGGCGTGCCGGTGGTCGCCAACGGCGTGGACGGGCTGGTCGAACTGGATGGCTTTGCCGATATCGGGATCGTGTTCGACGCCACTTCGGCGGGCGCGCACAAGCACAATGATGCGCTGATGCGCCGCCACGGCAAGCGGGTGATCGACCTGACCCCCGCCGCCGTCGGCCCCTATACGATCCCGCCGGTGAACGGCGACGCGAACCTCGACGCGCCCAACGTCAACATGGTCACCTGTGGCGGACAGGCGACCATCCCCATCGTCGCCGCGATCAATCGCGTGGCGAAGGTGCATTATGGCGAGATCGTCGCCTCGATCGCGTCGAAGAGCGCCGGACCCGGCACCCGCGCCAATATCGACGAGTTCACCGAGACCACCAGCCAGGCCATCGTGGATGTCGGCGGCGCGACCCGCGGCAAGGCGATCATCGTGCTGAACCCCGCCGAGCCGCCGCTGATCATGCGCGACACCGTCTATTGCCTGTGCGACGAGGCCGACCGCGATGCCATCCGTCAGAGCGTCGAGGCGATGGTTGCCGAAGTGCAGACCTATGTCCCCGGATACCGGCTGAAACAGGCGGTGCAGTTCGAATCGATCGGCGGCAACCGGCCGCTGCACATCCCGGAAATGGCGGAAACCGGGCGGACCGACTTCACCGGCCTGAAGGTCACCGTCTTCCTCGAGGTGGAGGGCGCCGCCCACTATCTGCCCGCCTATGCCGGCAATCTCGACATCATGACCTCGGCCGCGCTCCGCACCGCGGAGAAGATCGCCGCCCGCATGCATCAGGGGGCAGCCGCATGACCTTCGATCCCGCCACCACCAAGCTCTATATCCAGGACGTCACGCTGCGTGACGGCATGCACGCGATCCGCCACCAATATGGCCTCGATCATGTGCAGGCGATCGCCAGGGCGCTCGACCGGGCGAAGGTGGACGCCATCGAAGTCGCGCATGGCGACGGGTTGCAGGGATCGTCGTTCAACTATGGCTTCGGCGCGCATAGCGACTGGGACTGGATCGGCGCGGTCGCCGAGGTGCTGGAGCATAGCGTGCTCACCACCTTGCTGCTGCCCGGCATCGGCACCGTCCACGACCTGAAGCATGCCTATGAAATGGGCGTCCGCTCGGTCCGCATCGCGACCCATTGCACCGAAGCCGACGTCTCGAAACAGCATATCGAAGCCGCGCGCGGGCTGGGCATGGACGTGTCGGGCTTCCTGATGATGAGCCATATGTCGCCGCCCGATGCGCTGGCGCAGCAGGCGAAGCTGATGGAGGAATATGGCGCGCACTGCGTCTATGTGACCGACAGCGGCGGCGCGATGACGATGGACGATTATGCCGCGCGGCTTCAGGCCTATGACCGGGTACTCAAGCCCGAGACGCAACGCGGCGTGCATGCCCATCACAATCTGTCGCTCGGCGTCGCCAACTCGATCGTCGCGGTCCAGAATGGCGCGGTGCGCGTCGATGCCTCGCTGACCGGCATGGGCGCGGGCGCGGGCAATGCGCCGCTGGAAGTTTTCATCGCCGCGGCGGACCGGCATGGCTGGAACCATGGCTGCGATCTCTATGCGCTGATGGACGCGGCCGAGGATCTGGTGCGCCCGTTGCAGGACCGGCCGGTGCGGGTCGACCGCGAGACGCTGACCCTGGGCTATGCCGGCGTCTATTCCAGCTTCCTGCGCCATGCCGAGAAAGCCGCGGCGGACCATGGCGTCGATACCCGCGCGATCCTCACCGAAGTCGGCCGCCGCAAGATGGTGGGCGGGCAGGAGGATATGATCGTCGACGTCGCGCTCGATCTCGCCGGATCGCGCTGATCACTCCGCGGCAGCGGACTCGATATCATCGGTGCCGTCGGTTTCCTCGATATGGAAGGTCACGTCCTGCGCGTGGAGCGGCTCGCGGCATTCCGAACAGCTCACCATCGCATCCAGCTCATGCCCGCAGCTCTTGTGCGTCAGCAGCAGCGGCGGACCCTCGGGCGAGGCATAATATTTGTCGCCCCATTGCATCAGCATCAGCAGCGCGGGGTAATAGTCCACACCCTTGCGGCGCAGCTTGTATTCGTATCGCGGCGGATTGGTCTCGTACTGGACCTGCCGGATCACCCCGAAATTGGTGAGCCAGGCAAGGCGCTCGGCCAGAATGTTGGTCGCGATCGCGGTGTCGCGGCGGATATCGTCGAAGCGGATGATGCCGGTGAAGATCGACCGCATGATCAGGCTGGCCCAGCGGTCGCCGAGCAACTGCGCCGCGGATTCGAACAAGGCCGTGCCTTCGCTGCTGTCGCGCTGCTGGCGGCGGCGGCTGTAGAAGGGCGCCATCCAGCCCACGCCCGGCCCCTCACACCATTCGACCAGGGTCGCGTCGACCTCACCCTTGCAATGCGAGCAGGCGGGAAGCGGCGTGAAGCGCTGGCCGCATTTCTTGTGCGTCAGCTCGACGCGCATCTTGCCTTCGCCGTCGCCCCACATCAGCTCCCAGCGCAACAGCATCAGCGCCGGCCAGTAAAGCGCGCGGCCCTTTTCCAGCAGGACATATTCGTCGCGCGGCGGGCTTTCGCTGTAGCGGCGCTTCTCCAGCACCTTGGCCGCAACCAGCCGCTTCAGCCGATCGCTGAGCAGCGCCTTGAGCAGGCCGGTGCGGCGGCGGAACTGGTCGAACCGGCGGTCGCCGAGCAGGCTCGCCTCGAGGATCAGTAGCGTCGGCGTATCGCCCACCACCTCGAGCGCGCGCCAGATGGAACAGGTGCGGATTAGGTTCTGCACGTCAATATCGCCCGCTCATCGCACCCCTATAGCGCGCATGGCACGATCCGCGAAAGCCAAGGCTCGTTCGATCCACTTGCGTGGATGCGGCACCGGCCCGCTCCCCCACCCGGCCTCCCATAGCATATCCTGTTGGGTGGTCGGGTGGGGGAGCGGGCCGGTGCCGCCATTCAGCGAAGCCGAATGCAACCTCAATGATCCCCCGGCGAGACGCCCATCTGCGCCAGCAACTGCGCGCGGTCGTAATATTCGCGCCAGACCTTCACCTTGCCATTCTCGATCTCGAGCACGCCGACCACCGGCACCTTGCCGTGATGGCCGTTATAGACGAACTCGTCGGTCCGCTCGATCACCACGACATCGCCGACGATGCCGATATTGTGGATGTGCAGCGTGATCGAATCGATCCCCGCGCCCAGCGCCTCGATCCGCGCCGCGATCTGCGCGCGCCCGGTGACCGGCTCGATCATCATCGAATGCAGCACGCCGTCTTCGGCGAACAGATCGCCCACCTTCTTCCAGTCGCGCACGTTCCAGGCGTGGATCATCTCCTCGACGACGACGATGCGGGGGTCCTTGGCCACTTCACTCTCCTGTGCTGGAATATGGGCGGATGCTGCGGGACCCGCGGCGATGGGCGTCACGATCAGGGCGGTCATGGCCAACAGGGTCCCGATATGCATTTCGCGTTCCTCTCGCGTACTAACTTGCACAAACAAACCTTCCGCGCTAGCCCGGCAATGAAGAGTGTTTCGGAGAGGGGTATCTCATGAAGGTCGAGCGACTGCCGGCGATCCGTTCGTCGCTACAGCCGAGCAACCACCCCTATCTGTCCGGCGCATGGACGCCGCAGATGGAGGAAGTCGACGCGATCGAACTCGACGTGATCGAGGGTGCGATTCCCGCGGACATCGACGGCGTCTATCTGCGCAATACCGAGAACCAGATCCACCAGCCGCTGGGCCGTCATCACCCCTTCGACGGCGACGGGATGATCCACCAGATCGACTTCCGCGGCGGTCAGGCATCCTACCGCAACCGCTTCGTGCGCACCCGCTGCTTCGACGCGGAGCAGCGCGCGGGCCAGTCGCTATGGGGCGGGCTGATGGACGGGCCGGGCGTGTCGACGCGGCCGGGCTTCGGCGCGCACGGGCGGCTGAAGGATTCCTCCAGCACTGACATCATCGTCCATGCGGGCAAGGCGATCTCGACCTTCTACCAGTGCGGCGAAGGCTATGTCCTCGATCCCGAAACGCTGGAGCAGACCGGCGTCGCCCCTTGGGTGCCGCTTGACGGCATCTCGGCGCATCCCAAGGTGGACGACCGCACCGGCGAGCTGATGTTCTTCAACTACTCGAAGCACGCGCCCTATATGCATTACGGCGTGGTCGATCATTCGGGGAAGCTGGTCACCTACACGCCGGTGCCGCTGCCCGGGCCGCGCCTGCCGCACGACATGTGCTTTTCGGAGAACTGGTCGATCCTCAACGACCTGCCGGTATTCTGGGACCAGAAGCTGCTCGAACGCGATATCCATGCGGTGCGCATGCACGACCTGCCCTCGCGCTTTGCCCTGATCCCGCGCCATGGCGGCGAAGCGGATATCCGCTGGTTCGACGCGAAGCCCACCTACATTCTCCATTTCCTCAACGCCTATGAGGATGGCGACGAAGTGGTGATGGACGGCTATTTCCAGGAAAACCCGATGCCAGAGCCGCTCGCCGACATGGGCGAGCATGGTCATCTGATGGGCTATCTCGACGAGCACAGCTTCCGCCCCAAGCTCCACCGCTGGCGTTTCAACCTCGCGACGGGCGAGACGAAGGAAGGCCATCTCGACGATCGCATCCTCGAATTCGGGATGTTCAATCAGGCCTATGCCGGCCGCCCTTATCGCTATGCGTACAGCACGACGACGCGGCCCGGCTGGTTCCTGTTCAACGGCTTCGTGAAGCATGATCTGGAAACCGGCGAGAGCTGGTCGCTCAAGCTGGAGGAAGGCCGCTACGCCAGCGAAGCGCCGTTCGCGCCGCGGGTGGACGCGAAGGACGAGGATGACGGCTATCTGGTCAGCTTCATCATCGACGAAAATCGCGGCACATCGGAATGCGTGCTGATCGATTGCAAGCGGTTCGAGGAAGGCCCGGTCTGCCGCATCGCGCTGCCGCACAAGATCAGCAGTGGGACGCACGCGCATTGGGTTGGGCGGGAATTGCTGCGTTCCTAAATCCTCTCCCGCAAGGGGGAGGTGACGCCGAAGGCGGCGGAGGGGGCGGAATCACTAAAGATAGCGGATCGCTTACCTCCCCCTCCGTCAGCTGCGCTGACACCTCCCCCTTGCGGGGGAGGATTGGGTCAAAGCACCAGATACGTCCGGATCACCACTTTGTCCGGCAGCCTCGCGCCCACGCACACGAACATATTCTCGTTCAGCCAGCGATGCGCCGCGGCGCCGGTGTCGAACACCGGGTTGGTCCGGAAATAATAGTCTGCGGGCGGCACGATCTCGCCCGCCATCATCTTCTTCATCACCTCGGGCGGGGCGCGGCGCACGCCGTTGTTCTTTACCGAGATCACCGCGCCGTCATCGGCCTTCAGCCAGTAATGCGCGAACACCCGGGTCAGCCCGTCCTCGGGCCGGATATCCTGCCAGTCGGCGCCGCCATGCATCACCGCGCCCTTGATCTTCTCGCCGGAAAAACTGCCGCCGGTGATCGGGATGATCCGCTTGCGCACGCCGTCGACCACACCCAGCTCCTGCGGCGGCCCGAGCGTCACCTCGAGCTGGAAGGCGAAAGCGAGGCTCGGCTCGGGCAGCGCCATCGGGTCGCTCGCCCCCGCGATCGCCGGAGCCGCACCGCCCGCCGCCAGCGCCGCCGCGCCGACTCCGATTGCTTCCCGTCGGCTCATCACTTCGTATCTCCCTGCATCGCGGCCAGCACGGTCTCGCGCAAATTGCTGCGTACGATCTTGTTCATCGCGTTTCGCGGCAGGGCGTCAAGCACCACCAGCCGTTCGGGCTGCTTGAAGACCGCCACGTCACGAAGGCGCAGCCATGCGGTGACGTCTGCCAGGGACGGCGCATCGCCCTGCGGTACCACCGCCACCGCAACGCGTTCGCCCAGCACAGGATCGGGGATACCCACCACCGCCGCCTCACGCACCGAAGGCATGCCGGTCAGCAGATCGTCCAGTTCGGCGGGAGAGATGTTGACCCCGCCGCGCATGATGATCTCCTTGCTGCGCCCAACGAAGCGATAGAAGCGCCCGCCCTCGCCCGCGATCTCGAACAGGTCGCCGGTGCGGAACCAGCCCCGCTCATCGAACGCCGCCGCCGGGTCCTCCGCGCGCCAGTACCCGCTGAACAGGAACGCCCCGTCGACCCGCAATTCACCCGCAATACCCGGCTCGGTGATCTCCGCCTCGGTCGCCGGATCGACCAGCCGCGAGCGCATCACCCGGTGCATTAGGCATGGCCATTCCACCCCCTCGCCGCCCAGCCGCGGGAAGAAGCGCGCGCGCTCCTCCGGATCGGGCACATCGACATGATTGGAGAAGAGCGACGCGCCTTCGTTCGATCCGAACATGTTGCACACTTCCACCCCATGCCCGTCGCGCCAGCCCGAGATCAGCCACGGCGACAGCGGCGCCGATCCCGATCCCACCGCGCGCAGCGAGGACAGGTCGGCATCGGCCAGCATCGCGGGCTGTTTGAGCAGGGCGGTCAGAACCGCGGGCGGCGCGATGGTATAGTTCACGCGCTCCGCCGCGATCTGGCGCAGGAACACGCCGAGATCGAACGGGTGGTGCAACACCAGCGTCCCCTGAATCGTCAGCCACGGCATCACCAACCCGCCGATCGATCCGATATTCACCAGCGGGAACGGGTTGAGCAACGTCTCGCCCGGCCGCATGTCGCCAGCCTCGGCCACCAGCTTTCCATTGAGCACCCAATGATTGTGATCGCGCGGCACGCCCTTGGGCCGCGCCTCGGTGCCCGAGGTCCAGCAGATCGTCAGCACCTCGCCCGCCGCGACCTTATGCTGCGCAGCATAGGCCTCGGCCGACAGCGGATCGGCAGCGCGGGCGAGCGCCAGCAAATCCTCCGCGCCCGCCGCTTCGCCCAGCACCAGCACGCGCATGCCCAGCCGGGCGACCATCGCGACATGATCGTGCCCCGCGAACATCGGCACCGTCACGAATGCCTTGGGCTGCGTCCGCTCGACGATATGCCCCAGCTCATGCTCGCGATATTGCATCACCACCGGGCTGACGATCAGCCCTATGCGCGCGGCGGCGAGAAACAGGATCACCGCGTCCACCGTGTTGGGAAGCTGGACCGCGACGATGTCGTCCTTGACCAGTCCCGCCGCGAGCAGCCCCGCCGCCATCCGCCCGACCCGCGCGTCCAGCGCGCGCCAGCTCAGCCGTTCGGGCGCAACGCCGTCCAGATCGGCGCGATTGAGCGGATCGACCAGCGCCAGGCCGTCGACGCCGCCGGCGACGGCACGGCGGAACAGGGCGTCGACCGTGATCCCCTCCCACCAGCCGCGCGATTCGTAATCGGCGATGCGCTCCGCAGGGGTCAGGAACACGGCTCTCTCCTCATTTCGCTAGTGACTTGCATAAATAGACTGACACGCTCGCGCAATCGCCCTATGCGGGATTCGCAAAGGGGAGGAAGTGATGATCCGCGTCATCCAATGGGCCACCGGCTCGATGGGCAGAACCGCGCTGCGGCGTATCATCGATTCCCCCGGCCTCGAACTGGCCGGGGTCCATGTCTATAGCCCGGCCAAATCAGGCATGGACGCTGGCGCCATCGCGCGGCGGCCCGATACCGGTATCCTCGCCACCAACGATATCGAGGCGACGCTGGCAACCGACGCCGATGTTGTGCTGCACACGCCGCGCATCACCTTGCCCTATGATGCGATGGCGGAGGACGTGATCCGCCTGCTCGAATCGGGCAAGAATGTCGTTTCCACCGCAGGCTTCCACTGGCCGCATGCACATGGCGCCGCCTATGCCGAGCGGCTTCATGCCGCGGCGATCCGGGGCGGCGTGACCTTGGCGGGCGTGGGTGTGCAGCCCGGCGTCGTGGTCGAGCGGCTGACCCTTGCCGCCACCGCCATGTGCGCCAGCATCGAGACGATCGAGATCCGCGAAACGGTCGACGCTTCGGCGATGGCCTCGCCCGAATTCGTGTTCGGGCTGATGGGCCTCGGCTCCGATCCCGCCGTCTCCGATATCCGCACCGGACCGCTGGCCGCGCTCTATTCGACCTTGTTCAGCGAAGTGCTGCACTTCTCCGCTGACGCGATGGGCAGCCATGTCGAGCGGATCGATCCGCACCACGACCTGGTGCTCGCCCCGCGCGAGATCGTCATCCCCGCGGGTACCATCGCGCAGGGCCGGGTCGCCGCGACCCATTGGCGCTGGACCGCGCATTTGGCCAATGGCGTGGCGATGACGCTCGCGATCCTGTGGACCGCCGATCCCAGCCTGCATGGCGACGGCACCACGGGTCACTGGATCGTCGACATCACCGGCCGCCCCAATGTGCGCATGACGCTCGACATCCATGAAGGCGATCCTACCGCCCCGCCCAGCCGCGCGCTGACCGACGCGACCATGGCCGTCGCGATCCGCGCCATCCCCGATGTGGTCGCCGCACCGCCGGGCCTGTTCGCCTATCAGCCGCAGGGCGTGTGGCAGGCATGAAGGCGCTGATCCTCGATGCCGTCCGCACTCCGCGCGGCAAGGCGAAGAAGGATGGCGGTCTCGCGGCCGAGACTCCAGAGGGCCTGATCGCGCACCTCGTCGATGCGCTCGACGCGCGCGGTCGCGATCCGCGCAGTGCCGGGCTGATGACCATCGGCAGCGTCGGGCAAATCGGCGCGCAGGGCGGGCATATCGCGATGATCGCCAAGCTCGCCGCGGGCATGCCGCCCGAAACTGCCGCGCACAGCCTCAACAATTTCTGCGCCTCGGGTCTTTCCGCCATCGGTCAGGCCGCGGCGATGATCGACGCGGGCGTGACGGATCGCGCGCTCGCCGGCGGCGTCGAGATGATGTCGCGCGTGCCCTTCATGGCCGATCAGGCCGATTATTACACGGCCACCAGCCTGCCGCCGCGACTGCGCTACATTCCCGTGGCGCTCGCGGCGGACCTTCTGGCGGTGAAGGAAGGGATCACCCGCGCCGAACTGGATGCCGCCGCGCTCACCTCACAGACCCGCGCGCTGGCCGCCGAGGATCGCCCCGCCTTGCTCGCCTCGCGCATTCCGGCGGGCAAGCTCACCCGCGACGAAGCCCCGCGCGCGACCGATCCCGGCAAGCTCGCCGCCATGCCCGCCGCCTTCACCGCCTTCGCCGACCAGTATCGCGCGGCGCTCGACGGCGCGGAGATCGACCATCGCCACAGCGTCGCCCATGCCCCGCCCATGGCCGATGGCGCGGGCCTCGCGCTGATCGGCCATGGCGAACGCCCCCGCGCCCGCATCCTTGGTTTCGCCGAGACCGGCGGCGATGCGCGCGACTCGCTCCTCGCGGGTTTCACCGCGATGGATCTTGCGCTCGCCCGCGCCGGCCTGACCCTCGCAAATATGGACCGGGTGGAGTTCATGGAGGCCTTCGCGGTGGTGATCGCAAAGTTCCTCCGCGACCGGCTGGTCGATCCGGATCGCGTCAATGTCGGCGGCGGCCACATTGCCAAGGGTCACCCGATGGGCGCCACCGGGGCGATACTGCTGTCGACACTGCTCGATGCGCTGGACGAAGCCGACGGCACCTACGGCCTCGTCGTTGCGACCGGCGCGCAGGGGGTCGGCGTAGCGATGGTTGTCGAGCGGTTGAACTAGGTGCGCGGCACCCACGGCACGAAGCCCGAGGTCCGCCGCACATAATCGGCATAGCCCGGCCGCGTTTTGTGCAGCCGGCCCTCCACGGTCGGCGCACCGCTCCACTTCATAAGCGTCCAGGTGAGCAGCAGCGGTCCGGGTAACGCCCAGATGCCCGTCGGTGTCTCCGCCGCGATCAGGTACAGCCCCCACCAGGTACAGGCGTCGCCGAAATAATTGGGGTGCCGCGTGTAGCGCCACAGGCCGGACTGCATCACCTGCCCCGCATTGGCCTGATCGCGACGGAAGCGGACCAGTTGCGCGTCGCCAATGGTCTCAAAGGCGATCCCGAACACCGCTAGCCCGGCGCCGATCCATGCCAGCAATCCCAGCCCCGGCGCAGCATCGGCCTGCCCCAGTTGCACCGGCAGCGCGACGATGAACAGCAACGGCATCTGGGTCGCGAACACCAGCAGCAGCGAGGCCTTGGCGAAGCCCCAGCCGCGCCGCGCCTCCGCCTTGCCCAGCATCGCGGCATAGCGCCGATCGGTCCCATGCGTCCGCCACCGCCACAGCATGTATCCGCCCAGCCGCAGCCCCCATGCTGCGCACAATAAAAGCAGCAACAGCTTGCGTTCGCGCAGGCCGCCGGTCTGCACGAAACTGGAAATCGCCAGCACGACCATCCCGAAAGCCCACAGGCTGTCGACCGGCGTCACGTCGCGCAACTTCAGGCAGACCAGCCAGGCGGCCAGGAAGAACCCGGCCAGCACCGCGGCGTTGACCGCCAGCCAGCTCAAACCGCGCGCACCCCGTCGCCCGGCAAGGCCGCGTACAGCCGCTCCAGATCGTCCGGCCGGTTGTCGAGCACCGCGCGGCGATTGATCGTGCCCTTGTCCGACATCTCGTTCGCGCCGGGATTGGGCGGCCGGTCGAACAGCGCCACGCGGCGCACGGTCGCCGATCCGCCGCGCTGCTGCGAATTGAACACGCGCAATTGCTCGGCCACCAGATCGAGCAGGTCGTCCGGCGCATCGGGCTTGGGCCATGCCAGCACGCCCAGACAATCGCGATTGTCGTCGCACAGCACCAGCTCGCCGACATGCGGCGCCAGCGCCTTCAGCAACGCCTCACGCAGCTGCCCGCCATAGACCCATGTCCCGTTGGAGAGCTTGAACTCCTCGGCCAGCCGCCCGGCGAAGGCCAGCCCGGCCTCGGGCTGCGCATCGTCATGGAACACCGCCAGATCGCCGGTGCGGTAATAGCCTTCCTCGTCGAACGCTTGCGCCGTCTTCGCCGGTTCGTCGAGATAGCCCCGCGTCACGTTCGGCCCGCGCAGGCGGACTTCGTAGCGATCGTCATGCGGCACCAATTTCACTTCCAGCCCCGGCGCGGGCAGGCCGATACCCACCTTGTCGGTCGGGAAATGGATCGTCATGCAACCCGAAACGCTCTCGGTCATGCCGTATCCGGTGGTCATGTGGATGCGGTGCCCGGTCTCCGCGACCGCCATTTGCTGCAGCCGGTCATGGACATGCTGCGGCAGGCCGGCACCGCCATAGAGCATCAGCCGCAGCTTCGAGAAATAGGTCGCGCGCAGCACCGCGTCCTGCTCCATCGCATCGACCAGCATCGCATAGCCCAGCGGCACATTGTTGACATACGCCACCGGAATCTCGCGCATGTTGCGGAGACTCTCCTCGAACAGCCCGGGCATCGGTTTTCCACCATCGACATAGATGGTGCCACCGTTCAGCAGGGTCGCGCGGAGCAGCCCGGCGCCCGCGGCATGATGCCACGGCAGCCAGTCGAGCATCATGTCACCCCAGCCCGCCGCGCGGCCGATCGACATCAACCCCTGCGCGCTGTTCGCCGCGAAATTGGCGAGGCTGATCTCGACCAGCTTGGGCAGCCCGGTCGAACCCGAGGTCAGCATGTACGACGCAACCGCATCCGGATCGATCGCGTCGATCGATCCCGCCACCGCGTCGGTCGGCTCAGTCGCAAGCACCTCCTCCAGCGCCACCGCGTCGCGATTGTAGAGCGACGGATCGGCGGCGATGATCGTCACCTCCGGCCCCGCCACGGCCGCGACCGCCGCAGCCAGCGCCGGATGCGGATCGGCAAAGACAACCGCCGGATCAGTCTTCGCGAACACATGGCGAAGCCGCAGCAATTCGCCGCCAGCCAGCCCGTAAGCCGGACCCACCGGACACAGGATCACGCCAGCGCCCCATGCCGCCACGGTCAACACCGCCGCAGCACGGCCATTGCCGGCCATCAGGATCATGGTGCGTCCGCGCGGCACATGGTCGATCAGCCACTGCGTCGCCGCATCAATCTCGCGCTTGAGCTGGTCATAGCGAAGATGGACCCACTCCCCCTCCGCCCCACGCCACGCGACCGCGCTCTTGTCGCCCATCGCCAGCGCCCGCGCAGCAATCGCCCGCGGCAGGTTCGCGTCGCCCACGTCGAGCGGCACGCGCGACTTCAACCGGATCGTGCCATCGCCATCGCGCTGCACATCGAGATCGACCGGAAGGAACTCGGCTTCGCGGAACGGCGCGGCTTCGCTCATGCCGCTTCGCTCGTCACGATCAGGCTGACGGTGGTGGTGGTCGATCCGCCGATGTTCAGCGTCTGCACGGTCTTCGCGCCATCGACCTGATAGTCGCCCGCGGTGCCGCTCACCTGCTTGTACGCGTCCAGTGCCATCCGCACGCCGGTCGCGCCGACCGGATGCCCAAGCCCGATCAGACCGCCCGAAGGATTGATCGGCAGCTTGCCCCCGATCTCGATATCGCCCGCCTCGATCGCCTTCCAGCTTTCGCCCGGCGCGGTCAGGCCCAGATGGTCGATCGCCATATATTCGGTCATCGCGAAACAGTCGTGCGTCTCGACCGCGTGGATCTGCGACAGGTCGCCAACACCCGCCCGCTCGCGCGCTTCCAGGATCGCCCGGCGCACCTGCGGGAAGACATATTCAGCACCTTCGCTCGCGGCGATCTTCTGCTTGTACGAGATCGGCGCGGAGCGATGCCCCCAACCCGAAATCCGCGGAAGGCTCTCCAGCGCGATCCCGCGCTTCGCCGCATATTCCGCAGCACGCGCAGGCGAAGCGAGGAACACCACCGCCGCGCCATCGGTCACCTGTCCGCAATCCATCTTGCGGGTACGGCCCTCGACCACCGGGTTGGCTTCGTCGTCTTCGGTGAATGCATTCTCCGCAAATGCCCATCCGCGCGACTGGGCGTTGGGGTTGCGCTTCGCATTGCCGAAATTCACTTCGGAGATGCGCATCAGATGCTCGTACTTCACGCCGTAGCGGCGGTCATATTCCTCGGCGACATCGGAAAAGGCGCGCGGCCACACATAGCGCGCATCGCCGTACTCATGCCCCGCCCATGCCGCCGCGCCCAGATGCTGCGCAGCAATCTGCCCCGGCACGTTGCGCATCTGCTCCAGCCCGAGCACGCACGCCAGATCGTACCGGCCCGCCTCGATCTCGGCCATCGCCGCCAGGATCGCCACGCTGCCCGATGCGCAGGCCGCCTCGTGCCGCGAGGTCGGCAGCCCGTCGAACGCGCTATCGACCAGCCCGAAAAACCCGCCCAGCAGACCCTGCCCCGCAAACAGGTCGCCGACGAAATTCCCGACATGGCCGCATTCGACCTCCGCCGGATCGAGCCGGGTCGCGGCAAGGCCCTCGTTCAGCGCTTCGGCGAAGCCGTCGACGATCTCCATCCCATCGCGCGCCCAGTTGCGCGAGAAATCGCTCTGCCAGCCGCCCAGCACATAGACCATTGCCGCACTCCGTCCTCTCCCCGCCGGTTCAGACCAGCCGGAATTCCATATTGCAGATCGTGGCGGTCTTGCCTGCCGACTTGCGATCGATCGCCTTGAAATCGAGCGCAGTCAGGCCGGTGCGCCCGGTCGCGCGGCGGAAGCGCACCGTCTTGTCGACGAACTTCACGTCGCTGCCCGAGACCGGCGACAGGAACAGCCGCCCGATCTGTGCCGCGATCTCGGCCGGGGGGGCGGCATCGACCGAAACCTCGGCCGCGACGATCTCCGACGCAGCTGCGCTCTTCTCGTACTTGCGGCCGACGGGGTCGCCCCACCAGCCATTGGGCAGCGAGTATTGATAGGTCTCGAAATGCGTGCCGAAACGCTTCGGATCGAACTGGATCATGTCCTGACCGCGGAACTGCATGTCGCGCGTCAGGCGCAATTTTTCGGCCGTCGAACGCGCGCGGAACGCCTCGGCGTCGAAAGTCTGCAGCACGATCATATAGCCGCCTTCGCCGCCATGTTCCTTGAACCAGCGATGCAGGCGATGATCGGGCTTCACCGGCTGGACGAATTCGAACATCGTCTGGCCGATCATCATCATCTCGTTCCGGAAGCCCAGGATCGCGCCCATATCGTGGCGATGCCCCTGCGGCACTTTCAGGAACGACTGGATCTGCGCCGACACCGCGTCGATGTCGGGGCTGGCCAGCACATAGTGGCGGATGACGTGAGGTTTCTCGCTCATGCTCATAACCCTCAAACCAGCCGGAACTTGACGCCGCCGATACGCGCCCAGTCGCCCACGCGCGCCGGCTCGCGCGCCTTGAGGTCGAGCGCGGTAAGGCCACGCCACTGGCCCTTGGACTCGACGAAGCTGACGGTGCGATCGGTGAAGTGGACCTTGGTCCCCTCCTGACGCCCCAGGAACAGCCGCGCCGCCTGCGCCGCGATGGCCTCCGGATTCTCGACCGCGACTTCGCATCCGATCACGTCGGATACGACGCGCGCATCCGAATAGGGACCGGTCAGCGGGTTGCCCCACCAATTGTCCTCGGGCGTATATTTGTAGAGTTCGAAATGCGTGCCGAAATGCTTGTAATCGAACTGGATCATGTGCTGGCCCATGAACGGCATGTCGCGGGTCAGCTTGAGGTTCTCGGCCGCCGCACGGGCCTTCAGCGCATCGGCGTCATAGGTCTGCATCACGACCATGTATCCGCCGTCGCCGCCCCGCTCGTCGAACCATTTGTTGAGGTGGTGATCGGCATTCACCGGTTGGACGACTTCGATCATCGTCGTGCCGACGCGCATCATGGTCGAGTAGAAGCCGTATTTCTCGGTGACGCCCGGCCCTTCCTTCTTGGGCGTCGCGGGCAGGCCCAGCACTTCGTAGATCTGGTCGCACACGAAGTTCATGTCGTGCGTCGCCAGCACATAGTGGCGCACCCGGCTGGGCCGCTCGGCGATTGCGCCCAGCGCCGGGCCGGCGGCGGCCATGCCCGCCGCCGCCGTCGCACCGAGCAGGGTCCGCCTCGTCATCGCAAAATCCTTGTCCAGCATGTCACCCTCTCCGCTCAGAACTTCACGCGCAGTTCGCCGCCCCAGGTCCGCGCCGGACCGAAAAAGGCCGAGTAGGATCCGGTGAAGCCCGGCGAGTCATAGATACGCAGCGCATAGCTTTCGTCGAATGCGTTTTCGACAAAGCCCGACAGCTCATACTTGCCGCCGGCGAAGGTCACGCCCGCGCGGAAGTTCGCCACGCCGAACGCCGCCTGCCGCGTGGCCGGGTTGAGGTCGCCGCCATAGATCACCGCGTCGCGCCAGTTATATTCGCCGCGGACATAGAAGGCCGTACCGCCGCCCAGCTCGAAATCCTGCTGGCCGCGCAGGTTATACTGCCACTTGGGATTGTTGCTCAGCGGCTTGCCCGACAGGTTCTGCCCACCCACCGGGCAGGTCGCGGTCGCGGTCTGTACGCTGGTGCACGGCGCGCCGACATATTCCTTGTAGATCGCATCGACATAAGCGAGGCCGACCGAGAAATTGCCGCCCTTCCACGGGTTCGCCGCGATATCCGCCTCGAAGCCCTGGCTGCGCAGCTTGCCTGCGTTGCGCAGGATCTGCGACGAGGTGACATTGTCGAACGACGATGCCTGATAGTTGCTGAAATCGCTGTAGAAAGCCGTCGCATTGACCACCAGGCGATTGCGGAACCAGCTGGTGCGCGCGCCCAGTTCGAACGACAGCACCGTTTCCGGGTTCAGCACCGCGCGCGTCGGATTGTTGTAGAAGACGTTGCCGGTGTTGTTGTCGATCGCCCGGCCCTTGTATCCGCGCGAGACCGAGAAATAGAAGCTCTGGCGCGGCGCGGGGGTGAAGCGGATGCCGGCGCGGCCGACCCAGTTGGTGTCGTCGGTCGCGATCGATCCCTGGAACGTGCCCGCCGTGAACGCGAAATAATTGCCGCTGCGATAACTGTCGACCTTCAGGTCCTCGTACAGCCCACGCACACCCGCGAAGAGTTCGAACATGGTGCCGAGTTCGAGCGTGCCGTCGGCGAACAGCGCATAGTTGCTGGTCTTGGTCCGGCCGATGCCGCGGGTCGAGGTCTGGCCCAGGATGGTGCCGACGCCGCCCGCGGTGACGGTGTTGCCCTTCAGCACATGGCTGTAGAAATAGGCGCCGATCACCCATTTGAAAGCGCCGCGATCGGGCGAGACCAGCTGCAGTTCCTGGCTGACCACCTGCAGATCGCGCTGCTGGCGCGGATCGTTGCCGATGTTCACGTCCACGCCGTCCACGTCGATCGTGTCGACTTCGTACCAGCTGCGATAGCCGGTGATCGAGCGCAAGGTCAGGCCGCTGTCGAACTCATGGCTGACATTGCCGACGATCTGCAGCGTCTGGGTCCGCTCGTTCAGCGGGCCGTCCGCGATCGAGATGCGGTTGTTCGGCCCGGGCACCACGCCGTTCGCGGCCTGGCGCGGCAGCAGATAGAGGCGGGTCAGCGCACCATAGGCACGCGGATCGAGGCCATAGAATGAGGTGCGGCAACAGGCGTTGTTCTGCTCCTCATATTGCGCAGTCAGGCGGAAGGTCGTGGTGCCGCTCTCGAACTCGCCGGTCAGGCGGGTGCCCCAGCGCTTGCGCTTGTTCTCGTCGGTCTTGCGGACGGGATTATAGACCTGCCCCTTACCCTGATCGAGCATGTAACCGGCCACGCGCACCTTCGCGCCATTGCCGATCCGGCCGCCGACCGCGCCCTCGACGCGGATCTCCTGAAGCGTGTCGCCATAGCGGACATTGGCATAACCCGAGAAATCCTCGGTCGGTCCGCGGCTGACGATGTTGACCGCGCCCGCCGACGAATTCTTGCCGAACAAGGTCCCCTGCGGGCCGCGCAGCACCTCGATCCGCTCGACGTCGAACAGATCGACCAGCGCCGATCCGCCGGGGCCGGTCACCATGCCATCGACGATGGTCGAGACCGAAGGCTCGGTCGCCGAACCGAACGCCGCGCTGCCGACGCCGCGGATGCGCAAGCCGGCGCCCGACGAGGACTGGGCGGGCGAGAAGGAAAGCGAGGGTGCGATCGCGTAGAGATCCTCGACCCGGCTCACGCCCGAACGCTCGAGCTGCTCGCCGCTGACCACGCTGATCGAGATCGGAACTTCGGCAAGACCCTGGACGCGCTTCTGCGCGGTGACGACGATTTCGACGACGCCGCCTTCATCCTGCGCACTGTCATCGGCGGCATTCTGCGCCTGAGCCTGTGCAGCATAAGCGGTGAGACACAGCGCCAGCGCGACGCCAGCAACGCGAGTGCGAACCATTCCAACCCTCCCCATCTTTATCTTGTAGGTTCGGTTATACAAGTTACTTGGGGTTTGGCAATACGCTAGCAGCAGGCGCGTTTGGCCTTTTCTTCACTCTGGCGAAGGTTGCAGGGCGCGCAGCATCGGCGCAGGAAAAGGTCCTTGCGCAACAATACCTTCCGCTAGCGTATCCGTGGTTTAGCCCAGTTGGGCGAGCAGCGTTCCGACATCGTCCAGCCGGTTGAGCGCGGTCATCATCTCCAGCGCGCGGGCAGCTTTCGTTGCGCTCAGCCCGGTCTCCAGATTGGCGCGGCATTTCGCGACCAGCTCGGCGTCGGGAATCTCGAATCCGGGCTTCACCGTGCCGCGCGGATAGCGCGTTTCCTGAACCAGCTTGCGGCCGTCCTTCATCGTCACTTCGACGCGGGCGAGATAGCTCGACGGATCGCTCCGCCGCGCGGTCAGCGCCTCGGGATGCACGTCGCGCGTGGTCCGCGCCATCAGCCCGGTGATGCGCGGATCGGTGAACAGCGCCGGATCCTGACAGCGCGCGTCGAGCGGGATGCCGAGCGCGGCGAGCGCCAGCACATAATGGGTGCTGAACTGCGCATCTTCCTGCGTGCGCACCACGGTCATGTCGGGATTGGCGACGAAGGGAATGCCCAGCGAATGGATGGCGGCGATCCCGTCCGCGCGGATCGCATGTTCGGCCACCAGCGCCTGAAGGCAATCGACCTCGGCATGGGTGAAGCGGCAACAGGCATGCGGCTTGTACTGCGTGCCGACAATGCCCCAGCGCTCGCCGAGGCCCGCGATCACCGCGGCATCGTCCCATTGCAGACCGGCGAAGAACAAGGGAAAACCGGCGGGTCCATCGAGCGCAACCGGATCGCCGGTATAGCCGCTGGCCGCCAGCAGCGCCGCGGTCACCGCATTCTGGCAGCTGACGCCGACGGGCGAGTATTTCACCATCGATTTGGGTGCCCGCGTCTCCCACGCATGGCTGGACGGCACCGCGCAGAAATAGGCGGCGAGGCCCAGCGCATTGGCGGTGCGCGTCGCGTCCAGCTTGAGCAGCATCGCGCAGCCGACCGCCGCCGCGACGATGCTGGCATTGCAGATGCCGAACACGTCGGGCGTCTTGCCGGTGGCGGCGATCGAGGCGCCCATCCGGCTGGTGCCGCGTTCGAGCCGCAGCGCGATCTCGGTGCCGACCGCGACCGCGCGGATCAGCTCGCGACCCGACGAACCCTCGCGCCCCGCAACCGCCAGCAGCGGCGGCAGCAGGAAGGGCGGCACATGCGGGATCGCGTCATAATCCAACGCATTGATCAGCTCGCCATTGGCAAAGGCGGCATGCGCCAGATCGGTCCGCGCCATGCTGCCCAATATCCGTCCCGGCTGCCCACGCCCGCCCATCGCCGCGGCATGAGCGGCGGCAAGGCGGCCTTTGGCAGTGAGATGCCCCGCCACCCCGCAACCCAGCGCGTCGAGGACATAGCGGCGGCACTCATGCACCACCGCGGCCGGCAGATTCTCGAACCGGGTCTTCAGCGCGAAATCGACGAGTCGGCCGGTGACCGACGGCGCATCCGCCACCACCGGCCGGGCACCGGCCCGGGCCGAAGCCGCGAGCGTCGCGGCCAGCGTCGCACTGCCGAGAAACCCGCGCCGGTCGATCTGCGTGCCCATGGTCAGGCGTTATCGACGATATAATAGTCGAAGCAGGTATGATCCGGGCTGGGCACCCGGCGGCCGCGGCCGATAAAGACGTGGCGGGTCAGCCAGTCATGCGGGCCGACCGGGGCATCGAATGCCGGGATGCAGAAGAAATAGGTGTCCGGCGCAATCTTCCAGCTGGTCTCGGCGCCTTCGGCCAGGTTTTCCTGCGTCTTGTTGGCGACCTTCACCGGCAAACCGGCATCGTCGCGTCCGTACAGGAAGCCGCGATTGTTGATGTAGATCGGCGTGCCGTCCGATGCTTCCAGCATGTAATGCGCGTTCAGCTCGGCCGCATTGTCGCTGCGCCCGCGTGCCCAGTCGCCGCCGCTGTGCGGGATCACCCGGCCCTGAAGCCGCGGCCCCGAAATATCGCCCGAAAGCGGCGGCACATAGACGCGGCCACCCATCGGCGTGGTCGGCTCGAACTTGCGGCGCTCGGCGAAATAGATGCGGATGCGGAAGGCGAATTCGAGCCCGATCAGCGAGATCGGCTGATAGTCCTCGCCGAGGACGGACGTGTCGGTGGTCATGATACTCTCCTGGGGGATCAGGCCGCTTCGGCGCGGCGTGTGTCATTGGCGAAGTGGCGGGCCGAGAAGATCAGGAACACGCCCGCGACGGTGGCACAGCTTGCCCCGACCATCATCGAATAACGGATCGCCAGATCGCCATAGAGCGACGCCCAGTGATCGTTCAGCGCACCGACCAGCAGCGGCCCGATGATCTGGCCGACCAGATTGGCGACGAACAGGAACACCGCGCACGCCGTGGCACGCAGCCCCGGCGGGACCAGGCTCATGCACGCGGCATAGACCGGGCCCAGATGCACGGCGGACAGGAAGGTCGCCAGCGCGAGGCCGATCAGCGAGATCGTCGGATCGCTCGGCAGCAGGAACAGGACCTCGGCGGGCAGCACCAGGATACAGGCGATGCCCGGCACGATCAGCCGCAGCCGCGCATCGCGTGCGCCCAGCTTCGACACGAGCATGCCGCCCAGCACCACGCCCGCCGCACTGGCGATGCCGCGGATCGGCCCCAGCGTCGATCCGATCTCGGCCATGTTGAAGCCATGCACGCGGACGAGGAAGCTCGAGTTCCACACGATGTTGGCATAGAGGCTGACGCCCATAAACGCGCCGCCGGCAAGGATCCACAGATAGGCGCGCGATCCGGCAAGGAAGGCCATCGCTTCCTTGAACGTCTCGCGCCGGATCAGCGGCTTCGCGTCGCGCCGCACCGGTTCGCGCACGGTCAGGAAGAAGATCAGCGCAACGATAATCCCCGCCGCGCCCGCGACATAAAAGGTCCAGCGCCAGCCATAATGGAGCGCGATCCAGCCGACGATCGGGAACAGCAGCAGCGAGCCGAGGCCGTTGCCCGCGGTCATGATCGACAGCGCCAGCGGGCGCTTCGCCGCGCTGAAGATGTCGGCGATCATCGAATTGCTCGGCGCGATCCCGCACGCCTCGCCCGCACCCATCATGAAGCGGGTGACGGCCAGCTGCCACACCGAGGTGACGAGGCCGGTCACCATCGTCATCGCGCTCCAGAAAGCGCAGCCGATGGCGATGATGTTGCGCCGGTTCGAGCGGTCGGCCAACCGCGCGATGGGAATACCCATCAGCGAATAGAACAGCACGAACGCAAAGCCGGTGACGAGCCCGAGCATCGTGTCCGACACGTGCAGCTCGGCCTTGATCAGCGGCAGCACCAGGCTGAGGATCTGCCGGTCGAGATAGTTGAGCGCATAGATCACGGTCAGCAGGCCGAGCGTCCAGCCGCTGGTGACGGTCCAGTCGCGTTCGTCGGGGGTGGCAGTCGCGGCGGTCATGCGAGGAACTCCAGTATCGCCCGCGCCACCTGCCCCGGATTTTCCGCGGGCGACAGATGGGCAGCGTCAGCTATGTCGGCACGGACCGCACCGGCAATGTGCGAAACGAGGGCGGCGGATGCGGGCACGCCGCGCTCGTCCTCCACGCCATGCACCACCAGCGTAGGCGCAGCGATGCGCGACAGGTCCGCGCGCAGATCGACGTCGCGCAGGATCGCGCAGGTCCCGGCAAAGCCCGCGGGCGGCATGTGCAGCATCGCGTTGACGAGACCGACCGCAGCGTCCGGCTGCTCCGCCTTGAACCCCGCCGACAGCCAGCCGAGGATCATCGGCTTGGCGATTCCGTCGAGTCCCGCATCCAGCGCTTCGGCGATCAGCGGGTCCCAGCGATCCTTGACCGGAATGAACGGCGTGGTGTTGGCCAGCACGAGCCGGTCGACGCGATCGGGCGCGTTCACCGCCAGCCACATCGCCGCCATCCCGCCGACCGACAGGCCGACCGCATGCGCGCGGGCAATGCCCAGCGCGTCGAGGATCGCCACCATGTCCTTGCCGAACATCGCCACGTCATAAGGTCCGTCCGGCACGTCCGATGCGCCATGCCCGCGCAGGTCATAGCGGATCGTGCGGAAGCCCGCGGTGCGCAGCTCGGCCGCGACCGGATCCCAGATGCGATGATCGGCGCCCAGGCTGTGCGCCATCAGCACCGGCACGCCTTCGCCTTCATCGACGACCGCGAGGCGAACCCCGTCGAAGCTCTGGACCAGGGTCATGCTGCCAACTCCTGCGGGCGGCGCGCACCGGCCAGATCGTCCGCAGAAATGAACATGCCGTGGAACGCCATGCGCAGGTGCAGCGGCACATAGATACGCGCAACCGGCCCATCGGCCAGTTTCGCGGTATCGAGGATCGCCAGCTCGCTGGTGCGCTCGGCCAGCCGGTTGACCACCGCCAGCAGATAGCCGTCGCCTTCCGCAGCATCCTCGCTGCGCCGCACGAACACCGGCTCCTGCACCGCGCTTTCGGGCCCGGCATACCACAGCTCGGTCTCGCCGCTGGTCACGTCGATCTTGCCCAGCGCGTTGAACGGATGCGGCGCGCCGATGCTGTTGGCGGGGCGATCGGTGGCCTTCACCGCCATGAAGCCATAGCGATAGGGGCGGCCGACCACGGTCGGATCGACATCGTAGAAATCGCTCGGCAGGTCGAACAGGCGCCGCTCGGTGAACTCGTCCTCATTGCCCGCCAGATCGCACGTCCAGCGCGTCAGATGAAAGTCGCCTTCGCTCGGCCTGGGCCGCGACCCGTCGACATTGGGGAAAAAGGCGTTGGTCGGCGCGGCGGTCGTGTCGAGATGGATCAGCCGCCCCTCTTCGAACGCGTTCATCGTGTGGAACGACCAGCGCGCGGGCCCGCGGAAATAGCGGATGTCCGCAGCCGTGCCGCCCCGCGGCAGCACGCCGATCCAGGTCGGCAGCGACGGATCCCATGCCCAGTGATCGCCGCCACGGCGCATCCGCTCGATATCCGACACGGTCGGCATGATCGGGAAGATCGCGTAATTCTCGGTCACCGCGAAATCATGGATCATCGCCGCATAGGGCAGCTTGAACCATTCCTCATGCGTCAATGTGCCGTCCGGAGCGCCGACGCAGAAGGACGCGTCGAGCGTGGCCAGCCCGCCGCATTCGAAGCCGTAGAACAGCCAGTCGCCGGTCGCCGGATCGACCTTGGGATGCGCGGTAACCATCGGGGTGCGCAGCGCGCCGCCGAAATCGAACTTGCCCAAAGTCTCCAGCGTGAACGGGTCCAGCTCGTGCGGCAGCCCGTCTTCCTTCAGCGCGAGCAGGCGGCCGTCATACCAGGCGATCGCGGTGTTGGCGGTGGTGCGATCCACCCCCGCGACGCTCGGATCGTCGGTGAAGGGATTGCGGTACGATCCGAACAGCGCCTCGCGCGCCTTGCGCTCGGCCAGGAACTTGTCGGTCCGCACGAAGCGCAGGCGGAAATCGACATGGCCGTCGTCGAACAGGAATTGCGAGACGAAGCCGTCGCCGTTGATGCCGATATCGGTGCCCGCACGCGGCGGGAACAGCGGGTCCGGACCGCAGCGGTAAAAGGCGCCGCGGATCGCCTCGGGGATCACCCCCTCATATTCCAGCTCATAGATATCCGCCTCGATACGCTGCGGCCGGTTCGGTCCGCGGAACATCGGCGTGTCGGGGAAAAGTGCCATCGTCTCTTTCGGTATCTTGTGTTGCCCCGCCTTTTTGAACGCGGCCGCGCCTTCAGACTTGCCTGACGACGAACATTCGCCGTCCCGAAACCGCGGCAATCCGCACCCGGTTGACACTGGATATGTATATACGACAGAATATGTATATTACATACATAATATGACTCGCACAGCGAGCGGCAGGAGAGGTCGACATGGCACAGGCGATTTCAGTCATTCCGGAGCGGCAAGCATCCGGGGCGAGCGAGTTTCCGCCGCAGCGCCGCCGCTTCGGGCGCGTCCAGATGGAAAGCCTGGCGCTCGGCCGCGCCGCCCGCATGCTGACCGTGTCGATCCCGCGCAGCGGCGCGCTGGTGCTTCAGCGCAGCGGCAGCAGCGCCGTCGCCTGGCGCAACGGTGCGGTGAAGCTGGAAGCGCTCGACTGGGCGGTCGTCCCCGGCCCCCGGCTGGAACTGGAAACCGCCCATGAAGGCGCGATCCTGCTGCTGCATGGCGAGGAAGCCGAATCCGGCTGGTCACGCACGCTGGAACTGACCCGGGCGGCGGGGCGCAGCATGGGCGGATCGGGCATGGGCCGCGTTGCCGGCACCTTCCTCGCCTCGCTCGCCGACGCCGCCGACACGATCGACTCCGCACAGGGCGACGAGATTTCGCGCATCGCGCTCCAGCTCGTCCGCTCGGCCGCATGGGAGAATCGCGACCGCCAGCGGGGCCTCAGCTCGCGCCACGCGCTGCTCGCCCGCGCCCAGGCCTATATCGCGCGCAACCTCGCCGATCCCGAACTGTCGGTCGATCGCGTCGCAGGCGCGCTCAACTGCACCAAGCGCTATGTCCACAAGGCGTTCAGCGACAGCGGCGAGACCATCGCGTCGCATATCTGGGGCCTGCGGCTCGAGCGCTGCCGTCAGGACCTGTCCGCCGAGGCCGGACGTCCGATCACCGACATCGCCTTCTCATGGGGCTTCAACAGCTCGTCGCACTTCAGCCGGCTGTTCCGCGAACGCTTCGGCGCCTCGCCACGCAGCTATCGTGCGACAGCAATCGCGGGCATCTAGGCCAATCCTCCCCTGGAGGGGGAGGGGGAGGGGGAGGGGGACCGCGAAGCGGTGGAGGGGGCTTGCCCCAAGCGATATCGCCTGTGGTGTTCCCCCTCCGTCAGCCTGCGGCTGCCACCTCCCCCTCCGGGGGAGGATTTTAATGCCGACCCAACCTAGTCCGGCACTGCCTCGAACTTGCCGAGGATGCGCAACAGCTGCGTCATCTCGTCCTTGCCGATCTGCTGGGCGATGCGCTTCTCGTACACCTTGTGCGCCTTGCGCAGCTCGGCCAGCCTTTCCTTGCCCAGATCGGTGAGGTTGAGCACCTTCACTCGCCGGTCGCGCGGATGCACGCTGCGGGTCAGGAAGCCGCGCTCGACCAGCTCGTCGATATGCGCGACCAGATTGTTCTGCGAAATGCCCATCGGCTTGGCGAGGTCGCCCGGATTGCAGCCCGGATTGAGATCGACCAGCACCATGATGGTGTAGAGGCCCGGCGTGAAATCGGCGTCGCGGAAAAACGCGTTGAACTGGCGCGACACTTCCTTCCACGCCGCGCGCAGCAGGAACCCGACGGTCTGGTCCAGTTCGCCGCGCTCCATCGTGGAATAGCGGTTCCTAAGTTCGAACTCGTCCTCGACCGGTCGACGCACGCGCTTCTCCTTGAAGTGATACAAAGGGACAGCACCCGCAGGTTCTGCCGTCAAGGCAGACCCTGCGGGTGCTGAACGCTCCCCCTTTGGAGCGCAATCAGAACTTGGCGCGAACGCCGATGCGGAAGTAGCGGCCGACCGCATCGTACAGCACGGTATTCACCGACTGGCCCGAGGTGAAGCTCGGCACCGGCGGCGGATCCTTGTCGAACAGATTGTTGACCACGCCGAACAGCTGGAGACGGTTCTCGCCGAGAACATCGTAGCTGAAGGAGAGGTTCACATAGGCGACGGCAGGGATGCTGTTGTCGTTGATGTCGGCCTGTTTGGTGGCGGTCGAAACGTCGGTCCACACGTTATTATATTTGCCGCTGCTGATGTAGAGCAGCTGCGGCGTCAGCGTGAAGCGGCCGGCGTTCAGCGAGATCGATGCGTTGCCGCGGAAGGTTGGCACCGCATAGCCCGACACGCCGTTGAAGATGCTGTTCTCACCCGCGCGCTGCACCACCGCCGCGCCCGGCGTGCCGAACAGCATGTCGGTGGTGTAGGTGCCCGACAGGTTGAATGAGATCGAACCCGGCGCCCCGAAGATCGAGTCGATCGGCGCGCGATAGCTGAGCGCACCGTCGAAGCCGCGGGTCGTGATCGTGTTCAGGTTCACATAGGGATTGTTGATCCCCACCAGCGTCGCGCCCGAAAGCTGCAGATACGAACAGAGCGACGTGTTGCCCGCGGCGCACTGGTCGATGATGTTCTGCTGCCCGATTCGGTCGATCGCGCCCTTCACGGCGATGTCGTAATAATCGACCGAGAATTGCAGGCGCGGCACGAAGCTGGGCGACCAGACGAAGCCGAGCGTCAGCGTGTCCGACTTTTCGGGCTGCAGCTGGGTGTTGCCGGTATTGTTGACCTGCACGAATGCCGATCCGCCCAGATAGGTGACGTTCAGGCCCTGCACGGTGACGCTGCGCTGTTCGAACAGGCTTGGTGCGCGGATATCGCGCGAACGTGCGAAGCGCAGGCGCAGGCCGTCGACCGGCTCCCAGGTCGAGCCGAGCTTCCACGTCGTCTGGCCACCAGCCGCGCCGCTATATTCGGCGTGGCGGACCGCGGCGTTGAAGTCGAACGACTTGGCGAAGGGCAGGTCGCGCGCCAGCGGCACCACCGTCTCGGCATAGCCTTCCAGCACGTTGAACGAACCGGAATAGGGCAGGCCATTACCCGATTCCCAATTGTTCGCCGCCGCCACCGGATCGACGATCGCGGTCGAGCTTTCGCTACGATATTCGACGCCGGTCGCGAACGAGACCGGCCCGGCCCAGGTCGAGAAGGGATCGCCGCGCAAATTCACCGCCGCCGCATGCTGGGTATAGCGATTGCGGCTGAACACGGTGCCGGTGACATAGGCGATGGCCGCCGCGCTGGGCGATCCGTTGCCGAACAGGTTGAGCGGCACGCAGCCCGCGGCCGCCGCGTTGAACGATGGGCCCGCGATGGTCGCGCGGCACACGATCTGCCCGCCGCTGTTCACCGCGTCGGCGGCGAAGACGTACTTCTGCTTGTTGCGCATCCCGTAGATGTGCTGCTCGTACGTGTTCACGCCGTAGGAATAATGGGCGTCCCACTTCCAGCTGCCGCCCAGATCGCCACGCAGGCCGACCGTGCCTTGGATCAGATCGTTGGTCACGTCGGGACGGGCATGGCCCAGATCATAGTCGATACGGCCAAGACGGATCGTGCCGCCCACCGGCATCTGCGCCGCGATCGATGCAGGCAGATAGGCATTGTCGCGCTGGATGGTGACGACCGTAGTGCCCTGATCGCGCGCCGGCAGTGTCTGCGACTGGCCGCGGCTGTACCCATAGGTCAGGTCGGCAAAGCCGGTGACCGCGTCCGAGAATTCGAACTCGACATGGCCGAACAAAGTGCGCCGCTCGAGCTTCGGAGTCAGCGTCACGCCACGGGTGGTGGTGACGGTATCGTTGCCGCCGCCGATCTGCAGCGCGTTGGTGACCGTGCCGTACTGGCCGCGCACGAAGGCTGCGGGAACGCCGCCGGCCAGGAATTCGGTGCCGACGAGACTCGCGGGCGAACCGCCGCCCACGCCGACGATCAGGCCGCCCGGCGTGATCGTGCCATAGCGGACGTTGCTGGAGATGATCTGGCGCGGCTGGCCGTTGGCCACGGTGCTGCCCGGATTGGTCAGGATCATATACTGATCGCGGCCCCAATCGCGGGTGTAGACGTCGTAGATGCCGTCATTCTTCACATAGTCGCCGGCGATGGTCACATGGCCGCGGCCGCCCGCGAACGAGGTGCCGAACAGCCCGCCGATGCGATATTCCTGACCATCGCCATGGCCCGAAACGCCGAACTGCGCTTCGGCCTTCAGCCCTTCGAACCGGGTGTTGAGGATCAGGTTGACCACGCCCGAAACCGCGTCCGAACCCCATTGCGCCGAAGCGCCACCGGTCACCACTTCGACGCGATCGACCATCAGCGACGGCACCGCGTTCAGATCGACCTGATAGGGCGTGCTGGTGCTCGCGGTCGGCACCGACGGCACGAAGCGGCGGCCCTCGACCAAGGTCAGCGTGCGGAAGCTGCCAAGGCCGCGAAGATCGGCATAGTTGGCGCCCGGCGTGGTGGTGCGGATGCCACTGGCGGCCGGGTTCACCGTGCCGCGGAACGACGGGATCTCGTTGAGCATGGTCGCGACGTTGGTCGATCCGCGCTGCTCCATCTGCTCCGATCCGATGATCGTGGTCGGCGTCGGCGCGCTGAAGCCGGAACGGGCGACGCGCGATCCGGTGACGACGATATCGCCGGGCTGGACGGCGGCATCATCCTGGGGCGCTTCCACAACCGCTTCTGGCTCGGGCGCGTCCTGCGCCAGTGCGGGGGTCGCGGCGCTGCCGATGGCGCAGGCGCTGATCAGCAGCAGCGTGCGCAATCCCATGCCGGTCCGGTTCTTTGTCGATGATGCCATATAGCCCTCCCATAATCAGTTTCGGTTTTGTCCGTCACTAACCGGTCGCGGCCGCGGCCCGCTTGCCTCGAAGCGCCCTAATCGCGGTTTGCAATGCGCCATAACGGTTCCTCTTGAGACAAGAGCAATGGCCCGTTTCCGGCGCACGCTTGCATCATCGGGAGAGTGGTATGCGACGCAGGCAAGTGCTGGGCGCGGGGGCGATGATCGCACCCGCCGCGATCATAGGAGCGGGCGCAAAGGCGCAGGACGCGCCGCCGCAGGACGGCAGCCTGCTTAAGTCCGGCGGCAGCTTCGTCAACCGGCGCAGCGGCGAGAAGCCGGGCATCACCGATCTGCTGGCGACCCATGCCGCAACTTGCCCGTTCGAAGCGATCGACCCCGCCGCGCTGCTCGCCACCCGCCACCGCCTGCTCGACACCATTGGCTGCGCATTCGGCGGCACGGTGCACCCGCGCGCATCCGCTCTGGCCGATGTGCTGCGCGACAGCGGCGGCAAGGGCGAAGCGACGGTGATCGGTTATCCCTTCCGCCTGCCCGCCGCACAGGCCGCCCTGCTCAACGCCGTCTCCGCGCGCGCCTATGACTTCGAAGTGATGACCGTGGTGATCGATCGCGCCTCGGTCCCCTCGCACCATTCGCCCACCACGGTGATGACCGCCCTCGCCCTTGCCGAGCGCGAAGGCGCGACCGGTCCCGAACTGCTGGCCGCCCTCACCATCGGCGACGATATCGCCGCGCGGATGCTGGTCGCGGCGGGGCTGGACTTCGAACAGGGCTGGGACGGCGCGCCGGTGTTCAGCGCCATCGCCGCCACTGCCATCGCCGGACGTCTGCTCAAGCTGTCGCCGATCCAGATGCGCGACGCATTCGGCATCTGCGTCGATCAGATTGCGGGCACGGTCCAGAATATCTGGGACGGCGCGACCGACTTCAAACTGCCGCAGGGGTTGGTCGCGCGCGCCGCGATCCTTTCCGCCGAACTGGCGAAGCGCGGCTGGACTGGCATCGGCGATGCGCTGCTCGCCCCCTATGGCTTCTATGCCCAATATACCGCCGGCTGCGCACGGCCCGAAATCCTCAGCGCGGACCTGGGGAAACGCTTCCATGGCGAAGCCTATTTCAAGCCCTATCCCGCCTGCATGGCGACGCATTGCGGGATCGAGGCGGGGCTGGCGCTGCGCGAACCCGGAAGGCTGAGCGAGGCCGATGTGCTGGCCGCGAAATCGATCACCATCGAATATCCCGCCGGATCGCTGACCGGCTTCGTCGCCAAGCCGTTCGTGATCGGCCGCGACGCGCATGCCGACGCCAATTTCAGCTACCAGTTCGCTAGTGTGAACGCACTGCTGCGCGGATCGATGTGGCTGGATCATTATGACGACGCGATGGTGCGCAGCCCGCAGATCGCGATGCTCGCGGCAAAGTCGAAGCTGGCGCCGCTTCCGGCAGGCATGCGCGGCTCCCGCGTTACCGTCGAGCTGGCCGACGGGCGCACCGAGTCCGCGCACGTCCCCATCGCCTCGCGCCACCCGATGAAGCAGATCAGCAGCGAAGCGGAGATCCTCGCCAAGTTCCACCGCCAGACCGCCGCGGCGAAAATGCCCCACGCACGATCCGAGCGGTTGGCGGCGGCAATCCTCGGCCTTCACCTCAAGTCCCGTCCGGCATTGACTGCCCTGAAGCCGCTCCTCGCCGGATAGACCCAACCTCGATCAAGCCAAGCTGTGCATCGATCCATCGCGGCTTTGGTTTGGACGATGCGCCTTCGACACAATAGCTAACAGGCTTCGCCCGGACGAGGCGTGGTGCTGAGGAGAAGATTGTGACGACGATGGGTCCGGCCGAAATGGCCCGCACGCTTGGCACCGGCCTTCTCTCTTTCCCCGTCACGCATTTCGATGCCGATGGCGCATTCGATGAAGCCGCCTATCGTGCGCATTGCGCATGGATGCTGTCCTACGAGCTGTCGGGCCTGTTCGCCGCCGGCGGCACCGGCGAATTCTTCTCGCTGACCCCCGACGAAGTCACCACCGTCGTCCGCGCCGCGGTTGCCGAGCGCAAGGCTGGTGTCCCGGTTATCTCGGGCTGCGGCTATGGCACCGCCATCGCGACGGGCATCGCCCGCAACGCCGAAGGCGCAGGCGCCGACGGTCTCCTCCTGCTCCCACCCTATCTGGTCGGTTCGAGCCAGGACGGGCTTGCCGAACATATCGAAGCCGTGTGCCGTTCCACCGGCCTCGGCGTGATCGTCTATAACCGCGACAACGCTGTGGTGAACGACGAGACGCTGGCGAAGCTCTGCGAGCGCAACCCCAATCTGGTCGGCTACAAGGACGGCGTAGGCGATATCGAGCTGATGACCCGCATCTATGCGCGGATGGGCGACCGGCTGACCTATATCGGCGGCCTGCCCACCGCCGAGACCTTCGCCGTTCCCTATCTGACGATGGGCGTCACCACTTACTCCTCGGCGATCTTCAACTTCATGCCCGAATGGGCACTCGACTTCTATGCCGCGGTCCGCGCCGGGCGGAACGACGAGGTGATGGACCGCCTGCGCGATTTCGTGCTGCCCTATATCCTGCTGCGCAATCGCGGCCGCGGCTATGCGGTGTCGATCGTCAAGGCGGGCATGCGCATGGTCGGCCGCGACGCCGGTCCGGTCCGCAGCCCGCTGACCGACCTGACCCAGGCTGAAGACGACGAACTGCGCGCACTGATCGAACGGGCTTCGGCCAAGACGGTCGCGCACGCCGCGTGACAGCATGGCAGGGCTTGCGATACAGCGGGGCCATGTTCGAGCTTAGCCAGCTCCGCTGCTTCGTCGCCGCGGCCGAGGAACTCCATTTCGGCCGCGCTGCGCAGCGTCTGAACATGACCCAATCCCCGCTCAGCCGGCAGATCCAGCTGCTTGAGCGCATATTGGGCGTCACCCTGCTCGAACGCACCAGCCGCCAGGTGAGTCTGACCCCGGCGGGGCATGTCTTCCTGATTGAGGCACGGCGTATCGTCCGCCTCGCCGAAAGCGCATCGCTTTCCGCGCGCCGCGTGGCGAAGGGCGATACCGGCAAGGTCTCGATCGGCTTCACCGCCGTCTCGGGCTACAGCCTCGTGCCGCAGATCGTGGCGAATGCCCGCGCGAGCCTCCCCAATATCGATCTCGAACTGCACGAGATGGTGACCGGCGAGCAGGTCGATGCACTGCTGACCGGGCTGATCGATATCGGTTTCGTCCGCCCGCCGATCGACCGGCACGAGTTCGATACGTTGTGCGTGCTGCGCGAGCCTTTGGTCGTGGCACTGCCCCCCGGCGATCCGCGCCAGTCCAAGCCCAGCTTCGAGCTGTCCGATTTCGATGGCGAGCCGCTGATCATGTATGCGCGACAGGGCGCGGGTTATTTCCACGACATGCTGGTGCGGCTGTTCGACGATGCCGGCGTATCGCCCAACTATCTGCAGCACGTGACCCAGATCCATTCGATGCTGGGACTGGTCCATGCCGGTCTCGCCGCCGCTCTGGTCCCGCAATCGGCATCGGGGCTGCACCTGATGGACGTCCAGTTCCGCGCGCTGAAGGCCGAGCCGGAGAACCCGGTCGAACTCCACATGGTCTGGCGCCGCGACAACACCAATCCGGCGCTCGAACCGATGCGCCTGCTCTGCGCCCAGACCGCCGGCGCATGATCGACCGGCGCGGCCTGATCGGCGGCGCATTGCTGCTGCCTGCCGCAGCCTGGGCCGGCCCCGCCAAGGGCGATCCGGTCGCGGCGACCCGCCATGGCCGGGTGCGCGGAAGCCGCAAGAACGGCGTGCTGATCTCCAACGGCAATGGCTACGGCGCGGACACGCGGCAACGCCGCTTCCAGCGCGCGCGGCCACCGCAACCATGGACCGGCATCGCCGACGCTACGCGTTACGGCGCGGCGGCACCCCAGACCAAGGCCGAGGAACCGACCAGCGAGGACTGCCTGTTCCTCAATATCTGGACCCCCGCGCTGGATGCCGCGAAGCGCCCGGTGATGGTCTATCTCCATGGCGGCGCGCATGCGCACGGCTCGGGATCGGATCCGCTCTACGACGGCACCAACCTCGTCCGGCGCGGTGATGTGGTGGTGGTGACGCTCAATCACCGGCTGGCGGCACTCGGCTATGCCTATCTCGCCCAGCTCGGCGGACCGGCGGAATCGGGCAATGTCGGCAATCTCGATATCGTGCTGGCGCTGCAATGGGTGCGCGACAATATCGCGGGGTTCGGCGGAGACCCGAACTGCGTGATGGTGTTCGGCCAGTCGGGCGGCGGCGGCAAGGCGATCACCCTGATGGCGATGCCCGAGGCTCGCCCGCTGATCCACCGCGTCGCGACGATGAGCGGCCAGCACGTCACTGCCGCAGGCCCGCGCAACGCCACGAAGCGCGCGCAGGCATGGATGGCAAAAGCAGGCGCCGCGACCGTCGCAGAACTCGCCATGCTGCCGCTCGAGCGGCTGGTCGAGGCGATGGGCATGACCGATCCACTGGAGGGCAAGGGCGAGATCAGCTTCGTCTCCACCCTCGATCATGGCGCCCTCCCCCGCCATCCCTTCGTCCCCGATGCCCCGCGCGAGGCAGCGCATATCCCGCTGATCGTCGGCAACACCCATGACGAGACCGGGCTGTGGATCGCCAACTGGCTGAAGGCCGGCGACACGACATGGGACAATCTGCCCGGCCGGATCGATTCGCAGATCACCAAGGATGTCGCGCCCGACTGGGTCGTGCGCCGCTACCGCGAGATTTACCCGGACAAGACGCCCGGCCAGATCCTGCTCGCCGCGACCACCGCGGGCCGATCCTGGCCCGGCCATCTGATCCAGGCCGAGGAACGTGCGCGGATCGGCGCGCCGACCTGGATGTACCAGCTCGACTTCCCCGCGCCCGAGGCTGGCGGCGTGCTGGGCGCGTTCCACACGCTCGATATCCCCCTGGTGTTCGACAACACGACCGCACCCGGATCGCGCACCGGCGACAGCGCCGCGGCACGATTGCTCGCGGGCCGGATGGCGGACAGCTTCATCGCCTTCGCCCGCACCGGCGATCCGAATTGCGCCAGCATCCCGGCATGGCCGAAGTTCGATCTCGAGAAGCGGCTGACGATGATCTTCGACACCGACACCCATGTCGAAGGCGATCCGCGCCGCGAGGAACGGCTGCTCTGGTCGGTCGCCCCCTATATCAAGCCGGGCGGCTGACCCCGCTTGCAATGTTGGACTTCGCCTGCTTGGCTCGCGCGGTCGGTGTTGTTTCCGACCGCTCTTTGATATTGCCAGCGAACCCCGCTTTCCCCTTCCGTCATGCTGAACTTGTTTCAGCATCCATCGCCCAACAAGCGATGACAGCGCCGGTGGAGAAATGGACCCTGAAACAAGTTCAGGGTGACGCAGGAATGGAGAAACCGCCTCGCTCAAACCATCCGGGTCAGTGTGAAGCTAGTGTGAAGTTTCAGCCTCAGCGATCCCAGGGAAACGCCAGAGTCGGCCGGTTGGCATAGCGCTTCATCGCCAGCTTCAGCCGCGTGCCGCAGCCCGGCTCCAGCCGCAGCGTGAAGTCGCGCCCGCCGACGGCCATCGGCGCGCCGTCCATCGTCACGCTCTCGATTGCGTGCTCGGCATAGGCGCCGCCCTGCACGATCACCGTGCGCCGCGCCTTGCCCAGATTGACGAGCGTCACCTCGGCCGAGGTATCGCCCATCGCATGCACCAGCGCCGCGACATCCTCCGGCACGCCCGCGCGGCGCTTCTCCGCGTCAAAATAGCGCAGCCGGCAATGGAACGGCACGCCGCCCTGATTGGGCGAAGTCGAGGTCCAGGGCGGGCGGGCGATGTGCATGCCGCCGGTCATCAGCTGGATCAGGCTGGTGACGCTCGCCGGGTTCTTGTCGATCGGCCAGTCGGCCAGCCGCGTATCGGCCGTGGTCGTGTCCGCCTCGCGCGCCGCGACGCGATCCGCGACGCGCTTCAGATCCTTGTTCAGCGCCTGCACCGGATAGTCCGGATTGCCGCCTTCGAGGAACGAGACCCAAGGATGATCGCCCGCCGCCGCGCGATCGTCGGCGCGCTGGCTGACATACCAGATCTCGAACCCGTTGGTGCGATAGGGGCCGGGCTTGAAGCTGTACCAGCCTTCGGCGCCATACATGGTCGGCGCCTCGAACTTGCCGTCCTTCTGCCGCCCGGCCTCGTTGATCCGCGCATTCTGGCGGCGCCACACGTCGATATAAGCCGAATCGCCGGTCAGCAGCGTGCCGTTGAGGAAGGCGGTGATCGAACGCGGTACGCGGTTGCGATCCTCGCGCTTGCCCGGCGTCGCGATGGGCGAGAAGCCCCAGCCATAGACGCCGCCCCACCAGTCCGGCGCGATCTTGCCGTCGGGCAGGATCTTGCTCGGCAGCATGTCGCCATTGGCCTTGGCGCGATCCACCCAGGCATCGAGATAGTCGAGCGCCCATCGCCGGAACCGCTCGCCCGCGCCCAGTGCGTACGCGTTCAGGCCCAGCGTGGTCGCCTGAAGGTTCAAGGGATTGTCGCCGACCACATCGGTATACTCGACATAGTGATCGAGCGTTTCCTGATAGGTCGTCTCGCCATGCTCCATATGGAAGCGCGCGCCGGCCTCGAACGGATCGCCCGCCCAGTCGAGCGCTGTCGCATCGCGCAGCATCGGGCCGCGGCTGCCATTCATCATGCTGCGCATCATCCGCAGCTTCGGATCGTAGTTCCGCACCGACTTGTCCGCGCCGGTGTAGAAATCGGCATAGCGGCGGGTGCGCGCCAACAGCTTCGCATCGCGCGGGGTCGAAAGCCCCATGCAATTGAAGGTGGTGAGGCCTTCGCTGTTGTGCTGCCAGTCCATCTGGACCGGGAATTCGCGATAATACATGCCGCGCCGCGCCGCCGGGGTCTCGACGGTCCGCATCGCCGTGTACTGCTTGAGATGCCCTTCCCAGAAGCTGTGGGTCAGCGTCAGGATCCGGTCCGATCCGCCCAGCGCGTGCAGGATCGCCCAGTCGTTGGTCGCTTCGGCCGCATCGTCGGGACCATCGTTCGCGCCCCAGCGCTCGAACACCTTCAGCCAGCCCTTGCGGTCGACATAGCTGGCATAGAAGGCCTCGCACGCCTCGGCATTGCGGCGGAGCAGTTCGCGCTGGAGCGTGGCCCATTCGGGCGCCGCCATCGGCGTGCGGGCGACCAGTGCAGGCGCCGCGGCACGCGCCGTCGCGGGCAACATCAGCGTGGCGGTGGCCGCCGAACGGAACAGGAAGTCGCGGCGCGTTCCGTTCTGGGCGATGCTCATTCCGGCAGCTCCACCCGGCGGATCGGTCCGGCGATGACCATGAAGGCGAAGATCGTCAGCAGGCAGTGCGCACCGACATAGACGAGCGCCAGATCGAACGAGCCGGTCGCGCTGACGATATAGCCGACCACGATCGGCGTCGCGATGCCCGCCAGATTGCCGAACATGTTGAACACGCCGCCCGACAGGCCCGCCAGCTTGCGCGGCGCGACATCAGCCATGATCGCCCAGCCGAGCGACGCGACGCCCTTGCCGAAGAACGCGATCGACATCAGCACGATCACCATCCACTCGGTCTGCGCCCAGACGCAGGCGATGATCATCGTCGCCAGCACCATGCCGAACACCAGAGGTCCCTTGCGCGCCAGATCGAGCGATCCGGTCCGCTTCAGGATCATGTCCGAAGCGTATCCGCCCGCCAGCCCGCCGACGAAGCCGAAGATCGCGGGTGCTGCGGCTGCAAAGCCCGCCTCCATGATGTTCAGCCCGCGCTCCTTGACCAGATAGATCGGGAACCAGGTGACGAAGAAATAGGTCAGCACGTTGATGCAGTACTGGCCAAGATAGATTCCCAGCATCATCCGGTTGGCGATCAGCTTGCCGACATTGCCCCAGTCGAACTTCTGGACCGTGGCCGTTTCCATGTTCACCTGACCGCCGCCCGCCTCGATATGCGCCAGCTCGGCGGCGTTGATCGAGGGGTGGTTCACCGGGCTGTGGATGAAGCGCAGAAAGGCCAGCGTGGCGAGCAGGCCGATCACGCCCATCGTCCAGAAGATCGTGCGCCAGCCATGCTCATGCGCCAGCCAGCCCATCAGCGGCACGAACACCACGATCGAGAAATATTGCGCGGAATTGAAGATCGCCGATGCGGTCCCGCGCTCGGCCGAAGGGAACCATGCGGTGACCAGCCGCGCATTGCCCGGGAAGGACGGCGCCTCGGCCAGCCCGACCAGAAAGCGCATCGCGAACAGCATCGTGACCGCCGACACCCCGGGCAGCCAGCCGGCAAAGCCCTGCGTCGCGGTGAACAGCGACCATAGCGCAATCGCGCCGGCATAGATGCGCTTGGTACCGAACTTGTCGAGCAGGATGCCGCCCGGGATCTGCGCCAGCGCATAGGCCCAGGCAAAGGCGGAAAGGATATATCCGGTCTGGATCGGGGACAGCCCCAGTTCCGACGATGCCGCACTGCCCGCGATCGAGAAGGTCGCGCGATCGGCATAGTTCACCGATGTGATGATGAAGATCAATGCGATGATCGCATAGCGCACATGGGTGGGTCTGGTGCGCTGATCGATCATGGCACGCTCTCCTTCGCTGACTCGCGCGCCTCTGTTGCGGGCGCGCGTTTGTCCTTTGAATCGGCGTACCTGCGGCATGCGTGGCGGTCCAAGTCAAATTCGGGAACGATCCAGCCACATCTTGGCTCGATGCGACTCCGCCGCCTCTCCCAGACGCCCGATCAGTGCATGTCGCGCATCGATCCATGTCCGATTGAGATTGGCATGTCGCCGCCCGCCGCGGCTAACCAGCCAATCGAAGCAGGCTCGTCACGAAGCCGCGCCATTTCAGGGGAGTCTGAAAGCATGACCCGCATTCGTATCTTCAAGTCCCTTCTCGCCCTTTCCGGTGCAGCGGCAGCCCTGACCGCGACCAGTGCGTTCGCCCAGTCGACTGATGCGCCCGCCGATATCGCGCAGGATGCGCAGGACGAAGGCGCCGGCAACGAGATCGTCGTGAAGGGCTTCCGCGAGAGCCTGAGCGGCGCGATCGGCATCAAGCGCAACGAGACCGCGACCGTCGACGTCATCAAGGCGGAAGACATCGCCGAATTTCCGGACCTGAACCTCGCCGAGTCGCTTCAGCGCATTCCCGGCGTCGCGATCAGCCGCGTCAACGGCGAAGGCCGCAACATCTCGGTCCGCGGCCTCGGGCCCGAATATAGCCGCGTGCGCATCAACGGCATGGAAGCCATCGGCACCACCGGCGGCACCGACAATTCGGGCGGCGTGAACCGCGGCCGCGGCTTCGACTTCAACATCTTCTCGTCGGACCTGTTCAACAGCCTGGCCGTGCGCAAGACTGCGACCGCCGATGTCGAGGAAGGGTCGCTCGGCGGCACCGTCGACCTGCAGACCGCGCGTCCGCTCGACTACAAGAAGCCGACCGCCGTCTTCTCGGCCTCGGTCAGCTACAACGATCTCGCCCGCAAGGCGAAGCCGCGCCTGTCGGGCCTGGTCACCACCAGCACCAATGACGGCCGGTTCGGCGTGCTGCTGTCCTTCTCGTACGAAGAGCGCCGCCTGACCGAGGAAGGCGCGAACATCACGCGCTGGACCTATGGCGGCTTCAACGGCGGCTTCAACGCCGCCTCGACGATCAACGGCAAGACCATCGCCCAGATCAACGACACCAATCCCGAGACCGCACTCTATCATCCGCGCATCCCGGGCCTGGTCAGCTACGACATCCAGCAGCAGCGCCTCGGCGCCGCCCTGTCGCTGCAGTTCCAGCCGACCGACCGCACGCTGATCTCGATCGACGGCCTCTATTCGCGCCTCGACGGCACGCGCAGTGAGTCGCAGTTCCAGGCAATCAGCTTCAGCCGCTCGGGCACCGGCAAGCCGCAGACGATCATCCGCTCGGCCACCGTCGATTCGAACAGCAACATCATCTCGGGTACGTTCGACAATGTCGATCTGCGCACCCAGGCCCGCTATGACGAGCTGACCACCGATTTCTACCAGCTCACCGGCACGCTCGATCAGAAGTTCGGGGACAAGGTGAAGATGGGCGTCGTGGTCGGCTATTCGAACTCGGCCTTCCGCAACCCGGTGCAGACCACGGTCACCATCGACGCGGCCAACACCAACGGCTTCTACTACGACTTCTCGACCCGCTTCCCGACAATCCGTCCGGGCGTGAACATCGCCAGCGCGAGCACCTTCTCGTTCACCAACGGCACTTCGGAAGTCCGCATCCGTCCGCAGACGGTCGACAACAGCTTCACCAACGCCAAGGGCTTCGTCGAATGGACCGCCAGCTCGGTGGTGTCGCTGAAGGCCGGGGCCGACTGGCGCCGCTTCGAATACAGCTCGACCGAACAGCGCCGCCTGCAGGGCGAGACGGTGGTGACCACCCTCACGGCCGCGCAGCTTGCGCCGCTGCTCACCACCTTCTCGGGCTTCGGCCGCGGGCTGGGCATCCCCTCGGGCACGCCGACCAGCTGGGTCGTTCCCAATCTGGCCGCCTTCCAGGATGCGCTCGGCACCTCGACCAACCCGACCTACGCCACCGGCGGCGTCGAGAACGCAACCGCGCGCGGCTCCTATGTCACCGTTCGCGAGGACGATATCGGCGCATGGGGCATGGCGACCTTCAACTTCCGCGACGTCGGCCTGCCGCTGCGCGGCGATATCGGCCTGCGCTATGTCCGCACCGATCAGTTCTCGACCAGCTATGCCAGCCAGGGCGCGACGGTGAATCTGGTCAATGCCGAGAACAGCTATAGCCGCTGGCTGCCCTCGGCGAACCTCGTGTTCGACGTGACCGACAATCTGCTGGTTCGTGTCGCGGCGGCGAAGACCATCGCCCGCGCCGGCATCGGCTCGCTCAGCCCCGGCGGCAACCTCAACGTGTCGGGCGGCAACCGTACCTTCAGCTCGGGCAACCCGAACCTGATCCCGACCCAGTCGAACAATCTCGACGCCTCGATCGAATGGTATCCGACCCGCGGCGCCATCTATGCGGTCTCGGTGTTCCAGAAGGATATCGGCACCTTCGTCCAGACGCTGAGCACCAGCGTGCCCTATACCAGCCTGGGCCTGCCCAATTCGCTGCTGACCGGCACGACGGCGTCGCCGACCGACATCTTCATCGTCAGCCAGCCGGTCAATTCGAAGGGCGGCATGCTGCGCGGCTTCGAAGTGAATGTGCAGCAGCCCTTCACCTTCCTGCCGGGCTTCCTGTCGAACTTCGGCGTGCTGGCGAACTTCACCTATGTCACGTCGGACATCGAGTATCTGACCTCGGCCACCGGTGCGACCACCGTCCGCGCCTCGCTGCTCGGTCTGTCGAAGTACGCCGCCAACGGCACGCTCTATTACGAGACCGGCAAGTTCTCGATCCGCGGATCGGTCGCCTATCGCTCGAGCTATCTGACCGCGGTGCCGGGCACCGAAGGCAATGCCTATAACGGCACCAACGCCACCACCAATGTCGACGCGCAGATCTCGTACAACATCACCGACAATTTCAAGGTGAGCCTCGAGATGATCAACCTCACCGACGAGAAGAACGACCAGTTCGTCGACGAGACCAACCGCCTGAACGTGCTGACCCATAGCGGGCGGCAGTTCGTGCTGGGCGGGCGCCTCTCCTTCTAACCTCTCCCGGCCCCTCCTCCCCGGAGCGCCATCGGCCAGCTGCCCTTCCCCCGGCAGCTGGCCTTTTTTTGTGGGTCAGCCGGCGAGTATGACGGCCACCGGGCAGTTTTTCTGGAAGGCAGCCGTCAGGGAAGCTCGATGGACTGCTCGGTCCCCGCAGGATGCTCCGTCAGATGGAGTTCCCATCCGTTGCCGCTTCGGACAATCTCGATTGCAAATGACGGGCCGTCGCCACCGCTATTCATATACCAGCAGTCGATGCGGTCACCTTGCACCGCCAGAAACTGCATGAATTCCATATCCACGTAGGAGCCGATTCGTTCCGAAATGGCCTCCGCGATGTCGAGCGCGCCAATACGAACCAGGCTTTTCATTACGCAGATATCACATGCCGACCGCACGTCGGCAATTGGATCACTGGCCACCAGCTGGGGGGCTCACAAGCTGCACAATCGCCTTTCGGCGTCAGCCGGCGAGCACGCGCTCGACGAAGCTCTGGAAGGCGGCGGAAGCGGCGATGACATTGGGTGCATGCACGCACCGCGCATCGTCTTCGGCGACATGGTGATAGCGGTGGATGCCGAACACGCCCGCGGCCGGCTTGTACCCCGCCGCGACGATCTCGGTCAGTTCGCCCGCGGTCAGCGTGTCGGTCGAATAGGGGGCCTCATATCCGGCAAGCCCGGCAAAGGCCTCGCGCGCGACCGGCAACAGCGACGGGCTGGCCGACAGATAGCGCTGCGTGTCGGGGCTGGGCAGCGGCGACCCGCTGATATCGTGCCAGTCGCGCGCGGCAACATTGGCGCCGAGATGCAGCCAGAAGCGCGTATCGGCGGGCTTGGGCGCGATCTCCTTCAGCGCTTCGGAAGCACCGAGATACTCATATTCGTGCCCGGTGTTGCACACAAAGGCGAGGTCGTGATCCTGCACCGCCTTGCTCGCCCAGCGCGCCAGCCACAGCCAGGCCGCGACACCGGGTCCGCGCTCGCCCGCGCAGCCATACCAGCCCGAACGCGGCGTCGAGACCGCCAGCCAGCGCTTCTTCCCCCGGTCGATGCGACCGATGAAGTTGAACGCGGGCCGGTGCCCACCCTTGCCTGTAATGTGCAGCGTGGCCGAGGCACGGCTACGCGCGGCATCGAGGAAAGGCTGCGCGTCGGCAGGCGCGATCAGCGCGACCGGCCCCGCAAACATCGGCTGGCGGCCATCGGCGTTGAGCGCGATGATCTTGCCGGTCGGGCCATTGGTGATGGCGACCACTGCCTTCGCCCCGCCCGCGAACGCCGCGGTGATCGGTGCGCGGATCGGCTTGGCCAGCGCGGTCGACCAGCGGCCCGAAGGCAGATCGACCAGTGCGATGGCGCCGGCCAGTTCCCCATCAGCCTTTCCGGCGCCATCGACCCGGACCAGCGGACCGCTCATGCCGTCCGCCCCGGTCTGGATGACGATGGGTTGCGGCCAGACCGCGGCCTTTGCCTCGCCCGCGATCAGCTCCGCGCGGGTCGGCTCGAAATAAGGCGTCTGGAAGCTCTGGCGCTGGATCGCGAAGCCGAGCTTTTCGAGTTCCGCGGCGAGCCACTCGCCACCGGCGTTGTCGCCCGCGCCGCCTGCCTGCTTGCTGCCGAAGCCGATATAGTTGGCGAGGTCGGTCGCCACCATCGCATCGCGGCCGCCGCCATCGAGGGTCGCTGCAGTCAGGGCAGGCAGCACCACGCTGCCCGCCAGAAAACTCCGCCTGTCAGGCATGCACGGCTCCCCGGTTCATCCGTCCCAGCAGGATGATGCAGACCAAGGATACCACGCAGGTCGCGGCGAGATAGACCGAGATCGACAGGGTCGTCTGGTAATGGGCGAACAGGGCCGTCGCGATGATCGGCGCGAAGCCGCCACCGGCCAGCGTGCCGATCTGATAGCCGAGCGACGCGCCCGAATAGCGGACTTCGCGCGGGAACAGCTCGGCGAACAAGGCCGCCTGCGGCCCGTACATGAAGGCGACGAAGATCAGCGCCACCGCGATTGCCACCGTCACCGCGACCGGCGATTGCGAATCGATCAGCGGGAACACTGCGAACGCCCATGCGCCCGAGAGGATCGCACCCAGCATGAAGATGCCGCGCCGCCCGAACCGGTCCGACAGAGCACCGCACAGGATCAGCGCCGGGATCATCGCCACGCTGCCGATCATGACCGCGGCCAGCATCGTCTCGCGCGACAGCCCCATGGTGGTGGTGCCGTACGCCACCGCATAGGTGATCGCGATGTAGAAGCAGACATTGTTGGCGATGAACGCGCCGCCCGCGAGCAGCACTTCGCGCCAGTGCCCGCGAAGCACCGCGAACAGCGGCGAGGAGGGCTTGGCCGTTTCCACCTTGGCTACCGGCGCCGCCTCGTGCTGCGGCTCCTCGACCCGCCAATGGATATAGAGGCCGATGAAGATCAGCGCGATGCTGATGACGAACCCGATCCGCCAGCCCCAGACGAGGAACTGATCGGGGGATACCAGCGCGCTGGAAATGAGGAAGGCAGTGTTGGCCAGCACGACGCCAAGCGGCACGCCGACCTGCACGAAGCTGCCATAATAGCCCTGCTTGTTGGCCGGTGCGCTTTCGATCGCGAGCAGTGCCGCGCCGCCCCATTGCCCGCCGACGGCAAGGCCCTGGATGAAGCGCATCGCCACCAGCGCCAGCGGCGCGAGCACGCCGGCGGCGGCATAGCTCGGCAACAGCCCGATGATGGTCGTCGCCGCGCCCATCAGCATCATCGCCAGCACCAGCGCATTCTTGCGCCCGTGCAGATCGCCGAGATGACCGAACAGCAGGCCCCCGATCGGCCGGGCGATGAAGCCCACGGCAAAGGTACTGAACGCCGCGATCTGCGCGACGAACAGGGGCAGTTCGGGCGGGAAGAACAGCTTGGGGAAGACCAGCGCCGCGGCGGTGCCGTAGATGAAGAAATCATACCATTCGACCGCCGCGCCCGCCGACGCCATCACCGCAACCTTGGTACTCGGCTTGCTGCTTTCCGCCTGCTGACTTGCCACGTCGTGCACTCTCCCGAACTGCCTGTTGTTACCAGCGATAGCCCACGGTCAGCGCGAAGGTGCGCGGCTTGTTGTAGCGCACCGACAGCGGATAGCCCGCCTGGGTGAACTTGAGCACCTGGACCTGACGATCGGTCAGGTTGCGCACGTTCAGCGCCACCCGCGTCTTGCCGACGCTGAAACCGATCTGCCCGTTGAAGATGTCAAAATCGGTCATCGGGATCGCCGGGGTGGCAAGCGTGGTCGTGTCCTGCGATCCGCCGCGCTGGCCCGAATAGCTCAGGTTGAAGAAGCCGGTCACGCGCTCGTTGATCGGGCGGCGGTAATCGACCACCGCGGACATGGTCCAGTCGGGGATCTGCGCGACCGAGCTGCCGACCACCGGCAGGCCGGTCAGACCCGCGGGCACGCTTTCGAAGCGGGCGCGCTGGGTCGCGGCGTTCAGGCCGAACGAGAACAGGCCGCCGCCGAGCCGGAAGCGTCCGTCGAGCGCGGCGGAAACGCCGCGTGCCTCGATCGTGCCGCCATTGATGTTGAAATTCTGCCCCGCCACGCCGCACGCATTGGTGAGCGTGCAGCCATCGTTGATGCTGGTGATCGCATCGGTCGTGCGCGACAGATAGGCGGCGGTGCGGAAGAACAGATTGGGCGTGATGTTTGCCTTGATGCCCGCTTCCCAGCCCAGCGTCTTTTCGTTGTCGTAGGTAAACACGAACGGATTGGGCGCCGCCGCCCGGAACGCGCCATTGTTCACGCCGCCCGCGCGATAGCCGGTGCCGACCTTGGCATAGAACAACGCATTGTTCAGGCCCGGCACCTTGTAGCTGGCGGTGACGGTGAACACCGGCTGCTCCGCGCTGAACGAGAAGGTGGTCGGCGCGCGGGTATAGGTGGTGGTGTAGAGCGCATAGGCGAACAGGGTCGCCTCCTTGTGGTCATAGGTGATGCGCCCTTCGCCGACGACCGAGAAATTGCCGATCGTGTATTGCAGCGAGGCATAGGCTGCCGCGGAGTAGATATATTGCTTGGTGTTGGCGTCGCTGCCAAACACCAGCGGGAAGGTCGCCGGGCAGTTGGCCGAGGTCGGCAGCGGCTTCAGGCAGACCGGCGCGGTCGGCGTACCGGTGCAGATGCCCTGATTGATGCCGGTAAAGGCGCAGGGCGAGGACGCCACCGCCAGCCGGTAATCGTCATTCTGGTACAGGCCTTCGACGCCGACGATCCAGGTCAGCGCGCCGGTCTTCCCGGTCAGATGCAGGTCCTGATACAAGGTGCGGTCGACCACATTGGTACGCACCTGGCTGAACGGATAGAGGCCAAGCTGGCCCGACTGGCGCAGCGCCGCCAGCGTGGGATAGTCGATCGCCGAGGCATATTGCTGGCTGGAGCGCCAGCGCGTCGCCATCGTAGTCGATTCCAGCGTGGCCCAGCCGAAATCATAGCTGGCGAGCAGCATGCCGCGCAGCGTCTTCTGCTGCATGCCGTCCTCGCCTTCATGCGGCAGGGTGAAGCGCGACTGCTGGAAGCCCTGCGGCACCGCGGCGTTCACGCCGCCGCCGGGGATCACCAGGCTGTTGACGAAGCTCGGCAGGTTCAGGTCCTGCGAATCCACCAGGAAGGTGACGTCCAGCGGGCCGGAGCGGTAGCGGAGCTGGGCGCGCCCATTCCACCCCTTGGTGCTGTCGTAATATTTCTCGGTGCGCGGATTGAAGTAGAAGCCGTCCGACTGGGCATAGCCCTCGGCGCCGATGCGGATCGCGACAGTGTCGCTCAGCGTCTTGTTGACGACCACCGCGAGGCGATCCTGGTTCAGCCCGAAGGTGAAGGTGTTGCGGATATAGCCGGAGTCGTTGAAGCGCGGCTTGGCCAGCACGATGTTGACCACGCCGAATTCGGAGTTGCGGCCGTACAGCGCGCCCTGCGGCCCTTCGAGCACTTCGACCCGCTCGATATCGAAATAGTCGATGGTCTTGAAGTTGCGGCCGCCCAGCGTCGAGCTGCCGGCATAGGCGCCGTTGACGAACAGGCCCACGCCCGAATCGGCGCCGGTGGCGCGCGCCGTGCCCGATCCGCGGATCGAAACCTCGGCGAGATTCTCGCTGGCGACGTCGTTGAAGCGGACGCCGGGAACGGTGTTGAGCAGGTCGCCGCTGCCCGCGACGGTGCCCTTGGATTCGAGCTGGTCGGCGGTCACTGCGGAGATGGTGCCCGGCACGTCGCGGATGCTTTCCTCGCGGCGGCGCGCGGTGACGACGATATCGCCGCTCTGCGCTTTGGCACTGGTCTCGGGATCCTGATCCTCGGCCGGGGTCGCCGCCGCGCTGTCCTGCGATTCGGGGTTCGCGGTCTGCGCCAGAGCCGGCGTCGCGATGACGAGCGCAAGGGTTGCGGTCGTGGCAAAAAAGTCTCGCATGCATCCTCCCACTGGCGCGCATTTTTTGCTGCGCCACGGCCGCTTCATCAAATTATCGCGCACCAATGTCAAATGGATTGTACGACAATCTTGATTTGATCGTTGCACAAATCGCTTGCTCTCGCGGGGCCGCCGCAATAGGAATCGAGGGGCGAGATTGGTAAAAGTTCAAACGAACGCAGCAATCCGTGAGAGGTAAACCTTTGAAAGACAGCCCGGAATCCGCATCGCAGGACGATCACGCCGAAGGCCATCCGGTGTCCACCGCGGACGATCTCGCCCAGGTGCTGCGGCTGCGGATCCAGCGCAGCGAACTCCTGCCCGACGAATGGCTGCGCGAGGCGAAGCTGTGCAGCGAGTTCGGCGTCGGCCGCTCGATCGTCCGCCGTGCGCTACGCACGCTCGCCGATGACGGCCTGATCGAGCTGGAGGAAAATCGCGGCGCGCGCGTCTCGACCACCACCGTCGAGGAAGTGTTCGATCTCTACGAAGTCCGCGCCGCGCTCTATGGCCTTGCCGCGCGCTTCGCCTGCCTGCGCGGGTCCGACGCCGCGATCCGGCACATGCTGGTCAATATCGACCGCCTGCTGAGCGACGCCGCCAGCGGCGCCCCGGCCGAACAGATCATCGAGGTCAGCGAAGCGATCTTCAGCGAGATGGCCGAAAGCGCCAGCACCGATGCGCAGAAGATGATCGAGTCGGTCCGCCGCAAGACGCGCTTCCACTTCTCCTATGTCGCGCTGGCGCTCACCGCCGACTCGCCCGGCCCCTATGAATATTGGCGCCAGGTTCGCGCTGCGCTGGTCACCCGCGATGCCGACAAGGCAAGCCAGGCCGCGCGCGACATCCTCTATTACATGCAGGGCGAGGTCGCCCGGATCATGCTGACGCGCGGCACCCGCGTCCGGGCCGACGCCCCGCTGCCGCGCCCCGTTCCGCCGATCAAGCGCCGCGCAGCCGGCAACCGGAGATGATGATGCGAGCTTCCCTGCTTCTGTGCACTTCGCTGATCGCCTGCGCGCCCGGCGTCGCCGCGGTTCCGCCGCAGCGGCCTGCAGTTGCGACCCCGGCCTCCGATGTCAGCGCGCTGCTCGACTATGCGCGCAACCAGAACAGCACCGGGCTGCTGGTGATCCAGGACGGCAAGATCCTGGTCGAGAAATACTGGCCCGCGCCCGAGGGCAATCCGCAATATGCGATGTTCGTCTATGGCCGCTCGGGCGAAGGCGCGCTCCTGGAGGACGTCGCGTCGCAGCAGAAGAGCTTCGTCGCGGTGCTGGTCGCCATCGCGATCGACAAGGGGCTGATCGACGTCGAAAAGCCGGTGTCCGACTATATCGGCGCCGGCTGGTCCAAGGCGACGCCCGAGCAGGAAGCAAAGATCCGCGTCCTCGATATCCTGACGATGAGCTCGGGGCTGGACGAGAAGTTCGGCTACACCGCGCCCGCGGGCACCGCCTTCTTCTACAACACCCCGGTCTATGCCGTGAGCAAGCGCATCGTGGCCGCCGCCGCGAAACAGCCGCTCGACGTCATCACCCGCGACTGGCTGACCGTGCCCGCCGGCATGAACAACACCGCATGGCGCAAGCGGCCCGCCGCGCTCGCTTCGGTCGGCAATGATACCGGGCTGGTCACCACCCCGCGCGACACCGCGCTGTTCGGCCTGATGGTGCTGCACGGCGGCGTCTCGAACGACGGCAAGCGCGTGGTTTCCGAAGCCAGCTTGAAGGCGCTGTTCACGCCCTCGGCCACCAACCCGGCCTATGCCCGGCTGTGGTGGCTGAACAGCGGCGCCTATACGATCCGCGCGCTGGGTGGACGCCGCGACGGCCCGCTGATCGCCACCGCGCCCACCGATACCATCGCCGCGCTCGGCGCGTTCGATCGCCGCCTCTACATCGTGCCCAGCAAGAAGCTGGTGGTGGTGCGCACCGGCGCCGCGGCGGGCGACAAGGAGTTCGACCAGCAGCTCTGGCAGCGGCTGAACAAGGTCATCGGCTGACCGCCGCACGCGCGGCAGCCATCCAATCCGGGGAGAAGTCATGGCGATTGCCCATCGCATCGCGGCCCTGAACGCCGCGACCCTATGCGCCGCTGCCCTGTGCGCGGTCGCGCCTGCAGAGGCCGGTCCGGTCGTTCGCGCGCCTGCAGGCGCAGTGCAGGGCGTCGAAGCCAATGGCGAGCGCATCTTCCGCGGCATCCCCTACGCGCTGCCCCCGGTCGGCGAGCGGCGCTGGAAGGCACCCGATGCCCTTCCCGCATGGTCCGGCGTGCGCGACGCGAGCGCGTTCGGCGCCGCCTGCCAGCAGCCTGCGGCACCCGCCGGCAGCATTTATGCCGAAACCTATCCGGCGATGAGCGAGGATTGCCTGTCGCTCAACATCTGGGCACCGGCCAAGGCGAAGAATGCGCCGGTATTCGTGTGGATACACGGCGGCAATCTGGTCCGCGGCTCCTCGCAACAGGCGATGTTCGACGGCGCGGCGCTGGCGAAGCGCGGCGTGGTGGTCGTCTCGATCAACTATCGCCTCGGAATCTTCGGCTATTTCGCCCATCCCGAACTGAGCGCGGAATCGCCGCGGGGCGTGTCGGGCAATTATGGCCTGCTCGATCAGATCGCTGCGCTGCGCTGGGTCAACCGCAACATCGCCGCGTTCGGCGGCAGCAAGGCGAAGGTGACCATCGCGGGCGAATCCGCGGGCGGCCTCGCGATCCTGCACCTGCTCGCCGCACCCGATGCCCGCGGCCTGTTCGCCAGGGCAATCGTCCAGAGCGCATCGCTGATGAACATCCCGGAGCTGAAGCAGGCGAGCCATGGCCTGCCCTCTGCGGAAAGCACCGGATCGGGCTTCGCCGCCATGGCCGGCGCGAGGACCCTCGCCGATCTGCGCGCGATCGACGGGCCGCGCCTCACCGCGCTGGCGCAGGGCCGGTTCGCCTCGACCGCCATCGTCGACGGCAAGATCCTGCCCCGCCAGCTGATCGAGACGTTCGAGCGCGGCGAGCAGGCGCGCGTACCGCTGATGACCGGTTTCACCGCGGGCGAGATCCGCACGATGAAATCGATCCTGCCGATGCTGCCCGACGTCTCGCAGTTCGATCCCGCGAAATACGAAGCCGCGATCCGCGCCAATTATGGCGAGCTGGCCGACGCTTTCCTCCGCCTCTATCCGGCCAGCGACATCGATGGCGGCATCTTCGGCGCGGCGCGCGACGGCTTCTTCGGATGGACCTCGCAGCGGCTGGTGCGCGAACAGGCGCGGATCGGGCAACCCGCGTATCTCTACTTTTTCGACCATGGCACGCCTGCCGCCGATCAGGCCGGCATCCATGCCTTCCACGCCTCCGAAGTGCCCTACATGTTCGGCACGATCGGACAGGTCACCGCACTGTGGCCGAAATTCCCCGACACCGCGGCGGAGCGAACGCTTTCCGATGCGATGGTCGATTACTGGACGTCCTTCGCCCGCTCCGGCGTGCCGAAGGCGCCGGGCCAGCCGGCCTGGCCGTCCCACAACAAGCGAGCCGATTATATGATCTTTGCCGGTACGCCGCGCGTCGCGACGGACCTGATGCCCGGCCAGTACCGGCTGCACGACCAGGTCGTGTGCCGCCGCCGCGCAATGGGCAACATCCCGTGGAACTGGAATGTCGGCGTCGCCTCGCCTGCACTGCCGCCTGCCGTGGAAGCCTGCCGGTGATCGACGGGAGCATCCAATCCTTTCCGCTGACGCTGGACCGGATCCTCGATCATGCCGCCAAATGGCATCCCGATACCGAGGTGGTCACTGCGGGCGAGGGCGGCATCAATCGCCGGGTCGATTATGCGACACTGCGCCAGCGCGCGCTGAAGGTCTCCTCGCTGCTGCGCGACTATGGCGTGGTGCGGGGCAATCGCGTGGCGACGCTCGCATGGAACAGCCAGGCGCATGTCGAGGTATGGTACGCGATCATGGGCATGGGGGCTGTGTGCCACACGCTCAACCCGCGCCTCACCGCGACCCAGCTCGCCTGGATGCTCGGCCAGTCGGGCGCGACGATCCTGATCGTCAGCGCCGACCTTCAGCCGCTGGCGGCAAAGATCGTCGCGGAAGCGCCGCATCTCGAACGCGTGCTGGTGATCGACGGTGAAGCCTCGCCCGGGATCGGCGCGACGCTCGAGCCGCTTATCGAGGCGGCATCGCTCGACATCGCTTGGGGCGGCTTCGACGAGACCGCACCGAGCGGCCTGTGCTTCACCTCGGGCTCGACCGGCGCGCCCAAGGGCGTGACCTATACCCATCGCTCCAGCTTCCTCCACACGCTGCGGCTGATGCAGGCGGACGTGCTGGGCGTGCGTAGCACCGACAGCGTGTTGCCGGTGGTGCCGATGTTCCACGCCAATGCCTGGGGCCTGCCCTTCGCGGTGCCGGGTGCCGGCGCGAAGCTGGTCCTGCCCGGCCGCCATACCGATGGCGCCAGCCTCGCCCGGCTGATCGAGAGCGAGAATGTGACCATCGCGGTCGGCGTGCCGACGGTGTGGCTCGGCCTGTGCGAGCATCTGGAAACGACCGGCACGCGGCTGCCTTCGCTGCAGCGGATCACCGTCGGCGGCGCGCCGATGCCGCCTGCGCTGATGGCGCGGATCGAGGACCAGCTCGGCGTGGCGGTGCAGACCAGCTGGGGCATGACCGAATTGTCGCCGGTCGGCACCTTCGGCGTGATGACCGATGCGGATCGCCCCGCCGCCATCTCGGGCCGTCCCGCGCTCGGCGTCGATCTGATGCTGGCCGACGAGAAGGGCGATCCGCTGGCCGACCAGCGCGATCGGGAAGGCCGGCTGCATGTGCGCGGCGCGGCGGTGATCGAGCGCTATTTCGGGCAGGAAACGCCCTGCGCCGATGCCGAGGGCTGGTTCGATACCGGCGATCTGGCGAAGATCGACCGGCGCGGAAACCTGATGATCACCGGCCGGGCCAAGGACCTGATCAAGTCGGGCGGCGAATGGATCAACCCCGCCGAGATCGAGGCGGTGGTCTGCGCGCTGCCGCAGGTCTCGCTCGCCGCGGTGATCGGCCGCAGCGACGATAAATGGGGCGAGCGTCCGATGCTGCTGGTCGAGCTGCGCGAGGATCAGGACATTTCGGACCAAGACCTGCTCGGCGCGCTGCGCGGCCGGGTGGCGTCGTGGTGGATCCCGGATTCGGTCGTGCGCGTGCCCAGCATGCCGCTCGCTTCGACCGGCAAGATCGACAAGCTCAGCCTGCGCGCTTCGTTCAGCGGCGGCTGAGCCGGGTCACACCCGCTCGACGATCAGCGCGATCCCCTGTCCGCCGCCGATGCACATCGTCGCCAGCCCATAGCGTCCACCGGTCCGCGCGAGTTCGTGCACCAGCTTGGTGGCGATGATCGCGCCGGTCGCGCCAACCGGATGGCCGAGCGAGATGCCGCTGCCATTGGGATTGACCCGCTCGGGATCGAAGCCCAGCGCATCGGAAACGGCGCAGGCCTGTGCCGCGAACGCCTCGTTCGATTCGATCACGTCCATGTCCGCGATCGAAAGCCCCGCCCGCGCCAGCGCCGCCTGCGTCGCCGGGACCGGACCCATGCCCATATAGGCGGGATCGACACCGGCATGGCCGTACGCCACGATCTTCGCCATCGGCGTCAGCCCATGACGCTCGACCGCATCCGCCGTTGCCAGCACCAAGGCCGCCGCACCGTCGTTGATCCCCGATGCATTGCCCGCGGTGACGGTGCCGTCCTTGCGGAAGATGGTCCGCAGCTTGCCCAGCTCGGTCGCATCGGCGTCCGGGCGGACATGCTCGTCGGTGTCGAACATCCGCGTGGCGCGGCCGGCCTTCACCTCGACCGGCACGATCTGCCCGTCGAACCGCCCTTCCGCGATCGCCCGGGCCGCGCGGCGATGGCTTTCGGCTGCATATTCATCCTGCCGCGCGCGATCCACGCCGTGCCGCTCGGCGACATTCTCGGCGGTGACGCCCATCAGCCCGGCGCCGAACGGATCGGTCAGCGCGCCGTTCAGCCCATCGACCAGCAACGCATCGCCCATCTTCTGGCCCCAGCGCGTCATCGGCGCGAAATAGGGGGCACGGCTCATCACTTCGCTGCCACCCGCCACGGCAATGTCGGCATCGCCCAGCATCAGCATCTGCGCGGCGGACACCACCGCCTGCAGGCCCGAACCGCACAGCCGGTTGAGGGTCAGCGCAGGCACTTCCTGCGGAATCCCCGCCTCGATCCCCGCGACCCGCGCCAGATAGGCGTCGCGCGGCGCGGTCGGGATCACCTGTCCGAACACGACATGGCCGACCGTCGCCGGATCGACGCCACCGGCTTCCAGCGCGGCACGGGTGACGGTGGTGGCCAGCACCGCCGGGGTCTCGTCCTTGAGCGACCCGCCAAAGGTGCCGATCGCGGTCCGCTGCGCCGCGACGATATAGACCGGGGTCATGCGCGCACCATATGCGCCGCGCGCATGCTCATCTCGTAGCGATACTGTTCCTCGCCGCGCGCGGGGATCGCTTCGCCTTCGCGGGCGGCAACCTCGCCCAGCCGTGCCAGCAGCGTGTCGGCAACGCCTTCGCCTTCGCCCAGATACAGGCCTTGGGTCATGGTGACATGCGCCTGTTCGAAGCTGCCCGCCCCGGCCAGCAGGATCGCCCGGCTCGGCGCATCCTCGCTCGACAGCGCGACGATCACCGGGCTGACCAGATCCGGACCGAGGCCCGCCAGCATCTCGGGCGAATAGAGTTCGTTGGTCATCCCCGTCGCCGCGCTCGGCGCCAGGCAATTGACGCGGATGCCATAGCGCTCGCCCTCGATCGCCAGCGTCTGCATCAGGCCGACCAGCCCCATCTTGGCCGCCGAGTAATTCGCCTGCCCGAAATTGCCGTACAGGCCGGAGGACGAGGTGGTGAATATGATCCGCCCGTAATTCTGCGCGCGCATCGTATCCCACACCGCCTTGGTGCAGTTCACCGATCCCATCAGATGCACTTCGAGCACCAGCCGGAAATCGTCGAGCTCCATCTTGGCGAAGGTGCGGTCGCGCAGGATGCCGGCATTGTTGACCAGGATATCGATCCGGCCCCAGCGGCTGAGCGCAGCCTCGCACATCGCCTGCACGCCCGCGAAATCGGCGACGCTGACGCCGCACGCCATCGCTTCGCCGCCTGCCGCCTCGATCCGGGCACAGACCTCGGCCGCGGCATCGCCGTTCAGATCGGCGACGACGACCTTCGCCCCCCGCGCCGCCAGCGCGACCGCATGCGCCGCACCCAGTCCGCCGCCGGCCCCGGTCACGATCGCCACGCGCGTTCCCAGTTCGATACCCATCGCCAAAATCCCTTCGCTCGCGACCCAGCCCGGTGCCGGTGCCTTGACCTTTTCCGGCAGGCATTCCCCATTGGCATCGGGGTGCGCGGCATCTATCAATTGTTGGATTGTTGGACAAAGGATTTTTGATGCAGTTCGGGAAGCTTCAGATCGCCCGCGCCTATCAGGCGGTGCAGCAGGCGCTGGAGGATGCGATCATGAGCGGCGCGCTGGCGCCGGGGCAGCCTTTGCCGACCGAGACGGAGCTGGCGGAGAAGTTCGGCGTCACAAGGCACACGGTGCGCGAAGGAATGCGCGCGCTCGAACAGAGCGGTCTGGTCAAGCGCGACGCCGGCCGCCGCCTGCATGTGACCCGCCCCAAGCACGACGCGCTCGCCTCGCAATCCTCGCGCGCATTGCTGATGCAGCAGGTGTCGTTCCGCGAGATCTGGGAAGTGGCGATGCAGCTCGAACTGCTGGCGATGGACCTGCTCGCCGAGCAGGTGGACGACGCGCTGATCGCCGATCTGGATGCGAATATCGCCGCGATGGCGCTGGCGCTGGAACGCGGCGAATCGATCATCGCGCTCGACGTCGCCTTCCACGCGCTGATCGCGCACGCCACTCGCAACCGCGTGCTGCTGCTGTCGCGCGAGCCGGTGTCGCAGCTCTTCTACCCCTCGCTCGACCGTCTGTTCACCCATCCGAAGACGCGCGACCGTTCGCCGCAGCGCCTGCTCGACGCGCATCGCGAGATCGTCGAGGGGCTGCGTGCGCGCGATCTGCCCGCGGCACGGTTATGGATGCACCGGCACATGGCCGATTTCCGCCGCGGCTACGAACATGCCGGCCTGTCGCTCGACATGCCGATCTCGGGACAGGACCCCGTCTAGAGTCGCTTTCAGTTAGCGGGCCGGCACCGCATCCGCGTGCGCGGATCAGACTCTAACCGAACGAAGCGGCCAGCTTCTCGGCGATCATCAGCGTCGGGATATGGGTGTTGGCGGTCGGGATGCTTGGCATGATCGAGGCATCGGCGACGCGCAGGCCGTCAACGCCGATCACCCGCCCCTGCGGATCGCAGACCGCGCCGGGATCGTCCGGCGGCCCCATGCGGCAGGTGCCCGAGACATGGCCCATCGGGAAAGCATGCTGCAGCACGAACGCCTCCAGCGCGGCGGGATCGGCAAGCAACGCCGCCGGATCGATCGTCATCCCCGCCAGCGCCCGCCGCCGCACCATCGGAAGCGTATCGAGCAGCACCCGCAGCACCGACGAAAGCACACGATTGGCGGCGCGCGGCCGCGACACGCGCGCAACCATCGGCCCGCCCGCAACGAAGCTCTCGCGATGATGCGCCACCACTTCGGGCGCGATCATCAGCGCCAGCGCAAGTTCCACCCCGGCGATCAGCCGCTCACGGTCGCGCGCATCGTCGAGCAGGTTGAACCGCACTTCGGGCATCGCCACCGGATCGGCGCTGCGCAGCGTCACCGATCCGCGCGAGAAGCTCTTGTACGCGCTGACATTGATCGATCCGATCGCCCGGCCCAGCGCGTGCGTGCCGGTCTTGTTGAACGCGAACAGGAACATGTCGCCCGCCGGGCATCCGGCCATGCCCGAGGAATAGCGCAGCGCATCCTGGCACCAGCCCGGCTGCGACACGCTCTGGCGCGACCCGCGATCCAGCCAGGTGGCGAGATACAGTGCCGGATGGTTCATCAGCTGCGCGCCGACCCCAGTCCGGTCCGCCACCACCGCTATCCCCAGCGAGGCCAGCGCAGCGCCCGGCCCGATCCCGGATCGCAGCAGCAGCGCAGGCGAATGGATCGCTCCGCCGCTCAGGATCGTCTCCCGCGCGCGAATCTCCGTCCCGCCGGCCCGTACGCCGGTCACGCGCTTCCCCTCGAACAACAGCCGCTCGACCGTCGCGCCGCACATCAGCTGCAGATTGGGCCGCGCGCGAACCGCAGGCGTCAGATAGCCCATCGCCGACGACACCCGCCCGCTCGGCAAATTGCTCATCGGCAGCGGGAACAGCCCGTCGCGGAAATCGCCATTGGCATCGTCGAGAGAGCCATGCCCCCGCGCAGAGATTGCCTGCCCCACCGCCGCGCAGAACGGCGGCCATGCTTCTTGCGGGTGGCGGCGGATCGGGATCGGGCCGCTATCGCCATGCATCGCCCCGCCGAAATCGCGGTCGCTCTCCAGCTTGCGGAACCAGGGCAGCACGCCTTCCCAGTCCCAGCCGGTCGCCCCCATCGCGGCCCATTCGTCATAGTCGCTCGCCAGCCCGCGCAGCGCGAGCATGCCCATGATCGAGGAGCCCCCGCCCATCATCCGCGCCTGGTGATAGGGGCGGGAGAAACGCGCGCCGCCCCCCGCCGGCTTCGCCCCGACTTCGGCGATCAGTCCGGGCCAGAAGAAATCGGGTTCGGACACGGACGACGGAAAGCAATCGCGCACGCTGGCCGGTTCCTGCCCCGGCGCATGATCCGGTCCTGCCTCGATCAGCAGCACCCGGCGAGACGGGTTTTCGGAGAGCCGCGCGGCCAGCACGCATCCCGCCGCCCCGGCCCCCACCACGATATAGTCATATCCGGCTGCGCTCACGCCTTGCTCCGCGTGACGCCCGCCAGCCGCTCCATCATCGATCCCAGCGACGCCGGGTCCTTGCCGCCCCATCCCTGCGCCATCGCCAGCACATGCTGCTGCACGGCGGTGGCCAGCATCGGCACCGGATGACGCAGGCTCCGCGCCATATCGGCGATCAGTTCGGCATCCTTGTCGACGATCAGCGCGTACATCGCGGCGTCGGGATACGCCTCGCTCACCATCATCCGCCCGCGCAGCTCGAAGATGCGCGAGCTCCCAGCGCTTGCGGCGATCGTCTCATAGGCCCGCGCCGGATCGAGTCCCGCATGGACCGCAAGGCTCATCGCCTCGGCCGCCACCACATTGTGTGCGATCACCATGTGATTGATGATCAGCTTGATCGTCGCGGCATTGCCGAAATCGCCCATGTCGAAACGCTTAAGCGCGATCTGCTCGACCAGTGCACGCACCTGCGGCGCATCGCGGCCATCGCCGCTGACATAGAAGCTGTGGCTGTCGGTCGCGACCATCTCGGGCGTGCCGCTGATCGTGCAGTCGAGCATCGTCCAGCCCGCAGGCGCCAGCCGGTCGCGCGCCGCGATCTTCTCGGGCGGCAGCAGCGTATCGATATCGAGGATGATGCCGGTACGCGGGCAGGCCGCGATCTGGCCGACCACGTCGCGGAAGATCTCGACCGTCGGCAGCGCAAGTATGAGCAGGTCCGCGCGCGCCGCGACATCGGCAACATCCTGTGCGGCATGCCCGCCCGCCTCGCCGAACGCCGCCATCGTCGCCGGAACCGGATCGTAACCGATTACCTCGCGGCCCGCCGCGATCAACCGCCGCGCCAGGCACATACCCATCGATCCCAGCCCGATCATCCCGACCGGCATCGCCACATCGCCTGCCGCCATGCGCGCCTCCTCTCCCGATTGATCTTTGCCGCTGGCTATCGCCCGCGCCGCGCCTGCCCCTCATCAAAAGATCGCATGCACCGCGCCGATATTCTTCATGATCGCGCAAACGGCGCCGCTGTTAGCCTGACCCCTGGGAGAAGGATGCATGGACAGAAGCGACGGCGCGGCGACAGCCGGGGCCGAACTGCGCCGCGGATGGGTGCTGATCGCCGCGGTGATCCTCGGCAGCGCGATCGGGCCGACGGTGCTGGTGCCCTATACGGCAGGCATCTTCATGCCGGCGCTGCAGGCCGAGTTCGGCTGGACGCGCGGCATGACCTCGCTCGGCGTCACCCTGTTCCTCGCCACCACCGCCCTGCTCGCGCCCGCGGCAGGCACGCTGGCGGACAAGAGCGGCGTGCGGGTGATGCTGCCGGTCTCGCTGCTGGCAGGCGCCTTGTGCTTCGGCGCGCTCAGCCTGCTCGACGGCAGCTATCCCTTCTATCTCGCGGTCCTGCTGCTGCTCGGGCTGATCGGATCGGGCGCCTCGACCCTGATCATGTCGCGCATCCTGACCGCGGCGTTCGACAAGGCACGCGGCACCGCGCTCGGGCTGGGTCTTGCCGGCATCGGCATCACTTCGATGATCGGGCCGAGCCTGCTCAGCCATGTCACCGCGCTGCATGGCTGGCGCGGCGCCTATCTCGCGCTGGTCGTGCTCTTGCTGGTCGCGACGCCGCTGGTCGCCATTCCGGTATGGCGCCACGAAAAGGCCAAGCCGGTGGTCGCGAAAGCGGTCGAGACCGCACGCGGTGGCTTTGCCGCGATCCTCGGCCGTCCGGTCTTCTGGAAGCTCGCACTCAGCTTCTTCCTCGTCCAGGTGTCGATCACCGGGCTGCTGGTCCACTTCATACCGCTGCTCAACGATCGCGGCATGTCGGCAAAGGAAGCCGCAGCCTATGCCGGCATCATCGGGGGCATGATGATCGTCTCGCGACTGATCACCGGCGTGGTGATCGACCGGGTGTTCGCGCCGCACGTCGCGCTGGTGGTCACCGCGGTGTCGGCGGGCGGCGTCGCGCTGCTGGCATTCGGCGGCGCAGGCATGGCGCCGTTCGGGGCGATCGCGGTGGGGCTGGTGATCGGCGCCGAGTTCGATCTCGCCGCCTATCTCGCCTCGCGCTACTTCCCCGCCACCATGTTCGGCCGGGTCTATGGCATGTTGTTCACGGTGATGGTGATCGGCACGCTGACCTCCACCTCGCTCTACGGTTTCTGGGCGGATCTGGCGGGCGGATACGATCCGGTGCTGATCGCGGCGACCATCGGGCTGTCCTGCGCGGCGGCGATGTTCCTCACCCTTCCCCGCTTCGCCATCAGCCAGCCGCATGAGGCGGCCGGGAAATCGTGATGCGCCGCGGCCGGCAAGGACTGATATAACCGGGGAAAATCAGGGACGAGGATATGGCGACGATCACGGCATCCGCAGGCACCGCATCGCTCCGCAAGGCAGCCGATTTCCGCATCGAGCTGCCGCACCAGCCCGGGCAGGCGCATCGTTCGGCGGCGGGCTGGACGATCGACTACAAGCTGCAGGAACTGACCGGCGGCCTCGCCCGCGCCATTTCCACCGTGCCCGATCAGTTCGCGGAAAAGCCCGCCTTCGGCAGCCCGTGGCACTATCACGATTGCGATCTTCAGGTGGCATTGGTGCTCGAGGGATCGATCGAGCTGGGCTATCGCGGCGACAGCTATGCCCGCGCGATCAAGGGCGACATATTGTTCATCCCCGGCCATGTGCTGCACGACGTCAGCGCGCCTTCGGCCGATTATCAGGTCGCCGAGATCACCTTTCCCGGCAGCTTCGGCACGACCGAAGCCACGATGCCGCCGCGCGATGTAGTGACCCCCGCCGCAACGCTCGGCCCCAGCGCCGCCGAACGGATCGGGGTGACCGACGGAGTGATCGAATATCGCTATCCGGTTGCCGGCGGCCTCGACGGCCGCTTCGCGATCCGCCGGCTGGTCAGGTCACGGGTCGATGCGTTCGAACCCGGCATGCGCAGCCATGACGATGCCTGGCGCTTCACCATGGTGATGCAGGGCTGGAACGATGTGGATACCGGCGGCGGGGCGATGCGTGCCGAGGCCGGCGATCTGCTGGTAGTGCCTGAGGGTGCCGCCTATGTCGATCTCGGCTATTCGGCGGATTACGAAGCGGTGCAGGTCCGCATGCTGGCGCAATAGCGGGACGCGACGAATGGCCGAACTCTATGTGATGCACCACGCCACCTGCGCGCGGAAGGCGCTGTTCGCGCTGCTGGAAAAGGGCGCGCCGTTGCCCACGGTCGAGGTCGACCGCATGTATCTGGTCACCCCCGAATATCGCGCGATGAACCCCGACGGGCTGGTGCCGACGCTCAGGCTCGACGACGGGCAGGTGCTGGTCGAGTCCACGGTGATCATGCGCTACATCGACGAGGCCTATGACGGCCCCTCGCTTCAGCCCGCCGATCCGGTGCGCCGCGCGCAGATGAACCTGTGGATGAAGTGGATCGACGAGAAGTATTTCCCCGCCCTCGGCGCGCCGACCGCCGCCACCTTCCTGCGCAAGCTGTTCGGCATGCCGGGTGACGAACAGAAACTGGCGGCGATGCTCGCCTCGCTCACCGATCACAATGCGCGGATGATGCGCGAGGAATGCATCCGCATGGGCCTCGCCTCGCCCTTCTCCGAAGCTGGCCTCGCGAAGCTGCGCGAAATGCTCAAGCGGATGGACGAGGTCCTCTCGCGCCAACCTTGGTTGGCCGGCGACACGCTGACGCTGGCGGATTGCGCGATGGCGCCGATCATGCTGCGGCTGAACGAAGTCGGGCTCTCACCGGCCTGGGAGCAACTGCCCGCGCTGAGCGACTGGTGGCAGCGCCTGTCCGCACGCCCCACGATGCGCCGGCTCGTCGACATGGCCGACCCCTCGCTGCTGGTCGAACTCATCGATTCGTTCACCGAAGCGCGCGACCAGCTTCTCAAGCGTTTGCGTTAGTCGATTCCCCGGCGGATTTGGGGCGACCCGAGGGCCGCCGGGGAACGCCCGATCAGCGGCGGAACTTGCCAGCCATGTGATCGGGCGCGATGCGCGAATAGCCGAACAGCTTCTCGCGGAAGGTGCCGGGCCGGTATTCGGTCTTGTAGCGGCCGCGCTTCTGCAGCTCAGGCACCACCATCTCGATGAAATTCTCGGTCGTCTCGGGATTGACGATGCGGGCGATGTTGAAGCCGTCGATATCGGTCTCGTCCATCCAGCGGATCATCTCTTCCGCCACCTGACCCGGATCGCCGATGATCGCGACATTGGTGCCGCACAGCGCCTTTTCCTCAAGCACCTGGCGCAGCGTCCACTGGTTGCCGCGGGTGAACATCTCCAGCGCCGACTGGTTGGCGTCGTTCTTCTCGTACTGGATGATCTCGTCGGGCGGATATCTGGACAGGTCGATGCCCATGATGCCGGACATGGCGGCGATCAGCCCCTCGAAGCTGGTATATTTGCGATAGTCCTCATAGCGCGCCTTCGCCAGCGCCTCGGTCTCGTCGACGAACACCGACACGCCGGTGAAGAATTTCACCGATTGCGGATCGCGGCCCTGATCGGCCAGCGCCTGACGGACCCGGCCGACCTGCGCCTTGACCAGCTCGGGCTTGGTACCGTTGAGATAGACGCCCTCGGCATGGGTCGCCGCGAACTGCCGCCCGCGCTCCGAACCACCTGCCTGAAACAGCACGGGGGTGCGCTGCGGCGAGGTCTCGACCGCATGGATCGCGCGGAATTTGTGGAACTGGCCCTCGTAGACGATCTCCTTGATCTTCGAGGGATCGGTATAGAGGCGCTTCTCCTTATCCTTCAGCAGCGCGCCTTCGGCCCAGCTTTCCTCCCACAGCCGGTAGACCGCTTCGCAGAATTCATCGGCCATTTCGTAGCGCAGGTCGTGCTCGGTCAGACTGGGCTTGCCCATCGCCAGCGCCCCGCTGCGCAGATACGACGTGACGATGTTCCAGCCGAGCCGGCCCTCGGTCATATGGTCGAGCGTCGAGAGTCGCCGCGCGAACTGATAGGGCTGCTCGTACGAGGCGCTGCCGGTCATGGTGAAGCACAGATTGCTGGTCGCGCCGGCCATGCCCGCCACCACGATCGCGGGATCGAGGCTGGGCGATTGCGATCCGTTGCGCAGCGCCGCGTCGGCCTTGCCCTCGTAAACGTCGGGGATGCCGTACACGTCGGCCAGGAAGAAATTGTCGAACAGCCCGCGCTCCAGCATCCGGGCGTAATTGGTCCAGTAGCTGAGCTTGGTGTAATCCATCGAACGATCGTTCGGATGCGCCCAGAGGCCAAAGGCCTGGAAGCTCGGATTGCCCTGCTCGAGCGCGTTCAGGCGGATTTCCTTGGGCATTGCGTCCTCTCACTTGGTCTGCCCTGCCGGGCATGTTCGCTGCGCCGGAGCTTACGCGCAGCGGCGGCGCGGCGGGCATGATGAATTTACGCCGGGTCCATCGGACCCCCTGATGAAATCAGCCGGCGGTGACGGCGGACGCGACGCCCCAGGCATCGGTCGCGCGGCGCGCTTCCTCGATCATGATCTCGGCAAAGGCCTCGGCTTCGGGCGCGAGCTGGGTGCTGGTCCGCCGCAACAGCATCACGTCGAACGACAAATCGTCCAGCGGCCGCACGCGCAGCCTGCCGGCATCGGCGACCGGATCGAACATCACCAGCGGATTGACCATCCGCCAGTCGCTTCGGCTAACCAGATCGAGCGAGGCCAGCGCCGAATCGACTTCGAACGACGCGCCGATCTCGACGCCCTTGGCCGCCAGCGCGGCGATGATCGCGGTCCGCCGCGCCTCCATCCCGCTCGCCCAGATGATGTTGACCGGCGCACCGGGCCAGGCTTCGCCGTCTTGCGGATCGTGGCGCGAGGCGAGGCATTCCGGCGTGGTGAACAGCGCGCGCGCCTCCACGCCTGGCGCGCCGCCCTGCAGCGTGCAGATCGCGAAATCGACATCGTCGGCGGCGACCATCGAGGGCAGGATCGTGCTGTACGCCTCGACGATGCGCACCTTCACATTGGGGTGCAGCGCGTTGAAGCGCAGCAGCGCAGGCGCCGCGATCCGGTGGGTCAGCGCGGGGATGATGCCGACGGTAAAGCTGCCCTCATACCCACCCTTGAACCGCGCAACGTCGATCGATGCCTGTTCCAGCGAGCGCAGCAATTCGATGCAGTGGCGATAGAGAAGGTCGGCCACCGGCGTCGCGCTCACCCCCGCTTTCTCGCGCACGAACAGCTTCACATCGAGCAGCATCTCGAGCTGCCGGATATGATGGGACACACCCGATTGGGTGCTGTTCTCGCGCTGTGCCGCCGCGGTGAAGGATTTCTCCTCATAGGCCGCGACGAAAAGGCGGATGTCCTGAAGCGATCCCCGAAACGCCAATTCCCTCTCCTGTCCCCGAAACTAAGGAGAAGTGACGCCGCGCGTCAATCGACCGGCACGTCGAGCGAGGCAGTCAGGTGCGCCAGCCCGACATAGAGTGCGAGGGTCAGCGACAGCTCGACCACGCTGCGATTGTCCAGCACGCCGGTCAGCGCCGCCGCATCCGCGGGCACCACCCCCCGGCCCTTCGCAAAGGCATCGGCATAGCCAAGGATCGCGCGCTGGCGATCGGTCAGCCCTGCCCCGTCACCCACGCTGCACGCCACGTCCATCTCGGCGTCGCTCAGCCCCGCCGCCGCGCCGAGACGCCGGTGATGCCCGATCTCATAATCGCCGTGATGCACGAACAGCGCACGCAGGATCGCCAGCTCGCGCTCCGCCGGATCGAGGATCGTCTTGAAGCGCAGCGCATGGGCCAGCCCGATGAATGCCGCGAACACCTCGGGCGAATTGGCCAGCGTGCGGTGAATGTTGACCACCCCCACCGATCCCGCGGCAAGGCGGCCGAACACTTCCGCGACGATCTCGTCCTGCGGCTCGGCGACCAGTGATACCGGTACGCGCGGATTGTGCATCGGCTTCCTCTCCTGTGGATTTTCCCATCCTGTTAGCAAGGCTGCGCCCGCCCGCGCCATGATCGATATCGCGGCGGTCCATCAGCAGCGTTGATGAGCGGCCCGCAAAGCTTTCATGTGGCGCAGCCCGGGGCGGCTTGTAGGCTGGGGGCAAATCGGCGGCGCCAAGGCCGCGAACGAACGAGAGGATATCCCATGTTGCCGGGCCTGATGCAGACCACGCCGCTCCAGATCAGCGCGATCCTGCGCTTTGCGGCAACGGCACATGGCGATCGCGAGATCGTCTCGCGCCTGATCGACGAGCCGATCTGGCGCTACGATTATGCCGCGCTCGAACGCCGCGCCGGGCGATTGGCCAGGGCGCTGGTGACGCTGGGCGTCGCGCCGGGCGACCGGGTCAGCTCGCTCGGCTGGAACACGCATCGCCATCTCGAACTGTTCTACGGCGTCACCGGCATGGGCGCCGTGCTGCACACCGCCAATCCGCGGCTGGCCGAGGACCAGATCGCCTATACGATTCAACATGCCGGCAGCGGCGTCCTCTTCTTCGAACGCAACATGCTGGCGCTGGTCGAGCGGCTGAAGCCGCATCTGGGCCAGGTGCGGCACTATGTGATGCTCTCCGACGATGCCCGGCTCGATCCCGGCACGGTCGGCGCCACCGGCTATGAGGCCCTGCTGGCCGGACAGGAAGACGGCTTCGCATGGCCGGTCTTCGACGAGAACAGCGCGGCCTTTCTCTGCTACACTTCGGGCACGACCGGCGATCCCAAGGGCGTGCTCTACAGCCATCGCGCGGTGGTGCTCCACGCCATGGCCGGCGGGCTGAACAGCGCTCTGGGCTTCTCCGCGTTCGACGTGATCATGCCCTGCTCGTCACTCTATCACGCGACGGCATGGGGCCTGCCCTTCATCGCGCTGATCAACGGCTGCAAGCTGGTGCTGCCCGCCGACAAGATGGACGGTGCCAGCCTGCACGAGCTGATCCGCGACGAAGGTGTCACCTTCTCGGGCGGCGTACCGACGATCTGGACCATGTATCTCGCGCATCTCGAGGCGACCGGCGGCGATGCCGGCACGTTGCAGCGGCTGGTGATCGGCGGATCGGCGGTGCCCCGCGCCATGGCCGAGACCTTCCAGAAGAGATACGGCGTGGTCGTCCGTCAGCTCTGGGGCATGACCGAGACCTGCCCGCTCGGCGTCGTCGCGACACCCACGCCCAAGCTCGCGGATGAGGGCGAGGATTATCTCGACGAGGTGATCTGGACCCGTCAGGGCCGGCTGCAATTCGGCATCGAACTCAAGATCGTCGACGAGGAAGGTGCCGACCTGCCCCATGACGGCGAGCAATCCGGCGCGTTGATGGTGCGCGGGCCATGGTGCGTGCAACGCTATTTCCGCGCAGAGGAGGATGCGGCCGACGCGGACGGCTGGTTCGATACCGGCGACGTCGCGACGATCGACGCCTATGGCTTCATGCGCATCACCGATCGCAAGAAGGACGTGATCAAGTCCGGCGGCGAATGGATCAGCTCGATCGATCTGGAGAATGTCGCGGTCGCCTGTCCCGGCGTGAAGATCGCGGCGGTGGTCGGCATCTTCCACCCCAAATGGGAGGAGCGCCCGCTGCTCGCGATCGAGACGCATGAGGGCGTGACGGTCAGCGAAGCCGAGGTCCGCGACTTTCTCTCCACCCGTATCGTCAAATGGTGGATGCCCGATGCGGTGGTGTTCACCCCCGTGCCGCTGACCGCCACCGGCAAGATCGACAAGAAGGTGCTGCGCGACCGCTATCGCGATCACCTCGCGGGATAGCGCAGGCGAGGGGGCCATTGGTTTCCGACATGGCCTGCATCGAAACTGATCATGCGCCGAAAGGCCCGGACCGCACTTAAGGTCTGCCACGCAGCCCGCATAACCGGGCGCGCCCATATGGGGAGGAAGCTGATGAAGATTCTCACGCGCGGCCATGGTCGCACCCTCGGTGTCGCCAGTCTCTTGCTGGCAGGAAGCGCTCTCATGCCGGCCACTGCCTGGGCACAGGCCGCCACCGAAGAACAGGCCGAGGCCGAACCCGCCAATGCCGATATCGTCGTGACGGCGCAGCGCCGTTCCGAACGGCTTCAGGATGTGCCGATCGCCATCTCCGCGCTCGGTTCGGAGGGCCTCGAAAGCCGCGGCATCGCCTCGGCCGAGGATCTGCAGGGCGCCATTCCCGGCCTGTCGATCACCGGCTTTGCCGGCGTCAACTCGACCAACCTTGTCTCGCTGCGCGGCATTGCCGGCCAGCCGGTGCCGATCGGCGCGAGCCAGGCGACCGCCGTCTATCTCGACGGCGTATTCCTCGCCAAACCCGACGCCGCCTTCTTCGCGCTGGAGGATGTCGAGCGGGTCGAGGTGCTGCGCGGTCCGCAGGGCACGCTCTACGGCCGCAACGCCACCGCGGGCGCGATCAACATCATCACCCGCGAGCCGAGCCAGCAGCTCGAAGGCAAGCTTGCCGCCAGCTATGGCAATTACAACAGCATCGACCTGGGCGGCTATGTCGCCGGTCCGCTGGGCGGCAATTTCTCGGGCAGCCTGTCCGGCTCCTATTCGTCGCGCGACGGCTATTACCGCAACACGGTGACCAACAACCGCATCGGCAAGACCGACAGCTATACCGGCCGCGCGCGGGTGAAGTATGAGAATGGCGGTTTCGACGCGACCCTGTCGGGCGATTACACCAGCCGCTACTCGCAGGACATCTTCACCCCCGCCACGCTGGTGAGCGGCCAGGTGCTGTTCAACACCAAGACCGTCTCGACCAATATCGAGGATCAGATCGGCACCCGGCTGAAGACCGGCGGCGTCTCGCTGACGATGAATTTCGAGGCGGCGAACAACTTCACCGTCACCTCGGTCTCGTCCTATCGCACCTTCGATTTCTTCACGATCTACGACATCGACGCGACCACCGCGACCTCGATCCAGCCGATCTTCACCAACAAGATCGACACGTTCAGCCAGGAGGTCCGCGGCGTCTATACCGGTGAGCGGCTGCGCTTCACCATCGGCGCCAACTACTATCAGGAAGAAGGCGACGTGATGCTTCGCGTCAATCCGGTCGCCTATACCGAGGCGCAGCTGCGCCTCGATCCGCGCCCGCATGCGCAGAACCACCTGACCGCGCTCGCCGGCTTCGGCCAGTTCGAATTCGACATCACCGACACGCTGACCGTGGTGGCCGGTGCGCGCGTCAATTACGAGACGCGCGACTTCTCGATCGACTATTCGACCGCGGGCACGCCGGGCCAATATCCGCCGATCATCGGCAATGTGAACGACACCGCATTCCTGCCCTCGGCCGGCCTGAACTTCCAGCCGGACAGCAACCTGCTGTTCTATGTGAAGGCCAGCCGCGGCTATCAGTCGCCGGGCTTCGCCTATCAGCCGGGTGCGGGCGGCGCGCTCAACACCTTCGGCGCGGAGAAGCTCTGGGCCTATGAAGGCGGCGCGAAGATGCAGTTCGCCGATCGCCGCATCACCCTCAACACCGCGGCCTTCCGCTACGACTATGCCGGCATCCAGCTCCGCCGCCTGATCTCGCCGCTGATCTCGCGGATCGAGAATGTCGGCTCGGCAAAGGTGACGGGTATCGAGGGCGAGCTGATCGTGGTGCCGGTCAACGGGCTGACGCTCAGCGCCCAGGCGACCTATTCGGAGGGTGTCTACACCAATTTCTGCGAAGGCATCACCACCGGCACGCCGCAGAACAACGATCCGCAATGCGTCGGCACGCCGGCGCCCACCGCGGACCGCGCCGGCAACGCGCTCAATCAGGCGCCGCGCTGGTCGGGTGGCGCATCGATCAACTACAAGACGCCGATCGGCGGCGACAACAAGCTGAACTTCAATCTCAGCTATAGCTGGGAATCGAACAGCTACTTCACCGCCGCCAACGAAGCCCAGGTCTCGACCGGCGGCTGGCACAAGCTCGACGCCCGCGCCGGGATCGAGCTGGCCAACGGCCTCGAAGCCTATGTCTTCGGCCACAACATCACCGGCGACCGGCACATCGTGATGGCGTTCCGCTTCGGCGGCGCGGTGTCGGCCGTCGTCAGCGATCCGGCGACCTACGGCGTCGGGTTGAAGTTCGGCTTCTGATCCGTCCGGCTTCGGCCGACGGCAAGGGAAGGCGTGAAGGGCCGGGTGCAACGCTGCGCCCGGCCCTTTGACCAAGAGCGTACAAAGGCCCGGGCATCCCGGGCGGATGGGATGAAGTGCGATGAAGCTGGTCCGGTACGGAGAGATGGGAGCGGAGCGGCCCGGGCTGATCGACGGCGAGGGCCGGCTACGCTCGGTCGCACCGCTGGTGACGGACTGGACGCCCGAACTGCTCTCACCCGATGCGCTCGCGATCCTCGGCGCAGTCGATATCGACCGGCTGCCGCTGGTGCCGGGCACGCCGCGGCTGGGCGTACCGGTGGCCGGGCTGCGCCAGATCTTCGCGGTCGGGCTGAACTATGTCGATCACTCGGTCGAGACCGGCCTCGCCCTCACCACCCACCCGATGCTGTTCGCCAAGAGCATCGCATCCTTGTGCGGCGCGAACGACGATGTAGCGATTCCACCGGGCGCGGCAAAGCTGGACTGGGAGATCGAACTGGCGATCGTGATCGGCCGCACCGGACGGCATCTCAGCGAAGCCGAGGCGCTGTCGCACATCGGCGGCCTGTGCCTGTCGATCGAATTCTCCGAGCGCGCCTGGCAGATGGAAATGGGCGGCCAGCACGGCAAGGGGAAGAGCTATGACCGCTTCACCCCGCTCGGCCCCTGGCTGACGACGATGGACGAAGTCGGCGATCCGCAGGCGCTGGCGATGCAGCTCGAGGTCAACGACGCGGTGCGCCAGCGTGGCTCCAGCAGCGACATGGTATTCGCTATCGCCGCGATCGTTTCGCATATCAGCCAGTTCCAGACGCTGCTGCCCGGCGACGTGATCCAGACCGGTACCCCGGCAGGCGTCGCCTATGGTGCTGAAAACCCGGTCTATCTCAAACCCGGCGACGTGGTTACATGCCGTGCGGACAAGCTCGGCACGCAACGGCACCGGATCGTGACCGAGCAGGTTTAGGACCCAGAGGCTTTCCCATGACGACGACGATCAGCGAACAGGCCCAGACCCGGCAGATGCTGGAGCTGCTCGACACCCGCCTGCGCTGGCTCTCGTCCTGGACCGTCCACAACGCCAACCACCTGCGCGAGAAGCGCGACGGGCTGAAGGTCGGCGGGCATCAGGCCAGCTGCGCGTCGATGACCGCGATCATGGCCGCGCTCTATTTCCACGCGCTGCGCCCGCAGGACAAGGTGGCGGTGAAGCCGCATGCCGGGCCGGTGCTGCACGCGATCCATTATCTGCTGGGCAATCAGAGCCTCGATCAGCTCCAGCGCTTCCGCGGCCTTGGCGGCGCGCAAAGCTATCCCTCGCGCACCAAGGACAAGATCCCGGTCGATTTCTCCACCGGCTCGGTCGGCCTCGGCGTCGCGGTCACCGCCTTTTCCAGCCTGGTGCAGGATTATCTGATCGCGCACGGCCAGCTCGACGAAGCCGGTGCCGGGCGGATGATCGCGCTGATGGGCGATGCCGAGCTGGACGAGGGCAATATCTACGAGTGCCTGATCGAGGGCTATAAGCACGACCTGCGCAATTGCTGGTGGGTGGTCGATTACAACCGCCAGTCGCTCGATCACACCACCGCGGACCGCATGTTCCGCCGCTTCGACGATATCTTCGAAACCTGCGGCTGGCGCGTCCTCACCCTCAAGCATGGCAAGCTGCAAAAGGCGGCGTTCAAGCGGCCCGGCGGCAAGACGCTGGAGGAGTGGATCGATAACTGCCCAAATGCCGATTATGCGGTGCTGACCTATCAGGGCGGCGCGGCATGGCGGGCGCGGCTGACCGTCGATATCGGCACCCGGCCCAATGTCGAAAAGCTGCTCGCCAGCTTCGACGACGATGCGCTGGCCCGGCTCATGACCAATCTGGGCGGTCATTGCATGGAAACGCTGATCGACGCGTTCGATAGCGCGCAGGACGAGCGTCCGACCCTGTTCATCGCCTATACGATCAAGGGCTTCGGCCTGCCGCTGGCGGGCCACAAGGACAATCATTCGGGGATGATGAACCCGCCCCAGATCGCCACTTTGCGCGCGAGTCTGGGCATCGCCGAGGGCGAGGAATGGGATCCCTGGGGCGGCCTCGGCGGCAATGTCGCGACCCAGTTGAAGGCGTTCGTCGGCCGCAGCGCGCTCGCCGCCCGTCCGCCCGAGCCGAAGGCC
>NZ_JARNTV010000143.1 GCF_029433115.1 Sphingomonas sp. AOB5 | reverse complement strand
GACCCCGGCCGCGACCATCCAGTCGCGCCGCTCCGCCGCGATCTCGGGCCGGTCGCGCCACGCAAGCTCCCATGACCGCACGCTCGCAGCCACGCGCCCTGCCAGGCTTCCGCTGGGTTGGTCTTCGCTCATCTTCGCCGCCGCTGGCGCAAAGCGGCCGCCAATTCAAGCCGAGTCATCGACAAGTCGCAAAGCTGTCATCGCGCCGACGCCGCAAATGCATCACCACGCAATCCGCACCTCGCAGGACCGCCGCGACCCGAGCGCAAATGACTCGGTCGCGAAACTAGAGGGGTTCCCATGACCGATATCAGCTTCGGCTATACCGACGGCGACGTCGATACGAACAATTCCGCCAATCCCACGCTGAACGAGATGATCGACCAGCGCTATTCGCGCCGCCAGATGCTGCGCAACGGTGGCGCTGCGATGGCGACCGCCGCGATCGGCGGCTCGGTTCTCGCCGCCTGCGACAGCCCGGCTCCGGGCGAGGCCGCCCCCACCGTCACCGCC
>NZ_JARNTV010000142.1:286-517 GCF_029433115.1 Sphingomonas sp. AOB5 | reverse complement strand
TGAAGGCGGTTGTCCCCCATCCCCACCGCCTTAAGCTGTTTGATGAAGCGAAACTCTTCATACGTGAGGAGATCAACATCCGATGGTTGAGCATCTTCGAAATCGACCGTCAGGCTATCTCGCTTAAGAAGCTCACGGATATCATCGAGCTTGGCTTCGATCTCAGCGATCGCGATCCGGCCGGGCGGGGTGGTGACCAGCGCTCCGCAGACCCGAGGCCACCACCACCCC
>NZ_JARNTV010000142.1:0-243 GCF_029433115.1 Sphingomonas sp. AOB5 | reverse complement strand
ACAGGCGTAATTGCTCTTCCAACCTAGTACCGAGCTCGGTGAGGGGCGCCTGCCCACCGAGAACCTCGACCGCGCTCAGCAACGAAGCGCGCATTTCTGGAACAAGCTTCAAATAGGCTGCGAAGGCTGGCTTCAGCGATTCGTTTGTCGAAGATTCGGCAACGGCAGTAAGCGTCTCGGCCGCAAGTTTGGGCTGCCGCTTAACACCCGCAGGGTAAAGCGCGGATGGCAAAAGCAGGCTGG
>NZ_JARNTV010000141.1 GCF_029433115.1 Sphingomonas sp. AOB5 | reverse complement strand
CGGAGCCTCTCCACCGGCCAGCGCCGCCGTGCCGCCATCGCGCGCGTGGTGGCGAGCGGCGCACGGGTCTGGCTGCTCGATGAACCCGCCAATGGCCTGGACGCCGCGTCGGTGACGATGCTCGAAGGCCTGATCTCGACGCACCGCGCGAGCGGCGGCGCGGTGCTGGTCGCGACGCACCTTCCCGTGGCGCTGCCCGATGCGGTCGAGGTGGTGCTGTGAACGCCTTCGCCGCCATCGTCCTGCGCGAACTGCGGCGGTCGTGGACCAGCGGCGGCCTCGTCCTGCCGGTCGCTTTCTTCCTGCTGGTCGCGATCCTGTTCCCCTTCGCGGTGGGGCCGGACGGCAAGCTGCTCGCCCGGATCGGCGGCGGGGTCATCTGGGCGGCGGCCTTGCTCGCGGCCTTGCTCCCGGTCGAGCGATTGATCGCACCCGATGCCGAGAGCGGGGTACTCGATCAGTTCGTGGTGCGCGGGCTATCGGACTCGACGGTCGCGGCGGCGAAGATGACCGGCCACTGGCTCGGCTTCGCACCGACCCTGCTGGCGGCAACCGTGATCGCCGCCGCGCTGCTGCGCCTGCCGGGCGAGACGCTGGTGCAGGTC
>NZ_JARNTV010000140.1 GCF_029433115.1 Sphingomonas sp. AOB5 | reverse complement strand
TCGACGCCGATGATCTTGTTCGCGCCCGCCAGCCGCGCGCCCTGGATCACGTTCAGGCCGATGCCGCCCAGGCCGAAGATCACGACATTGTCGCCCACCTGCACCTTGGCGGTGTTGATCACCGCGCCCACGCCGGTGGTGACGCCGCAGCCGATATAGCAGCTCGACTGGAACGGCGCGTCCTCGCGGATCTTCGCCACCGCGATCTCGGGCAGCACGGTGAAGTTCGAGAAGGTCGAGCAGCCCATATAATGGAAGATCGGCTGGCCCTTGTAGCTGAAGCGGGTCGTGCCGTCGGGCATCAGGCCCTTGCCCTGGGTCGCGCGGATCGCGGTGCACAGGTTGGTCTTGCCGCTCAGGCACGACTTACACTGGCGGCATTCCGGGGTGTAGAGCGGGATCACGTGATCGCCCGGCACCACGCTGGTGACGCCTGCGCCGACTTCGCGCACGATACCCGCACCTTCATGGCCGAGCACCGAGGGGAAGATGCCCTCGCTGTCGAACCCGTCGAGCGTATAGGCGTCGGTGTGGCAGATGCCGGTCGCCATGATCTCGACCAGCACTTCGCCGGCCTTCGGACCCTCAAGGTCGAGTTCGACGATCTCCAGCGGCTTCTTGGCTTCGAATGCGACGGCGGCGCGAGTCTTCATGGGG
>NZ_JARNTV010000014.1 GCF_029433115.1 Sphingomonas sp. AOB5 | reverse complement strand
GGTCGACGATGGCGGGCAGGGTGAAGTCGCACAGCTCAGGCCGGTCGACCGTGTTGACCAGCACGCCTTCGGCCCGCAGCCGCGCCACCGTCTCTTCCGGTTCGGGAAGCGCGACGATGGCCAGCGCCGCGCCGCTCTCGACGATGCGCGCGCCCGCGCGTTCGAGCAGGCGGCGCTTGGCCTCCGCCGCTTCGCCGCTGCCGATCAGGATCACCGGCCGCCCGGCCAGTTTCACGAACAGCGGCAGCGCGGCGAGGCTCATGGCTCAGTCCGCCAGCCAGTCCGGGATCGGTTCCTGATCCATGATCGATTCGGCCGAGATGCGCGGGGCGACCACGGCGAACCTGTCGCCCGACACCAGCACCTCGGGCACCAGCGCGCGGCTGTTATAGGTACTGGCCATCGTTGCACCATAAGCGCCGGCGGAATGGAGGACGAGCAGGTCGCCCGCCTTCACCGTATCGATCTCGCGATTTTTGGCGAACACGTCGCTCGATTCGCACACCGGCCCGCAGACATTGGCGACGAACGTCTCGCCCGACGGCTTCACCGCCGAAATGTCGTGATGCGCATCGTACAGCGCGACGCGGGCGAGATCGTTCATCGCCGAATCGACCACCACCCAAGGATTGGTTACGCCCGGCTTCACCCACAGCACTTCGGTCAGCATCACCCCGGCATTGGCCGAAAGCACGCGGCCGGGCTCGAACATCAGCTCGACGTCCCAGTCCTTCGTCACGCGGGCGACCATCGCGCCATAATCGTCCATCGTCGGAGGCACGTCGCCTTCCTTGTAGCGCACGCCAAGGCCGCCGCCGAGATCGACATGGGTGATGGTGTGGCCGCGGCCGCGCAGCTCGGCGACCAGCTTGCCGATGCGGACGAACGCCTTCTCCAGCGGCTCGAGGCTCTGCAGCTGGCTACCGATATGGATCGCCACGCCGCGCAGGTTCAGCCCCTCCAGCGGCGCGAGCCGGTCGAAAATGTCGGGTGCCTGATCGATCGGCAGGCCGAACTTGTTCTCCGCCTTGCCGGTCGAGATTTTCTCGTGCGTGCCCGCGTCGACATCGGGGTTCACCCGCAGCGTGGCCGGCGCGACCAACCCCTTGGACCGGGCGATCTCCGCCAGCACGACGCCTTCCTCTTCCAGCTCGAGGTTGAACTGGCCGATCCCGGCATCGAGGCCCGCGGCCAGCTCGGCGCGGGTCTTGCCCACGCCGGAGAAGACGATGTCCTCCGCCTTCATGCCGCCGGCCAGCGCGCGCGCCATCTCGCCGCCCGAAACCACGTCGGCGCCGTAGCCTTCATTGGCGAGCAGGCGGATCACCGCCAGATTGGGATTGGCCTTGATCGCAAAGGCCAGATGGACCCGGCCGGCCTGTTCCACGCCCTTGCGGAAATCGCGGGCACGCTTTCGGAAGGCCTCGGCCGAATAGACATAGACGGGTGTGCCGACTTCGGCGGCAATGCGGGCAAGCGGGGTGGCTTCGGCGTGGAGTTCGCCGTCAATCAGAGCAAAATCGGTCATGGGGTCTCAGTTCGGAGGAGGCAGATCGAAATCGTCGCTGCGGCGCTCCTTGGAGCTTTCGATCAGGTCGTCGCTGCGAGCGGGGCGGGTCTGGGGCGGCGCCGCGAGGAGGTCATCCGCTTTCGGAGCCTCTTTCGCGGCGTAAGGTTTGACCGGCAGCGACTGGCCCTGCGGCGGGATCAGCGCCTCGCGCGCACCGCATCCGCCAAGCGCCAGCGAAGCCGCAGCCATGGTTCCGGCAAACAGGATCCGCTTCATCGCCCTTCCTCCTCGCGCAGCGCCTTTGCCGCTGCGATCGCCTGACGCACCCGCGCCGGAGCCGTGCCGCCGAAGCTGGTCCGGCTCGCGACCGACGCGTCCACGCTCAGAACGCCGTACACCCGGTCATCGATCCTGTCGTCGATTTCCTTGAGCGCGCCAATATCGAGTTGATCGAGGCGTATGCCCTGACGCTCTGCCTCGGCCACCGCGCGCCCGGTGATGTGATGCGCCTCGCGGAAGGGGATGCCGCCCTCGCGCACCAGCCAGTCGGCCAGATCGGTCGCGGTGGAGAAACCGGCTTCCGCGGCGGCACGCATCCGCTCCAGCCGGAAGGTCGCGCTTTCGACCATGCCGGTCATCGCCGCGATGGAGAGACCCAGCAGGTCGTGCGCCTCGAACACCGGCGGCTTGTCGTCCTGCATGTCCTTTGAGTACGCCAGCGGCAGGCCCTTCATGGTGATCATCAGGCTGACCAGGCTGCCCGCGATCCGGCCCGAATGGCCGCGCACCAGTTCGGCGGCGTCGGGATTGCGCTTCTGCGGCATGATCGAGCTGCCGGTCGACCATTGATCGCTCAGCGCCACGAAGCCGAAGGGCTGGCTCGCCCAGATCACGAATTCCTCGGCCAGGCGGCTCAGATGCAGGCTGCACTGGGTCGCGCTGGTGAGGTACTCGATGGCGAAATCGCGGTCCGAGACCGAATCGAGCGAGTTGCGCGTCGGGCCGTCGAACCCGAGCGCCGCGGCGGTCGCTTCGCGGTCGATCGGAAAGCCGGTCCCGGCCAGCGCCGCGCTGCCCAGCGGGCACAGGTTGAGCCGCGCGCGGGCGTCCTTGAGGCGGCTGCGGTCGCGCGAGAACATCTCGACATAGGCCATCAGGTGATGGCCCAGCGTCACCGGCTGCGCGACCTGAAGGTGGGTGAAGCCCGGCATCACGCTGTCGGCATGTTCCCCGGCCCGCACCAGCAGCGCGTCGACCAGCGCGGCCAGCGCCGCATCGGCCTGATCCACCGCATCGCGCACCCACAGCCGGAAATCGGTCGCGACCTGGTCGTTGCGCGAACGCGCGGTGTGCAGGCGTCCTGCACCCGGCCCGATATCCGCGGCCAGCTTGCTCTCGGCGAGCATGTGGATGTCTTCCAGCGCCAGATCGACCGGCACGCCATTGGCTTCGAAGTCCGCGCCGACGCGGGTCAGCCCTTCGGAGATCGCCGCGGCATCCTCGGCCGGGATGATGCCCTGCTTGCCCAGCATCGCGACATGCGCCTGCGAACCGGCAAGGTCCTGCTGCCACAGCCGCTTGTCGAAGGGGATCGAGGCGTTTATCTCGCGCATCACCGCGGAAGGACCTTCGGCGAAGCGTCCTCCCCACATCGAATTGGAGCTGTCCTTGCGCCCGGTAATCGCGCTTCTCCTGCTGGCGGCTCTTGGAATCGGCGGTTGCGATAGGCAATCCGCGCCGGGAAGCCAAGCAAACGAAACTTTGCAGGCCCCCACGCCCAACGGCAGCGAAGCCGGGGAGAAGGTGGTCGAGGAAGTGATCGGCACGCTCGATCGCAGCCACAAGGGAGAGGCGGCGCCTGCGATCGCCTTCACCACGCCCGGCGGCGCGAAGGGCAGTATGGCCGATTTCCGGGGCAAGCCGGTGCTGCTCAACCTGTGGGCCACCTGGTGCGTGCCCTGCGTCAAGGAAATGCCGACGCTCGACGCGCTGGCCGTCTCGCTGGGCGACAAGGCGCAGGTGGTGGTGCTGAGCCAGGATCTGGACGGCGCGGCCAAGGTCACGCCCTTTTTCGAAAAGGCGAAGTTCCAGAAGCTCCAGCCCTATCTCGACAGCGATGCGGCGTTCAGCCTGAGCATGGCGATCAATCTGCCGACGACGATCCTCTACGATTCGAACGGCAAGGAAGTCTGGCGCATGCTGGGCGGCATGGACTGGACCGGCCAGACCGCGCGCGAACTGGTCGCCGAAGCGAACTGACCGCTACAGCGACAGCCAGCCGATCAATACCCACAGCGCAATGCTGATGGGTACGCCGATCAGGATGCCCATCATCGGCCCGGCCCGGCGCGCGGCGGGTTCCGGATCGGGGCTTTCGGGAGTGGGATCCTCTGTCATCGCCGCGATCCTAATGGGGGCGGGATCGCGATCCATCGCGATCTATTCCGTTTCGGCGGGAATGTTGGATCGAAGGAAGTGGATGCCCGACAAGGACTCGAACCTTGATTGACGGAGTCAGAGTCCGCTCTCTTACCATTAGAGGATCGGGCAACGCAGGGCGGCGCAAATAGGCGGCACTGCGATTCGAGTCAACACCGTGCGAACCGATGCCCTGCCGCCTCGCTTGCCCAGTGCGATGGGCTGCGCTAGCCTCGCTCCCAAGCACCGGACGGCCAAGTGCCGAGACGGAAAGAACATAAGTGAGTGACGCGATGGGGGATGGCTCCGCCAGACTGCCCCATGGACTGGTGACGAAGCCTGTCCAGACGGGAACGACGCCCGCCGCGGAGCGGGCAGGCCGGCCGCGCTGGCCGGAGGCGCGCCACTATGCCGCGCTGGATCTGGGCACCAACAATTGCCGGTTGCTGATCGCGCGTCCGCAGGGCGGCGGCTTTGCCGTGGTCGATGCCTTTTCGCGGATCGTCCGGCTGGGCGAGGGGCTGGCGACCACCGGCCGCCTGTCCGATGCCGCGATCGATCGCACCATTGCCGCGTTGCGCATCTGCGCCGACAAGCTGAAGCGCAGGCGGGTGACGTTGGCCCGTTCGGTCGCGACCGAGGCATGCCGCCGCGCATCGAACGGACAGGAATTCATCCAGCGCGCCTATCGCGAGACCGGCATCGCGCTCGACATCATCACTGCCGAAGAGGAAGCGCGCCTTGCCGTGCTGGGCTGCCATGCCCTGCTCGAGCCCGGCGATGGGCCGGCGCTCGTCTTCGACATTGGCGGCGGATCGACCGAGCTCGTGCTGGTCGATTCGGCCGAGCCGATGCCGCGCATCCTCGACTGGCATAGCGCGCCCTGGGGTGTCGTTTCGCTGACCGAGGCGATCGGCCATGGCGAGGGGCCGGAGGGCCGCATCGCCGCCTATGCCCGGATGCGTGCCGAAGTGGCGCAAGCCTTCGCCCCGTTCGTCGCGCGGCTCGATCCGCCGCCGGGCACACGGCGGCTGCTGGGCACCAGCGGGACGGTGACGACGCTCGCCAGCGTCCATCTGGGCCTCTCCAGCTATGATCGTTCGGTGGTCGACGGGCTGATCGTGCCGTCCGCCGCGATGCGCGGTGTCAGCCAGCGGCTGGCACATCTCAGCCTCGCCGAACGCAGCCAGGTGCCTTGCATCGGCAGCGAGCGTGCCGATCTGGTGGTGGCGGGCTGCGCGATCCTTGAGACGATTCTCGACTTGTGGCCGGCCGAACGGCTGGGCATCGCCGATCGCGGCATCCGCGAGGGCATCTTGCGGCGATTGATGAACGGGAAACAGGGATGAGCAGGGGCGGCGCCAGAGGACATACGCGGGTCAAGACCGCACGCGGACGCACGACCCAGTCGACGCGCTGGCTCGAACGCCAGCTCAACGATCCCTATGTGAAGAAGGCCAAGGCCGAGGGCTATCGCAGCCGCGCGGCCTACAAGCTGACCGAGCTGGACGAGCGGTTCGGTTTCCTCAAGGGATCGAAGCGCGTGATCGACCTCGGCATCGCGCCGGGCGGGTGGAGCCAGGTGTGCCGGCGCGTGATCCCCAAGGCGAAGGTGGTCGGCATCGATCTGCTGCCGGTCGATCCGATCGACGGGGTCACCATTCTCCAGATGGACTTCATGGCCGATGAAGCGCCGGACCGGCTGATCGAGGAACTGGGCGGGCGGCCCGATCTGGTGCTGTCGGACATGGCGGCGAATACCGTCGGCCATCCGCAGACCGACGCGCTGCGCACGCTGGGGCTGGTCGAGACCGCGCTCGATTTCGCGGTGCAGGTGCTCGAACCCGGCGGTGCGTTCGTGTGCAAGGTGTTCGCGGGCGGCACCGATTCGGCGCTGGTGGCGCAGATGAAGCGCAATTTCGCGACGGTGAAGCATGCCAAGCCGCCGGCCAGCCGCAAGGGTTCGGTGGAGTGGTTCGTGGTCGCCCAGGGCTTCAAGGCCCGCCCGGCGGAAGCCATCGAAGACACGGACGACGCCTGACAAAGTTTTGCGACAGGTCGCGCCGATAAGGCGCCTGCTCGCCCGTCCCTTTCGGGCGTTCATGGAGTTCGCATGATGAAGAAGCTGATTCTCGGCGCCGCGCTGGCGGCCGCGCCGCTTGCCGTTTTCGCCACGCCCGCCGCCGCGCAGGATGGCGGCGCGATGATGGCGGCGATGTTCCCCGATCCCGATGGCGACGGCGCGACCAGCAAGGCCGAATTGCTCACCGCCAGCGCCGCGCGTTTCGCGCAACTCGACAAGAACAAGGACGGCAAGCTCAGCGAATCCGAGCGCGAAGCCGGTCCCGGCGGGCGGATGCTGGGCCGCGCCGACACCGATGGCGACGGATCGGTCTCGGCCGACGAGATGAAGGCCGCGGCGACGATGCGCTTCGACCGGCTCGATACCAACAAGGACGGCAAGATCGACGCCACCGAACGCGCCGCCGCGATGGAGCGTATGCGCGCGATGCGCCCGGGCAACTGATCGCTTCAGGCAAAAAGAAAGGCCGGGGATCGCTCCCCGGCCTTTTCTGTTTCAGCGAGTCGCGAGCGGCTCAGCCGTCGTAGTCGCCACCCAGATTCTGGTTGCGCGGCGGGGCAGCGGCGGTGAGGCGGAGCGCCTCGGCCGAAGCCGACAGCGAGCCGATTTCGTCCGGGGCTTCCTCATCGTCGATCTGGACGCGCTGCAGGCTCGACACCACGGCTTCCTCGAGGTGAGTCGGGCGAACCGTCTCTTCCGCGATCTCGCGCAGTGCGACGACCGGGTTCTTGTCGCGATCGCGATCGATCGTCAGCTCGGCACCGCCAGAAATCTGACGGGCGCGCTGCGCCGCGAACAGGACGAGATCGAACCGGTTGGAAACCTTGTCGACGCAATCTTCGACGGTGACGCGCGCCATCTTACGCAATCCTTGGAATTGGAATGTCCGGGAAAGGCGGCGACTTAGGCAGCGGGGGCGCCAAAGTCAAGAAAATGCGCCCGGTCTTGCCCTGCGGCACGCGGCGCCGCATCACTTGTGTCGGGATATGGGGGATACCGGATGGAGCTGCTGCTCTTCGGAATGATCACATTGGTGTCGTTCGGCAGCTTTGTCGATTTCCTGATAGGCAGCCGCGGCAATGCTCGGCTGAAGGGCGGGCTGGCGGCCGCGTGGCTCCGTCTCAACGAGGGCGGGTTACGCCAGATGGTCCCCGCGACGGCACGCGCGCTGGGGCGGTTCATCGACGCGGTACTGGCCCCGCCGGGCTTCACGCGCCGCTATTTCCTGCGGACCCTGCGGGCGAGCGTGCTGATCAATCTGCTGGCGTTCGTGGTGGCGATGACGGCGAATGGCGCATTCGCCTCGACGATCGAGGCTGGCTTGCCGCACGATTGGGTTGAACAGATCGGCTATCTGGTACGGCTTCTCGTCGGCTATCTGGCGATTGTTTATCTTAGCGATCTGATCGCCTGGGCGCTTGCGCGCCGTACTCTCACTTATATCGAGGTTGGGCGGCGCATTCCTGCAGCACTTTCCACCACCGCGATGCTCACCGGTTGCGCTCTCGCGATGATGATCTCGAACATGGCGATCACGACGGTTCTCTTTGAATCCGCCTACAGTGACAGGGCCTTCCTATCGTCGATCGAATATGTGGTGCAAACCGCGATCGAGGATCCGCTCCTCGCATTGTGGCCGTTCGAAGACATGTTCGGCCCTCTCTACCTCCCTTCCCTCTCGGTCTTCCTGCCCCTCAGCGTCTTCCTCCTCACCCTCGCGACGGGCCTGATCCTCTCCATCCTCGATCCGCTGATCCGCCGCCCGCTCAGCCTGATCCTCGAACGCGCCGAGGCTTCGACCAAGGGGTTGTTCACCCTCGCTTCGATCACGCTGGCGGCGCTGGTTTCGATTTTGAGTGCGGCGTCGCGCGCTTTCTGACACGAGGGGCCGCGATGCAGGTCGCGGAATCCAAAGGCAGCTTCACCGTCGACGGAAACCGGCTGCGGCTCCTGACCGAAGGGCCGGAGCGGCTCGCCGAACTGCTGAACCTGATCGCCACCGCACAGCGCTCGCTGCGTGTCCTCTATTATATCTATGTCGATGACGAGGCCGGGGCCGCGATCCGGCAGGGCCTGATCGATGCGGCGAAGCGCGGGGTGAAGGTGTCGCTGATCGTCGACGGTCTCGGCAGCGAGCATGCCGCGAGCCGCCATTTCTTCGATCCGCTGGCCGAGGCGGGGGTGGACATGTGCCGCTTCGTGCCGCGCTGGGGGCGGCGCTATCTGTTGCGCAACCATCAGAAGCTGGCGCTGGCCGACGAGGAGCGCGTGATCATCGGCGGCTTCAATATCGAGACCAGCTATTTCGGCACCGCCGACGACGCCGCGTGGCGCGATCTGGGGCTGCTGGTCGAGGGGCCGGCGGCCGGGCGGCTGGTCGGCTATTTCGACGCGCTGTCTTCCTGGGCAAAGAAGCCGCGCCCGTCGCTGCGCAAACTGGGCAAGACGCTGCGCAACTGGAGCGAGCCCGAGGGCAGCGCGCGCTGGCTGCTCAGCGGGCCGATGCGGCGCCTGTCGCCCTGGACCCGGGTGATCAAGAAGGACATGAGCCTGGCCCAGCATATCGACCTGATCAGCTCGTACTTCGCCCCCAATCCGGCGATGCTGCGGCGGCTCGACAAGGTCGGGCGGCGCGGCCGGGTGCGTCTCGTGCTGCCGTCCAAGGTCGATCACACCGCTTCGCTTTGGGCGGCGCGCTTCACCTATGCCGGGCTGCTGCGCAAGCGCGTCCAGATCTTCGAATATCAGCCGACCAAGCTCCATACGAAGCTCTATGTGATCGATGGCGTGGTCCATATCGGCTCGGCCAATTTCGACATCCGCTCGCTCTATCTCAATCTCGAGCTGATGCTGCGGGTCGACGATCCGGCCTTTGCCGCGCATGTTCAGGCCTATGTCGATGGCGAGATCGCCAATTCGGAACAGGTCACCGCGGCGATCTACAAGGCGCGGACCGGGCCATGGACGCGGTTCCGGCAGATGATCGCCTATTTCGTGATGGCCGTGCTCGACTATAACGTGACGCGGCGGCTCAATTTCGGTCGCGAGGGACGGCGACGGTGAGACGCAGGCGCAGCTGGAAATCGAAAGCGACACGGCTGGTGCAGGTCGACTGGCGCGAGCGAGCGCTGCTGGCCGAGGCTTCGGCGCAACTGCTGGCGGCGCGGCTGCGGATCGCGATCCTGCCCTTCCGCACCATCGCCAAGGATCTCGGCACCTTCGTGCCCCCGGCCGACAGCCGGATCGCGGCGGCCCGCGCGCCCGCGCCCGAAGACCTGCGCCATGCTGCCGAGAAGATCGGCTGGGCAGTCACCCGCGCCGCCGTGCACGTCCCGTTCAAGGCGGTCTGCCTGCCCCAGGCCATGGCGGCGCATGCGATGCTCAAGCGGCGCGGTATCGGCAGCGCGGTCCATTTCGGTGCCCGGCGCAGCGACGAGAAGCCGATCGACGCCCATGCCTGGCTCGATGCGGCGGGTGTGGAAGTGACCGGCTATCCGGTGGCGGCCGGAATGAAGGAGATCGGCGCGTTCGTATGAGCCGCCGCCTCCCATGCTGAAATCAAATACCACCCGTGCCTATGCGATGCTCGCGATCGTCATGCTGTTCTGGGCGGGCAATTCGATCGTCGGGCGCGCGATCCATGGCCAGATTCCGCCGCTGACGCTGGCCTGGTTCCGCTGGACCGGCGCGCTGCTGGTGCTGCTGCCCTTCGCCTTGCCGCATCTTCGTGCCGAGGCCGCTGCGATCCGTGCCAGCTGGAAGCGGCTGCTGCTGCTCGGCCTGCTCGGCGTCGCCTCGTTCAACGCGTTTCTCTACACCGCGCTCGAACATATGCCCGCGACCAACAGTCTGTTGCTGCAGGCGGCGATCCCGGCGCTGGTGCTGCTGTGCGACCGGCTGTTGTACGGCGTCCGCGCGACCTGGCTGGTGCTGGCCAGCGTGCTTCTGTCGACCATTGGCGTGCTGTTCGTCGTCCTGCACGGCGATTTCCACGCATTGCTCGCGCTGCGGCTGGGCAAAGGCGAAATCTTGATGCTGATCGCGGTGGCGGTCTGGTCGCTCTATTCCAGCATGCTGCGCGAACGGCCGGCCGTGTCGCAGCTGGCTTTCCTCGCGGTTACCTTCGCGATCGGCGTGGCGGCGATGACCCCGCTGGCGCTGTGGGAAGCGGCGAGCGGGCGCCATGTCGCGTGGAGCGCGGGCGCGGCAGGAGCTATCCTCTACGTCGCGCTCTTCCCCTCGCTGATCGCCTATCTGCTGTTCAACATGGCGGTGGAGGCCGTGGGCGCGGCGAAGGCAGGGCAGGCATCGACCTTGCTACCCTTGTTCGGCGCGCTGCTCGCTGCGCTGTTCCTTGGCGAGGCGCTGCACGGCTATCATCTGATGGGCATGGCGCTGATCCTTTTGGGGATCGCGATGAGCGCGTTCAGCCGTCCGGCAAAATCCGTTTCGGGTCCGTGACAAACTGCGGGTCCCGCTGATATCCTTTCCCCGAACGGGCAAAAGGGGATCGGGGTGATGAAGCATATCGTGCGATATCTGGCGGGGCTGATCGCGGCATTTGCGATCGCGGGGACGGCACAGGCTCAGGACAAGATCCACGCCTATGCGCTGGCAGTGAGCGAGACCAGTTCGCTGGGCGGGGTCATCCATTACACGATCGGTGCGGACGGCACGCTGGATGGGCGGTTCACCTATCATGCCGGTGGTGGCCGGATCGATTCCGAGGTCGCGACGCCGCGCAAGCGCAGCCGCAACGCCACCGGCGTGTACGATACGCGCGGCACGGTGAACGGCGTCGCCTATACCGGAACGCTGACCGTCACGCGTCTCGGTGCGGGTGCGGGCGGCACCGATATCCTCGAATTCGTCTGGAACAATGGCGATCGCGGCATCGGCGTCCGGCATCCGCTGGGCCTGATCGTCGCCTATGGCGGTGACGAGGCCGGGCTGTTGTCCGAACTGGAGCCGGGCCGCTGGACATTGGCGGTGATGGGCTGGAACGGCGAGACCGGCCGCCTGATCGGCTATGAATGGCGCGCGACACAGCCGGCCGGAAGCTATGCGGGCAAGCCGATGTTCGGCGGCGATGCGGGCGGGATCGTGATCGAACAGGTCGGCGATGCCTATCGGCTGAAGCTGCCCGGCGGCGCGGTGGGCGTGGCGATCGACGCGGTGCGCTAGGGTCCGGTTCGCCGTACAAGCGCCCCAAATCCGGGCCAGCATCGGCGCAAACCGGAAGGCTGGTTATGCGCATCGCTCTCGCTTCTCTGACTCTCGCAATTGCCGCCCCTGCTCAGGCGCAGGAGGCGCAGGTTCGCGCGGTGATCGGCGACTGGTATGCCGAACTGGCCAAGCGCGAAGCCCGTCGCCCCCATGCGCTGTTCGCCCCCGGCCATATCGATGCCACGCCGCCCGAGCGGTACGAGGATAATGGCGCGGCGTCGCTCGGGCCGCGGCGCTTCACCTCGCTCGCCGCGACGGCGCTCGAATTCCGCTACGAAGTGGATTCGGTGCGGGTCGACGCCAGCTTCGCGCGGGTTCAGGTGTTGGAACGCGGCTATTTCTACGCCTGGGCGGCGCAAAGCACCTATGAGCGGGCCGCCAGCACCATTTTCGTCCTCGAGCGGCAGGGCGATGGCCGCTGGCTGATCCTCGCGCATCGTTCGGACCCCGCCGGCCTCCCGCCGAACCGCGTCACCCGCCCGATGCCCGATCTGCGCGATCGCTTCTACGCCACCGAAGGCAAGGACCGCGATCCCGCGGCGGACGCGCGCAACGCCGCCAAGTTCGTCGTTTTCCGCTGCGCTGAGTCGGCACCAGCCGTGCTTGCCCGATCGTTGCGGATGCGATAGCAACTGTATTAATTGATTAATACAGTGGGGCTGCATGGAGATGATCGAACTCAAGGCGGCACTGCTGCGCGACCGGCTGGCATCGTACAAAAGGCTGCGCGGCGGCTTTCCGATCCCGCTGGCGGGCACGGTCTATTGGGGCGTGCTGGCGTGGCTGGGCTATCAGGGCACGCCGCTGGCCGACTGGGCGATGTTCGCCTTTATCGGATCGGGCGCGATCTTCCCGCTGGCGCTGCTGTTCGCGGCGATCTTCCGCAATCCCTTCATGAAGGACCGCACCGCGAGCGGCGACGTGCTGCTGCCCGCCTTCATCGCGATGCTGCTGTTCTGGCCGATGATCATCGCCGCGGTGCAGGTCGCGCCCGAACTGGTGCCGCTGATCCTCGCCATCGGCATGTCGCTCCATTGGCCGGTGATCGGCTGGAGCTATGGCCGCACCGCGCTGTTCTCGGCGCACGCCATCGTCCGCGCGGTGGCGGTGCTGCTGATCTGGCTGCTGCTGCCCGAAGCGCGGCTGACTTTGCTGCCGCTGTCGGTCGCGCTGGTCTATTTCCTCACCGTCATCGCGCTGCTGATCGATTCGGGGCGGGTGAAGGTGCCGGAGTAACTTGCCGTTTCGCCACGCGCGGGGCATTGGGCGAGTCTCAAGTTTCCGTATCGAGGCGAGCATGAAGGACAAGCTGGTAACCCTGATCGGCGGCGGCGGTTTTCTGGGCCGTTATGTCGCGCAGGAATTGCTGAAGGCAGGCGCGCGGATCCGCATCGCCCAGCGCCGTCCGCGCGACGCCTGGTTCCTCAAGCCCCTGGGCGGCCTCGGCCAGACCCAGTTCGTCGCGGCGGACGTGACGAAGCCCGCAACCATCGCCAATGCGGTGGCCGGTGCGGACGCAGTGGTGAACCTCGCCGGCACCTTCTCCAAGGCCGACTATTGGAAGGTCCATGAGGACGGCGCGCGCACCGTCGCCGAAGCGGCGAAGGCCGCCGGGCTGAGCGCGATGGTCCATATCTCGGCGATCGGCGCCGATCCCGAATCCCCCGCGGAGTATGGCCAGTCCAAGGCCGCGGGCGGAGCCGCGGTGCTGAAGGCGTTCCCGAACGCGACGATCCTGCGTCCCTCGACCCTGTTCGGCCGCGAGGACCAGTTCGTGAACCGCTTTGCCGGCATGATCGCCAATTCGCCGGTGCCGTTCGTGCCGGTGCTGCGTCCCGAAGCGAAGTTCCAGCCCGCCTATGTCGCCGATGTCGCGCAGGCGGTGGTCGCCGCACTCGCCGATCCCGAAGCGTTCGGCGGCAAGACCTTCGAGCTGGGCGGACCGGACGTGATCGCGATGGCCGATCTGTATCGCTGGATCGCGCAGGAGATCGGCCGCGACGTGACGCTGGTCGAACTGCCCGATCCGATCGGCGCGGGTATCGCCATGCTGCCGCTCACTCCGATCACCGGCGATCAGTGGAAGATGCTGGGCCGCGACGCCGTGGTCGCGCCGGGCGCGAAGGGCTTTGCCGCGCTGGGCATCGCGCCGCAGCCGCTGGCAACGCTGGCGCCGGGCTGGCTGGTGCGTTTCCGCCGCCATGGCCGCTTCGGACGCAAGGCGGCCTGATCCACAGTTTCGCGTAAGTCGGGGCGGCTCCGCACCGGGGCGGCCCGGTGAAGGGGGCGTATTTCCGCTATGACCGAACTGATCGTCGCCATCCTGCTCGGCATCGTCGAGGGGATCACCGAATTCCTGCCGGTCTCCTCGACCGGGCATCTGATCCTCGCGTCCGAACTGATGGGCTACAACGCCTCGCAATGGGCGCTGTTCAACGTCGCGATCCAGCCCGGCGCGATCCTGGCGATCGTGGTGCTCTACCGGAAGACTTTCCTTGCGGTGATCAAGGGGCTGATGCGCTGGGAGAAGGAATCGGTCGCGTTCGTCCGCAACCTGCTGATCGCCTTCATTCCCGCAGTCGCCCTTGGCCTCGCCTTTGCCGATGAGATCGATGCATTGCTCGAGAATGCAACGGTGGTTGCATGGGCGCTGATCGTCGGCGGCGTGGCGATCATCGTGATCGAGAAGCTGGTGAAGCCGGGCGAAGCAGTCGGTATTGCCGGGGTCACGGTGGGGCAGGCGATCAAGATCGGCCTCGTCCAGTGTCTCGCCATGGTCCCGGGCGTCAGCCGTTCGGGTGCGACGATCATGGGCGCGATGTCCCTGGGCATCGAGCGCCGCACCGCCGCCGATTTCAGCTTCTTCCTGGCGCTGCCCACGCTGACCGGCGCGACCGTGCTGCAGCTCTACAAGCATCGCGACGCGATCTCCGCCGACGGGATGGGCTTGATTGCGGTCGGCTTCGTGGTGTCGTTCCTCACCGCGCTGGTGGTGGTGAAGGCCTTCCTCGCGGTCATCCAGCGCCACGGTTTCGCGCCGTTCGGCTGGTACCGAATCGTGGCCGGCACTGCCGCGTTGATCTGGCTGGGAATGCGGTAAGGTCCGATACGGCCATAAAAATCGGCCAAAAGTCTAAGAACGATTCTCAACAAAGCCATATTTCAGCAAATAGGACAGCAATACTGTCTTTAATTTTGTGCTGCGCCGCGATAGGCGCGCGGCATGGCTGATGATGCAATGTTGAAATTCGTGGGAACGGGGCAGGCCTATCCGGCCAAGCGCTCCGCCGATCTTCGCCGGGAGGATTTCCGCGAGATCGCCGATCGCTATGCGGTGCCCAGCGCCGAGGAGCAGGCGAGCCGCTGCTCGCAATGCGGCGTGCCCTATTGCTCGGTCCATTGCCCGCTGCACAATCATATCCCCGACTGGCTGCGCCTGACCGCCGAGGGCCGTCTGCGCGAAGCCTATGAACTATCGAACGCGACCTCGACCATGCCCGAGATCTGCGGCCGCATCTGCCCGCAGGACCGGCTGTGCGAAGGCAATTGCGTGATCGAATTCTCCGGCCACGGATCGGTGACGATCGGTTCGGTCGAGAAGTTCATCACCGACACCGCATGGGAAGAAGGCTGGGTCGAGCCTTTGGTGCCGGGCCGTCCCACCGGCATGTCGGTCGGCGTGATCGGCGCGGGTCCCGCCGGGCTGGCGGCGGCGGAGTATCTCCGCGTGCGCGGCTATGAGGTCCATGTCTATGACCGGCACGATCGCGCCGGCGGCCTGCTGACCTATGGCATCCCCGGCTTCAAGCTGGAGAAGGAAGTGGTGATGCGCCGGGTCGACCGGCTCGCCGCAGGCGGCATCGTCTTCCATCAGGGGTTCGAGGTCGGTCGCGATGCGACGCTCGCCGATCTGCGCAAGAAGCATGACAGCCTGCTGATCGCGACCGGCGTGTACAAGGCGCGCGCGATCAAGGCGAAGGGCGTCGATGCGCAAGGCGTGGTCGAGGCGCTCGACTATCTCACTGCATCGAATCGCAAGGGTTTCGGCGATGCCGTGCCCGCGTTCGACGATGGCAGCCTGGATGCCAAGGGCAAGCATGTCGTGGTCATCGGCGGCGGCGACACTGCGATGGATTGCGTGCGCACCGCGATCCGCCAGGGTGCGGAGAGCGTGAAGTGCCTTTATCGCCGCGACCGCGCCAACATGCCCGGATCGCAGCGCGAAACCGCCAATGCCGAGGAAGAAGGCGTCGAGTTCGTCTGGCTCTCCGCGCCCGAAAGCTTCACCGGGGGGGCGAAGGTGGATGGCGTGAAGGCATCGCGCATGCGCCTCGGCGCGCCCGACGCCAGCGGCCGCCGCGCGCCCGAAGTCGATCCGGGCGGCGCGTTCGACCTGAAGGCCGATCTGGTGATCAAGGCCCTGGGTTTCGATCCCGAGGAACTGCCGAAGCTGTTCGGCGCGCCTGAGCTCGGCGTGACCCGCTGGGGCACGGTCCGCACCGACGGCAAGACCATGATGACCAGCCTCGACGGGGTGTTCGCTGCGGGCGATATCGTTCGTGGCGCGAGTCTGGTCGTCTGGGCGATTCGCGACGGCCGCGATGTCGCGGATCACATGCATGCCTGGATGCGTGCCCGCGCAGCCGCCGCGCCGCGCGCGGCCTGACGAGGGGATAGGCCCATGAAACTGCTCCTTGCCGCTGCATCGATCGCGCTGCTGCCGACGCTCGCTTCGGCCCAGACGCCGCCAACGCCGGCGCCGGCTCCGGCGTCTGCGGCTGCGGTCGATCCGGCCCGGCTGGCGATGGCGCGCCGGGTCGCTGCCAAGCTGTTGCCCGAGGGTACCTATCGCGAGATGATGGGCAGCACGTTCAGCGATATGATGGAAGCCACCATGGGCTCCACGGGTGAATTCCCGCTGGCAGAGCTCATGACGCTTGGCGGGCTGGACCCGGACAAGCTCGCCGAACTCGGCGATGCGCGGCTGGGCGAGATCATGGAAATCTACGATCCCAATTGGGAAGCGCGGACCAAGGCGATGGTCGACGCGATGGCGCCGCTGATGGCCGATGTGATGGACAAGATCGAACCGGCGGTGCGCGAGGCAATGGCGCAATCCTATGCCCGCGAGTTCAGCCTGCCCGAGCTGACCGAGATGGACCGTTTCTTCTCGACGCCCGTGGGTGCGCATTATGCCGCCAAGTCGATTGCGCTGTTCATGAGCCCGGAGATGATGAAGGTCATGGCCGACCTGACGCCGGAGCTGATGAAGCAGATGCCGGCGATCATGGAAGCGGTGATGGCGGCGGGCAAGGACCTGCCCGAACCGCGCAAGCTCGCCGAGATGACTCCGGCCGAGCGCAAGCGCCTCGCCGAGCTGCTCGGGGTCGACGAAAAGGATCTGACGGATCCCGGCGCCGAGCCTGAAGCCCTCGAGCTCGAAGAGACGCACTGATGGCCGCCCGCTTGCTCCTCGCGACCGCGCTGATCACCCTGACCCCGGTCGCGGCGCAGGCGCAGGTTCCGCCACGGCCGGCTGCACCCGGCCCGGTCACGCCCGAGCGGCTGGCGCTTGGCGTACAGCTGACCAAGCTGCTGAACCCGACGGATGCGATCGAGGCGATGCTCGATCGCATCGTGCACGAAAGCATGCCGAAGGCGTTCATCGCCGATCCGTCGGTCCAGGCGCTGGAAAAGGAATATCCGGGCGTCGTGAAGGTCATGATCGACGCGATGTACCCGGTCCTGAAGCGACGGCTGATGGGTTCGGTCCCCGAAATGTGGGACTTGCTCGGCAATCACTATGCCAGCCGGCTCGATACCGCCGATCTTCGCGCGGCGATCGCCTTCTATTCCAGCCCCACCGGCGAGCGGATCGTGGCCGCGATGGTCGCCGGGGTCAGCTTCGATTCGATGTTGCAGGACATGGTCCAGACCGGCGAGTTCGACGTTGGTGCGGGCGCGATGAACGGCACGCTGCGCGATGGCGCGCGCAAGGCCTATTCGGGGCTGAGCGCCGAGGATCGCGCCAATGCCAATCGCTTCGCCGCTACTCCCGCCGGGCAGCGGATCGTTGCGGCGAATCTCAGCGCGCAACCGCTCGTCCTGCAATGGGCCAACCGCCCCGATCCCGCGTTCGACGCCGAACTGGAAGCCGCGATGCTCCCCGCGCTCGAAAAACATACCGGCCTGTCGCTCGACCCCGCGACCGACACGTCTCATTCCAAGCCAAAGAAGACGCCATGACCGATCTAGCAGCCCAGCGCGCCCGCCTTGCCGAAACCGGCATGTACCGCCCCGAATTCGAAGGCGATGCCTGCGGCGTGGGCATGGTCGCGGCGACCGATGGCGTGGCCTCGCGCCGCGTCGTCCAGTCGGCGATCGATGCGCTGAAGGCAGTGTGGCATCGCGGCGCGGTGGATGCAGACGGCAAGACCGGTGACGGCGCCGGCATCCATGTCGACCTGCCGGTGCGCTTCTTCGACGATGCCATCGCCGCGTCGGGCCACCGCGTCCTGCCGAACCGGCTGGCGGTCGGCATGATCTTCCTGCCGCGCACCGATCTGGGCGCGCAGGAGGCGTGCCGCACCATCGTCGAGAGCGAGATCATCGAGGCTGGCTACACCATCTATGGCTGGCGCCAGGTGCCGGTCGACGTGTCGGTGATCGGCCGCAAGGCGCAGGAGACCCGGCCCGAGATCGAGCAGATCATGATCGCCGGCCCGATGCCCGAGGATCGCGACGCCGCCGAGTTCGAGAAGAACCTCTATCTGGTCCGCCGCCGCATCGAGAAGAAGGTGATCGCGGCGCAGATCAACGGCTTCTACATCTGCTCGCTCAGCTGCCGCTCGATCATCTACAAGGGGCTGTTCCTCGCCGAGAGTCTGTCGGACTTCTATCCCGATCTGCGCGATGCGCGGTTCGAGAGCCGCGTCGCGATCTTCCACCAGCGCTATTCGACCAACACCTTCCCGCAATGGTGGCTGGCCCAGCCGTTCCGCTGCCTCGCGCATAATGGCGAGATCAACACGATCCGCGGCAACAAGAACTGGATGCTGAGCCACGAGATCAAGATGGCCAGCCTCGCCTTTGGCGAGCAGAGCGAGGACATCAAGCCGGTGATCCCGGCGGGCGCGTCGGACACGGCGGCGCTGGACGCGGTGTTCGAGGCGATCTGCCGCTCGGGCCGCGATGCGCCGACCGCGAAACTCATGCTTGTTCCCGAGGCATGGGACGAGCAGACGCCCGAAAAGCATCTGGCGATGTACAAGTATCTCGCGTCGGTGATGGAGCCGTGGGACGGCCCGGCCGCGCTGGCGATGACCGATGGCCGCTGGGCGGTGGCGGGCGTGGACCGCAACGCGCTGCGTCCGCTGCGCTACACCCAGACCAGCGACGGGCTGCTGATCGTCGGCTCGGAAGCCGGCATGGTGGTGATTCCCGAGGGCAATATCGTCGCCAAGGGCCGGATGGGTCCGGGCCAGATGATCGCGGTCGATCTCGACCAGGGCGTCCTGTTCCAGGATGCCGCGATCAAGGACCGGATCGCGGGCGAAGCCGATTATTCGAAGATGATCGGCAAGTTCCTGAACGTCGACGATCTCGAGGCGCCCGAGGGCGAGACGACCCCGGCATGGACGCGCGCCGAGCTGACCCGCCGTCAGGTCGCCGCCGGTCAGACGCTCGAGGATATGGAGCTGGTCCTCGCCCCGATGGTCGAGACCGCCAAGGAAGCCATCGGATCGATGGGCGACGATACGCCGCTGGCGGTGATCAGCGACAAGCCGCGCCTGATCAGCCAGTTCTTCCGCCAGAATTTCAGCCAGGTCACCAACCCCCCGATCGATCCGCTGCGCGAACGTCAGGTGATGACCCTGCGCACCCGCTTCGGCAATCTGGCCAACATCCTCGACGTGGCGGGCACGCCCAACCCCGTGCTCGTGCTCGAAAGCCCGGTGCTCACCTGTTCGGACTGGGCGCGGCTCAAGCATCATTTCCGCGACCAGTCGGCCGAGATCGATTGCACCTTCGACGCCAATGCGGGGCCCGATTCGCTGAAAGCTGCGATCGCGCGCATCCGCTACGAAGCCGAACAGGCGGTCCGTGCCGGCTGCACCGAATTGTTCCTCACCGACGAGCATGTCGACGCGAACAGGATCGCCATCGCCGGCGTGCTGGCGGCGGCGGCGGTGCACACCCATCTCGTTCGCCGCGGCCTGCGCAGCTATGCCAGCGTCAACGTCCGCACCGCCGAATGCCTCGACACCCATTATTATGCGGTGCTGATCGGCGTCGGTGCGACCACGGTGAACGCCTATCTGGCCGAAGCCTCGATCGCCGACCGCCAGTCGCGCGACCTGTTCGGCAAGCTGAGCCTCGAGGAATGCCTGAAGCGTCACCGCAAGGCGATCGACGAGGGCCTGCTCAAGATCCTCTCGAAGATGGGGATCGCGGTGATCTCCTCCTATCGCGGCGGCTATAATTTCGAAGCGGTCGGATTGAGCCGCGCGCTGGTCAACGATTTCTTTCCGGGCATGCCCGCCAAGATCTCGGGCGAAGGCTATGCCTCGCTCCAGCTCAACGCGAAGATGCGTCACGAAGCGGCGTTCGATCCCGCGGTCGCCACCCTGCCGATCGGCGGCTTCTACCGCCATCGCCATGGCGGCGAGACCCATGCCTATACCGCGCCGCTGATGCACCTGCTGCAGACCGCGGTGTCGAGCGACAGCTATTCGACCTATCTGCAATTCTCGCGCGGCGTGCGCGATCTGCCGCCGGTCTATCTGCGCGATCTGCTGGAATTCAATTTCCCCGCGGACGGCATTCCGGTCGACAAGGTCGAGGCGATCACCGAGATCCGCAAGCGTTTCGTCACCCCCGGCATGTCCTTGGGCGCGCTCAGCCCCGAGGCGCACGAGACGCTGGCGATCGCGATGAACCGCATCGGCGCCAAGGCGGTGTCGGGCGAGGGCGGCGAGGATTCGGCGCGCTACACCCCGTACGAAAATGGCGACAACGCCAACTCCGTGATCAAGCAGATCGCGTCGGGCCGGTTCGGCGTGACTGCCGAATATCTGGGCGCCTGCGACGAGATCGAGATCAAGGTCGCCCAGGGCGCCAAGCCCGGTGAGGGCGGCCAGCTGCCCGGTTTCAAGGTGACCGAGTTCATCGCCAAGCTGCGCCATGCGACGCCCGGCGTGACCCTGATCTCGCCGCCGCCGCATCACGACATCTATTCGATCGAGGATCTGGCGCAGCTGATCTACGACCTGAAGATGATCAACCCCAAGGCGCGGGTGTGCGTGAAGCTCGTCTCGTCGGCGGGTATCGGCACGGTCGCGGCGGGCGTGGCCAAGGCGCACGCAGACGTGATCCTGGTCGCCGGCCATGTCGGCGGCACCGGCGCCTCCCCGGTCACGTCGGTGAAATACGCCGGCACGCCGTGGGAAATGGGCCTTTCCGAAGTCAACCAGACGCTGACCCTCAACGGCCTGCGCGGCCGGGTGAAGCTGCGCACCGATGGCGGCCTGAAGACCGGTCGCGACATCGTGATCGCCGCGATCCTCGGCGCCGAGGAATTCGGCATCGGCACGCTCAGCCTTGTCGCCATGGGCTGCATCATGGTCCGCCAGTGCCATTCGAACACCTGTCCGGTGGGCGTCTGTACCCAGGACCAGAAGCTGCGCGACAAGTTCGTCGGCACGCCGGAAAAGGTCATCAACCTGATGACCTTCATCGCCGAGGAAGTGCGCGAGATTCTCGCGCGGCTGGGCTTCTCCAGCCTCGACGACGTGATCGGCCGCACCGAACTGCTTCGTCAGGTCAGCCGCGGCGCCGAGCATCTCGACGATCTCGACCTCAACCCGATCCTCGCCAAGGTCGATGCGGACGACGACAATCGCCGTTTCAGCCGTAAGACCTGGCGGTACGAAGTGCCCGACAGCCTCGATGCGCAGATGATCAAGGATGCGGCGGCGGTCTTCGCGCGCGGCGAGCGCATGCAGCTCACCTATACGGTGCGCAACACGCATCGTGCGGTCGGCACGCGCCTGTCGAGCACGATCACCTCGAAGTTCGGCATGTCGAAGCTGGCCGATGGCCATGTCCATGTCCGCCTGCGCGGCTCGGCCGGCCAGTCGCTCGGCGCCTTTCTGTGCAAAGGCATCACGCTCGAAGTGTTCGGCGAGGCGAACGACTATGTCGGCAAGGGCCTGTCGGGCGGTATCATCGCGGTGCGCCCGATGGTCAGCTCGCCGCTGGCCAGCCAGGACAACACGATCATCGGCAACACCGTCCTCTACGGCGCGACCAGCGGCAAGCTGTACGCGGCGGGGCAGGCGGGCGAACGCTTCGCGGTGCGCAACTCGGGCGCCGACGTGGTGGTCGAAGGCTGCGGCGCGAATGGCTGCGAGTACATGACCGGCGGCACCGCGGTGATCCTCGGCAAGGTCGGCATGAACTTCGGCGCGGGCATGACCGGCGGCATGGCGTTCGTGTACGATCCCGACGCCAGCTTCGCCGACCGGGCCAACCCGGAGAGCATCGTGTGGCAGCGGGTATCCTCGGCTCACTGGGAGGCCAAGCTGCGCACGATGGTCGAGGCGCATGTGCAGGCCACCGACAGCGAATGGGCCAAGGGCCTGCTCGACGAATGGGACCGCGCGCTGGGCGATTTCTGGCAGGTCGTGCCGAAGGAAATGCTGGAGCGGCTGCCTTATCCGCTGAACGACAGCGCCGAGGCCGTGGCGGCGGAGTAGGACAATGGTGCTCCGGCGAAGGCCGGAGCGTTGGCGGCGGAGGTGGTGCATGTGGCCAAGGCTCCGGCCTTCGCCGGAGCACTGCCGCTACGCGCCCTCGATAATCTCCGCGCTCAGCCGGGGCGGTGGCGGACCGCTTCCCAGCAATACCAGCATGCCGAGCAGGCCGACATTCGCCACGCGCTCGCTCAATGGTGCGTACAGCGATTGCTCCTGCGCGCCCGCTTCCGCGGCTTCGTTCAGGATTTCGCGCGCGTCGGCGGCGGCTTCGCGAGCCACGCGGATCGGGATGCCGCCCAGCGCCAGCGTGAGCGCAGGATTGGTCCGCACGGTTTCGAAGTTCATCGCATAGGCGGGAATGCCGTTCCATTCGAACAGCGACAGGATCACGCCTGCCTGCGACTGGCTGTACGCGATCACGACCGTCTCGAAGGGATCATCGCTCATGGCCGCGAGTGTGACTCGAAACGGCGCAAGCGTCCAGCTAGGCTCGGGGCATGACCGCTATCCGCAACATCGTGATCCTCACCGGTGCCGGCGTCTCGGCCGAATCCGGCATCGCCACCTTTCGCGGCCCCGGTGGTTTGTGGGAGGGGCATAGGGTCGAGGATGTGTGCACCCCGCAGGCGCTGCATCGCGATCCCGAGCTGGTGCATCGCTTCTATGACGAGCGCCGCGCGAAGCTGGGCGAGGTCGAGCCCAATGCGGCGCACCGGGCGCTGGCGCGGCTCGATGCCGAATGGACCGGCGAACTGCTGCTGGTCACCCAGAATGTCGACGATCTGCATGAGCGTGCGGGGTCGAAGCGGCTGATCCATATGCATGGCGAGCTGAAATCGGCGCTATGCGCGCGCTGCGGCGATAGCGGGGCGTGGGAAGAGTCGCTTCCGCCGGGCAGCGTGTGCGGCAATTGCGGCGCGGCGACGCTCCGTCCCGACATCGTGTTCTTCGGCGAGATGCCGTACCGGATGGAGGAGATCGAGCGGGCGATCTCGCGTGCCGACCTGTTCGTGTCGATCGGCACCTCGGGCGCGGTCTATCCCGCCGCGGGCTTTGTCCAGACCGCACGCTATCATGGCGCGGACACGCTGGAGATGAACCTCGACCCCTCCGAAGGCAGCGGCTGGTTCGCGGAGAGCCGCCGCGGACCCGCAGGGGTACTGGTGCCCGAATGGGTCGACGGGCTGCTCGCTCAGGCCTGACCGCGCCGGGCAGACAAGGTCTCCCACATCGCGACCAGCACCAGGATCGCGCTCGATCCGATCGAGAGCTGCAACGGTGTCGGGTGCAGCACGAACGATGCGCCAAGCGCTGCGGACAGGCTGAGGCCGACCAGATGCGACAACGGGATGCGCTTGCCGATGGCGCGCTTGAACAGGAGATTGCCGAGCAGATAAAGCGCCGGGCCGCCGACCAGGCAGAAGGCGGTGAGCGGCGCCAGATGCCCGTCGGGATGCGCCAGCACCATCTCGTCCGATGCGGCGGTCAGCACGATGCCCGCGCCGATCGGCAGATGGAGATAGGTATAGGCCAGCCGCGCGATCGCGCCGGGATCGTCCGAATGCTCGATATGGTGGCTGCCGCGTTCGGCGCCGATGTTGAAATAGATCCACCACATCGCGATCGTCGCCGCGAAAGCTGACGCGAAGCCCAGCAGCACCGGCTGGGTCCATGCGATCTCGCTGAAGGTCGCTCCGGTGATCAGGATCGATTCGCCTAGCGCAATGATCACGAACAGGCCGCACCGCTCGGCGACATGGCCGCCCTCGACCACCCAGTCGCTCGAATCCGACTTGCCGATGCCCGGCACGCGGAAGCCGAGCGCAGGCGCGCTGCTGTCGAGCAGCAGGGCGACGCCCCACAGCGCGATCCGCCATTCGGGGCAAAAGGCGCCAGCGAGCCAGAAGATGGCGCCCGCCACCGCCCAGATCGTGATGCGGACGAAGTTGGTGTAGTTGGCCGGGTCCTGCGTCCGCAGCGCCCCCATCATGAACAGCGATCGCCCGACCTGCAGCGCCGAATAGCCGATCGCGAACAAGGTCGCGCGGTCGCCGAATGCATGGGGAATCGCGATCGACATGGCGAGGCCGCATGCCATCAGGCCGAACAGCATCAGGCGGACAGGGGTGCGCTCGGGATCGAGCCAGTTGGTGCACCAGGCCGTGTCGATCCAGCTCCACCACACCGCGAGGAACAGCATGCCGGTCTCGAGGAAGCCCAGCGGGGTCGGATGCGCCAGCAGGCTGTGCGAAAGCTGGGTGACCGCGAAGACGAACACCAGATCGAAGAACAGCTCGGCGAACGATACGCGGGCATGATTGCCGTCGCGCGTGCGGAGCAGAGTTCGTGCGGTCATATGGCGTCCCCCGTTTGTTACGGGGTTAGAGGCAAATGCCGCCCCGCGACAAGCTCAGGCCGCTTCGGATGCCTCGTCGCCGGTATCGACGATGCCCTTGCGCGGACGCCGGTCGATGCGCAGCTCGAAAATGTCGGGCCGGGCATGCTGGCCGTCCACGTCCATCGTCGAAAGCGCCTGCTCGACTTCGGACAGGTCGAGATCGGCAACCAGGCACTTCGGATCCTCGCCGGTCTGGGCGATCATCACGCCGTCCGGGGCGATGATCGCGCTGCGGCCCTTCTGGACATAGCCGTCGGGCAGCCGCTCGAGGATCTCGCGGCCCGGCCCTGTGCCGCCGGCCATGCGATAGCCCTGCAGGATGTCGATCTTGTGCTGCACCGTGCCCGCGGCCAGCACGAAGGTGCGGCCCTCAAAGGCATAATGCGACGAGGCGAGCAGGCCGATATCCTCGACCGTCGGCCAGGCGGCGACATGGACGCTCTCGCCGGTGTGATGCATCGCGGCGCGGGCCAGCGGCATCCAGTGTTCGTTCGAGCTGAGCTGGCCGATCCGGCCCCAGGGGGCTTCGTGCACGTCCAGCGTCGATCCGTCGCCGCTGCCGAACAGCAGCCGCTCGCCATGGCTGGGCAGCAGCTTGCGGTGGACCAGCACCGGCATTTTCGGGCGGAACAGGAACTGGGTGTTGAACAGGCTGGAGCGGACGCGTGAATAGCCGCCGATCGACACGCAGACGCCGGCGATATCGACCACCCATTGCAGCTGCTGGAAACGCGGATCGTCGCCGCGGATCGCCTGTTCGAGCAGAAGCGCGTGGAGTTCCTTGGTGCCGGGATGCTCCCACAAGGCGGGCGCCGATACATGCTGGAGCCAGGCGGGATAACCGCCGAGGAAGCATTCGCCGAACGCGATCAGCTTCGCGCCGCGCTCGATGGCATCCTTGGTATAGCCGACCGCGCGCTCGATCCCGTCGGTGATCGCCAGCGGCAGCGGGGTTTCCTGAACGATTGCAGCCTTGAGGATCTTCGTCATTCGACCCAGTCCAACCCTATCTCACGGTAAAGCGAGCGGTCATCTTCCCAGCCCGGCCTTACTTTCACGTGAAGATAGAGATGGACTTTCACTCCCATCAATTGGGAGAGTTCCTGACGTGCGCGTGCGCCTATCTCCTTGATTCGGCTGCCGCCCTTGCCGAGCACGATGGCCCGCTGGGTATCGCGGCCGACCAGGATCTGCTGGTGGATCTCGACCGATCCGTCCTCGCGCTCCGAATATTTCTCGGTTTCGACGGCGCTGGCATAGGGCAGTTCGGCGCGCAGCTGGAGATAGAGCTGCTCGCGGGTCACTTCCGCCGCGATCATCCGCTCGGTCGCGTCGGACACCTGATCCTCGGGGAAGTGCCACGGCGATTCGGGCAGGCGCGAGGCCAGCGACGCCTTGAGTTCGGGCACGCCATCCCCGGTCGAAGCCGAGACGAAGAAGGTCTCGGCAAAGGGGATGATGTCGTTCAGCTTGGCCGCGGTGCCGAGCAGGCGCGGCTTGTCGGCAATATCGACCTTGTTGAGGATCAGGATCAGCGGCTCGCTGCGGCCCTTCAGGCTATCCAGCACGGCATGGACCTTGGGCCCGATCCCGCCCTTGCCGTCGACCACCAGCGCGATGGCGTCGGCGCCATCGGTGCCTTCCCATGCCGCGGCGACCATCGCGCGGTCGAGCCGGCGCTCCGGCGTGAAGATGCCCGGCGTGTCCACGAGGAGAAGCTGCGTATCCCCCTCGATCGCGATGCCCATCAGCCGCGCCCGCGTGGTCTGCGCCTTGGGGCTGACGATCGCCACCTTCTGCCCGACCAGCGCATTGACGAGGGTGGACTTGCCGGCGTTCGGCGCGCCGAGAACGGCGATCAGGCCGCAGCGCTGGGCGGTGGGCGGGGTGGGGGTGTCGTTCAACGTTTTTCCAGTATCTCTAGCAATGCCGCCGCCGCCGCGGTTTCCGCCGCGCCCTTGCTCGTGCCTTCGCCGGTGGCGTCGGCCAGCTTGCCGATGCTCACCTTCACGGTGAAGTGCGGGGCGTGGTTGGGGCCGGATCGGTCGACGATCATATATTCGGGCGGGCGGCGGTTGTTCGCGGCGGCCCATTCCTGCAGCGCGGACTTGGGATGCTTGGGCGCCTGCGCGTGCGCTTCGATCCGGCTGGCCCATGCCTTGCGGATGAAACCGCGCACCGCGTCGAGCCCGGCGTCGAGATAGAAGGCGCCGATCAGCGCCTCCATCACATCGCCCAGCACATTGTCGCTGTCATGCGCGCCATCCTCGCGCGCCTGCTTGCCGAGCTTCAGATAGGGAACGACGCCCAGATCGCGCGCGACATCCGCGCACACAGCGCCGGTCACCAGCGCGTTCAGCCGACGCGACAGCGCGCCTTCGGGTTCCTCGGCGAAACGTTCGAACAGCCATTCGGCGATGGCCAGCCCGAGCACCCGGTCGCCGAGAAACTCAAGCCGCTCGTAATTGGCCGCGGCCTGGCTGCCATGGGTCAGCGCGCGCTCATAGGGCCCGAGATTGCCGGGCGCGTGTCCAAAGGTCCGTTCGATCCACCCCCCGAGGGAGGCCGTCAAAACCCTTCCCCGATGCGGTTCCAGCGCGCGGCGCTGAACCAGGTCCATGGCAGGAACCAGTTGGCGCTGCCGTCGGTCGACCAGAAGCTGAGCACCGCCTTGCCCTGCAGATTCTCCATCGGGACATAGCCGATGCCCTGCTGCGAATGCGGGAAGCGGCTGTCGGCGCTGTCGTCGCGATTGTCGCCCATCAGGAACACGCTGCCCGCGGGCACGGTGTAGAGGTCGGTATTGTCGGGGCAGACGCGGGTGGGGATGAAACAGGTCTGCATCCCCTGATCGAGCACTTCATAGCTCTTGCCGTTGGGCAGGGTCTCGCGGAAGCGCGGGATGCGGCAGAGCGTGGGATCGTTCTTGTCGATGAAATCGCCGCACTTCTCGGCTGTGAAATTGGGCGATATCGGCAGCACGAAATCGGCGATCGGCTCCTTCGGGATCGCCTTGCCGTTCAGGATCAACTGGCCATCGCGCATCTGCACCGTGTCGCCGGGCAGGCCGATCACGCGCTTGATCCAGTCGGTATTGTTCTGCGGCGGCGCCTTGAACACCACCACGTCGCCGCGCTCGGGCGTGCCGGGGAACACGCGGCCGGGGATCAGCGGGATGCTGAACGGCAGCGAGTGCTTGGAATAGCCATAGTTCCACTTGGTGATGAACAGATAGTCGCCGATCAGCAGTCGCGGCAGCATCGATTCGGAGGGGATGCTGAAGGGCGAGAAGATGAAGCTGCGGACGATGAAGACCACGATCGCGAGCTTGAGCAGGAACGACGCCAGATCGCGCCATTCGGACTGCGGTTTCTCCGGTGCGAGCGGATCGACGGTATAGCCTTTTTCCATGGCGCGTAGCTCTGCTCGGGCGGACTGTTGGCGTCAAGCGGATCAATCCCTGAACCGGTCTTGTGAAGCGGCGACTGTGCGGCGATAGGACAGGAGCGGTACGACAGGAGTGAGTGAGATGGCGACGCCCGACTGGTCTGCAATCCGAGCATTGGAAGACAAGCCGCTGACGGCGCTGTTCGCGGAGGATCCGGGCCGGCTGGACCGGCTGTCCGCGGAGGTGAGCGGAATCCGCTTCGACTGGTCGAAGACGCACCTGACGGCGGAGGCCGTTGCTGCCTTTGCCGGAATCGCCGAATCGATGGACCTGACGGGCAAGCGCGACGCGCTGTACGCGGGCGAGACGATCAACGTGACCGAAGGCCGCGCCGCCGAACATGGCGCCGAGCGCGGCGAGGGGGCGCCGGAAAGCGTGGTGCAGGCGCGGATGTTCCATGCGCGGATGCGCGGGCTGATCGATGCGATCGAGGCCGAGGCGCTGGGGCCGGTGCGCCACATCCTGCATATCGGCATCGGCGGATCGGCGCTGGGGCCGGACCTGCTGGTCGACGCGCTGGGCCGCGATTACGACCGGTACGACGTCGCGATCGTCTCCAACGTCGATGGCGTGGCGATCGAGGATGCGATGGACCGCTTCGATCCGCAGGCGACCATCGTCGCCATCGCGTCGAAGACCTTCACCACCACCGAGACGCTGCTCAACGCACAGAGCGCGCTGTCCTGGCTTCAGGCCGGCGGGGTCGAGGATCCCTATGGCCGCATGGTCGCGCTGACCGCGGCACCCGACAAGGCGGTCGAATGGGGCATCGACGAGACGCGCGTGCTGCCCTTCAGCGAAAGCGTTGGCGGGCGGTATTCGCTATGGTCGTCGATCGGCTTCCCCGCGGCGCTGGCGCTGGGTTGGGACGCGTTCGAGGAACTGCTCGAAGGTGCGGCCGAGATGGACCGGCACTTCCGCTTCACCGAGCTTTCGAAGAACGCCCCGGTGCTCGCGGCGTTCGCGGACCTCTATTACACCCAGAAGCGCGGCTGCGAGACGCGCGCGGTGTTCGCATACGACCAGCGGCTCAAGCTGCTGCCTTCCTATCTCCAGCAGCTCGAGATGGAATCGAACGGCAAGCGCGTGACGGCGGAAGGCGAGCCGATCGACGGTCCGACCGCACCGATCACCTGGGGCGGCGTCGGCACCGATGCCCAGCATGCCGTGTTCCAGCTGCTCCATCAGGGCACGCATCTGGTGCCGGTCGAATTCGTCGCCTCCATCGAGGCCGGCGATGCGCAGGATCCCGATCATCATCGCCAGTTGCTGGTGAACGCCTTCGCGCAGGGCGCGGCGCTGATGGCCGGGCGTGGCCATGCCGATGCGGCGCGCGCCTATCCGGGCGACCGGCCGTCGAGCACCCTGCTGCTCGACCGCGTCGATCCGCGCACGCTCGGCGCGCTGATCGCATTCTACGAGGCGCGCACCTTCGCCAATGCCGCGATGCTGGGGATCAATCCGTTCGATCAGTTCGGGGTCGAGCTGGGCAAGGAAATGGCCAAGGCGGCGGATCGCGGCGGGCAGGATTTCGACGCCTCGACCAGCGACCTGATCGCCCGCGCGTTCGGCTGAGGCTGGCGCGAAGGCTAGGCCGACCCTATCTGCCGGATCGATACAGACCGGGTCCTCGTGTTCGCGGGGATGACGAATGCGGGGAAATGCGATGGCGACCTACGACTATGATCTCTTCGTCATCGGTGCCGGTTCGGGCGGTGTGCGTGCCTCGCGGGTCTCGGCAGCCTATGGCGCGAAAGTGGCGGTGGCCGAGGAATATCGCGTCGGCGGCACCTGCGTCATCCGCGGCTGCGTCCCCAAGAAGCTGCTCGTCTATGGCGCGCATTTCGCCGAGGATCTGAAGGACGCACGCAAGTTCGGCTGGGACGTGCCCGAATGCGGGTTCGACTGGCCGCTGCTGCGCGACAATGTGCTGGGCGAAGTCGACCGGCTGAACGGCCTGTACAACCAGACGCTGGAGAATAACGGCGTCGAGGTGATCCTCGAGCGTGCCACCGTGACCGGCCCGCACGAAGTGACGCTGGCCTCGGGCAAGACGGTCACCGCCAAATATATCCTGATCGCCACCGGCGCGCATCCGCATGTGCCGGGCTGCCCGGGGCATGAGCTGGGTATCACCTCGAACGAAGTCTTCCATCTGGAGGCCCTGCCCAAGCGCGTGCTGATCGCGGGCGCGGGCTATATCGCCAACGAGTTCGCCGGGATCTTCAACGAGTTCGGATCGAAGGTGACGCTGATCAACCGCAGCGACCAGATCCTGCGCGGCTATGACGAATCGATCCGCGACCGGCTGCTCCAGATCTCGATGACCAAGGGGATCGAGTTCCGCTTCAACGCCGAGTTCAAGGGCATCGAGAAGGTCAAGGGCGGGCTGAAGGTCGAGATGACCAATCACGAGCCGATGGAAGTCGATTGCGTGATGTTCGCCACCGGCCGCGTGCCGAACACCACCGGGCTGGGCCTTGCCGATGCGGGCGTCGAGCTGGACGCGGCGGGCGCGGTGAAGGTCGATGCCGACAACAAGTCGAGCGTCGATTCGATCTATGCGGTGGGCGACGTGACCAACCGGGTCCAGCTGACCCCGGTGGCGATCCGCGAGGGTCAGGCCTTTGCCGACACGATCTTCGGCAAGAAGCCGCACCAGGTGGATTACGAGAATATCCCGAGTGCGGTGTTCAGCCATCCGCCGATGGCCGGGGTCGGCATGACCGAGAGCCAGGCGCGAAACAAGCTGGGCGCATGCAAGGTCTATACGTCGGACTTCCGCGCGATGAAGAATGTGCTGGCGGGCCGCAACGAGCGCGCGCTCTACAAGATGGTGTGCGATCCCCATACGAACCGCGTGGTCGGGCTGCACATGATCGGCCCGGACGCGCCGGAAATCCTTCAGGCGGCGGCGATCGCGGTGAAGGCCGGGCTGACCAAGGACGCGTTCGACCAGACCGTCGCGCTGCACCCGAGCATGGCGGAAGAGCTGGTGCTGCTGAAGTAAGCGGGCCGGCGGTCGAAGCGGCGAATCAGCCCGAAACCGCTTCCGCGTCCACCGCGTCCGGCCCGGCCGTGTCCGCCTCCGGCGCTTCGGCTTCGATTGCCTTGGGCTTCATCGTCTTCCCGCCGGCGGCCTTGCGGACCATCTTCACCAGCGCCCTGGGGTCCTTGAGGATCTCGGACTTCACGAAGAAGCCCATCGCGCCGCGTTCGATTGCGTCCTTCGCCGCTTCGGCGCGGCTGGTCAGCATTATGGCGTTGGTGGTCAGGTGGATCGTGTCGAGCAGGCTGAGGCCGTCCATTCCGGGCATAGCGATATCGAGCGTGGCGACATGCGGGCGCAGCTCGTGCACCATCCGGATCGCCGACATGGCATCGGCCGCCAGCCCGACGATCTGAATGTCGGTCTCGCGTCCCAGCACTTCCTCGAGCATGGCGCGGATCGTGACGGAATCGTCGACGACCAGCACGCGAATCGGCACCATGTTCCACTCCTTCGAGCCTCCGCCTTACGGCGACAACGCACGAGGGGGCAGTTCGGGAAACCCCGGGGCGGACGCTTAAGAGTCTGTTTTGATTACATCCTGCTGCAGCAGCGCATCGGCTTCGCTCATTTCGACCTTGCCCGCACCGCGCTTGAGCCATGCCGTGGTGGCCAGATCCCAGGTCACGTTGCCCACCGTCCGCATGATATCCGGCAACGTTTCGACCGCGACGAGCAGCCCGAGCGGCGACAGCGGCGCGCCGATGGTCGAGGAAACCGGGGCGATGGCGCTGACATAGCTCACCGTGCCCGGCAGGCTCACCGAACCGAGCGAGGTCAGCGTCGCCACGATCGCGCCGATCGCCAGCGTCGCGGGGGTGAGCGGAATGCCGAACCAGGTGGCGACATAGATCGCGACCGCGAAGTTCATCGCCGGCCCCGTCGCGCGGAAGATCGCGACCGCCAGCGGCAAGGTCACGCCCGACACCGCAACCGGCACCTCCAGCTCCGCCGCGCCCTCGATCATCACCGGTAGCGTCGCGAGCGAGGATTGCGTGCTGAGCGCCACGGCCTGGCTGGGCAGGGCGGCGCGGGCATAGCGCACGAACGCAATCCGCCCGCCGAAGATCGCGACCGGATAGGCGAAGAGCGTGACGACGAAGCCGACCCCCGAAACCGTCACGATATAGTGGATCAGCGCGCCGAACGCGCCGGTGCCCGCCTCGGCGCCGACCACCATCGCCAGCGCGAACACGCCGATCGGTCCGACCCACAGCACCCAGTTGATCACCACCAGCATCACGTCCCGGATCGCCTCGAAGAAACCGACCAGCAGCTTGCGCGGCTCGTCCGGCACGCGGGTCATCGCGAAGGCGAAGATCAGCGAGAAGATGATGAGCGACAGGAACGCATTCTCCGCCGCCGCCTTGATGATGTTGGCCGGGATGATCGCCGCGAAGAAATCGCCCAGCGGCGGCATCGGTCCGACCTGTTCGGCGCTCGAAAGGGCCGCGCGCAGGCTCGCCGCCGATTCCTGCGGCAGCGGCCACAGTTCGAGGAACAGGGGCGTGAGGATCGCCGCGGCGACCGCCGACAGGAACAGTACCGTGACATAGAGCGCGATCGCGCGCCCCGCGAGCTTGCCCGCCCGCGCGGCTTCGGCAGTGGCGGTCACGCCGGTGATCAGCAGTGCGACGACCAGCGGCACGATCGTCATCTGCAGCCCGTTCAGCCACGCCTTTCCGACCGGATGCACCCAATCGGCGATCGGCAGGCCGGTGTGCGGCACCACCAGCGCTCCGGCGAGCAGGCCGATGACCAGGCCTAGCAGGATGCGCACCGGCTGCGGCTTGCTCGCGCTGCCCAGGAGCACGCGCACGATCGAATTCAATATGCCCAGCAACAGCGACATGCTCGCCCTCTTCATGTTTCGGCGCTATTCAGTCGCGCGGCCGGGCGTAACAAGGCCGCGAGAGACGGGGCATGGCAAGAAAATATTTCGGTACCGACGGAATCCGGGGCGCGACGAACCTCTCGCCGATGACTGCGGCGATGGCGATGAAGGTCGGCATGGCCGCCGGCGCGCATTTCGTCCGCGGCGATCACAAGCATCGCGTGGTGATCGGCAAGGACACGCGCCTGTCCGGTTACATGATCGAGAATGCGATGGTCGCGGGCTTCACCAGCGTCGGCATGGACGTGGTGCTGGTGGGGCCGATGCCCACCCCGGCGGTGGCGATGCTCACCCGGTCGATGCGTGCCGATATCGGCGTGATGATCTCGGCCAGCCATAACCCCTATGCCGATAACGGCATCAAGCTGTTCGGCCCCGACGGCTATAAACTGAGCGACGAGGACGAACTGGCGATCGAGGCGCTGATCGATGGCGAGGTCGCGCTGGCCGCGTCGGAGAATATCGGCCGGGCACGCCGCGTGGAGGATGCCCGCGGGCGCTATATCCACGCCGCCAAATCGACTTTCCCCGACGATCTGCGGCTCGACGGGCTGAAGATCGTGGTCGATTGCGCCAATGGCGCGGCGTACCAGGTCGCCCCCTCGGCATTGTGGGAACTGGGCGCCGAAGTGGTCGCCATCGGCGTTTCGCCCAACGGCAAGAACATCAATGCCGGGGTCGGTTCGACCGCGCCGGACACGCTGTGCGAGACGGTGGTGGGATCGGGCGCGGCAATCGGGATCGCGCTGGATGGCGATGCCGACCGGCTGATCGTGGTCGATGAGACCGGACGCGTGATCGACGGCGACCAGCTGATGGCGCTGATCGCAGGCGGCTGGGCTCGGCAGGGGCGGCTGACCGGCGGCGGGCTGGTGACGACGGTGATGTCGAACCTGGGGCTGGAGCGCCATCTGGCCGCGCAGGGGCTGGGCATGGTCCGCACTGCGGTGGGCGACCGGCACGTGCTCGAGAAGATGCGCTCGTCGGGCTATAATGTCGGCGGCGAGCAGAGCGGCCATATTATCCTGTCCGATTACGCGACCACCGGCGACGGCCTTGTCGCGGCGCTGCAGGTGCTGGCCGAACTGGTGCGCGCCGGGGCGCCTGCCAGCGAAGTGCTCCACCGCTTCGATCCGCTCCCGCAACTGCTCAAGAATGTCCGCTTCAAGGGCGGCAAGCCGCTGGAGGACGGCGCGGTCAAGGACGTCATCGCTGCCGCCGAAGCCGAGCTGGCAGGCATTGGCCGCCTCGTCATCCGCCCCTCGGGCACCGAACCGGTGATCCGTGTGATGGCCGAGGGTGACGACAAGGCGCAGGTCGAAGCCGTGGTAGACCGCATCTGCGACGCGGTGCGGAAAGCAGCCGCCTGATGCTAGAGATGCGCCCCGATTGCGAACGCTGCGGCACCGATCTTCCGGCCGCACAGGCAGGTGCGTTCATCTGCTCGTTCGAATGCACCTTCTGCGCATTGTGCGCCGATGCGCTGGACGAACGCTGCCCCAATTGCGGCGGCGAACTGCTCGACCGGCCGACCCGGATCGGCGCGGCGCTGGCGCGGCATCCGGCCAGCACGGAACGCAAGTTCGGCGGCGAGTGATGGTTCCGCGCGTCCTGATCATTGCGGGCTCGGACTCCGGCGGCGGGGCGGGTATCCAGGCGGATATCAAGGCCGTCACCATGCTGGGCGGCCATGCGATGACCGCCATCGCCGCGATCACCGCACAGAACACGCTGGGCGTCGACGGCGTCCACGCGATCCCGACCGAAATGGTGATCGCCCAGATCGATGCGGTCGTCCGCGATATCGGCGTCGACGCGGTAAAGATCGGCATGATCGGGTCCGCCCGCACCGCGCTGGCGGTGGCGGAGAAGCTGGAGGAGCTGCGCGGCATCCCGATCGTGTTCGATCCGGTGATGGTCGCCAGCTCCGGCGCGGCGCTGGCAGACGATGCCACCATCGCCGCGTTCGAGCGGCTGATGCGGATCTGCACCGTCTGCACGCCCAATTTGCCCGAGCTGAAGGCGCTGTCGGGCATGTCGGTGATGGACAAGGAGCGCCAGCGCGAGGCTGCTCGCTCGCTGGTCAGCCGCCGCGGTTGCGCGGTGCTGGTCAAGGGTGGCCATGCCAAGGGGCGGCAGGTGACCGACCGGCTGTTCGCGCCCGCCACCAGCGATCATCCGCCCGAGACCGAATGGACCGAAGCGCGGATCGACAGCGAGAGCACCCACGGCACCGGCTGCACGCTGGCAAGCGCGATTGCAACCGAGCTGGCGAAGGACTGGAGCCTGGTCGAAGCCGTCACCCGCGCGCGGCGCTTCGTCCGCATGGCGATGCTCGAAGCGCCGGGGCTGGGCGGCGGCCATGGGCCGATGGGTCAGCAGGCGGTGCGGCTCGATCTCAACCTCAGCCGCTTCTCGCCGATGCTCAATCAGGTGACCGTGCCCGCGACCGACCTGACCGCGAGCGAGCATTTCTATCGCGCGCTGGGCCTGCGCCAGATCGTCCAGTCCAGGCCGCGCTATGCCCGGTTCGAGACCGAGGGCGGGGCGACCTTTTCGGTCGCGACCGACGAAAGCTATACCGGCCCGGTCGTCTATTTCGAATGCGGCGATCTCGACACGACCGTCACCTTCCTCAAGCAGCAGGGTATCGCGTTCGAACGCGAGCCGCAGGACGAGACCTGGGGCTGGCGCGAAGCGCGGCTGCGCGATCCGGCGGGCAATGCGGTGTGCCTCTATCAGGCGGGCGAGATGCGTCGCTTCCCGCCATGGCGGATCGATGATGCCTGATTATTCGCGCGAAGTCCGGCATTCGGGACCAGTCGCGGGCGTGGACGAAGCAGGCCGCGGGCCGCTCGCCGGACCGGTGGTCGCGGCAGCGGTGGTGCTCGATCCCGACTGTATCCCCGAGGGGCTGAACGATTCGAAGCAATTGAGCGCGGCGAAACGCGCGGCGCTCTGTGCCCGGTTGCTCGAATGCGCGAAGGTGGGTGTCGGCATCGCCACGGTTGAGGAGATCGACGAACTCAACATACTCTGGGCGACGATGCTGGCGATGACCCGCGCGGTCGATGCGCTGGGTTTTGCGCCGGCGATGGTGCTGGTCGACGGCAATCGCTGCCCGCGCTGGCATCACAAAAGCGAAGCGGTGATCGGCGGCGACGCGCTATGCCTTTCTATCGCTGCGGCCTCGATTGTCGCCAAGCATCGCCGCGATACGATGATGCTCGAATATGACCTGATCTATCCGGGCTATGGCTGGGCCAGCAACAAGGGCTATGGCGCGAAAGTGCATATGGAGGCGCTGCGGGTGCAGGGCCCGACCCCGCTCCACCGCAAGAGTTTCGCCCCCGTCGCGCAGGCGCTGCTCGACCTTTAAGCGTCGGTCTTCAACGCTTCGCCCAGCCAGCCGGGCACCAGCGCATCGCCGAGCGCTTCCACACGGCGGAATTCCACCATCAGGCCAAGTTCGGGATAGGATGCGCGGGTCCGGTCGCCCGGCTCGCCCAGCGGGGCCACCACCAGCCGGCGATTGACCTTGGCGCGCCAGTTCATCCGCGCGGTATTCTCCTGCCCGACATAGCAACCCTTGGTGAAGCTGACGCCGTTCAGCTCGGCGGCGTTGCATTCCAGCCAGAGCGTCTTGTCCTGCCCCAGCTCGGCAACGCCCTCGGTCACACCGAGCGACAGGCGATGCGCCAGCCAGCCGGTGGCGATTTCCCCTTCGCCCATACCCAGCCAGCGGCGGCCCAGCGCGGCAAGGCGCGGATCGGCCACGCCTTGATCACCGTCCGGCGCCCAATGGACACCGCCCTCGACCGGCTCGATCCGGATCGGGCGGCGCAGTCGGTAGAGGGTCAGCCGCTTCGCCAGCGCCTCGCGCTGATCGGCTTCGCAGTCGATCAGGATATCGTCGCCATCGGCCCACAGGATGAAGTCGAACAGAGCCTTGCCCTGCGCGCTCAGTAGCCCGGCCCATTGCGGCGCGCCCGGCGTCACCGCGTTCAGGTCCTGCGTGAGCAGCCCCTGAAGGAACCCGCGGACATCTTCGCCCGTAATGCGGAGCAGGGCGCGATTCGGCAGCAGGGTGGCATCGGTCATCGCCAAGAGGTAGGAGGCCGCACACTCCAGTGAAAGAGGCAGATATGGCCAGCGTCGATCTCAAGCTGACGGGCGGGACGGTCCATCTTCCGGGCGGTCCTGCGCAAGTCGATGTGGGTGTCTCCGGCGGCAAGATCGTCGCGATCGGCAATGTCGGCGATGCGGGCGAGACGATCGACTGCGCCGGGCTCGACGTGCTGCCCGGCGTGATCGACAGCCAGGTCCATTTCCGCGAGCCCGGACTCGAAGCCAAGGAGGATCTGGAAAGCGGCGCGCGCGCGGCGGTGCTGGGCGGCGTGACCGCGGTGTTCGAAATGCCGAATACCAAGCCCAACACCGATTCGGCCGATGCGGTGAACGACAAGCTGGCCCGCGCCGCCAATCGCATGTGGTGCGATCACGCCTTTTACGTGGGCGCGACCAATCACAATGCCGCGAGCCTTGCAGAGCTGGAGCGGATGCCGGGGACGGCGGGCGTAAAGATCTTCATGGGCGCCTCGACCGGCGACCTGCTGGTGTCGGACGACGACAATCTCGCCCGCGTGCTGGCGAGTGGACACCGCCGCGTCGCAATCCATGCCGAGGACGAGTTCCGCATGCAGGACCGGCTCGGCGAACGGGTGACCGGCGATCCCGCGTCACATCCCGTCTGGCGCGACGACGAAAGCGCGATGTTGGCGACCCAGCGTATCCTGAGGCTGGCGCGCGCGGCCAAGCGGCGCATCCATATCCTGCACGTCACCACGCCTGCCGAGCTGGAACTGATCGGCCAGCACAAGGATATCGCCACCTGCGAGGTTACGCCCCAGCATCTGACACTGGCAGGCGAGGACGCCTATCCGCGCCTCGGCAGTTTCGCCCAGATGAACCCGCCGATCCGATCGGGCGCGCATCGCGACGGGCTGTTCGAATGGCTGCGCCAGGGCGTGCCCGACGTGATCGGATCGGACCACGCGCCGCACACCCGCGACGAGAAGGCCAAGCCCTATCCCGATTCGCCCAGCGGCATGCCCGGCGTGCAGACGCTGCTGCCGCTGATGCTCAACCATGTCGCAGAAGGCCGGCTAACCTTGCAGCGGCTGATCGACATGACCAGCGCGGGGCCGCAGCGCATCTTCGGGATTGCCGGCAAGGGCCGCATCGCGGTCGGTTACGACGCCGATTTCTCGGTCGTCGACCTCAAGGCACGCTGGACCATCGAGGAAAGCTGGCTCGCCTCGCGCTGCGGCTGGTCGCCGTTTACGGGGATGCAGATCACCGGCAAGCCGATCGGCACCATCATCCGCGGCAACCGCGTGATGTGGGAAGCGCAGCTCGCCGACGCCGCCATCGGCCAGCCGGTTCGCTTCGAATCCGTCGATTTCGGCTGATCGAACCGGGATGACCGACGAGACCGGCCGCAAGCGCACGGACACGGCATTCCGCGAGATCGCCGCGACGCCGCGCGCCATCTATGCCGCGCTGACCGATTCGGACGCGATGGCGCAATGGCTCCCGCCCGAGGGCATGACCGGCCGGATCGAAGCGTTCGACCTGCGCACCGGCGGCGCCTATCGCATGGTGCTGACCTATTCCGACGGTCCGGACGATGCGGCCAAGTCGAGCGAGGACAGCGACATTGCCGAGGGCGTGTTCGTCGAACTGGTGCCCGGAGTCCGTATGGTCCAGCGCGTCGAATTCGCCTCTGACGACCCGGCATTCGCGGGCGCGATGACGATCACCTGGCGGCTCGATCCGCTGGAGGACGGCACCCGCGTGACGGTCACCGCCCAGGACGTCCCGGTCGGCATCCGCAAGAAGGACCATCTCGACGGCCTGCGCTCGACGCTGGCGAACCTGGCGGCGTTCGTCTCAGGCTAACCACGCGATCAGCGCCCCTGCCTGCGCTACCGCGATCGCCCACAGCCACCCCGTGAAGGGCTGCTTCCGCGTCTTGTGCCGGAACAGTGTGCGGGCAAGGAACGCGCCGGGAGTCCCGCCGATCAGCGCCAGACCCAGCAGCTCGCGTTCGGGAATGCGCCGCGCGCCCTTCACCGCACGTTGCTTGTCCTGACCGAAACGCAGGATCGTCCAGAGATTGACCGCGGCCAGCGCGATCAGAAGGGCAGCCAGCGGCGCTTCTCGGTGAACTTCATATAGCCGATATTGACGCCGATCCGTGATCCGACGCCCAGCCGCACCGGGATCAGCACGGTATTGCCGCTGCGCAGATAGGCTGCGGAGAAGCCGCCGACCACGAACACGCGGCCCTCGCCTGCCGGGAAGCGTTTGTAGAGTTCCTGACTGTCATAGAGATTATAGACCAGCACGAAGACGTTGCTGGCGTCGCCGCCCACGTCGAAGCCGATCGACGGGCCGGTCCAATAGACTTTCCGCTGGCCCTCGACCTTGTGGAACAGCGTGCCCGAGCCATAGCGCAGGCCCAGCGCGATCGCCCCGCCGGCTTCGCGACCGGCGATATAGGCGTTTGGTTCGCCCTGTTCCTTCAGGATATCCTCGATGATCCCGGCCAGGCCCGATGCGCCCTTGCCGAACACGCCTTCGGCAGCACCGATCAGGTCGTCGCGCTGGAAGGTGCCGGTCGCCTGCGCACGCGCGCCGACGGCAGGCGCGTTCATCGGCTGGGTGGGGGTGGATGGAGCGGCCGGGGCATTGGGATCCTGATAGGGATCGTCCACCGGCGACATGTCCTGCGGGACCTGACGGACCGGCGGGGGCGGGGCGTCGATATCCGAATCGATCTGCGTGTTCGGATCGATTCGCGTCACCTGCGCGGCGGCAGGCACCGCGCTCAATCCGAGCGAAGCAGCAGCTGCCCACAGCATCAGCGAACCCAGTCGCATACCCATCCCCACGCTAAATACCGGTGAAAAGGCTAGGACTCGCCACCTGACGCGGCAATGAACGGGCGACGACCCGAGTCGAAAACGAGCCGGAGCGGGCGTTTCGCGCCCGGAACGTCGCTGGAAGAGCGTACCCTATCGATCTTGCGACCGATCCGCCAGAAAACGACGCGACTCCGGTTGAACGATCGAATTTCGCCTTCTATAGGCCCTTTCTTCTAGCCAGGCCGGAGACGTGGGTGAGTGGCTGAAACCAACGCTTTGCTAAAGCGTCGTACGGGAAACCGTACCGAGGGTTCGAATCCCTCCGTCTCCGCCATCCCCTTTTTGCAGATCCTCGCATAGGCTCGGGCGGCCGTTCGGCCTTGCGAACCCTTGCGGGTTCGGCTCCCATCCTTCGCCGTTCCGTGTGGGTCAGCGCAGCGCGGTGATCATCTCGAGGCTGCCGTCGAGATAGCCGGTCTCGGCGCAGCCCTTCTTCGCGGTGGTGGCGGTCGCCTCATAGGTGTTGTGGGCATAGGCTGCGTCGTCGACCACGAAGCGCACCGGGCCGAAGGTGAGGGCGACGATCCAGGTGTTCGCCACCGGCGTCATGCGCTGAAGCCGGGCGCCCAGCGCCGGGGTGACGTTCGCGTCGGTATGGACGATCGCGAGGTCGCCGATGCGCAGCACGCCGCGCTCGAGCTTCACCGGATCGGCATCGCGCTCGACGAAATTGCACGCGGGCAGCTTCGAATCGGGCGAATAGGCACAGCGATCGGGCAGGTTGAACGGCGTGGTCGCCTTGCCGGGACAGATCAGCGGCATGGCCCGCCCGCCGATGGTCACCGCGTCGGCGCTGGTCCGCATCGTGCCGGCCGTGGCCAGCGCTTCCTCGGCAAGGATCTGGCCATAGGCCTGAATCAGCCGCAGCGCATGGGCGCGGCGGTCCGGCTCGGGCGTATCGTCGGCGCGGTAGAGCGGGACGCCAGCGGCGCCGATGGTGAACAATGCGGGCGCGCCGCCGCTGCGTTCCTCGATGATCCGCGCCGCCGCGCCGGGCACGTCGCCGCTGATCTCGGACTTGATCGCCATCGCGATCACCGGCTCGATCGCATAGTTGAGCAGGAAGGCGATGGGCTGGCCGTCGAGGCTCTCGAACTTGACCACGCCCAGCGTCGAATCGACCGGCTCGGTGCCGGTGCGGTCCACGTCGGAAATGTAGCGGCCATGCGTGGGCGACCAGATATTGCGGTTGCCGATCAGATGCGCGCTGCCCTTGGCGATGCCTGCACGCGCCGGCTGGAGCTTCGCGACCGCTTCGCGCACGGCCTTCACCATTGCCGCGGTCACCTGTTCGACGAATTTCGGCGAGCCGGGCAGGATGATGCCGCGGGTGTTGGGATCGACGCGGATCGCATTATGGGTGTGGGTGGTACCCAGCACGATCTGCTCGCGCGGCACCTTCGCTTCGGCGGCGATGCGGCCGATCAGGTCGGCGGAGACCGGCGCGCTGATGGTCGGCACGTCGGCGATGACGATCACCGCGCGGCGCCCGCCGCTTTCGACCACCACCGCGCGCAGATAGATCGGATCGGCCACCGATGTGAACGGCGCGGGCAGCTCGTCGAGCGGCGGGGTGATCTCGACCCGGGCCGCGCCGACCTTCAGCCCCGAAACGGGTGCGGGCGGCGCGGTGGACACAGTCAGCGCCAGCGTTCCGAACGCCAGCATCAGCAGGCCCAGCGTGCGCTTGATCATCATGCTTCAGCCTTTGGTTCGATCAGCATCATCGCGCCGCCGGTGTGCGAGATCGGCGCGTGATAGACGCTCGACACCACATCGACTGCGCCCGCCACGGCGCCGCGCATCGCGATCCAGGTCATCAGCTCCAGCCCCTGCGCACCGGCCAGATCGACGATCTCGTCATTGGTGTAGCGGGTGAGGGCTTCGGGATCGGCGACGATCTTGTCCATCGTCATCCGGTCGAACGGCTGGTTGATCTTCCCGAACTCGCCCAGCTCGTGCGACAGGCCGCCGCTGCCGACGATCAGCACGCCGATATCCTGTCCGAACGATGCGACGGCACGGCCGATCGCCTGGCCGAGCTTGTAGCAGCGCAGCGGCGTGGGCAGCGGCGGCTGGACCGCGTTGATGACGATGGGGATCACCGCCACCGGCACGTCATGGCCGGGATAGAGCAGGTCGAGCGCGGTGATGCCGGCATGGTCGAACAGCATCTCGCGGCAGACGCTGGGATCGAACTCGTCGGCGACGAGCGACTGGATCAGGTGCCAGGAAAGTTCGGGTGCGCCGCGGAAACTGCGCGGTTCCGGTTCGCCCCAGCCTTCGTCGGCATTGCGATATTCGCCCGCCGCACCGATCGCGAAGGTCGGCATATTGTCGAGCGCGAAATTGAGGCCGTGATCATTGTAGAACACGATCGCCACGTCCGGCTTGCGCTCGCCCAGCCAGCGATGGACCGGAACATAGCCGTCGAAAAAGGGTGCGAACGAGACTTCGGCCTGGGTGCCCGCGGCGATGGTGCGGCCGATCATGGGCACGTGCGAGGTGCCGAGGCCGCCGGTGATGCGCGCCATCAGTTCGCCTCCGCTTTCTTCACCCGGTCGAGCTTGGCCAGGAAATACATATTGCCGCCCAGCGCGAAGAGGCGCGGCTTGTCGCGCGCCTGCACGGCGGCGGACTCTTCATCGGTAAGCCCGAACCGCGCGCAATAGCCCGCTTCGTCGGCCGAAAAGGCGGCGCGGGCATCGGCCCGGTTGAGCGTGTGGCACATCTTGTTGAGCGCATAGCCCCTGAGCGCCGCGTCCAGATTGAACTTGCCCGGCTCGACCTTGACCATCTTCACCTCGACTGGCTGCGCTCCCGCCCGGGGGCTGCGGGCGGGAGCATAGCGGTTCAGAACTTCATCTTGACCCCTGCGGTCCAGTAACGGCCGCGCACATCGTCGCCATAGGCATAGCCGTCGCGAAGACCGGCACGCGTGCCGTTCCCGGTGAAGCCGCCGATCGGCGGCGTCGCGTCGAAGATGTTCTGGACGTTCACATAGAACTCCATCTCGGACTTGGACGGGACGCTCCAGCTCAGATTGATACTGGTCGTGCCGAACGCTTCCATGCGGTTGCTGCCGGCGGCGAAGATGCCTTCGTTCTGCAGCTTCATCGCGTTGCGCCAGCGCTGCATGATGTCGACGGTGAAATTCTCCACCGGCTTCAGCCGGACGAAGCCGGTGAGGCGCACCGTCGGCGTGGCGGCGAAGCCGACCGGACCGAACGCGGCACCCGCCTGATCGCGGCTCGCCACGTTGGGCTGGCGGAACCACAGATGCGGCTGATAGGCGCCGAGCAGGCGGACATTGACCGGCATGCCGAACAGGCGACCATTATAGTTGATCTCCGCATCGACACCCCAGGTCTTGATCTCCGAGATGTTGAACAGGCCGTTGTACACCGCGGTCCACGCATTCGCGGCCGAGGCGTCGGTGAAGCTGCCCGGGCGGCGCTGCAGGTCGCAATAGGGCGAGGTGCCGTTGCTGGCATAGCAGGCCGCCTGGAACGAAGGCTCGCCGCCATTCACGGCCAGGATCGCGTCGGTCACCTGGATCTGATAGCCGTCGATCGCGAAGGTGAGCTGCGGCGTTGCCTTCCACACCACGCCGCCGGTCAGCGTCTTGCCGATTTCCGCCTTCAGGTTCGGATTGCCGCCGTTGATCGACGGGATGATCGGGCTGAGGCCGGTCAGCAGGTCGGTGCCGTTGACGTTCACCACAAAGCGTTCGGCGAACAGCTCGTACAGCGTTGGCGCGCGGATATCGCGCGACCATGTGCCGCGGAAGCGCAGATTGTCGGTCAGGTGCCAGTTGCCGCTGACCTTCCACGTCCAGTAATCGCCGCTGGTGTTGTAGCGGGTGAAGCGCACCGCACCGCTGACATCGACCAGTTTGGCGATCGCCGAATCGCGCAGCAGCGGCACGTTCATTTCGCCGGCCACTTCCCACACCGTCTGGCTGACCTTCGGGTTGGCCGGCAACGTGAGATAATAGACGGTCTGCGTCGCGGCGCAGTTGTAGCGGATGCCCGCGCAGTTCACGAGATTCTCGGACGTCGCGTCCGAACTCGCGATGAACGACACGCGGCGCCACTCGCCCGACAGCGCGACCGTCAGCGGACCCGCCCAGGTATCGAACGGCGATCCCGAGATGCTGCCCGAGATATCGTCCATCGTCGTGACGGCGCGATAATGGGTGGTGCCATAGATGTAATCGAGCGCCGCCTGGCTCTCCGAGGTCGGACCGAACGGGTTGAGCGGCACGCAATTGCCATAGCCCGAGGGATTGGCGATCGATGCCTGGCAGACGATCTGGCCGCTGGTCGGGTGGATCACCGCGTCCAGCGCCGCCGCCAGCCGCTGCTGGTTCATGTTGTTCTCGACGCGGGTGGTCAGCGTCGCGCGGCCATGGACATAGTCGAGGCCCCAGTCGAAGCCGCCGATGCTGCCCGCCAGCCCGGCATTGACCATCCACTGATCCGAATCCGACAGCGAATGCTGGCGCCGGTCGGGCCCGTCGCTCATCGTCTTGCGGAAGCGGAAGGTGGTGCCGCCGCCGGCCAGCGCGGTCTGCTGCGCCAGTGTCAGGAACGGATTGTTGCTGGTCAGCTGGACGTTGTTGAGGCGGAAATATTCCGCGTAATTTTCGTTCTGCTTGAACGTGCCGGAGAACTGCACATAGGCGCGCGTCGTGCTCGAGAAATCATAGTCGAGCCGGGCGAACAACTGGTGCGATTCGAGTGGCTGGAGCAGCGACGAATCCCAGGTGCCGCCATCGCCGCCGACCTGAAGCGCGGCGGTGCCGGTCGCCGTGCCGTTGGTGAAGGGGCTGAGCACGCCGTTGGTCTTGAACACCTGATTGGTCAGCGGACCGGTGGTGATCACGCCGCCCGCGGGATAATCGCGCTGGCGCAGATTGCTGTAGAGCGTGAACGGATTGGCCGTGGTGCCCGCGCCGGCAACGCCGACCAGATTCATCCACGGGCGATCCGAGCGGCGCAGGATGCCGCTGCCGTCATGATATTGGTAGCTGGCCTCGAAATGGGCGTTCTCGCCCAGATTGGTGCCCCATGCGATGCCGGCGTCGATCTGGCGCGCATCGCCATATTCGGAAACGCCCGAGCTGGCCTCGAGCTTCAGCCCGGTGAAGTTGCGGTCGAGCACATAATTGACCACGCCGGTCACCGCGTCCGAGCCATAGACGGCCGAGGCGCCGCCGGTCACCACGTCGACGCGCTGGACCAGCATCTGCGGGATCAGGTCGACGTCGACCGCGCCGTTGAACAGCGTCGGCGGAATGCGCAGCCCGTCCATCAGCACCAGCGTGCGGGTGATGCCCAGGTTGCGCAGGTTGAGCTGGTTGGCCGATCCGTTGCCGCCCGATGCGCTGCCGCCGGTGCTGGGATTGCTGCCAGCACCACGCGAACCGGCGAACACCGGCAGCACGTTGAGCGCATCGGCAAGGTTCGCGCCGGGCTGGGTGGTAAGCAGGTCGCTGGTCTGCACGACGGTGACCGGCGACGGGCTGTTGTTGCCGTTCTTGATGACGCGCGAGCCGGTGACGACCAGTTCGGGTTCGGCCGGCGTATCTGCCTGTTCGGTGTCTGCGGCGGGTGCGTCCTGCGCCTGGGCTGCGCTCGCAAGTCCGAGCATGGATGCGCCGCCGAGCAGCAGAGCGTAACGGATCGAGCTTTTCATATGCCTCCCCTGGTCCGATTATCTGCGACCGATCCGTGCTGCGCCGGTCTTGTGCCGGGGCCGGATCATCGGGGCGGTTCGTGACCGCCCATCATCCCTATGAATGCCCGGTTGCCGAATTGGCGCATTGGATTGTTGCGGTCAGCGATAAACTTTGACGCGGGGGGCAAGCCCGCAATTCTGCTTAATAGCCCGCCAGCTCGCGACCCTGCCCGACGACGCCATAGCTTCGCGTCGGCGCGGACATCAGGAAGCGATATCCCTCGTTGAGCAGCCGCTCGACATTCTTCGCGCCGACATGCGGATTGCCGACCACGACCTTGTGCTTGTGGCAGGTCTCGGCAATGCGGCGCATCGCATCGACCACTTCGGGATGCTCGTACTGGCGCGGATAGCCGAGCGCCTGCGACAGATCGCCTTCGCCGATCAGGCAGAAGCCGATGCCGGGGACATTGGCGAGGATATCGTCGAGATTCTCGATCGCTTCGGGGCTCTCGATCATCAGCCCGACCAGCAACTCGCCATGCGGCGCGAGCGGCCACACATCGGCCTTGGCATAATATTCGCTCTGGGTGAGACCCCAATAACGCGCCGCGGTGGCCGGACCATCGCCGCGTACGCCCTTGGGTTCGTACAGCGCCGCGCCGGTCGGCTTGGCATAGCGGCACGAGGCGACGGCGTTGTACGCCTGTTCGACGGTCGCGACATGTGGGGTGATCACGCCATAGACGCCGCGATCGAGCACCTGCTTGGCGAAGCTCTGGTTCATCTCGACGCCATTGGCCGGGATGCGCGCCAGCGGGGTCACCGCAGGCGCGACCGATCCGCTCTCGGCGATCTTCTTGCGGTTGAGCATATACTGGAGCGCGTCGCCCAAAGCGGCGACGTCGTACGGGTTATGCTCCATCTCATAGACCACGCCATCATAGGGTGCGTCGGTCAGTTCCTGCGCGGTCAGCTTGTCGACCTTGGCGAAGCAGGTGAAGGCCGGCTTGCCCGCTTCCCATGCGCGGATGATACCGTTGAGGCGCTGATCGGTCATTGGTTCTTCGCATCCCAGTACATGAAACCCATTCCTTCGCCGGTGCCCGCGGGCGTCCGCCAGCACGGCACATAATCGACGAGAGTCATTTCCGCGCCCGTCTGCTGGAGCGCCATCATCACGATGCTGTAGATCTTCACCTCGGACGTGCCCGACTGGTAATAGCCGTTCGGGATCGCCGAGAGGCCCTCATAGTCGTACGAGGCCAGCTTCCCCATCACGTCGCGGTCGAATTCCTCGTCATTGACGAAGTGCGACAGGCCGCCCGAAGCGATCACCGCCACGCGCACGTCCTGCGGCCATGCCTCGATCGCGTCGCGCAGCACCCGGCCGAACTCGATGCAGCGCTTCATCGAAGGCTGGGTCGGCGGGTAGAACAGGTTGAACAGCACCGGCACGTGTGGCGGCGGATTGTCGCCCATGATCTGGTGGTAGACGAAGCTGTAGGCGTGCGGGACGACCGGATAATCCGGCCGCATCCCCTGACGCTGTGCCATCCACACATTTTCCGGCCAGGCCTGGAGATCGTTCAGGTCGAAGCCCTGCTCCTGAAACGTGTCGATCAGATAGGTCGCCAGCTCGGGATAGGCCTTGTGCACGACATGGTGATCGGGCGCATAGACCGGGCGCTGGGGCGGGCCGTTATGCACGTCCTCGCCGGTATAGATGGTGATCGAGGGCGACTGGTCGGGCCAGATCTCCTTCTGGTCCTTGCCCAGGATGATCGCGACATCGACATTGGCGCGCTTGTACGCCTCGGCCATCTCGTCGAGCGCCGCGCGGCAGCGGGTGGCGCGTTCGGTGCGCTCCTCGATGGTCAGGAACGGCTCGAACGCCGCGCCGCGCTCGGCTTCCAGCTCGGGATAGGTCCAGGTGCGGTTGCGATACCACAGCTCGGGATTCTTGCGGTCGCGCTCGCCGTTAGTCAGCCAGTCCTCGGGGGCCTGGCCCAGCATGCCGCTGTGCGGCACGGCCATGCCGAATACGATCTTCGCCATTGTTCAGTCCTCAATCGGCAATCTGGGTGACTTTGGGCGACCATTTCGGGCGCAGCAGGCTGACGCAGGCCGCGGCCCCGATCATCAGGAACACCACGATCACCATCATCGGCGCGGTGTAGCTGCCGGTCGTATGAAGCAGCCATCCCGACAGGGTCGCCGCGACGCCGCCGGAAGCGGTGCCCGCCACCTGCTGCACGCCGACCGACAGGCCGATGGCCGGCGGCGGGATCAGCGTGATCTTGCACAAGGCGAGATTGTTCGCTGTGGCGAGGCCCAGGCACGACAGCGAGAACACGTTCCAGAACAGCGCCCATTCCAGGCTGTGTGCGAACGCGCCCAGCAGCACCGTGCAGGCCCCGAAAAAGCCGGCGACGATGAACACCTTGCGGGTGACGATCGGATCGTAGCCGCGCGCGATCAGCCGGTCCGCGGCCCAGCCCGCGACGATCGCGACGATGGCGATCCCGGCAAAGCTGAAAAAGGTGTAGAGGCCCGATTGCTGCAGCGAGAGACCCTGCGCGTCGACCAGATAGGCCGGCATCCAGGTCATGCAGTAGAATGAGAAATAGCCGTAGCAGAAGTTGACGATCATCGCCCCCCAGATGACCGGCGAGGAGATGATGCTGCGGAAGGTCACCGCGCCGGTCTTGCGCTGCGCGGCGCGGATCTCGCCCTTCTTGAGATAGTCGGACTTCACCAGCAGCATCCACGGGATCAGCCAGACCAGCCCGGCGAGACCCGACAGGATGAACATCAGCCGCCAGTCGAAGGTCACGATCAGCCAGGCGGCGATCGGCGCGCCGATGGCGATGCCGATCTTGTTGCCCATGGCAAAGATGCCGACTGCGGTGCCCGCATGGCTCTCCGGCATGTTCAGGCGGATCCAGCGATAGCTGGCGGGGGTCACGATCGCTTCGGTCAGCCCGACGACCAGGCGCATGATGAACAGGCCGATCACGGCGGTCATCAGTCCGGTCGCGGCGGTGGCGAGGCACCACAAGGCGAAGCAGATCGCATAGGTGTATTTCACGCCATAGCGATCGACCAGCCAGCCCATCGGCATCTGCATCGCCATGTACGACCAGAAGAACGCCCCGGCGACGAAGCCGCGATCGGCGTTGGTCATGCCGAAATGCTCGACGAACGGCTTGTCGGCCAGTGCCGAGGAAATGCTCGTCCGGTCGAAATAGGCGATCAGCACGCCGACCGTCAGCAGCGCGAGGATGCCCCACGGCGCGGCCGCAGCCGCGACAGACTTGGTATCGACACTCGCCGGTGGCGCGGCGCCTTCAGCTACAGCACTCATTGCGACCTCTCCTCAGCCAGCGCGCGCGATCCGCGTCTCTGTTGTCAGTTGCGGGTATAGCGTCCGGGCGGTCCCGCCGAAAATCCATTCGCGATCCTCTGCGCTCAGGCAGGCGAGCCGGCCCTGCGCCGTGGCGAGGATCTCGGCCAGCGTGCCGGGCGATGTGGGATAGTTGGAGCCCCAGGCCATGCGCCGCGCGCCGAACGTCTCCGCCAGCTTCGGGAACAAGGTCTCCGGGGTCGCTTCACCCTTCACGCAATCGCCCATGATCCGCGGGGTGAGCTTGAGATAGATCGAACCGATCTCTGCGAGGTCGAACAGGCTCTGCGCCGCGGCATAGGGCGGACCATCGGTAACGTCGGGGCGGCCGAGATGATCGAGGATGATCGGTACAGTGGGAAAGCGCTTCGCCAGCGCGGTGACGGCGGCGAGGCCGACCGGGCCGGTCTGGATGCACATGGTCAGGCCCAGCTCGCCGAGCAGTTCCCACGCCGGATAGGCGCGCGGATCGTCCAGCTCGCTGGCATCGAATTCCTTGGTGCTGCCGCCGGTGAAGACGCGCAGCCCGGCCAGTCCCTTGCCGGTCCAGCTGCGGATCGTGTCGGCCGCATCGGGCGCCAGCACATCGACCGATCCGACCGCGATCAGGCGATCAGGATACGCGTTGCACGCATCGACGACGTAGCTGTTGTCGAAGCCATAGGTGGTCGAGCTGTGCACGACTGCGGCCTGGGCCACGCCGGCATCGTCCATCTGGGCGATCAGCGTCTCGACCGTGCTCGGCCTTTCCTGTGACCAGTCCGAACGCTTGCCGAACAGCGGGGCGGGGGGATAGCGATGCTCATCGTCGGAGATTACATGCGGATGGATATCGACGAACGACGAAGGCAACGTCCTGCTCCTGCTACCGGGCAGGTTGACCCGGCCCTTCTCCGATCCTGCTTCGTCCGGATCGGGTCAGGCGAACAGTTGAAGTTCCGCGCCGGGGGATAAGTTCTGAGCCTGCCGCGCGGCGGCGGCGTCAGCGCTTGCGGGGGAAGCGGCAGCCCGCCAGCAACCGTTCGATATTGCCGTGCGCGAGGGCGTGCTGGAGCTTGCGCGGCAACGGCGCGAAGGCCTGGCGCGCGATCGCGATCAGCCTTTCGATATAAGCCGGGCGTTCGGCGCCGGTGATATCCATCGCGAACATGAAGCGATCCGGATGGCGCTCGATCAGCGCGCGCCACTCGGGCAGCAGCGATCCGTCGGCGGCAAGGATCGTGGTCTCGCGCGGCTGGACGAAGCCCGCCGCGGGATCGAGGCGGATCGAAAGATCGGCATAGAGATTGGGATGCGCGTCGAGCAGCCGCCCGAGCACGTCCGGCCCGGCAGACCAGCCGGCATGGGCAAGGATCAGCTTCATCCGCGGATACTCACGCGCGATCCGGCTGACCGCTGCCTCGACCGCGGGCGTATCGATGGTGACATGGATGTTGAGCGGCAGGGCGCGTGCATTCGCCAGTGCATAGACCGGCAGCCGGTCGGGGTTGAACAGCGCGAGATCGTCGCTCGGCTCGGTCGCGGGCACGACCCGCGTCGGCACTTCGCCCAGCCCGCATACGGCGCCTTCGGCTTCGACCGTCGCCATTGCCGCGGCCGCGTTCGGGGTCAGCCGGATGCCCGCCATTTCGGGCAGGCGCGCGATGCTGAGGAACGGGATCACGAAATCGCCATGGCGGCTACCCAGATCGCGCATCGCCGCCGGATCGGGGTTCATGATGACGACCGCACGCAAACCCGAGGCGCGGAACTTCGCGACTTCCTCGTCGGGCGTCAGGTTCGGAACCAGATGCGAATGCGCGTCGACGAACGGGATCTCGCGCGTGGAGGCACAGCCCGCCAGTGCGAGCGCCACGAGGCAGAGCGAGGCCCGCATCGTCAGAACCTTCCCGGCTTGGTCAGCCAGAGCGCGACATGATCGAAGGTCCGCTTCACCGTGTCGCCATATTCGGGCCTGCACGGGCCGAAGAGATGGGTGGCCCCCTCGACCGCGGCATAGCTTTTGTCGCGCGATCCCAGCCGGTCGAAGATGAGCTCGCCGGGGACGAGCAGATAGTGGCAGCTCATCGTCAGCACGAGCGACGGCACGGTGATGCCCGGCGCATTGCCCGGCGCGGACGAGAAGGCCGAGCTCCAGTCGACGCCGGTGATATCGTCTTCGCCAATCGCGAAGTCCTTCGTCCGGATCGCAGCGGTCGCGAGGAAGATGCGGACGCTGGTGTTGTTGCCCATCAGCTCCATCGTGCGCAGCCCGTCTCGGGTCGCCTTGCCGCCCGGCGCGCGGACCGAAGCGATCACGCCTTCGCTATCGCTGCCGTCGGCGCGCAGCAGCAGGTGCGGCGCGCGGGTGTGCGAGAGCATGCTGGTGTCGGGCTGATAGAGCCGCGCGCCCGCGGCATGATGGCCGATGCCGCGGATCACGAACGGCTCATCATCCTCGAACTGGCCTTGCCCCGCTTCGATGACGCGCAGCCGTTCCTGCGCCTGTGCGATCAGCGCATCGCTGCGCCGTGCTTGCCCTGCGGCGAAGCGGCGGCGGAACTCCGCGGGGTAGGCGGCGCGTCCGCTGGCGTCGTCATAGCCATTGGCCGGCGCGAACATGTCGAGCGATGCGTCACGCGTGTCACTGCCGCCCGCCGGATCGATCGAACTCATCTGGTGGAAGGCGCCCAATGTCGGATCGAGCAGCACCACCCCGTCCGCGGGCGCGAGGTCCTTCACCAGATCGGTGCGGCATGGATAGAGTTTCTCCGGTCCGCTGCACGCGCCCGGCCCATGTTCGGCGACATTCTGGTAGAAGGCTGCCAGCGGACCCCCGCCGCTATGCCCGATCAGCACGACCCGCTCGATGCCGGGCAGCGCGCGCATGTGCCGGATCGCCTCCGAGATCGCCCCGGCAAACGCATCGAGCCGTTCGTCCTCGTCACGATGATTGACCATCATGGTCGCATAGCCGCGCCGCGCCATTTCGCGCCCGACCGCGGTATCGAACGTGTTCCCGCTGGGATGCGCATAGACCAGCGCGATCCGCGACCGCGCGCCTGTGGGCTGGTAGATCAGCCCCTCGTCATGCGCCCCGAACGAGACATAGTCGGTGCGCAGGGCAGGTGCGGTCTGCGCCGAGGCAGGCATTGCCGCGAAGGCCAGCAACAGGGCCGCGAGCCGCTTCATCTTCAGGCCCCCAGCGCCGCGGTCACATCGTCGAACAGCTCGTCGACTTCGATCTTGCGCGGAATGATCTTCTGCTCATGTGCCCAGTCGATCGCGAGCTGGATGCCCTTGCGGTTCGCTTCCAGTCCGATCGGCGGATAGATCGCCGGAACGCCGCCCTCGGTCAGCTCGCGGCTGTCGACGATCATGCGGAAGATCTCGCGGACGATGTCGGGCCGCTCGCGGGTCAGGCTCTCATGCACCACGAACATGTGGTTGATGCACACTACGCCTTCGCGCGCATACCAGTCCTTCGCCGCCTCGAACGGGTTCGGCACCAGATATTCGACGCGCGGGTCCTTGGGCAGGTCGACGCCCTGCAGGGTCGCGGCAAGCTCGCCGTCGAGCATCATCTGGCCGATGTCCGAGCCCTTGGGCAACTGCTCGACATTGGCCGGATCGGTGTACTCAAGGAGGTGACCCTCGCCGACCTTGCACCAGGTCACCTTGTCCAGATCGACGCCATATTCGTGCTGGAGGATACCGCGAATCCATAGCCCCGTGGTCTGCGCATAGCTGCGCACGCCGACGCGCTTACCCTCGATATCCTTCGGATTCAGGTGCCCGAACTCGCGATTGAAGCCGGCGCAATGATGCTGGAAACGGCCATTGACCGGCACCGGCAGCGCGACCCAGGGCTTGCCGTAGATCTTGGCCTGAAGCAGCGTGACGATCGCCAGCTCGCCGCAATCGAACGCGCCTTCGCGGATCATCGCCTTGAAGCCGTTGTGCGCCTGTGGCGGTCCGCAGAAATCGAGCGAGACGATATCGGACGTGACGCGCCCGTCCTTCATCGCCTGCGTCACCGGATAATCGGCCAGATTGGTCTTGAGCGTCGTCACGGCTGTGGTGGCCATCGGCCCCTCCCCCTCAGTATAGTTTCACTTCGATCAGCACCGGACCCTCGGCATCGACCGAGCGGACCATCGCGGCGTGGAAATCCTCTGCGGTCGAGACGCTGACGCCCGGCACGCCCATGCTCTTCGCCATCGCGACCCAGTCGATCGTCGGGCGGTCGATATCGATCATCGCCAGCGCCTGCGGACCCGGTGTGCCCGCGCCCATGTTCGCGTATTCGGCCTTCAGGATGGCGTAGCTGTTGTTGGCGAAGATGATCGTGGTGACGGGCAGCCCTTCGCGCGCCTGCGTCCACAGCGACTGGATGGTGTACATCGCGCTGCCGTCGCCAACCATGCAGAAGGTCCGCCGGTCCGGGCAGGCCAGTGCGGTGCCGGTGGCGACGGGCGTGCCGTATCCGATCGATCCGCCCATATTGTTGATCAGGTCGTGTGGTCGCGCGCCCATGGTGAGGCCCATCGATTCACGGCCGGTGGTCAGCGATTCATCGACCAGGATGGCATGTTCGGGCAGCGCCGCGGCGAGCGCATGCGCAATGCTCTGCGGGTTGAGCGCGCCGCTGGGCGGCGGGGTTTCGATCCGCTCCTGAAGCCGCGGCGCGGTGCCCTTCAGGCCCAGCGCGTCGATCAGCATCTCGAACGCGGCTTCGCTGTCCTCGTCGGCATCGGCCAGATTGTGGACGACGGTGCCGGGAGCCTTCAGCAGGCTCGGCTTGTCGGGATAGGCGAAGAAGGCGACCGGTTCCCTGGTCTCGACCGTGATCAGATGCTTGAAGCCGGACAGGAACGTCTGACCCTGCGGCACGGCATAGGGGATGCGCTCCAGCGGCACGCGCCCCGCGCCGCGTTCGATCCGCGCGGTGAAGAACTGGCTGCCCAGACGGCATCCGGTGCCGGCCGCGACCTTGCCGGCGAGTTCGAGCGCGCGGCCGCGGGTGGATTTGTTGGCGAGGATGATCAGCGCGGGTTCGCCCGAACGCAGCACCTCGGCGATCTTGTCGATCCGGGCGGCGTCGGGGGCTTTGCGCGGGGAAGCGGTCACGGCGGGCAGGCGGGGCTGTCCGGCATCCTGCCACGCCGTGTCGCCGGGCAGGATCAGGGTCGCGATCTGGCCCGGATGCTCGCTTGCCTTGGCCACCGCGGTCGCCGCGTCCCAGGCGATCGATCCCGCCGATTCCGCACGCCGCACCCAATGGCTCAGCGGTCGTGCCAGTCCTTCGATGTCCGAAGTCAGCGGCGGATCATATTTGAGATGGCTCGCCGAATGTTCACCGACGATGTTGACCATGCCCACGCTGGCGCGCTTGGCATTGTGGATATTGGCGAGGCCGTTGGCGAGGCCCGGCCCAAGGTGCAGCAGGGTCGAGGCGGGCTTGTCCGCCATCCGGTAATAGCCGTCAGCGGCACCGGTGCAGACGCCTTCGAACAGGCACAGCACGCTCTTCATCCGCGGATTCTCCAGCGCGGCGAGGAAGTGCATTTCCGAGGTGCCGGGATTGGCGAAACAGATTTCGACGCCCTGATCGGCCAGTGTGTTCACAAGGGCTTCGGCGCCGTTCACATGTCTCTCCTTCGTTATGCGAAGGTCAGACCATTTCCGGTGAGGGCGCTCCAATCGAAACGGGCCGGGAAGCGATAGATTCCCGGCCCGTTGGCGATGTCTGGAAGCTCAGAGTCCGCGCTGTTTGAGCAGCGCATCCAGCCGCGGATAGACCCGCCGCGCATTGCCTTCGAACACCTTGGCCTTGTCCCCGGCGGACAAGGGCAGCTGATCGACATATTTCTTGGTGTCGTCGAAATATTCGCCGGTGTTCGGATCGCGCCCGCGCACCGCGCCGATCATCTCGGAGCCGAACAGGACGTTCTCGACCGGGATCACCTTGGTCAGCAGCTCGACGCCGGGCAGATGATAGACGCAGGTATCGAAGAAGATGTTGTCGAGCAGCCCTTCGAGCGGCCGGTCCATCATCTCGAGCGACATGCCGCGATACCGGCCCCAATGGTACGGCACCGCGCCGCCGCCATGCGGGATCACCAGCCGCAGCGTCGGGAAATCCTTGAACAGGTCCGACTGGAGGATCTGCATGAACACCGATGTATCGGCGTTGATGTAGTGCGCGCCGGTGCCGTGGAAGTTCGGGTTACACGATGCCGCGACATGGACCATGCCGGGCACGTCGAGATCGCACATCGCCTCGAACAGCGGATACCATTCGCGATCGGTGAAGGGCTTGCCGGTCCAGTAGCCGCCGGTCGGGTCAGGGTTCACATTGACGCCGACAAAGCCCAGTTCCTCGACGCAGCGGCGCAGCTCCGGAACGCTGTTTGCGGGCGGCGCGCCGGGCGATTGCGGCAGCTGGCAGACCGGCACGAAATTGTCCGGATACAACTCGGTAACGCGCTTGACGTTGTCGTTGGAGACGCGCGCCCATTCCAGACTGGTCCGCTCGTTACCAAGATGATGGCTCATCAGTCCGGCGATCGGCGAGAACAGCGTCAGGTCGCTGCCGCGCTCCTGCTGCAGGCGGAGCTGGCCGCCCTCGATCCCTTCGCGGATCTGGTCGTCGGTCAGGATCGCGCCTTCCTCGGGCTTCGGCGCGTTCGCCGGATCGTTGGCGGCGTCGACCTGACGGGTGCGCCAGTCGCGGAAGGATTTGGGGACGGTCGTGAAATGGCCGTGGCAATCGATAATCATGTTACGCGTCCTGACGGGCGGGGATCGTGGTGGGATCGACGAACAGCTCGTCCATCGACATGCGGCGCGGGGTCAGCCCCTGTTCGAACGCGGTCTTTTCCAGCGCCTCGATCGTCGGCCGGTTGGCTTCGATGCCATAGGGCAGGGGATCGGCGCCGACGATCTTCTGGAGCTTGCGATACTTGTCCGCGCCCGCGCCGGTCGCCTCGCCCGAATTGAGCTTTGCGACCCACTCGTCCTTGGCGCGGGTGAAGGCGTCGTTGAGCGAACGGGCGATCCACGGATGCTCGGCCAGAACCGAATCCTTCACCACGATGGTGCCGTGCATCGGATAGACGCCGGTGCGCGCGTAATATTCGGCCTCGACCGCTTCGGCATTGGGGATCAGGTCGGGATAATTGGCTTCGACTTCCTGCCAGCCGCCGGTCGGCGCGCCGGTGCGGCCGATGCCTGCCGCCGCCTCGACACCCGCCTGAAGCTCGCCCGCGGCGATCATGTCGGCAAGGCTGCGGCCCTCGGGCGCATGGATCACGTTCGACGGCAGCTTGAGCGCCTGCACATGCTCCTCGTCATCGACCACCCAGGTGACCTTCGAATTGTCGAGGCCATATTCGTCGATGAACACCTGACGGATCCACACGCCGGTGGTCACCGAATAGGCGCGCACGCCGACGCGCTTGCCTTCCAGATCCTTGGGCACTGCGATGCCCGCATCGGGGCGCACCAGCATGCCGGCATGGTGGAACCGGCGCACCACGAAGATCGGCAGCGCCACGAACGGTGCGCCATAGGCGCGGGCGATGATATAGGTGGTCGGTGCCAGCTCGCACACGTCGAACTCGACATCGCGCACCATACGGCGGAACGCGCCGATCTGAGGCTTCACCGTGATGAACTCGGCGTCGACACCCTCGATGGGGATTTCGCCGCTGCGGATCGCCGAGGTGTGCGGATGTTCCGCAACCGCGATCTTGAGGTGAACCTTACCGGCCAATGTCGCTCTCCTGAACTGCGCTGGATTTGGAGCCGCCCCGCGGGCGTCCCTTTGCTTGCCCGCAAAAGCAACCCGGGGGTGCCCAGCGTCAATCGGCGCGCCTCAAATCTTGGGTTCCCCAACCCATTTTCTATCGCCGTTCGCGATTGAATCGCTGCGCGGGGTTATAAGTTTTGCGTAGAATTTGGTGATCAATTCCGCGTTTCCGGGACAATTTCACACCTTCGATGCGGGTCGTGTTGCGGTGGATCAAGGCCGGATCGGCGCTATCTTTGAATCGTACATATATCATTGATTTAACAATGAATATACCGATGAGGCAACCGCGATTGCCCGGCCGGACACGGGCGCTTTCGCTGCTTTCCGGCACCGCTCGCAGCCAGTTTCGAGCGATAAGCGCTGCATCGTGCGGGCATTCTCGAAGCGATAATTTTCGGTTATGAGGCCGCAACGGAGAGGAACCAGAGTGATGGACATGGATGCGGAAACCCGCGCCGAATCCCTCAGCTTTCGCCAGCTCAAGCTGTTCGAAAGCGTCGGCCGGCTCAACAGCGTCAGAAAGGCTTCGGAGGAGTGCAACCTCTCCCAGCCGGCAGTGACCCAATCGCTTGCCAAGCTCGAGCAGCAGATCGGCGTGACCCTGCTCGATCGCCGCGCCAGCGGCAGTTATCTCAACGATCTGGGCGAGATCTTCCATCGCCGCACCGCGCGGCTGTTCGCGCAGATCGAACAGGCGCTGATCGATCTGGGCGTCACTGCCGCCGCGGCGCCGGTCATCGCCAAGCGCATCTCGAAATCGCAGGCGCGCAGCCTGATCGCGATCGTCGAGACCGGCTCGTTCGCGCAGGCCGCCCAGCTGCTCGGCCTGTCGCAAGCCTCGCTCCAACGTGCCGCCCGCGACCTCGAAGGCAATCTGCGCAAGTCGCTCTATTACCGCACGGCCGCCGGCGTGATGGTGACCCCGGCCGGGGTCGAGTTCGGCCGCAAGATCAGGCTAGCCACGCAGGAAATCGAGTGGGGGATCAAGGAGATCGAAGCGGCGCAAGGCAGCTTCAACAGCCAGATCGCAGTCGGCGCCATGCCGTTCGGCGGCAGCGTGCTGCTCGCCTCGGTGCTCGACGAATTCGTCTCGGCGCATCCGCAGGCGGACGTGAAGATCGTCAACGAAAGCGCGCCCGAGATGCTCAAGAGCCTGCGCGCGGGCGCGGTCGATTTCGTGATCGGGCTGGTGCAGGAAACCACTGCCGACGATCTCGCCAATCAGGCGCTGGCCAAGACGCCCTATACCGTCGTCGCCCGGCGCGGGCACAAGCTGCTGCGCCAGGGCAAGGTCACGGTCGAGAACCTGCTCGATTATGACTGGGTGGTCGGCACCCCGGGATCGAGCCGCCGCGCCTGTTTCGAGCGGCTGTTCGCGGGCGGCAAGGGTCCCAAGACCTCGATCGCCACCTGCTCGCTGCCGGTGATCCGTCACCTGCTCGCGCGCAGCGACCGGCTGACGCTGATCACGTCGTACGAGCTGATGCACGAGGACGACACGCTGGCCGCGGTGCCGATCGGCACGATCGAGCCGGCGCCGTCGATAGGCATCACCATGCGTGCGGGCTGGCTGCCGACCCAGCTCCACCTCGATTTCATCGAGCTGCTGCGCAAGCGGATGGATGAACGGACGGTGCTGCCGCTGGTTCGCAAGGCAGGCTGAGCGGCGAATTTATACCCCGGAAACACGATATTGGCGGCGTTTTGCGCGCGCGCGCGTTATGCTCGCGTAACGGACATGATGGCGGGAGGCTCGACTTGAAGCTTGGAATGATCGGTGGCGCGCTGGCGCTGGTTCTGGCGACTTCGGCCTGCAACTCCGCCGCGCCCGGCGGCAATGCCGCAGCGGGCGGCGAAAATCCGCGCGAAGCCAAGTTCAAGCAGATCGCCAAGGCCAACAAGGCGATCAACGAGGAACTGAAGAAGGACGCGCCTTCGGTCGAGACGATCAAGGCCAATGCGACCACGCTCGCGGGCCTGTCCGGCCAGGTGCCGAGCTGGTTCCCCGATGGATCGGGTCCGGAATCGGGCATCGAGACCGAAGCCAAGCCTGAGATCTGGCAGGACAAGCCCGGCTTCGCCACCGCCGCGGCCAATTTCGACAATGCGGTGAAGGCGCTCAAGACCGCGACCGACTCCGGCGATCTAGCGGCGATCCGCCCGGCCGCGACTGCCGTCGGCGCGACGTGCAAGGGCTGCCACGACAAGTTCCGCGCGAAGAAGTGAGCGAGGATGCGGTGACGGACGCGCCCGAGGGCGAGTCCGCGCCACCCCCGGCACCGCCAAAGACGCGGCTGTGGGACCTGCCGGTGCGGCTGGTCCATTGGAGCTTCGCGCTGCTGCTCCCCGCTTTGTGGTGGACGTGGAAATCGGGCGACATGTCGACCCACCGGCTGCTGGGCTATGTGACGCTCGGGCTGCTGCTGTTCCGCATCTATTGGGGCTTTGCAGGCAGCTCGACCGCACGTTTCGCCTCGTTCGTCCGCGGGCCGCGTGCGGTTTTCGCCTATGCCAGGGGGCTGTTCTCGAAATCGAGCGACAAGACCATCGGTCACAACCCGATCGGCGCGCTCAGTGTGCTCGCTCTGCTCGGCGCGATGCTGCTGCAGGTCGCGCTGGGCCTGTTCGCGCAGGATACCGACGGGATCGAATCCGGGCCGCTGTCCGATCTGGTGTCGTACGAACTCTCCGATCTGGCGCGCGACCTGCACGAGCAATTGTTCAACATCATCCTCGCGCTGGTCGCGCTGCACCTGCTGGCGATCCTGTTTTACGCACTGGTGAAGCGCGACAATCTGGTCGGCCCGATGATCACCGGCCGCAAGGCGCTGGACGAGTCCGCCGAACCGCCCCGCTTCGCGCCCTTGTGGCGCGGGCTGGTCGGGGTGGCGCTGGCGGCGGGTGTCAGCGGGTGGGTCGCGCAGGGGCTGCCGCTTCCGGGCGTGAACTGACCCGTTCCACCTTCTCTGGCCGTTAGTTCACAACCGGCCTTTTGATATCCCAGCCGACCTCCCGGCAACGGTCTTGCGCGCACAGGCCGCTGTCGATCACTTTCCGTCGAACCCATTCCGCACGAGCCGTCGGGACGCCGGGCTCAAACGCCACAAAGAGACTGCCCGCGTCCCGAGGACGCGCCGCCCATTGCGAGAGGTACGCCTCCAGAGTCGCGTCCTCTATCGGCGCGCTATTCCATGTCAGGCTACCGTCGTGAGCGACGTTCAATGTGAAGCCATCGAGAAACCCGGTGGAATTGTCGAAGGGAAGCGTCGCGGGCTCGATCTCGCGTTGCCCCGGTTCCATGGTATTCGTGCTGGCGCGGTCGCCACACGCGCACAATGCCAGCGCTGCAATCAGCCCGATCATCTTCGACATGCCATCACGATAGGCAGGCTGGGACTCAAAAGAAAATGCCCCCCGGCGCAGGGCCGGGGGGCGAGGAGGGAAGATTGGATGGTGACCGGGCTCAGAACCGGAAGCGGATGCCCGCGGTCCAGTAGCGCCCGATCGGATCGTCGGTGATCGCGAAGCCGCCGAAACCGCCCGGCGAGGTCGCCGTGCCCGGCGAGTTGGCCGGGGGCGGAGCGGCGTTGAACAGGTTCTGCACGTTCACGAACATCTCGGCCTTGCCCGCAGCCGGGATCGGCAATTCCCATCCGACGTTGAGCGATGCCTGGCCGAACGGCGCGATCGTGCCTTCGCCCGGCGCCCACACTACGGTGGGATCGCCCCACAGCTTCATCCGGTTACGCCAGCGATAGGTCATGCCCAGCTTCAGCTTGTCGGTGACGGCATAGTTGACCATGCCGGTCAGGCGCACCGACGGGCTGGCGGTGAGGCCGGCCGAACCGAACGCCACGCCGCCCTGATCGATGGTCGGCACCGAAGGCTGGATGTAACGGATATGCGGCTGATAGGCGGCGAGGCCGCGGATGTTCAGCGCCTGCCCGAACAGCTGGCCGGAATAGTTGACCTCGAAATCGACGCCATAGGTCTTGATCTGCGCCAGGTTCACCGGGCGGACCAGCCAGGCGGTGACGACGTTCGAGGAATTGCGGACGATCAGGTCGCAATAAAGCGCCACGCCGTTGAGGTTGCAGCCATTCTGGATGTTCGGCTGGAAGCCCTGCACCGTGGTGATCGCGCCGTCGATCTGGATATCGTAATAATCGACCGCGAAGCTGAGGCCCGGCGCGAAGCCCGGCTTGTACACCACGCCCACCGTCTTCGTCTTGCCGATCTCGGCGGTCAGGTTCGGGTTGGGCACATTGACCGAAGGCACCTGATTGGTTGCGCCGGTCAGCAGGTCCTGATTGTTGACGATCACGACCGAGGTCGGTGCGTAGAGATCGTTCAGGGTTGGTGCGCGGATGTCGCGCGACAGCGTCCCTCGGACGCGCAGATCGTCGGTGATCTGCCAGTCGGCGCCGGCCTTCCACGTCCAGTAATCGCCGACCGTGTCGTATTTGGTGTAGCGCACCGCGCCGTTGACGCTGAACGAGCGGGCGATCGCCGAATCCTTGAGCAGCGGCAGATTCACTTCGCCCGCGACTTCCCACACAGACTGGTCGATCTGGTCGGTGGCCGGGAAAGTCTGGCGATACAGGAAGGTGCCGGCACCCGTGGTCACGTTCCGCGGCGTGCAATTGTACCGCAGGTTGGTGCAGTCCGCATACATGGACGGGGTGGCCGCGCTGGTCGATTCGAACGTCTGGCGGCGCCATTCGCCCGAAAGCGCGACGGTGACCGGCGCGGCCCAGGTATCGAAGGGCGATCCGGCAATGTCGGCGGTGATATCGTCCTGATTGGTCTTCGCGACGTACAGCGTGTCGTCGAGGATATAGTCGAGCGCGGCGATGCTCGACGCGGTCGGCCCGAACAGGTTGAGCGGCTGACAATCGGCATAGGCCGCCGCGGTCGCCGCCTGCGTCGCCGCATAGCAGACCGGTGCACCGCCCACGCCCGCCACCACGTCCAGCGCGGCCGACAGCTTCTGGTTGTTCACATTGTTGCGCAGCAGCGTCTCGAGCCGTGACGAGCCGCGGGTATAGGCGACGTTCCAGTCGAACTTGCCCGCGCTGCCGGTCAGTCCCGCCACGAACATGATCTGCCGCGATTCGGGCACTGCGTTGGCGCGCTCGGGCTGGGTCAGCATGCGGTTGAAGCTGAAGGTCGCGGTCGGGATCTGCGCCTGATAGGCGGGCGCGAGGAAGAAGTTGGTGCGGCTCAGCGTGATGTTCTGCAGCTGCACCTCGTCGGTGTAGAACGAGTTGCGCTTGAACGTGCCGCTGCCCAGCACGAACAGGCGGACATTGTCGCTGACTTCGAAATCGAAGCGGCCATAGAATTGGTGCATCCGCTGCTCGGCCTTCATCGTCAGGTCGACATAGCCGCCCGAACCACCCACCTGCGTGTTGGCGGTACCGGCATAGGCAGTACCGTTGACGAGCGGGCTGAGCACGCCGTCGGTCGCGAAATACTGGCCGTTGACGGTGCACGCGCCGGTGCAGGTGATGCGGCCGCCAAACGGCAAATTGGCCAGCGTGGCGTTGGTGATCAGGCGATAGGGCGCGGCGGCGGTGCCGCTGCCGACCACCACCGGGCGGCTGTACCAGTCGCGCGCCGAGCGGCGGTCGACGCCCTGATCGTCGCGATATTCGTAGCTGGCGGTGAAATGGCCGCGGCCGCCGAACAGGTCGGTTCCCACCGCGACGCCTGCCGCCATTTGCCCCGCATCGCCATATTCGGACATGCCGCCCTGCATATAGGCGCGCACGCCCTTGAACTTCCGGTTGGTGATGAAGTTGACCACGCCGGTGACCGCGTCCGAGCCATAGACGGCCGATACGCCGCCGGTGACGGTATCGACGCGCTCGATCAGCAGCTGCGGGATCACGTCGGCATCGACGATGTTGCTGATCGAGGTCGGCGGCACGCGGCGGCCGTCCATCAGCACCAGGTTCCGGTTCGCGCCGATGTTGCGCAGGTTGAGCTGCGCGGCGACGCCGTTGCCGCCGCCCACGCCGCCGGTGGCGGAGGGGTTGCTGACCTGGCTGCGCGATCCGGAGAAGACCGGCAGGATCTGCACCGATTCGGTCAGGCTGGTCGGCCGTGCGTTGATCAGCGTCTCGGTCGGGATGACCGTGACCGGCACCGGGCTGGTATTGCCGTTGGTGATGGTGCGCGAGCCGGTGACGACCAGCTCGTTCGAAGTATCGGCCGGGGCAGTATCTTCTTCCGCCGCGGCCAGTGCGTTCTGCGCGAATGCCGCCGGAGCGAATGTGATGGCGCTCGCTCCGCAGAGCAAAGCGGTGATCAGTCGAACCTTCTTCATAGGACGCTCTCCCTGAATTTCACCGCGCCTGTCTTGTCGGTCTGGCGCCCGGCGCGGCTGCATTTACAACGTTGTCATTCCGGTTCGCCGCACTGGTCTTCGCCAGCGATGGACGACCATACTTCCCTGCGGCTGCTCAATGCATCGACGCGCGGCAAACGCCGTCATTGGTTTCCGGTCGGGCTATATTGATTCTGGATGCCGGTGATTTCGGGCGTCCGGGCGAAGTTATCGTGCGGCACGCCAAACCAATGTGGGGCTTTGCGGCACAGCGGCTACACCTATGCGAAAGGCTGGGACGATAGCGCCCGCCATAATCGCCGGAGAGGTCCATGATCCGCACTGTTTTCGCCACCGCCCTTGCGCTGTCGCTGACAACGCTTCCCGGCGGCGGCAGCGCATCGCTCGCGCCGCCCGTGCCCGCGCCGGTCGAGACCGTTCGCATCGATACCGGGCTGCTGTCGGGCGTGGCGGGCCGCGATCCCGCGATCCGGGTGTTCAAGGGCATTCCCTATGCCGCACCGCCGGTCGGCGAGCTGCGCTGGCGCCCGCCTGCGCCTGCCAAGGCGTGGCGCGGCGTGCGCAAGGCGGACGATTTCGGCAATCTCTGCCCGCAGCATGATCCGCGCGTGAAGGACATGCCGATGAGCGAGGATTGCCTGACCGCGAATGTGTGGACCGGCGCGGCTTCGGCGAAGGAACGGCGCCCGGTCTATGTCTGGATCTATGGCGGCGGCTTCAACGAAGGCTTTGGCGCCAATCCGCAGTTCGATGGCGAGGGGCTGGCGAAGAAGGGGGTGATCGTCGTCACCTTCAACTATCGGCTGGGGCCGCTCGGCTTCCTCGCAACCCCCGAACTGAGCAAGGAGTCCGGCCATAACGCCTCGGGCAATTACGGCCTGATGGACGATATCGCGCTGCTCAAATGGGTGCAGCGGAACATCGCGGCGTTCGGCGGCGATCCGAAGCAGGTGACCATCGGCGGCCAGTCGGCCGGGGCAGGATCGGTCGGCTTCCTGTCGATGTCGCCGCTGGCCAAGGGGCTGTTCCATCAGAGCGTGGCGGAGAGCCAGGTCCGCTATCCGCGCGATCTCGAGCTGCGCTACCTCAACACCTCGACCCGGACGATGAAGGGCGCCGAGACTGCGGGCGTGGCCTATGTCGCCGCACGTGGCACGCGATCGCTCAAGGAACTGCGGGCGATGCCGTGGCAGCAGCTGATGGAGGGCAGCGGCGTCGCCGATCCCGACGTCTATACCGGCAGCCCCTCGCGCCCGCCCTTGTTCCGTCCGGTGGTGGATGGCTGGATCGTGCCGCGCACCTATGGCGAGACGCTGTCGGGCGGCACGCAGAACCATGTCGGCTATGTCGCGGGCAACAACAAGGACGAGAGCGGCGCGGTGCCCGAGACGGCGTTCGAGACGCTGCGCGCCAACCCGCCTATCAACCGGCCGGGCATGCCGCACACCAGCGTGACGCTGTCGGTCTATGTGAACTGGGCGAAGACCAAGTTCGGGCCCATGGCCGGCGAGTTCCTGAAACTCTATCCCGCCACTAATGATCAGGAAGCGGCGCTCGCCAACAACGACGCGGTGCGCGACAATTCGCGCGTCTCGACCTGGATGTGGGCGCGCGAATGGACGAAGACGGTGAGACAGCCGGTCTTCACCTATTTCTGGAGTCATGCTCTGGTGGGGCCGACCCGGCTGACGCGCGGGGCATTTCATGGGTCCGAGATCATGTACATGTTCAACAGCCTCGATGCGAACGACCTGCCCTGGACCGACGAGGATCGCCGGATCGCGGACATCATGTCCTCCTATCTCGCCAACATCGTGAAGCGCGGCGATCCGAACGGCCCGGGCCTGCCGCTCTGGCCCGCATTCGATGCAAGCAAGCCGCAGGTGATGGAGGTGGGCGACCGGTTCGCGCCGATCGCCATCGCGTCGCCCGAAAAGCTCGATTTCTGGCAGCGCTTCTTCGCGACGCAGGACGCATGGTGAGCCTCTCGCGCCGCAGCTTCGCCGCGGGGCTGGCGCATGCCGCGCTCGCCGCGCCCGCTGCCTTCGCCCAGACCGCGCCGGGCCGGATCGTCTATATCGGCACGCAGGCCAGCGAGCCGGGGCAGGGCATCTTCGCCGCGCGGCTCGATACGCGCGCGGGCAAGCTGATCCCCATCGGCGTCGCGTTCGAAAGCAAGCGGCCGACCTGGGTCGAGGCGCATCCGGACCGGCCCTTGCTTTATACGGTGGTCGAGGCCGGCAATGAAAGCGGCGGCGAACTGATCGCGCTTGCCTCTGCGCCGGGCACCGGCGCGCTACGCCTGCTCAATCGCGTGCCTTCGGGTGGCGGCGGGCCGACCCATCTGGCGCTCGATACGCGCTCGAACACTTTGTTCGCCGCGCATTATGGCAGCGGCCATGTGAGCGCGGTGCCGATCGGTCCCGACGGATCGCTCGCACCGCCCGCATCGATGGCGCAGAATCAGGGCACCGGTCCGCACCGGCGTCAGGCGGGTCCGCATGCCCATGCCGTGCTGCTCGATCCGTCACGGCGCTTTGTGCTGTCCGCCGATCTCGGTGCCGACAAGATCTTCGTCTACCGCTTCGACCCGGCAAGCCGCGCGCTGACGCCCGCCGATCCGCCGTCCGAAGCCGTGACGCCGGGCCATGGCCCGCGTCACCTCGCTTTCCGCCCCGACGGCAAATTCCTGTATTTGATCACCGAGCTGGTGCCGGAGGTCCATGCCTATCGCTGGAATGCGGGCCGGCTGGTGCCGGTGCAGACCGTGCCGATTGCCATCGACGAAGCGAAACGCGCGACCAGCAGCGGCGCGGAGATCGCCACCAGCAGCGATGGCCGCTTCCTTTATGTCTCGATCCGCGGCGAGGATGTGATCCTGGCCTATGCCGTCGACAAGCGCACTGGCGCGCTGACCGAGATCCAGCGGATCGGTTCGGGCGGGCAGCGGCCGTGGAGCTTCGCGATCGATCCGAGCGGGCGCTGGATGCTGGTGGCGAACCAGACCTCGAGCAATGTCGCGCTGTTCGCCCGCGATCCCCGCACCGGCAAGCTGCGCGATACCGGCAGCAGTATCGCCGTGCCCAAGCCGACCAGCTTCGCCTTCCCGCGCTAGACCTGAAACCCCTCGGCGCGGCGCAGCGCCGGAAACAGCTTCGCCCAGAGCAGGGCGATGGCGACGGCTCCCGCGCCGCCCGCCACTACCGCGGCGACCGGCCCGATCAGCGCGGCGAGGAAGCCCGATTCCGCTTCGCCCAGTTCGTTCGAAGCCGAGATGAACAGCGTCGAGACCGCCCCCACGCGTCCCCGCATTTCGTTCGGCGTCGAGATCTGGATCAGCGACTGGCGGACATAGACCGAGAACATGTCGGCCGCGCCCAGAACCGCGAGGCAGGCGAGCGACAGCGGAAACCAGCGCGACAGCCCGAAGCCGACCGTCGCCACCCCGAAGACACCGACCGCCGCCAGCATCTTCACGCCCACGCCCTTCGACAGCGGCGCCCATGAGAACCACAAGGCGATCAGCATCGCGCCTACCGCCGGGGCTGCGCGCAGATGGCCGAGACCCGCTGGGCCGACATGCAGTATGTCGCGCGCGAAGATAGGCAGCATCGCGGTCGCGCCGCCCAGCAGCACCGCGAACAGATCGAGCGAGATCGCGCCCAGCACCAGCCGGTTGTGGATCACATAGCTGAGCCCCTCGACCATCTGCCGCCACGGATTGCGCGATCCGTCGATCCCGGTGCGGGCGATGGGGCGGATCATCAGCATGCAGAACAGCGATCCGCCGAGCAGGAACGCCGCGACCATATAAGGCATGTGCGGCGCCCCCGCGTAGAGATAGCCGCCCATCGCCGGCCCCGCGATCCCGCCGACGCGCCCCGCGATCGCCGTGGTCGCCACCGCGCGCGGCAGCAGGGCAGGGGGCACGAGGTTGGGCGCCAGGGCATTCTGCGCAGGCATCGAAAAGGCGCGCGCCACGCCCAGCAGCACCGCGACCGAGAACAGGATGCCCAGCGTCATCGTCCCCCGGAAGCTGAACCAGGCGAGCAAGGCCGCGCAGAACAGCAGCAGCGTCAGGCACAGCCGGGCGATGAAGCGCCGGTCCACCCGGTCCGCGGTCCAGCCGGTGATCAGCACCAGCGCGAACAGCGGCAGGAACTGCGCGAGCCCGATCAGCCCGAGCTGGAGCGCGGCCTGTTTCAGCCCCATCGTCTGCCGCGCAATGTCATAGACCTGCCAGCCGATGACGATCACCATCGCGTTCTGCGCCAGCGTCGAGCACAGCCGCGCCGTCCAGAAATAGCGGAAATCGCGGATCGCCAGGGGGTGCCGGTGCTCGCTCACTTCATTCTCCACCCGTTCGCGTGAGCGGCCTTAGACCCATGCGTGGCACATCGGACGATAAGAAGCGCGGCAGAACTGATCGCCATTTACAGGCTTGTGATTGGACCTTCCGCCCTTCCGCCCGTCACAGATACAACAGCAAAAACCAAGATGGGCGACGCATTGTGCGGCCGCACCACGAGGAGGGATCGATGGACCGCCGCGCGTTTCTGGGCGTAATTCCTGCTGCCGCCGTCATGGCGAGTGCGGCCAAAGCCGCAACTCTCACCGCTGGCCCGAAAAAGAAGGGCGTGATGCTGATGAACCGCATCGCGCCTTCGGTTTCCGAGCTGCGCATCAGCGACGTGGATGGCGCGAACGAGCGCAAGCTGCTGGGCGATACGCGCTTCGAATATAATGCGGGCTTCACGCCCGGCGGCGGGCTGGTCTTCACCTCCGAACGCAATGGCGACGGCCAGTCGGACATCTTTACTGCGCGCGCAGACGGCACGGGCATCGCGCCGCTCGTCACAGGATCGCCGGTGGACGATGCCGGTGTGGTTTCGCCGGACGGACGCTTCCTTGCCTTCGTTTCGACCCGCAAAGGCTATCGCGCGAACATCTGGCTGCTCGACTTGAAGAACGGCCGCACCCGCCAGCTCACCGGGATCGGCGCGGTGCGCGGCAAGGAAGGCAAGCCCGATTGCTATTTCCGCCCGCAATGGTCGCCGGACGGCAAGTGGATCGCCTTCTCCTCGGATCGCAACACCGAATGGACCGGCCATGATGGCGGCGCTGGCTGGGAGCATACCCAGGAGCTTTCCATCTATGTGATCCGCCCCGACGGCACCGGCTTCCGCCAGGTCGCGACCAAGCCCGGCTATTGCCTCGGCTCGCCCAAATGGTCGCCGGACGGCCGCCGCATCGTGTTCTACGAGATGACGGTCGAGGCAACCTGGGGCGCCCGGCGTCCCAACTATGTCGGCAAGGCCTATTCGCAGATCGTCTCGGTCGACGTGGCAACCGGCGAGCGCGTCGAGCACACCACCGGCACCGACCTCAAGCTCCAGCCGCAATATCTGAGCGCCGGCGAGATCGGCTATCTGGTGAAGTACGGCCCGAACGAGGGTCTCGCCTACACCTCCGATCGCCCGGCGCTGAAGCGCAGCTTCATCCGCGCGCCGATCTGGTCGCCTGATGCGAAGTCGGTGATCTACGAGAAGGTCGATTTCAAGCCGGTCCGTCCGCTGTTCAAGCCGCTCTACAGCTGGGACAAGGACTGGGACTATAAGCATGTCGACGTCTTCCCGCTGATGTCGCGCGACGGCTGGGTCGTCTTCACCGAGAAGCAGCTGGGCAACAGCTCGGTGCTGATCATGCGGCCCGATGGCTCGCAGAGGACCAAGGTCTTCGAGAGCAGCGGCCGCGGCCTCGACGAGGCCAAGGTGCGCATGGGTCTGGCCGGCGCGTTCCAGCCGGCCTGGTCGCCCGACAATCAGTGGATCACCTTTGGTCTCGGCTACTGGTTCTTCGAGCGCAACCGCGCCACCGCCGCACTGTGGCGCGTCCGCCGCGACGGCACCGGCGCCGAACAGCTGACCGACGGTTCGATCCATTCGGGCTTCCCCAGCTATTCGGCCGACGGCAAGGAAATCGTCTTCCGCGTGTGGAGCGCCGAGGAGAAGGGCCTGCGCATCCTCAATCTCGAGACGCGCCAGATCCGCAAGCTGACCGAAGGCTATGACAATCTCCCCGGCTGGTCGCCCGACGGGAAGCGCATCGTCTTCACCCGCAAGCGCGCGGAGGACGGCAATTTCGACATCTATACGATCCGGCCCGACGGCACCGGCCTGTTCCGCTGCACCGATCATGAATCGAGCGACGGCCATGCGGTGTGGACTGCCGACGGACGCATCCTGTGGAGCGGATCGCAGCACGGTTTCCGCGACGAGGCCGCGCTCTACGAACAGACCTTCCAGCAATATGGCCAGATCTACGTCATGAATGCCGATGGCACCGGCAAGCGCATCCTGACCGACAGCAAATGGGAAGATTCGATGCCACTATATCTTCCCGCGTAAAGATCATCGCAAAACACAACCGGATTGTTTCATGTCATTACAAGGAAGTGATCCGGTTGTTGTTGCGATTATTTTGACAACGTTGACCAGATAATCACACGCATTCGCGGAATTTATCGGGGATCGTGCGGTTGTGATCATGGGCGCGGCGCGCCTTGCCAATAGAGACAGTGGCAGCCTGAAGAAGCGGTGCGCCGGGGCGTGCCGTTCTTCATGCCCGTTGGGCCGGCGCCGGTGGCGCGTGGCCTTCGTACCAATACCGCCGATCCGTGCAGCAGACCGGACGGCGGCCCGGGATCAGATTGGGGAGGATGACATGAATTCACGCAATCCATCGGCCACGCGCCGTTCGCCGCGGCTCCGTGCCGCGATGCTCGCAGGCTCCTGCATCGCACTGCTCGGCGCCACATCGGCGCTCGCGCAGGACGCACAGGAAGAGTCGCAGGAAGGCAATGCCGAGATCGTCGTCACCGCGCAGAAGCGCGCGCAGAACGCGCAGGACGTGCCGATCGCGATCACCGCGCTGGGCGGTGACGATCTGGCCTCGGCCGGCGTCAGCGATACCGAGGATCTGAAGGCGGCGGTCCCCTCGCTCAACGTCACCACTGCGGTCGGCGGCTTCGGCCTGCCGCGCATCCGCGGCATCGGCGCCACCGGCCAGGGCCCGGGCATCGAGAACCCGGTCGCGATCTATGTCGACGGCGTCTATTATGGCGCGGCGTTCGGCGTGCTCCAGTCGCTGTTCGACGTCGATCAGGTCGCGGTGCTCAAGGGACCGCAGGGTACCTTGTTCGGCCGCAATGCCACTGGCGGCCTGATCCAGATCGCCACTCAGGATCCCAAGTTCGAATGGGGTGGCAAGGCCCAGTTCGGTTACGGCAATTACGAGACGTTGAACGGCGCCTTCTTCGTCACCGGCGGGCTTTCGTCGAACATCGCGATCAGCGTGTCGGGCCAGTATGAAAAGCGCGAGGAAGGGTTCGCGAAGAACCTGTTCACCGGCAACGACGTCGGTCAGGGCGATGGCTGGTCGGGCCGCGCCAAGCTGTTGTGGGAGCCTGGCGCGACCACGCGCGTGGTGTTGAGCGGCGACTTCAACGGCCGCGACGCCGCCGAGCCTGCCTTCCGCCAGTTCAGCCGTAATGCGCTGGGTGTGATGCTTGCCGGATCGGAGCGCGATATCGTCGCCGATGTCGATCCGCTGCTGCGTGCGCGCCAATGGGGCACCAGCCTGACGATCACCCAGGATCTAGGCAGCGCTGAGCTGAAGAGCATCACCGCCTATCGCCGCTCGACCCTGCGCACTTTGTTCGATCCGGACGGCACCACCCAGCCGCGCATCCGCGTCGACAACAACAACTACGACACGCAGTTCACGCAGGAGATCAACCTGGTCTCGCAGGGCGACGGCGCACTGAAATGGGTGATCGGCGCCTTCTACATGGACAATGACGCGGGTCAGGATCCGGGCCGTACCACCGGCCTCTTCACCTTCGGCAACAATGGCTATTCGGACGATATCTATTCGGTCCGGGTGAAGTCGATCTCGGGCTTTGCCGAGCTGACCTATGCACTGGGCGACGCGACCAACGTCATCGCTGGCATCCGCTACACCAGCGACGATCGCTCGTTCGAAAGCTATCAGGTCGATTTCAACGGCAACACCAACACGACGACGCGCAGCGCGACGATCACCGGGCAGAAGACCTTCGGCAACACCAGCTGGCGCCTGTCGGTCGATCACCGTTTCTCGCCCCAGCTGCTCGCCTATGCCAGCTACAATCGCGGCTTCCGCGGCGGCACCTATAATCCGCGCGGCAGCCTGACCTCGATCCTTCAGCCCGAGACGGTCGATGCGTTCGAAGTCGGCTTCAAGTCCGACCTCGCCGATCGCACCCTGCGCCTCAACGTCGCCGCCTATTATTACGATCAGGACGCGGTGCAGGTGCAGCAGGTGATCGCCGGCCGCAACAATGTGTACAATGCGAACGGTGCCGAGATTTACGGCGTCGATGCCGACATCACCTGGCAGCCGACCCGCAATGTCCGCATCTTCGGCGGCGTCGGCTACACCCATGCGCAGTACAAGGATTTCCCGCAGGCGGTGATTTCCTATCCCTATCCGCTGGCCACCGGCTTCGTGATCCCGACCGGCCAGACCTGCCTTGGCACCAACGGCAATCCCTTCACCCAGCTTGGCGGCAACTGCCTGCTGATCGGCGATCGTTCGGGCGCCGAGCTTCAGAACACGCCGAAGCTGACGCTCAGCCTTGGCGGCAATGTCGATATCCCGACGGGCATCGGCACCTTCTCGGTGGCGGGCAATTATTACTATAATGACGGCTTCGTCGGTTCGCCGGACGGCCGGGTACGCCAGCCTTCGTACAATCTGGTCGACGCCTCGCTCACCTGGAAGCCGAACGACGGCAGCATCTATGTCCGCGTGTGGGGCAAGAACCTGACCGACGATTTCTACCGGACCCAGCTGAGCGCCACCAATGCCGGCGACAACGGCACCGCGGGCAATCCGCGTACGTACGGCGCGACCTTCGGCTTCGAGTTCTGATCTCTCCGGAATTGGGGGAGGGTATATTCAATCGGCGTCCGCCGGATTTGAATGACCCTCCCCCTTTTGCGCGCGCCTAGCCTGTCCGCACCCAGTGGAAAGGCGAGAATGACGACGATCACAGGTGCCGAAGCGGCCGTCCGGATGCTCCAGCATCACGGCGTCCGGCACATTTTCGGGCTGTGCGGCGACACCAGCCTGCCCTTTTACGATGCGCTCCACCGGCTCGATCACGGCATGGAGCATATCCTGACCCGCGACGAGCGCAGCGCCGCCTATATGGCCGATGCCTATGCCCGCGTGACCGGCCGCCCCGGCGTGTGCGAGGGGCCGAGCGGGGGCGGGGCGACCTATATCCTGCCCGGCGTGATCGAAGCGAACGAGTCCTCGGTCGCGCTGCTGTCGATCACCTCCGACGTGCCCGTCACCGCGCGCGGCCGCTATCCGCTGACCGAGCTCGACCAGAAGGCGCTGTTCCGCCCGCTGACCAAGTGGAACGCGGTGGCGGATCATGTCGGCCAGATCCCGCATCTGTTCCGCACCGCCTTTCGCGCGATGACCACCGGGCGGCCCGGCGCAGCGCATATCGGGCTGCCCTATGATCTCCAGAAGCAGGACCTCGCAGCGGATCAGATCTGGGCGCAGGCCGAGCATGGCCGCTTCCCCGCTTTCCGCACCGCGCCCGATCCCGCGCTGATCGAGGCTGCCGCCGATGTGCTGCTGGCGGCGAAGCGTCCGGTGTTCGTGGTCGGCGGCGGCGTGATCATCTCGGGCGCCAGTGCGGAGCTGGCCGCGCTCGCCAGCCTGCTCGATGCGCCGGTGGCCTCGACGATCAGCGGGCATGGCGCGATCCCCGACAATCATCCGCTCGCGGTCGGTGTGGTCGGCGCCAATGGCGGGACCGACCAGACGCGCGAGGTGGTTGCCGCTGCCGATACGGTGATCTTTATCGGCTGCCGCGCGGGTTCGACAACGACCGAGCATGGCAGCGTGCCCGGACCCAACGTGCCGATCGTCCATATCGATGTCGATCCGATGGTGGTCGGCGCCAACTACCGGATCGAGGCAGGCCTGGTCGGCGATGCACGTCTTTGTCTGTCCGCACTCGGCGCGGCGATCGCCCACCGGCTGGACGGCGCGCAGCGTGGGGGCGACACCGCAACGCGATTGGAAGCGATGCGCCACGCCAAGCGCGCCCGTTTCGAACAACTCGCCCGTTCCGACGAGCGGCCGATCCGCCCCGAACGCATGCTGGCCGCGATCCAGAAGGCGCTTCCGGCCGATGGCATCGTCGTCGCCGATCCGGGCACGCCCTGCCCCTATTTCTCGGGCTTTTTCGATTTCGAGACCACCGGCCGCCGCTTCATCACCAATCGTGCGCACGGCGCGCTCGGCTTCTCGCTCTCGGCCGCGGTCGGCGCCTGGTATGGCTCGCCGGGATCGAAGGTGGTCGCGGCGATGGGTGACGGCAGCTTCGGCTTCACCGTCGGCGAGCTGGAAACCATCGTCCGCAAGCGCGTGCCGGTGACACTGGTGGTCTTCTCCAACGCGTCGTTCGGCTGGATCAAGGCGAGCCAGAAGGACGGCTATGGCCAGCGCTATTTCTCGGTCGATTTCGACCGGACCGATCATGCCCGCATCGCCGAAGCCTATGGCCTGCGCGCCTGGACGGTCCGCGATCCGGCCGAGATCGACGGCGCGATCCGCGCGGCGATCGCGCATGACGGACCGACTCTGGTCGACGTCATCTCGCAGCCGCTGGAGGAGTCGGCAGTGCCGGTCAGCCGTTGGATGGGGTGACCCGGCGTCAGCGCGCGCGGCCGATTGCGTTGCCGCATGGCACGCGCTCGACTAGAGCGCGACAGATGCGCAAACCCCGCCCGAAATCGCTGCGTCTCCACGGCACCGTGGCCAGGGATATCGGCATCCACATCGTCACCGGCGTGCTGCCCCCGGGCCAGCTGCTCGACGGCGAGATCGCGGCCAGCGAGCGGTTCAAGGTCTCGCGCACCGCCTATCGCGAGGCGATTCGCATCCTTGCCGCCAAGGGGCTGGTCCATTCGCGGCCCAAGATCGGCACCCAGGTGAGCGAGCGCGCCGCATGGCATCTGCTCGATCCCGACGTGCTCGGCTGGATGTTCGCCGAGACCGCGCCCGATCCCCGGCTGATCGAGGCGCTGTTCGAGCTGCGCCGCATCGTCGAGCCGGACGCGGCCCGGCTGGCGGCGCTGCGGCGTACCCCCGAACAGCTCGAACGCATGCGCGCGGGCCTGGACGGCGTGGCAAAACACAGCTTCGCCACCGAGGAAGGCCGCACCTGCGATCATGATTTCCACGCCGCGCTACTCGAAGCGTCGCACAACGATTTCGTGATCTCGCTCACCAACGGCGTGGCGACCGCGATCGAGCTGACCACCGCGTTCAAGCAGGACAAGCTGCCCGCGCCGCACGATGCGCTGCCGGTCCATCTGCGCGTTTTCGAAGCGATCGAGGCGCAGGATGCCCAAGGCGCGCACGATGCGATGGCGGCTCTGGTCGAGCGCGGTCTTTCCGACACCATGGAAGCGCGTGGCTGCTGTTAGGTTTTGCGTCGCGACGGTTGAACGTGGCGCGCCTACGCCCTAAATCCGATAGGCATTCATGTTACCGCTAACTTTTTGCGGACATTCAGGAGGGATCTTGCCATGACGCTGACCGGCGAATTGTTCATCGCATCGGACCGTGTGAAGCGCGAAGGCGCGGGATTCCGCGCGGTTTCGCCTGCTACCGGTGCGGAAATCGAGCCGAGTTTCAGCGTCGCGACGGTCGAGGACGTGGCTGCGGCCACTGCGGCGGCGGAAGCGGCCTTCCCGGTCTATTCGGCGCTTCCGCGCGAAAAACGGGCCGAATTCCTCGATGCGATTGCTGACGAGATCGATGCGCTTGGCGAAACATTGACCGAGCGTGCCATGGCCGAAACCGGCCTGCCGCACGCCCGCCTGACCGGCGAGCGCGGCCGCACCAGCGGCCAGATGCGCCTGTTCGCGCGCGAACTGCGGCTGGGCGAATATCTCCGCCTGCGGATCGATCACGAGATTCCGGACCGCCAGCCGGCGCGCAAGCCCGACCTGCGGCTGCGCATGGTGCCGCTGGGTCCGGTGACCGTGTTCGGCGCCAGCAACTTCCCGCTCGCTTTCTCCACCGCCGGCGGCGACACCGCCTCGGCGCTGGCGGCCGGTTGCCCGGTGGTGGTGAAGGGTCATTCGGCGCATCCCGGCACGGCCGAACTGGTGGCCGGTGCGGTCAGCCGTGCGGCGGAGAAGACCGGCATGCCCAAGGGCGTGTTCAGCCTGATCAACGGTCCGGGCAATTCGGTCGGCGCGGCTCTGGTCACCGATCCGCGGATCAAGGCGGTGGGCTTCACCGGATCGTTCGGCGGCGGCACCCAGCTGATGAAGCTGGCGGCGGCGCGTCCGGTGCCGATCCCGGTCTATGCCGAGATGAGCAGCATCAATCCGGTCCTCCTGCTTCCCGCCGCGCTCGAAGCACGCGCCGAAGCGCTGGCCGCCGGTTTCGTCGGCTCGCTGACGATGGGCGCAGGCCAGTTCTGCACCAATCCCGGCCTGCTCCTCGCGATCGAAGGCCCGGCGCTCGACCGGTTCCTGACCGCGGCAGCGGATGGCGTGGGCGGTGCTGCGGCACAGACCATGCTGACCCCGGGCATCCACAAGGCCTATGAGAACGGCGTGGCGCGGATGGTGTCGGCGTCCGCCTTCAAGCAGCTCGCCGAGGGCGCGGAGCCGGGCGGTCCGCATTGCGGCCGCGCGGCGCTCTTCACCATTTCGGCCAAGGACTTCGTGGCCGATCCCGAGCATGCCGAGGAAGTGTTCGGCTCGGCCAGCATGGTCGTGCGCTGCACCGATATCGGCGAGATGATCGCAGTGCTCGAATATCTCGAAGGCCAGCTGACAGCGACGGTCCATCTCGACGCGGGCGACACCGAACTGGCGGGCAAGCTGCTGCCGGTGCTGGAGCGCAAGGTGGGCCGCATCCTGGCCAATGGCTGGCCGACCGGCGTCGAGGTGACCGACGCGATGGTCCATGGCGGGCCGTTCCCGTCGACCGCCGACGGGCGCAGCACCTCGGTCGGCACGCTGGCGATCGACCGCTTCCTGCGGCCGGTCAGCTATCAGGACATCCCCGACGCGCTGCTCCCCGCAGAACTGCGCGACGGCTATACCGGCGTGCCCCGCCGCGTGGACGGCAAGCCGGTTCTCTGAACCGGATTTCGAAGAGAGTTAGGAAGGGGCCGGGGAGCGATCTCCGGCCCCTTCTTCATCTTCACCCTATCCGAACGCCTCGTCCACGCTCCCGGCGGTGCGGAAGCGGAAGGCGAGGCGGTGTTCGTACCGCTCACCCGGATCCAGCCGCGCCGAGGGAAATTCCGGCCGGTTCGGGCTGTCCGGAAACAGTTGTGGCTCGAGGCACAGGCCCGCGCGTGCCGCATAGGTCCCGCCCGAAGTCCCCGGCGGCCCATCCGCCAGATGGTTGCCCGAATAGAGTTGCAGCCCAGGCTTGGTCGAATGGAGATCGAGCACCCGCCCCGATTCCGGATCGTAGAGCGTCGCGGCACGGCCCGGTGCATCGATCGCCCAGTTGTGATCATAACCCAGGCCGCGGACGAGCTGGGTATCGTCCTGCGCAATGTCGCGCCCGACCGGCTTGGGCGTGCGGAAGTCGAACGGGCTGTTCGCCACCGGCCGCAGCGCGCCGGTCGGGATCAGGTCGGCGTCAACAGGCGTGATATGACTCCCGGCAATGCGCAGCACATGATCGAGGATCGTCCGCCCGCTCGCCTCGCCACCTAGGTTGAAATAGGCATGATTGGTCAGGTTCAGCACCGTTGGCGCATCGGTCTGCGCGCTCAGCGTGATCGCCAGTCCGTCCTCCTCCATCCGGTACAACGCCTCGACGCGCAGCGTGCCGGGAAAGCCATTCTCGCCATCCGGGCTGGTCAGGCCGAAGCGCGCGCTGCTCGCATCGGCATCCTCCAGCGCCCAGTCGCGCTGGTCGAACCCCGGCGCGCCGCTATGGAGGTTGTTCGGCCCGTCATTGGCAGGCAGGCGATACTCGCGCCCGTCCAGCATGAAGCGTGCGCCGCCGATCCGGTTGGCATAGCGGCCGACCGTCGCGCCATAATAGCGCGCGACCCGCCGGTAATCGTCGAGATCGCGGCACCCCAGCACCACATTCGCCACCCGGCCCTCGCGGTCCGGCACCTCGAGGCGGCGCAATGTCGCCCCGAGGGCGAGAAGCTGTGCGCGATAGGGGCCGCGCGCGATCTCGACGGTTTCGGTCATTTGGCTCCCGGACACACCGAATTGTTGGGATCGGACACGATCCGCACATCGGCGATGGTGACGACGAACGGACCGGTCGCCTGAAGGACGAACGGCGCCTCGACCTTGGTCAGGTCGACGCCATTGGCGGTATAGCATTTCAGGAACACCTTGGCAGTCTGCCAGCCGCGCGCCGTGCCGAACAGGCTGGTCGCGTCGATCGCTCCCTTGTTGGTCCCGCCTTCCATCAGCAGCCGCACGGGACCCTTGGGCGCGACGTCGACGCGGTAGCTGATCTGGATCGACAGATCGGCATTGGCTTCGCGGGTGAAGTCCAGCGCGCCGCCGCCGATGCGCACCGTCTCCGCGCCCGCGGGCCAGGTCAGCTGCACCGCGCCTTCCTGCTGGGCCGGGCCCTCGGCGACCGCGCGCTTCACCTGGCTGTCGCTCCAGAAGGAGAAGGGCGCCGGCGTCTGACCGCGCGAGAAGAAGATGGTGGTGTTGGCTAGGCTGGAGTCGAGGCCCGCTTCCTCGCTCAGCGTGCCGACCTTGCCGGGTTTGGCGTAGGTCAGGCCATAGCCGAAGGCGAACAGCGGATCGTAGCCGGTCATGCCGCGGTTGAGCACGAACTGTCCGGCACTCTTGGGCCAGCTGTACGACAGGCGGCCATGGAAATCCTTGCGCGGCTTGCCCGTCCTGTCGCCGATGATGACGTCGGCGATGCCGCCGCCCTCGGTGCCCGGCAGCCATGCCGCGACGAAGGCGTCGGACGCGTTGAGTTCCGGGTTCACCCACATCGGCCGGCCCGAAAGGAACACCGCGACGGTCGGGATGCCCTGCGCGCGCAGCTTGCGCAGCGTGGCTAGCGCCTGCTTGTCGCCGGGCTGGAATTCCAGCGTGCGGATATCGCCGCGCATCTCGGCATAGGGCTGTTCGCCGAACACCACGATCGCGACATCGGGCTTCTTCGCGAAGCTGCCATCGACCGAGAGGGTGGCGCTGCCGCCATCCTGCTTCACCGCCTCGGCGATGCCGGCATAGATGGACTGGCCGTTCGGGAACAGCTCGTTGCCATTGCCGTCGCCCTGCCAGCTCAAGGTCCAGCCGCCGCTCTGCATCCCGATCGAATCCGCGCCGGGTCCCGCGACCAGAATGTTGGCGCTCGATTTCAGCGGCAGCACGCCTTCGTTCTTGAGCAGCACGATCGACTTGCTCACCGCCTCGCGCGCCACCGCGCGATGCTCGGGCGTGCCGAGCAGGTCCTTGCCCTCCAGCGGGCGCGGCGCATCGAACAAGCCGAGGCGGAACTTCACGCGCAGGATACGGCGTACCGCATCGTCGACGCGCGACATCGGGATGGTGCCCTCACGCACATGGCGCACGGTCGATTCGAACAGGCCCTTCCAGCTGTCCGGCGCCATCGCCATGTCGAGGCCCGCGTTGAAGGTTTGCGGGCAATCGGTGGCGGTGCAGCCGGGGATCTGGCCATGGCCGTTCCAGTCGCCGACGACGAAGCCCTGAAAGCCCATCCGCCCCTTCAGTACATCGGTCAGCAGCGACTTGTTGCCGTGCATCTTCACGCCGTTCCAGCTGTTGTACGACGCCATCACCGTCATCGTCCCGGCATTGATCGCGCCGGGATAACCGGCGGCGTGGATGCGGATCAGCGTGGCTTCGTCGACCTGCGTATTGCCCTGATCGATGCCATCGGTGGTGCCGCCATCGCCGAGGAAATGCTTGGCCGATGCCGCGACCTGGCCCTGCTGGATGCGGCCCTGACCGGGCTTGCCCTGCAGCCCCTCGATCATCGCGCCGGCATAGCTGGCGACCAGCGCGGGATCCTCCGAATAGCCTTCATAGGTGCGGCCCCAGCGATCGTTCTGCGGCACCGCAAGCGTGGGTCCGAACGCCCAGTCGGGACCCGCCGCCGCAGTCTCCAGCGCGGTGACATGGCCGATGCGGCGGATCAGGTCGGGATCGTTGGCCGCGCCCAGCCCGATATTGTGCGGGAAGATCGTCGCGCCGATGACGTTGTTGTTCCCGTGCACCGCGTCGACACCGAAGATCAGCGGGATGCGGACATGGCCCGGCCGTTCCTCCATCGCCACCGCGCGGAAGGCGCGGGCGGTTTCCACCCAGTCCTTCTGCGGCGACCGGTCATTGCCCGAAAGCGGCGGGGAGTTGCCGCCCGCCAGGATCGACCCGACCGGATATTTGCGCAGCTCCTCGGGCTTGATGTTGCCGATGTCGGCCTGGATCATCTGGCCGACTTTCTCCTCGACGCTCATCTGCGCGAGCAGTGCGTCGATCCGCTTCTCGGTCGCGGGGTCGATCAGCCCCTGGCTCGCCGCAGCGGGCCATTGGGCGGGATCGGCGACGGTCGGTTCAGACAGCGTTGTCGGCGCTTGCTGCGCAACGACCGGCGCGGCGACAAGGATGGTGGTGACCAGCAAAAGCTTCCGCATCATTCTCTCCCGGGGATTCTGTTATCGTTGTCAGGATAGCGGCCGAAACGAGAAAATCTAGCGCTTCAGCCGCGCCGCCAGCCAGTCTGCCGCCGCGTCGGGGCTGCGCTTGTCGCTGTCGCGGTCGACCATGTAATTGGCCTGGCGCATGTCCTCGACCCGGATCGCGCCGATCAGTGGACGCAGCGCGGCTTGGAAACGGGCATCGTCCGCGCGCTTCGGGGCGAGCAGCAGAATCGCGTCATAGCCGGGGATCGCGCTTTTGGGATCGGTCAGCACCGCAAGGCCGGAAGCCGCGATCCGGCCGTCCGAGGAGAAAGCCGGGATCACGTCCGCCTCGCCGCTGTCCAGCGCCTTGTACATGAAGGTCGGCTGATAGGGGCGGGCGGACTTGAACTTCAGTCCATAGGTGTCGCGCACCGATCGCCATTCGGGCCGCTCGAGAAACTCGACATCGGTGGCGAGGTTCATGGACGGCGCCTGCGCGGCCAGATCGGCGAGTGATACAATGCCGCGCTTGCGCGCATCGTCGCCGCGCATGGCAAAGGCATAGGCATTCTCGAAACCGAGCGACCCCATCGAGAACACATCATGCTTCTCGCGGACCCATTGGCCGACCCCGGCGACGATCGCCTCGCGCCCTGGCACGTCGCTGCGCTGCATCTGGTTGGTCCACAGCGTGCCCGAATAATCGACATAGACGTCGATATCCCCGCCCGCGAGCGCGCTGAACGCCACCGCCGATCCCAGCCCCTCGCGATACTCGACTTTGTAGCCCGCCGCTTCGAGCCGGTCGCCGATCAGCCGGGCGAGGATATATTGCTCGGAAAAGCCCTTGGCGCCGATGACGACCGTGCCCTTGCCGCTGGGCAGCGCCGGGGCCAGCGCGATCAGCGTGGCCAGCAGCAACGTGCCGAGGCTGCCCCAGACCAGCAGCCGCTTGCGGTTGGCGATGCCATATTCGGCCAGCCCCAGCAGCGCGTCGACCGACAGCGCGAGGCCTGCCGCGGCGATGCATCCGGCGAGCACCAGCGCCCAGTTCTGCGTCTGCAGTCCCGCGAAGATCAGGTCGCCCAGGCTCGGCTGGCCCACGGTCGTGGAAAGCGTCGCCGCACCGATGGTCCAGACTGCGGCGGTGCGGATACCCGCCATCAGCACCGGCAGCACCAAGGGCGCCTCGACCAGCCGCAGCTTCTGCCAGCGCGTCATGCCCATCCCGTCCGCGGCCTCCAGCACCGCGGGATCGAGATTGGCGAGGCCGGTGACTGCGTTCCGCAGGATTGGCAGCAACGCATAGAGCATCAATGCGAGCAGCGAGGGCAGGAAGCCCAGCGCCGGTATCCCGCCGCCGACGAAAGTCGAGAGCGACAACAGGATCGGATAGAAAAGCGCGAGCAACGCAAGGCTGGGGATGGTCTGGATCAGGCTGGCAAAGCCCAAAGCGATCCGCCCGACCACACGGTTGCGCGCCGAGAGGATCGCCAGCGGCAGGCTGATGACCAGCCCTAGCAGCAGCGCCGCAAACGCCAGCAACAGGTGCTGGGCAAGCAGTTCGGGGACGCGAGCGAAAGCGGCGATCATGAAAATCCTCCCCCGGAGGGGGAGGAGGACCGCGAAGCGGCGGAGGGGTATTCTCCACGAGCGATGCCGCGCGCGGAGAATACCCCTCCGTCATGCTGCGCATGCCACCTCCCCCTCCGGGGGAGGATTTGAACAGCGGCAATCACGCCTCCAGCTCCGCCAGCCGCTGCGCCTGTTCGCGCGGCACCGCGACCAGCGCCTGCGCTTCGGGGCCGCCTTCGCCCGCCAGCAACTGCTTCGGCGTGGCGTCGGCGACGATCCGTCCGGCGGCCATCACCAGCACCCGGTCCGCCAGCAGCAGCGCTTCGGCCATGTCGTGGGTGACCAGGATCGTGGTGAGGCCCATCGAAACGTGCAGCGCGCGGATCGCCTTGCCCAACCCATCGCGCGTCACCGGATCGAGCGCGCCGAATGGCTCGTCCATCAGCATCAGCCCCGGCCCCGTCGCCAGTGCACGCGCCACCCCGACCCGCTGGCGCTGTCCGCCCGACAGCGCATCGGGCATGCGCGCGGCGAACGCGCCGGGCAGCTCGACCAGTGCCAGCAGCTCGGCGATGCGTGCGGCGCTATCCTTCTCGCCCGCCAGTTTCAGCCCGATCGCGACATTCTCGCCCACGGTCATGTGCGGGAACAGCCCGACATTCTGGAACACATAGCCAATCCGGCGGCGCAACAGCGGGGCGGGCTGGGCGGACACGGCTTCACCGCCGACCAGCACTTCGCCATCGCTCGGTTCGATCAGCCGGTTGACCATCTTGAGCAGGGTCGACTTGCCCGATCCGGAACTGCCCACCAGCGCGACGAAGCTGCCGCCCGCAATCTCCAGCGACACGCCGTCGACCGCAGTTGCAGCAGCATATCGCTTACTGACATTTTTGAAGGTAACGCTGCGCGACAGGTCTGGCATCTTGCGCGGTTGTGCGGGATGGTGGGGCAAAGGACAAGAAGAGGAGAGGGGCATGGCCAAGGCGGCATTCATCACCGGCGGCGCGTCGGGGATCGGGCTGGCGGTGGCGAAGGATCTCGCGGCGGACGGCTGGCTGGTCGGTTTGGCCGACGTCAATACTGCCGCGCTGGCCGAAACCAAGGCTGCGATCCCCTCCGCGGAAACCTATCAGATGGACGTGCGCGACAAGGCGGCGTGGGAAACCACGCTGGCCGCGTTCGGTGAGAAGAGCGGCGGGCGGCTCGATTTCTTCTTCAACAATGCCGGGGTCGCGGTGGGCGGACCGCTCGACGTGATGTCGGAGGACGACATCGATCGCGGGCTTTCGATCAACATCAACGGCATGGTCTATGGCGCCCGCGCGGCGCACGGGCTGCTGAAAGCCACGCCGGGTTCGGCGATGATCGTCACCAGCTCGGCCGCGGGCATTTCGGGCAATGCCGGCATGTCGGTGTACAGCGCAGGCAAGTTCGCGATGCGCGGCTTCGCCGAATCATTGAACGCCGAATGGGCGCCGGAAGGGATTTATGTCGGATCGCTGATGCCCAGCTTTATCGAGACGCCCCTGCTCAACAAGGTGATGCCCGATTCGAACCGCAATGTGCGCGAATCGGTGCGCGGTGCGGGGCTGGAAATCACCCCGGTCAGCGAGGTGGTGAAGACCGTGCGCGGCATGCTCGCCAGCCGCAAGGCGGTCCACACCCGCGTCGGCAAGACTGCGCACCGGCTATGGTTCATGGCACGCTGGATGCCGGGAACGCTGCGCAGGCTCTCCGGAAAATCGTTTAAATAGAGTCTTTGCGTCGGCAACGCGCGGCTCCAGCCCGCTCCCCCACCCGGCCTCCCATTCAGCATATTCTGTGGGAGGCCGGGTGGGGGAGCGGGCTGGGGCCGCTTACAAAATCACAACAACCCGTCGATCGCCTGCGCCATCTGGATATCGCGGGTGGAAAGGCCATCGGCGTCGTGCGTGGTGAGCAGGATGTCCACCCGGTTCCACACATTCGACCATTCGGGGTGATGATCCGCCTTGTCCGCCAGCAGTGCGACGCGGGTCATGAAGCCGAACGCTTCGTTGAAATCCCTGAAGGTGAAGCGCCGGGTGATCGCATCGCGCTCCGGCTCGTGAGTCCATTCGGGCAGCGAGGCGAGCGATTCGGTCCGCAATCCATCGGTCAGCCGCGTCACCATCATCCTCTCCTTGCGAATGGTCGAGCGCACGGCCTATGCCCCATGGCATGAGCGGGCAAGCCCCAGACGCGGCAGCGATCGAGCGGATGGCGCGGGAGGCGTTGTCGCAGATCCCCGAGCCGTTCCAGTCCCATCTCGCGGACGTCGTGCTGATCGTCGAGGAATATGCCGATGACGAGGCGCTCGACGCGCTCGGCATCGAGGATCCGCTGGACCTGACCGGCCTTTATCATGGCCGCCCGATCGGCGAGAAATCCTCGTTCGAAAGCGGCGCGCTGCCCGATCGCATCCATCTCTATCGCCGCCCGATCCTCTTCGAATGGTCGGAAGGCGGCGAGACGCTCGAGCGGCTGGTCTGGCATATCGTCGTGCATGAGGTCGGCCATCATTTCGGGCTGAGCGACGACGATATCCACGCGCTCGAGGACTCGGTCGAGTGAGCCTGCTCGCGTTTCGCGACGTCGGCTGCGTGCGTGGCGGGCGGTTGCTGTTCGAGGGGCTGAGCTTCGCGGTTCCGGAGGGCGGCGGCTGCCTCGTCACCGGGCCGAACGGCGTGGGCAAATCGAGCCTGGTGCGGATCGCGGCCGGGCTGCTCGATCCTGCGGCAGGCGAAGTCGCGTGCGAGGAGCGAGCGCTGCTGGCCGAGGCTTCGGCGCACGATCCCGAATTGCCGCTGGGCAAGGCGCTCGGCTTCTGGGCGGGGATCGATGGCGGGGCGGTGCCGCCTGCGCTGGCGGCGGT
>NZ_JARNTV010000139.1 GCF_029433115.1 Sphingomonas sp. AOB5 | reverse complement strand
CCTGCGGCGACCCGTCCGGCACCGCGTCCGCGCCCGACCGCAGCGGCCTCTCCGGCTGCCGCGCCGCCGGCCACGCCCGTAATTGCCCCGGCTGGCAATAGCGTCACCACGCCGTAAAGGCTGGGGACAGGCAATGCGTGCCAGCCATGTCGTTTCGTTCAATCCAGCACCGGGGGGTGTGAAGATGCGTATCCTGATTGCAGCCGCGGTGATGCTCTCCGCAATCGGCTTCACGGCACCTGCGCAGGCGCAGAGCGCGCTGGAAATGCGCGTAGACCGCCTCGAGCGCGAAATGCGCGCGGTGCAGCGCAAGATCTTCCCGGGCGGCGCAGGCGCCACTTTCGAGGCCGAGATTACCGGCCCCTCGGCCAATGGCGACATGCCCGGATCGCCCGCGAGCAGTCCGGTCGCCGATCTGACCCAGCGCGTCGCCGCGCTCGAATCGCAGATCGCGACGCTGACCGGCCAGGTCGAGCAGGCACAGAACCGTATCCGCATGCTGGAAGACGCGTTCGCGGCGTACAAGCGCTCGACCGATGCGCGGCTGAAGGCGCTCGAGGATACGGCTACGTCGGTCGGCAGCCATGATCCGGCGCCGGTGGTGACCACGCCCGCCGACAATCCCGCGCCGACCCGGCCCACGCCGCGCCCGACCCCGCCCGCGACGACCGGCAGCACC
>NZ_JARNTV010000138.1 GCF_029433115.1 Sphingomonas sp. AOB5 | reverse complement strand
CGCGCTGATGCGCCACCGCGACCCATGGCATGTCCGCGCCCGCCCATCCGGCCAGCGCCCGGTAGCGTGCCTCGCGAGCGCGATCCTGCAGATTGCCCTCCGCCTGCCAGCCCGCAGGCAGCGTCAGCACTGTGTGGGGCACACCCAGCTGCGCGCAAACCCCGGCGACCATCGCCGCCTCGTCCGCCGCTTCGCTCCGCAAGCCATGATCGACCGTCGCCACGGCCACGCCGCCGGGATAGGCCGCCGCCGCCAGCAGCAGCAGCGCCATGCTGTCGGCCCCGCCGGATACGGCAAGGCCCAGCCGATGCGCGGTATCGGGCGCCGCGCCGGTAATCGCTTCCAGATCGGTGCGGAAACGCGCGATCAGCCCGGGATCGGGCCGATGCACGTCACTTGCACTTATGCTTCGCGCGCCCTGCGATCATGCCCGCGCGCATTTCCGCCGACAGCGTCTCGCCATAGCCGCGCTCCAGCTCGGTATAGACGCGGCAGATCTCGCTCGACGGCTTCTTCAGCTGCTCCAGCGCCTGCGCCAGATAATAGAGGCTGTCCGCGGCGCGCTCGCCCTTGGGGTTCTTGGTGTAATTGTCGAAGAACGCCTTGGCGGCCAGGCTCGGCGCGCCGCCGTCCAGATAGGCGCGACCCAGCAGATTCTGCGCATAGCTGGCACGGCGATGGTTGGGATAGCGGGTGACCACCGCCTCCAGCTCCTTGCGCGCCTCGGGATAGAATTTCCCCTCCCACAGACGGAAGCCATAGACATAGCCATTCTCGGCGGGGTCGGTGCCGGTCGGCTTCTGCACCGCGGCAAGCCGCTCGGCGCGCGAGGCGTCAGCCGAGGCCGGACGCGCGGGCT
>NZ_JARNTV010000137.1 GCF_029433115.1 Sphingomonas sp. AOB5 | reverse complement strand
GATGGCGGCGGCGCAGGGCGTGCGCCGCGCGCTCCACCTTGCCGGACGCGAGCGTACGGTCGAGCCGGGCGGGATCGTTGCCGATATCGTCACCGTCTATGCCAGCGATGCCGTGCCGGTGACGGTGGACATGGCGGCGCGGCTGGCGGGTGCGATCGTGCTGGTCCAGTCGGCGCGGGCGGGCAAAAGGCTGGCGGAGATCGTCAGCGATCGCGCCGGCATCGCGCTGGTGGCGGTTAGCGACGGGGCGGCCGAAGCGGCGGGGACCGGCTGGGAACGCGTGATCGTGCCCGGCGGTTTTACCGGTACCGCGCTGATCGACGCCGCGCTCGCGCTGGCCGATTGACCCTGCGCACCCGCGCGGGGATAAGGTGCGCATGAGTTCCGACGAGCCACTCGCGCTGGAGCCGGCCCGCGGGCTGTCTCCTCTGGCGAAGAACGTGCTGATCGCGGTGATCGCCTTTGCGGCGGGCATTGCGGGCATGGCCGCATTCAGCTGGATGCGCGGCGGCGATGCGCCTGCATCCCAGCCCGCGCCCGCCCAGGTGACCGCGCCGCAGCCGATGCCGGTCCGCGCCTTGCCCCCCGGCACCGATGTCGCCACGCTTTCGGCGCGCGAGCAATTGCTCGCCGGGCGGCTCGACGTGCTGGAGACGCGGCTGCGCGATATCGATGGCAGCGCGCGCAATGCCTCATCCTATGCGACCCAGGCCGAGCGGCTGATGATCGCCTTTTCCGTGCGCCGCCTGATCGAACGCGGCGAACCGCTGGGACGGCTTGAGGCGCAGTTGCGCCAGCGTTTCGGCGAGACCCATGGCGAAGCGGTGAGCAGCATCGTGCAGGCCGCGCGCCAGCCGGTGACGCTGGAGGATTTGCGGCTGGGGCTGGATACGATTGCGCCGCGGCTGATCACCCGGACCGATGCCAGCCTGTGGTCGCGCGGGCGCGCGATGCTGGGCGATCTGATCGTGCTGCGCCGCGACGGCGTGGCCAGCCCGCGCGCCGCCC
>NZ_JARNTV010000136.1 GCF_029433115.1 Sphingomonas sp. AOB5 | reverse complement strand
GCGCGGCTGAGCAGGTCGCCCGCGGCGCGGACGTCGATCTGTGGATGGAAGCGCGCGGCGGGCTCCGCAGCAAGGAACGCGGCCTTGAGCGTGGCGAGGCTGCCCGCGCCCGCGAACGCGCCGAGGAACAGGCCGTCGGGTTTCAGCGCGCGGCGGATCAGCGCGAGCGCGCCGGGCACGTCATTGACCGAATCGAGCACGCCCGCCGACACGACCAGATCGAAGCTGGCCTCGGGAAAAGGATGCATGTCCTCATCGGCGTGGATCGCGCCGGTATCGGCCGCGAAGCGTGCGCCGGATTCGAGCCGGGTGATCGTCGCGCCGGGCAAGGCGAAGCTGCCGTCGAAGCTGCCGAGATCGAGCACGTCGCGAAACTCGCGTTTCACTGCGTCGAGGCGTTCGTAGATCCCGTCGAGCATGTGATCGCGCAGGAAGGCATGGGCGCGATAGTTTGGGGCGGCGCGATCGCGGCGTTTGCGGCGGCGGGCGCGGTCGAAGATTTCGGCGGGAGAATGGGTGTCGGACACGGCGCGCTTGTGCAGCGATGCGCGCTGGGGAACAACCCATGGATGCGTCTCGCCGCGCCCTTGCTGAAGATCGCCGATTACGCGCTGCCGCCGCGTTGCCCCGGCTGCGGCGAAGTGACCGGGGCGGATCATCGGTTTTGCGCGACATGCTGGGGCAGCCTGCGTTTCCTCGGGCCGCCCTGGTGCGCGCGATGCCATGCGCCGTTCGACTATGACCGCGGCGAGGGGGCGGAATGCGGCGAGTGCATCGCCGATCCGCCGCCGCATGACGGGGTGCGGGCCGCCGTGGCCTATGGCGATGTCGCGCGGCAGGTGGCGCTGCGCCTGAAATATGGCGGACGCACCGCCTATGCCGCGACCATGGCGCAGGCGATGGCGCGGCTGATGCCCGAGGGTGCGGACCTGCTGGTGCCGGTGCCGCTGCATCGCTGGCGGATCTGGGGTAGGGGGTTCAATCAGGCGGCGCTGATCGCGGAAGCCCTGTCGCGGGCCAGCGGGGTGGCGGCGGACCCGCATCTGCTGAAGCGGGTGAAGGCGACGCCGGTCTTGCGCGGGCTGGGTCCCC
>NZ_JARNTV010000135.1 GCF_029433115.1 Sphingomonas sp. AOB5 | reverse complement strand
AGCGGCGCCCACAACCCGCCCACCGCCATCAGCGCAAAGGCTCCCGCAGGCATCGCAGGCAGTGCCGCCACAGCACCCGGCGCCGACGACGCCGCATGCGCCAGCCACAGCAGGAACCCCAGCGCGTGCCCAGTCAGCCACCAGACCGGCGCGCCCAGCCCGGCCAGATCGAGGAACAGCGCCAGCGCTTCCAGCGGCATGATCACGAAGGTCGTCAGCGGGATCGCGATGATGTTCGCCAGCGCGCCGTACACACCAGCCTGATGGAAGTGGAACAGGGCCAGCGGCATCAGCGCCAGCTCCACCGCAACGCCAGTCAGCAACAACGAGGCCAGCCCGCGCAACAGGCGCCTGCCCAACCCCTCCTCGCGCCGCAGGAACCAGCCGCGCACCACCGGATGCTCGTGCAGCGCCACGATTGCAGTCACCGCGGCGAAGCTCAACTGGAAACTCGGCCCCGCCAGCGCCTCCGGCCACAGCAGCAGAACGAACAATGCCCCCGCCGCGACCAGTCGGAGCGTGATCGCCTCCCGCCCCATGCTCAGCGCCAGCAGCACCAGCAACGCCGCAGCGCACGACCGGATCGTCGGCACTTCCGAACCGGTCAGCAGCGTATAGCCGATCGCCGCCGCCGCACCCGCCCCGGCCGCCACCAGCGGCAGCCGCCAGTTCAGCGCCAGCCACGGACTGAGCGCCAGCAGCCGCAGCACCAGCAGCATCGCCCCCGCCGTCACCGCGGTGACGTGCAACCCGCTCACCGACAGCAGATGCGCGAGGCCGGACCGCTGCATCGCCTCCGAATCCTCGTCCGAGATCGCCCCGCGGTCCCCCGTCGCCAGCGCGCTCGCGATCCCGCCGGCACTGCCCTCGATCCGGCTCTGGATATGCGACGAAAGCCGCGTCCTCAGGTCTGCACCGCCGCCATCTCCGCCCGACAATATCGTCACCGGCGCAAATCCCCGTCCGGTCGCCCCGATCCCGTCGAACCACGCCACCCGCGCAAAGTCATAAGCCCCCGGCACCGAAGGCGGCGGCGGCATCAGCCGCGCCCGAAGCCGCACCACAGCGCCCCGCGCCAGCCCCGCCGGCACGTCCTTCTCCGCGAGATTGACCCGCACCAGCGGCGGCAGGTCCG
>NZ_JARNTV010000134.1 GCF_029433115.1 Sphingomonas sp. AOB5 | reverse complement strand
GATGCGCGAATGGCTGGCGCTGGACGCGCGGTCGGCGCTGCCGCGGCTGGCCGAGATGGCGGCGAACGATCCCGATGGCGAGGTGCGTGGTGCGGCGCTGCGGACCATCGGGCCGGTCCGCAAGGCGATTGCAGGCGCATGCCGCGGCTGATCGATCCCGGCGATGGCGGGCCAATCGGTGTCGGAGAGCTGGTAGAGGCGCTGGAAGCAACGCCGGTCGATGTGCGCGACGAGGATGCATTCGCCAGCCTCGGTCCGTTGCTGGCGCGGCTGGGGCGCAACCGGGATTTCCTCGCCGACATGGCGATCGCCGAACTCAAGACGCGGTGCGAGGGGCAGCTGGCCGCGAACGGCTATGGCGCGCAATCCTTCCTGCTGCGCCCGCCCAATGGCCGCTATCTGCTGCGTGCGAATTTCTGGCCGGCGCGACAGGATCCCGTCACTCGCGCGAGCGGGACGGCGGCTTTTTTCTATGATCTGCCGCACGATCATAATTTCCCGTTCCTGACCTGGGGCTATCTCGGGCCGGGCTATTGGAGCGACTATTACGAGTATGACGTCGACGCGGTGACCGGGCTGCCGGGCGAGGATGCGGGGCTGCGCTTCGTCGAGCGGTCGCGGCTCGAGCCGGACAAGCTGATGCTCTACCGGATGCGGCGCGACGTGCATGTGCAGTTGCCGCCCGATGCCTTCTCGGTGTCGCTCAACATATTGGGATCGGACCCGGCCCAGCCCTGGCTCGATCAATATGTGTTCGACATGGAGGCGGGGACGATTGCGCGGGCGATCACCTGTACCGCCGCCGAGGCGCTGGTGACGCTGTCGGTGCATTTCGGCGGCAATGGCACCGATCTCGCGGCCGATTTCGCCGTACGGCATCCGTGCGAGCGGATGCGGGTTACTGCGCTCGCGGCGCTGGCATCGGCCGATCCGCGCGAGGCGGTGTCGATCCTCGAACGGGCCGCCGCCTCGACCAGCGCCTATGTCGCCGGCCATGCCCGGCTGCGGCTTGCGGCGCTGATGCGTCAGACTGCTCCGTAACGGAGACGGTTGCCTCCGAAACGGCAGCGACGGCGTTAGCCTTTACGGGTGATCGTCGCATGCGCGCCCGACGCGCCTCTCCCTTGGACCGAGTTCGGCGCGGCCGCTCAGGCGCGCGGGCTGAGCCTCGTCCCGATGGCCGAGCCGCGTGCGGATGCGGCGGCGTTGCTCGGCTGGCGGCCGGGGGAGGGGGATTGCTCTGCACG
>NZ_JARNTV010000133.1 GCF_029433115.1 Sphingomonas sp. AOB5 | reverse complement strand
CGCCGGTGCTGGCGCTGCCGATCGTCGCCAAGGGGCCGGCGCGGCTGGGGCTGGCCGAGGTGCCGGGATGCTATTGGCCGTTCCGCAGTTTTCCGGTGCGCGAGGATGCTGGTGTCGAGGCGCTCGAGGCGCTGCTGCCGCGGCTGGCGCGCGAGGTGCGGGCGCTGCGGATCGGGCCGGTCTATGACGGCGATCCGGCGCTGGAGCTGATGAAGGCTGCGGCGAAGGCGAAGGGATGGGCGGTGCTCGATCGCTTCGTCGCCGACTCCTATCTGCTCGACATGACCGCGGCGCAGGCCGAAGGGACCTGGCCGCGCAATTCGACGCTGAAGAAGAACCGCTTCCACGAAAAGCATCTGGGATCGCATGGCGAACTCGACTGGCGCTTCGTGTCGGGCAGCGGCTGGAGCGATGACGCATTCGACGCGCTCGGCGAAATCGAGGACAGGAGCTGGATCGCGGCGCGCACCGATGGCAGCGACGCCAAGTTCACCGCGCAGGGTCATGGCGGCTTCTGGCGCGCGGCGGCCAAGGATCCGGTGATCGCGGAGATGATGTGGGCGGCGGTGCTGCGTGTCGACGGCGTGCCTTCGGCCTTCTCGTTCGATCTGAATGCCGGCACGCTGAAATACGCCATCGCCAACAGCTATGACCCCGCGTTCGGCAAGCATTCACCGGGGAAATTGCTCTATTACCGCAACCTGGTCCGCGCGATCGCCGACGGGATTACCCGGGTCGACTGGGGGGCTGGCGACAGCGGCTACAAGGGCACGATCGGCGCGGCGAAGGGCCCGGCGATCCGCGACTGGCTGTTCGTGCGGCCGGGCGTGTCGGGTTTGGCGGCATCGATGCTGCGCGGCGTGTGGAAACGCAGCGGACACAAGCAAGTCTCTGGCCAGGTCGCAGCACGCGAGGACGTGACCGCGGACGAGTGATCTGTCAGGCTGTTCCCGAGAGGAGCGCGCCATGGATCGCCGCAGCATGATTGCAGCATTGGCCGGAACCGCGGCGCTAGGTGCGTGCCGGGCCGTGGGGCAGACGCCGCCGCGCGACGTACGCGCCGACCTGTATGACTGCGAGGGTTGCGAAGGCGCCCTCGAACGCACGGTGACTGCGGCATCCGCAAGGATCGCGCCGCCGGGGGAACCGGGTGAGCCGCTGATTCTGGCGGGCACGGTGATCGGGCTGGACGGCAAGCCGGCGCCGGGCGTGGTGATCTATGCCTATCACACCAATGCCGAGGGGCTGTACGCCAACGGCACGCCAGAGACCGAGTGGAGCCGCCGCCATGGCCGGCTGCGCGGCTGGGTGAAGACCGGGGCGGACGGGCGCTACCGGTTCGAGACGATCAAGCCCGCGCCCTATCCAGACCGGACGTTGCCCGCGCATGTCCATCTGACCGTGCTCGAGCCGGGGCGCCGCGCCTACTGGATCGACGATATCGTGTTCGAGGGCGAGATGCTGGTCGACGCCAAGTATCGCGCGGAACGCGAGGATCGCGGCGGCAACGGGATCGTCCGGCTGGGCCGCGAGCAGGGCAGGCTGATCGCGGTGCGCGATATCCTGCTCGAACGGCACCCCGCCTGATCACACGCGGCGGCGCAGGGCGTCCTCGATGCTGACGAAGCTCACCACGGCGATGAACGCAGCGGCTTCGGCGAAGGCGAGGTAGAGGAAGGCATAGTTGTCGGCGAACATTGTGGTCACTCCGTTGAAGGATGACCTGACCTGCGCCCGCGCAAGGCGGCGCGCTTTGACCGCCGTCAAAATCGGTAGAGTTGTTTGGGTCGATCCAGCTTTGCTGAATCGAGGCGGCACCGGCCCGCTCCCCCACCCGGCCACCCATAGGTTACTATCGTGCTGAGTGG
>NZ_JARNTV010000132.1 GCF_029433115.1 Sphingomonas sp. AOB5 | reverse complement strand
GCAGTTGCTGCGGTGCGGGCTGGACGACCACCGGCACGGGCACCGGTGCCGGCGGCACATAGAGCGCAGGCGGGACGGCAGCGGTCGTCGCACCCGGACGGTCGCTCGCGCCCAGCTTCACCGCAGGCGCTTCGAGCGAGCGGCGGCGCGAGTCGAGCACGCTGAACAGGATCACGCCCAGGATCGCCATGCCGATCGCGATGACGATCCATGAGGGGCCGCCTCGCGGCAGCGCGACTTGCGGAGCCACACTCTGTTCGTCGCCCGAAGGCGGGGTGACGCGCGGATCGCCGCCGGTGGGTGCCATGCTCGCCATCAGCGCGTCTCCACCCGAACGGCGCGCGCGATCTGCCGGTCGAGCCGGAACACGAGCCGCGTCACCACGCTGTCGATCACATAGATTCCGTCGCGCATATTGCCGTTGACCAGCGCCTCGTTGCCCTTGGCGTCGACCGCATAGACCGCGGGCAGCGTCGCGTCGGTGGGCCATTCGATATAGGTCTTCGCGCCATCGTCATCGATGCCGCTCGGCCGGATCGCGCTGTCGCCGGTCAGCCGATAGCGTCCCCGCACTTCGCTTGCCGTGGCCTCGCTGTCGGGCGTGGCGGACGCGGTGCCCGGGTACCGGAAGCGCACCGTATAGGCCATGTCGCTCTGCGGGCCGTAGAGCGGGCGCAGTTCGAAGGCGTAGATGCGCGAATCGGTCAGCACCGTCATGTTCGTCGAAACGCCACCCTGAACCGGCTTCACGAACAGGTGATCGCCGCGCTTGTTGGGGGTCGCCTGCCATGCGCCGCTGTCGCCCAGCGCGACATTCTCGATCCGCTCGTCGGGCGCGAACATCACCGTCACCTGATAACCCGGCGCGGCTTGGATTAGCACCACCTGCTGCTCGTTATACTCGATCGACTGGACGCGCGGGTCGCCCGTCCCCGGCTGGGGCGCGACCTGCGCGGCAGCGGGCAAGGGCAGCATCATTGCCGCGAGAAGGGCGATGACGATCCTCATTGCGGGTTGGGATCGTAATTGGGCTGATCCGGCGGGGGAACGAAGCGCGGGCGCGGCGTGGGCTGCGCGCCCTGCGGGATGACGATGCCCGGCGCGGTCTCGTCGCCCGCAGGCGCTTCGGCGGCAGCGCCCGGCTGTGCGGGCTGCGAGGCGGGAAGCGCCTCCGCATTGCGCTGATAGCTGGTCACCAGGAAACCGAGCGGGTTCACATAGCGATCCTCGATCCGCATCGGCTCGCCCGAATAGCGATACTTGATCACCGCGACCCACGCCTGAACCGCCGACACCTGGCCGCCTGCATCGCGGCGAACCGTCTCGAACCGCACCATCGCGCTGCTGTTCGGCATCGGGCTGACGCTCTTCACCCGCGTCTCCAGCACCGTCGTGCGCGGCAGCCTTGCCAACGGACTCTCCGGGTTCGATGCCTGCATGCCCGAGACATATTGCGCCCGGGCGGTCCCTTCGGACCATAAAGCGACCTTGGTGTAATTGGTCTGCACCGCGTTGATGTCGAAGCCTTCGCGGGCGATCACATATTGCACCAGGAAGCTCTGGGTCAGCGCGGTGTTGCCCGCGATCTGCGCCGGTTCCAGCGGCTTCAGCGCCTGAACATAGCCGGTCTGCTTGTCGACCAGCAGCGTCAGCGGCTCGACCGTCTTGAGGGGGACGAGGCTGTACAGCGCAAACGCCTCCAGCACCGCGATCAGGCCGAACACGGCAGCCACGATCCAGGCGATCCGGCGCGATCCGCGCACCGTCTCCTGCTGGTCGACGCCCCAGCTCTCGGCCTTCTCGTAATATTGGTCGAGCGCCTCGCGCGCCTTCATCTTCATGAGCCCGAATCCCGTTTGCCGGCGCTACCCGTAGACCGGGCGCGCGTGCGGCGCGAATGGCTTTGCCCCAGCGGCGTGGGCGGCGGTGGCGAAAGGTCACGCGCCTTTGCGGATGCCGATGCGCGCGGCGCGGCGATCCCGGAAACATTGTTCACCGTCTCGCGGCGCTGCGTGGCGGCCACCGCTTCG
>NZ_JARNTV010000131.1 GCF_029433115.1 Sphingomonas sp. AOB5 | reverse complement strand
TCGGCGTGGCTGGAAGCGGGCGCGGACCGGCGCGCCGCGACGCTGGGCGATCTGCACGCCGTGTTCCGCACCCAGAAGGGCGAGCCGCGCAAGGTCTCGGCCAAGCTGAGCGACGCCGATCCCGATTACGAGACGCTGGCGATGGATCTGGGCGGGGCCTCTGCCGATCTGCTGACGATGCGCGCGCAGGCGGGCTATGCCGATGTGCTGGCGCGCGGGCTTGAGGCGGGCCGCGAATATGCACGCGCCTATGCCGCCGCGAAGCGCCGCGTGGGCGCGGTCGATTTCGACGATCTGATCCGCCGCACGGTCGAGCTGCTGGGCCAGCCGGACATGGGCGAATGGGTTCGCTTCAAGCTGGATCAGGTGACCGAGCATGTGCTGGTGGACGAAGCGCAGGACACCAATTTGCGGCAATGGGCGATCGTCGATGCAGTGATCGAGGAGTTCTTCTCGGGCAGCGGCACCCGGCCCGAGGGCTGGCGGACGCTGTTCGCGGTGGGCGATTACAAGCAGGCGATCTTCGGCTTTCAGGGCACCGATCCGATCTTCTATCGCTGGGCGCATCGCCGCTTCCTCGAAAAGTCGCAGGTGAAGCCGGATTACGAGGTCGAGACGCAGCCGCTGGAGACGCTGTCGCTGACCCACAGCTTCCGCTCGACCGAGCCGGTGCTGCAGTTCGTGGACGCAGCCATCGCCGTGCTGCCCGAACCGGGCATGGGCGATGTCAGCGATCTGGAAGCGCATGCCAGCGAAGTGAAGGGACCCGGTACCGTCACCCTCTGGCCGGTGACGCTGGAAGGCGGCGCGGACGAGGGCGAGGAAGGCTGGGTAGACGACGCCACCCGCGCGTTGGCCAAGCAGATCGCGCGGGCGATCAAGTCATGGGTCGGCACGCTGGAGCTGGAGAGCAAGGGGCGCAAGTTGCGGCCCGAGGATGTGATGATCCTGGTCAAGCGGCGCGGCGACCTCGCTTCGCTGATCGTCGCGCGGCTCTATGCGGAGGGCGTGCCGGTGGCGGGCGTCGACCGGCTGCGGCTGAACGCGCCGCTTGCCGTTCAGGACCTGCTCGCCGCGATCCGCTTTGCGCTGCAGCCCGAGGACGATCTGTCGCTCGCGTCGCTGCTGGTGTCGCCGCTGATCGGCTGGACGCAGGACGAGCTGATGGCGGCGGCGGTGCGCGAGCGTGGCGGGCTGTGGCGGCACCTGCGTGCGACGCAGAGCGACGAACGGCTGGCGCCGCTGCACGAAATCCTCCGCCGCGCAGATATCGCCACGCCCTATCGCTTCCTCGAGGAGATGCTGTCCGGGCCGATGCAGGGGCGGCGCAAGCTGCTCAAGCGGCTGGGCGAGGAAGCCCGCGATCCCATCGACGAGCTGCTCAACGCCGCGCTGAATTTCGAGAATGTCGCGACGCCTTCGCTGCAGCGCTTCCTCGACTGGTTCGATCGCGGCGATGTGGAGATCGTGCGCGACGCCGCCCAGCCGCAGGGCGCGGTGCGGGTTATGACCGCGCATGGCGCCAAGGGACTTCAGGCGCCCTTGGTGATCCTGGCGGACGCGACCGCGGATCCGACCAAAAGCCCGCGCGATTTCCTCAACTGGCAGCCCGAGGGGCATGAGGGCGAGGCCTTCCCGATCTTCCGCCCTCGTGCCGAGGAGCGGGGCGGGGCGCTGCAGGATCTGCTCGACGCGACCGATGCGCGCGAGCAGCAAGAGCATTGGCGGCTGTTCTACGTCGCGGCGACGCGCGCCGAGGAGCGGCTGGTGATCGCGGGTGCGCTGGGGCCGATGGCCAAGGGCGAGGCGCCGGCCAGCAGCTGGTATGCGGCCTCGGTGCAGGCGTTCGATGCATTGGGAATCGAAGGCGGGGAGGCACCGGCCGAACGTGTGTTTAGCGGGTTGAACCCCGCCGTGCCGGTTGCTGCGAAACCGGATGTCGCCGCCGAAATTCTCGTGGCCGCGCCACTGCCGGACTGGGTCTCGCGCCCGGCGCCGGAGGAGGCGCGTCCACCGCGTCCGCTGGCGCCATCTACGCTCGGCGACGACAGCGTGGCCGATCCGCCGCCCAATCCGGCGATGCGCGCC
>NZ_JARNTV010000130.1 GCF_029433115.1 Sphingomonas sp. AOB5 | reverse complement strand
AGGCGATGGCCGCTGCGCTGACGGTCGAACCCGCCCCCTAGCGCCGCCGCCTGCGGATCAGGCGGAACAGCCGCCCGCGCCCTGATGGCGGTGCAGGCGGCACCGGAGGTTCGGGGTCGGCACGATCAAGATCGCGCCGCGCCAGTTCGGCTTCCAGCTCGGCGATCCGGTGCTTCTGCCCGCGAAACGCCTGCGCCATCAGCACTTCGGGAAGCGGCTCGAGGAACTCGCAGCCATAGCAATTCTCGCCGCACCAGACGATCCGCCCGCCCCGTGCACCCGCGCCGGAAAGGCCCACCGACACCACCGTGCCGATCGGCAGGTCCACCTCGCCGACAAATGCGAAGCCGGTGCGCGAGAAATCGGTGACGATCACATCGAACGGCTCCCCGTCCAGCCCGCGCAGGGTGCTGCCGCTGTCCACCTCGTAACGGATGGCGCCGCGCCGATCGGTGGACCCCAACACTTCGAGCCGCGCAACGAGCATTTTCGTCCCCTTGGTTACGGGGGCGGCTTAATCTGGATCAGTTAATGGATTCTCGCCGCAGGCCCGGCGATCGATGCCGATTTGGCGTGATCTGCAGAGCGGCAGGCCCAGAACCTTGACTTAGGACAGCATTACGGCCATATGCGCCACCATCGAGGCATCATGCAGCGTGATCGGACGACACCCACAGGGCGCGTCCAGGCTCTGCCTCGGTCCCATTTCCGGCTTCCCATATCACGCGGGGCGTCATTTTTTGACCCCGCCTTCGCGCCACGATTCCGTAGCGCGCCGGCCGACTTACGTAAGGTTTCCAATGCAATTTTCCGACCTCGGTCTTTCGCAGACCGTGCTCGCGGCGCTTGCCGCCAAGGGCTATTCCACCGCCACCCCGATCCAGGCGCAGGCCATCCCCTCGCTGATCGAGGGCCGCGACCTGCTGGGCATCGCCCAGACCGGCACCGGCAAGACCGCCGCCTTCATGCTCCCCTCGATCGACCGGCTGGTCGCCAGCAAGCAGCGCCCGCAGCCGCGCGGCTGCCGCATGCTGGTCCTCGCGCCGACGCGTGAACTCGCGGCACAGATCGCCGAGAGCGCGCGCAACTATTCCAAGGGCACCGGCCTGAGCGTCGCGACCGTGTTCGGCGGTACCTCGGTCCACAAGAACAAGGTCGATCTGGCTCGCGGCGTCGATGTCCTCGTCGCCACCCCCGGCCGCCTCGTCGACCTGATGGACCAGCATTACCTGATCCTGCTCGGCATCGAGATCTTCGTGCTCGACGAAGCCGATCAGATGATGGACCTGGGCTTCATCCACGCGCTGAAGCGCATCGTCCGCGATCTGCCGTCGAAGCGCCAGTCGCTGTTCTTCTCGGCCACCATGCCCAAGACGATCCGCGATCTCGCCGGCCAGTTCCTCAAGAGCGATCCGGTCGAAGTGAAGGTGACCCCCGTCGCCACCACTGCCGAGCGCGTCACCCAGTCGGTTACCTTCGTTCAGCAGATGGAGAAGCAGGCGCTGCTCACCATCGCGCTGCGCGATCCCGCGATCGATCGCGCGCTGATCTTCACCCGCACCAAGCATGGCGCGGACCGCGTGGTGAAGCTGCTCGCGGGCAATGGCGTCGCGTCGAACGCGATCCACGGCAACAAGTCGCAGCCGCAGCGTGAGCGCGCGCTGGGCGAGTTCAAGTCGGGCAAGGTCAAGATTCTGATCGCCACCGATATCGCCGCGCGCGGCATCGACGTCTCGGGCGTCAGCCATGTGTTCAACTTCGAACTGCCCAACGTGCCGGAACAATATGTCCACCGCATCGGCCGCACCGCGCGCGCCGGCGCCGACGGCATCGCGGTCAGCTTCTGCGCGCCGGACGAGAAGGCCTATCTGAAGGATATCGAAAAGCTGACCCGTCAGAAGATCGACGTGGTTTCGCTGCCCGAGGATTTCATCAACGAGTCGAACAAGATCAAGTCGACCCGCTCGCCGATGGTGATGAGCCGCGACGAGGCGAATGGCCGCAACGGCCGCGCGATGCAGGGTCAGCGTCAGGGTGCCGGCCGCGGCCAGCCGCCGCGCAAGCGCCCCGCCCAGTTCGAAGCGCGTCCGGCCAACGAGCGC
>NZ_JARNTV010000013.1 GCF_029433115.1 Sphingomonas sp. AOB5 | reverse complement strand
CATCCCGGCTTCGAAGGCGGCCGGGGCCGCGGTGGCGGTGGCGGCCGCCGGCGGATGTTCGACGGGAGCGAGCTGCGGCTGCTGCTGCTCAAGCTGATCGCCGACAGCCCGCGCCACGGATACGACCTGATCCGCGAGATCGAGGCGCTGAGCGGCGGCGCCTATGCGCCCAGCCCGGGCGTGGTCTATCCGACGCTCACCATGCTGGTGGATATGGGCCTGATCGAGGAGCAGAAGGCGGAAGGCGCGAAGAAGCAGTTTGCGGTCACCGAAGCCGGCACTGCGAACCTCGCCGAGCAGGATGAACTCGTGAAGGCGCTGATCGCGCGGCTGGCCGAACTGGGTTCGGTGAGCGAGCGCACCAGCGGCGGCCCGGTGCGGCGCGCGATGGGCAATCTGCGCAGCGCGCTGCAGGACCGGCTGACCCGCGACGATATCGATCCCGATACGCTGCACCGCGTCGCCGAGATCATCGACGAGGCCGTCCAGAAGATCGAACGGCTTTAAACCGCATGCCGTCTCTCCATATCCTGCGCAAGCGGCTGGGTCTCGATCCCGTAGCCCCGCCGATCCCGCCCGTGACAATTTCGGAAGCCACCATCATGATCAACGCCACTCTCAGCAGCACCGCCCGCGTCCCGACCGCGAGCGGGAGCAAATATCTCCAGCAACTGTGCAAGCACTGGCAGCACAATCTACAGGTCGAGTTCACGCCCGAACATGGCACGGTGGTGTTCCCGAAGGACGCGCGCGGCGCGGATCATCCGGGTGACGCGCTGGTGACCTTCGACGCGGTCGAGGGCGGACTGGACGTACGGATCGACGCGACCAGCGATGCGCAGCTCGACGGGCTGAAGGGCGCGGTGGCGCGCCATCTCGACCGGTTCGCGTTCCGCGAGGCGCCACTGGCGTTCGATTGGAAGTAGTGCCTGGGGGTTACAGCCCCCGGCGTTCCATCGCTTCGAGATAGGTGTCCAGCGCGGCCTGGTTGATGCGGTCCCACTCGTAGCGCTGGCCGATTGCGTGGCCTGCGGCACCGGCGGCCTTGCGGAACGCGTGATCGGTGGCGAAGCGGGCGATCGCGTCGGTATAGGCTTCCATGTCCTTGGGATCGCACAGGATCCCGTTGACGCCGTCCTCGACCAGCCCGACCGGGCCGGTTGCGTAGGCCGCGACCACCGCGACCCCCGCGGCCATCGCCTCGAGCGTGACGTTGCCGAAGCTCTCGGTCACCGAAGGGTTGAAGAAGATATCCATCGAGGCGACGGCGCGGCCAAGATCGTCGCCCGACTGGAAGCCGGCGAACGCCGCCTGCGGCACGCGTTCGGCGAACCAGTCGCGCGCGGGACCCTGGCCGATCACCAGCACGCGATGCTTCACGCCGCGCGCTTCGAGCCGCTTGATGACCTCGGCGAAGACGTCGAGGCCCTTTTCCAGCACCAGACGGCCGAGAAAGCCGATCGCGACCTCGTCATCGGCGATGCCCAGCGAGCGGCGCCATTCGAGGCTGCGCATGTCCGGATTGAACCGGTCATGGTTCACGCCGCGCGACCAGATGCTGATCGGCGAGGTGACGCCCCAGCTCTGGATCAGTTCGGTCATCATCGGGCCGGTAGTGAGCACCGCGTCGAAGCGATTGTAGAAACGCGTCAGCGCGCGGATCATCATCGGGGTGAGGAAGCCGATCCCGTAATATTGGGGATAGGTCTCGAACCGCGTGTGGACCGAGGCCACCGAAGTGATGCCCTTCTTGCGCGCCCAGGTGACTGCGCGATGGCCGAGGATTTCGGGTGCCGAGACATGGACGAGGTTCGGGTTGAACGCCTCCAGATCGGGCAGCACCTTCTTGATGCCCGTAGCGAAGCGATATTCGTCGCGGCCGCCTGGCATGGGCAGGGCAGGCACGCTGACGAGATCGCCGGTCGGCTCGAACGCCGGGGTATCGGTGGTTGGCGAATAGACGCGGACCTTCACGCCCTTGTTGAGCAGGTGGCCGACAAGGAAGTTCAGCGCCTGATTGGCGCCGTCCCGGACATAGTTGTAGTTGCCGCTGAACAGCGCAACGCGGAGATCTTCGGTCTTCATTTGCGCCGGGCGAATAGCCCCGCGCGCGAGCGGTGTCGAGTTTCGGACGAATGCGGAAGGGCCGGCGGCGCGAGAACGGATACGCGTTCGCGCCGCCGGCCCGCCGTCACCCCTCAGTTCGACAGGCGCGTGCGCGAGTCGGTGAAGGGATTCTGTACGGGCACGCCGCCCTGCTTGGTGCAGGCATATTTGAAGAAGGTCTCGTCGATGCTGCCCGGCGTCACGGTGCGAGTCTCGTTGATCGTGAACGAGGCTTCGGTGCCGAGCGAGTTCCCGGCCTTGTCGTAATAGGTATATTCGAGCGTGCGGAACTGGTTCGCCTTGCAATTATATTCGATCTTCACCGCGGTGAACCAGATCGGGGTGTCGCCCAGCGCCTTGGCATAGCCCGAAAAGGTCGTGGCGACAGTCTTGCCGTTGCTAGGGAAGATCGAGGTTGCATCGACATAGGCCGAGAGCTGGTCGTTTCCGCCGACGCGGATCCATTCCTGCGCGGCAGCGGTGGCGGGAAACATCGGCAGCGCAAGCGCGGCGGCAGCGAGAAGCAAACGCATAACATCCTCCTGTGTCTCTGGGGCAGCAGACCGGTCCCCCCGATCCAGCGCCTCACGCGAGAGCAATGCGGCGCGGCGAGCACGCGGTCATCCCCCATTTGGGGGATGAGTCGTGCGATGCGATCATTCCGGATTGAGTCTCAAATATAAAACTATATTTATTTTGTGGAACGAGTCGTCGCCATGGCGATCGCGGGGAGAGGTTGCATGGGGTCTGTCGCAGGCAAGATACGCGGGTTGTTGGCGGGATTGCTGATGCTCGCTGCAATGGAGGCAGCGGCGCAGACGGTCGATGCCGATGGCACGGTGCACGCACCCGCGACGGCCTTTCCGGAATCCGCATTGCTCAGCCCGGATACGCGCGCGGTGCTGCGCGGCCAGCGCAACCCGTCGCCCGTGCCCCCGCCACCACCCGGTACGCCGCTGTCGTGCCCGTCGATGGCCGGCGCGGCGAAGGCGGACATTCCGGCGATCCGCACTTGCGAGGCCGAGGCTTTCTACGGCTCACCCGGCTATGCGAAGCTGCGCCAGCAGTTCGACGTGACGATCACCGAACGGACGATCGGCGGGGTACGCGTCGAGGATGTGGTGCCGAACAGCGGCATCGCACCCGCCAATCGCCGCCGCGTCCTGATCAACGTCCATGGCGGGGCATTCATGGGCGGTGCGCGGACGCTGAGCCGGATCGAGTCCTTTCCCATCGCAGCGACCGGACGGATCCGGGTGATCAGCATCGACTATCGGCAGGGCCCGGACTTTACCTTTCCTGCCGCCAGCGAGGATGTGACGGCGGTCTATCGCGAACTGCTGAAGAGCTACGACCCGCGCAACATCGGCATCTATGGCTGCTCGGCGGGCGGACTGCTGACCGCGCAGAGCGTCGCCTGGTTCCTGAAGGAGAAGCTGCCGCTGCCCGGCGCGATCGGGATGCTGTGCGAAGGCGGGGTCTATTGGACCGAAGGCGATTCCTCGCGCTTCGTCTACGATACCTCGCAGCACACCATGGCAGTGAACCCCTATTTCACCGGTGTCTCGGCCGACGATCCGCTGGCCTTTCCGGCGCGGTCGCTGGCGGTGCTGGCGAAGTTTCCGCCGACCCTGCTGGTCACCAGCACGCGCGATTTCGCGCTGAGTTCGACCGTGTATACCCATTCGCGGCTGGTGGCGCAGGGCGTGGATGCCGATCTGCATGTGTGGGAAGGGCTGCCGCACGCCTTCCACATGAACCCCGATCTGCCGGAATCGCGGGAGGTGTATGACGTGGTGGTGCGGTTCTTCGACCGTCGGCTGGGGAAATAGCGCTCAGGCCTGTCCGCCGGGGCCGATGGCGAGGTTCGCGAGCAACGCGGCGACTTCGGCCTGACGGGTGCAACCGGTCTTTTCCAGTACGCGGCGAAGCTGGGAGCGGACGGTGGACAGGGCGACATCGCCCGCCTCGGCGATCTCCTCCAGCGTCTTGCCGACCACCAGCCCGTCGGCGATGCGCGCTTCGGACGGAGTGAGATCGAACAGCGACTTGACCAGATCGGTCGAGGGGCGGCGTTCGGCCGCGACTGGGGTGAGCATCAGCAACGCATAGCTCGTGCCGAGAATGTCGTGCGCGGATCGCTTGATCGGGATCATGTGCGCGACCAGCACCGCCTTGCCGTGCTTGTCGCGGACCGGGAAGGAATTGGTGGCGATCTCCGGCGCATCGTCGATTGCGGCGAGCGCGCCGTGCAGCATGTCGTTGGCGCGCTTGTCGGCCAGCAAAAGCCGTCCGTTGGCGCCATGGATGAGCAGATCGCGCAGATCGTCGATCATCGGATTGGCCTCGATCACCGTGCCTGCGCTATCGAGCAGCAGGGCGGGAAGCTGAAGCGCGGTGAGCGCCTCGCTGGCGCCCTGGGCGCGTTGCAGGCGCAGGCGCGCGGTGACGAAAGCGCTGCGGGCGAGATGCGGGCGCAGCGAATTGAGCCAGGCGACCTGTTCGGGCTGGATCGGGCCCCCGCCATATTCGCGCTCGACGCTGAACACGATATTGTCGCCGGTGGGAACCGACAGGCCGGTGCCGGCCGACCAGCCAAGCCCGCGCGGGCGGAAGAAATCGCGATAGATCGGATTGGCCGCCAGTTCCTCCTCGGTCCAGAAATCCTGTTCGACGAAGAAGGACGGCTCGCTGCGGCTGTAGAGGCAGACCCGGCGGCTGCAACGAGTGAACCAGCCGTCGCTGACATATTCGGCGAAGACGTCGCGCACGGTTTCCGATGCTGTCCAGTAGAGCGACTTGCGCGCGGAGAAGAGCAGGCCGCCGCGGCTGTCGGTCATCTTCGCGACATCGTCGAGCACCTGCGGCCACAGTTCGGGGACGACGGCGCATTCGTAGATGCGATCGATCAGTTCGGCTTCCTGTGCGGCGGTGTGCATCGTGGCCAGATCCTGCGCTGCGCTGAAGGCTGGGTGACATAGTTTTGGGGGGAGGCCAAGGGAGGACTTGTTCCCTGATTGTTCCATCGTTACGGTGCGCGCATGGCAAAGCCCCGGAAACGTTATGTCTGTCAGGCCTGCGGGTCGGTCACCTCGCAATGGGCGGGGCAGTGCGCCGATTGCGGGGACTGGAACTCGCTGGTCGAGGATGCGGGCGGGAACGTCACGCCCTTCTCGGCCAAGCATAACCTGCAATCGGGCGGGCGGGCGATCCTGCTTTCCGGGCTGGATGCCGATGTGGCGCTGCCCGAGCGGATGTCGACGGGCATTGCCGAGCTGGACCGGGCGCTGGGGGGCGGGTTCGTGGAAGGCTCGGCGACGCTGATCGGCGGCGATCCGGGAATCGGGAAATCGACCCTGCTGCTTCAGGCGGCGGCGAAGGTGGCGATGCGCGGGCTGAAAGTCGCCTATGTCTCAGGCGAGGAAGCGGCGGATCAGGTGCGGCTGCGCGCGCGGCGGCTGGGCCTCGGGCAGGCGCCGGTGCTGCTGGCGGCGGCGACGTCGGTGCGCGATATCCTGACCACGATGGGTCAGGGCGAACCGCCCGCGCTGCTGATCATCGACTCGATCCAGACGATGCATTCCGACCTGATCGAAGGTGCTGCGGGCACGGTCAGCCAGGTGCGGGCTGCGGCGGGCGAACTGATCCGCTTTGCCAAGGAACGCGGGACGGCGGTGGTGCTGGTGGGCCATGTCACCAAGGACGGCAGCATCGCCGGGCCGCGGGTGATGGAGCATATGGTCGATACGGTGCTGGCGTTCGAGGGCGAGCGCAGCCACCTGTATCGCATCCTGCGCGCGGTGAAGAACCGCTTCGGCGGGACCGACGAGATCGGCGTGTTTGCGATGGAGAGCGAGGGGCTTTCGGAAGTCTCCAACCCTTCGTCGCTGTTCCTGACCAGTCGCGACGAGAGCGTGACGGGCACGATCGTGTTCCCCGCGCTTGAGGGGACGCGGCCGGTGCTGGTCGAGGTGCAGGCGCTGACGGTGCGGCTGGCTTCGGGTGCGACGCCGCGGCGTGCGGTGGTGGGCTGGGACAGCGCGCGCCTGTCGATGATCCTGGCGGTGCTGGAGGCGCGGTGCGGGCTCAGCTTCTCGGCCTGCGAAGTGTATCTGAACATCGCGGGCGGCTATCGCGTGCAGGACCCGGCGGCCGATCTGGCGGTGGCGGCCGCTCTGGTGTCGGCGCTGAGCGAGCGGCCACTGGCGAGCGACGCGGTGGCCTTTGGCGAGATCGCGCTGTCGGGCGAGATCCGCCCGGTGGCGCATGGATCGCTGCGGTGCCGGGAAGCGGCAAAGCTGGGCTTTGGGCGTGCGCTGGCGCCGGCGGCGATGACCAAGGAGAAGGGATCGCTGGCGCTGTCGGGGTTCAAGGATCTGGGGAGCTTCGTGGATCACCTGCTGGGGCGATGATGCCCGTAGAGGCTGCCGCAGGGGCTACCAATTCCCGCCGCGCCATCGCAAAGTAGCGCCATGAAGCAACGTACAGCCCTCAGCATCGCCGCCGGTGTCGCGGCAGCCGCAATCGGCGGCGCGCTGATCTATTCGCGCGCGACGCGGCCGCCGGTGATCAATCCCAAGGTGCCCGAGCCGGCCAAGCCGGTCGAGCTGGAACGCTATCTCGGCAAATGGTTCGAATTGGCACGGCATGAGAACCGCTACGAAAAGGGCCTCGACGCGGTTACCGCCGAATATGAGCTGCGCGAGGACGGGCGGATCGCGATCACCAATGGCGGTCGGCAGGGCGGACCGAAGGGCGAGCATAGTTTCGTCGAGGGCCGCGCGATCGTCGCCGACGAGGAGACCAACGCGAAGCTAAAGGTCTCGTTCTTCGGGCCTTTGTACACCGGCGATTACTGGATCCTCGACCATGGCGACGAGTATGAATGGTCGATCGTGGGCGAGCCGAGCGGGCGCTATCTGTGGGTGCTGGCGCGCGATGCCAAGCCCGAGCCGGCGGCGATGGAAGCGATCCTGAAGCGGGTCGAGGCGCTTGGATATGACCGCTGGGCGCTGCGGCTGACCCGCCACATCTGAGTTTCGCGAGGGCGCGTTAACCTATATCGTCGCCGTGGGGCGGAGGGATTCGACAATGGCATTCAGCGGACTCGACATCATCGTGCTGATCGCGATCGGTGCGGCAGCCATATTGGGCTTCATTCGCGGTTTCGTGACCGAGATACTGGCGCTGGCCGTGTGGCTGGTGATCGTGCTGGCGCTGAAGTTCCTGCACACGCCGCTGGCCGAGGCGCTGTCCGGCCCGGTCGGCACGGCGCAGGGTGCGGCGGTGCTGTCGTTCGCGATCCTTGCGGGCGTGACCTATTTCGGCGGGCGGATGGTCGCCAATGCGGTCGGCGGGCGGACGCGGCAGAGCTTCCTTGGGCCGGTCGACCGTGCACTCGGGCTGGGCTTCGGCGCGCTGAAGGGGCTGGTGCTGGTGAGCATCGCCTTCCTGCTACTGGTACTGGTGGTCGATACCGTGCGCGGCGGCCCGGCCAAGCGGCCGGAGTGGATCACCCAGTCCACCACCTATCCGCTGCTCGACGCGACCAGCGCGTTCGTCGCGGACTTTGTCGACAAGCGCCGCAAGGGCGAGCCGGTGTTCGGCGGCGAGCCGGAGAATGGCGTGGGCGACGTGGAGAATGTGCACGAAGGCGACTAGGCCGCCGGCACGATCTCCACGCCTTCCATAGGGTGAACCGCGCCTATCTCGGCGCGGTGCCGGGTACGAAACAGCCTTCGCGTTGGGGCATTGGCGCCGGAGGCTGGCCGTTACCGGGGCCGGGGCCACGGCGGCCGGGCCCTTCGGGACCGCGCAGTTCCTCCATCGACAGCGCGCCGTCCTTGTCGGCATCCGCTTCATCGAAATGCCTGCGCTCATAGGCGAGCAGTTCCTCGAGCGAGACCCCGATATCGAAATCGGTGTTGGCATTGGCGATCATCGTCACGCTCAGCGGTTCGACCAGCCGCGCGAGGATGAGGTCCTCCCGGTCGTCATCAAAGCGGGGCTGGATGCAGTCGGGCAGTGGCTTGTCGATGCCGGATGCCCGCGCTTCGGACAGGACACCCGAACCGAACCCGCGTTGCCAGGCGAAGAACTCGTCGGCTTCGATGCTGCCGCTTTTGTTGACATCGATCCGGTCGAACCGGGCGCGGATCAGCGTGTCGCGCCGGGCATCGAGGATCGTGCGCACTTCCTCGATCGTGACGAAGCCGTCGCGATTGGTGTCGGCGGAGCGGAACATGGCAGTCACGGCCCGGTCGAACCGGTCGCGCGCGATCGGCTTCATCGGACGCGGTGCATTCGGCCCGGCGCCCATGCCCGGTGCGCCGCCGGGCGGTCCGCCGCGGCCACCGGATCCACCGCCCCCGGGCGGTCCGCTCTGTGCCATTGCCGAGGTTGAGAGAAGCAGTCCGGCCATTGCCAGGATCGTGCCGCGCATATTCTTCCTTTCGCGTCGGGCCTTGCAAGCCGATCGGGTTCCTGAGCCGCATTCGTGTCCGGAACATGGTGCGCGAGCGATGATTCGGGCTGATTTCGGGCGCGAAACGGCCTCCTCGGCAAATCCGCGGCATCAAGCCCTCTCGCCCTTCGCGCATCGCTCGCCTACATCGGGGACAATGAGCGCGCCCCTCTACAACGCCGAAATCCTGCGCCTTGCCGCGTCGATCCCGTTTCAGGCGCGGATCGAGGGGGCCATGGCCACGGTCGAGAAGCGATCGCCGGTGTGCGGGAGCCGGGTCACCGTCGACGTGGACCTCGACGCCGAGGGTCGGGTGACGGAGATCGGGATGTTGGTGCGGGCCTGCGCATTGGGGCAGGCGTCCGCGGCGCTGATGGCGGCTGAGGCGTGCGGCAAGAATGCGGTGGATCTGGCCGAGGCGCGGGATCAATTGACCGCGTGGCTGGCGGGCGAGCGAGATACACCGCCGGACTGGCCGGGATTGCAGCTGTTCGAGCCGGCATTGCCGCATCGGGCGCGGCATCCTTCGATCCGGCTGGCGTTCGAGGCGATCAGCGAAGCAGTGGAACTGGCAGTGCGGGGGAAAGCGGCCTGATGGAAGACCATGGGGGGATCTCGCTGCTGAGGGACGGCGTGCCGCTGCTCGGCTTTGCGCTGGTGTTCGTGCTGATTTTCCGCCGGCTGGGGCTGGGCGCCACGCTGGGCTTCCTGGTCGCGGGCGCGCTGGTGGGGCCGCATGTGCTCGGGCTGGTCAGCGATGCCGAGGGCAAGATGGGCATCGCCGAACTGGGCATCGCGCTGCTGCTGTTCCTGGTCGGCCTTGAGCTGAGCCCGAGCCGCTTGTGGCGGCTGCGCAAGGATATCTTCGGCCTCGGCCTGTTGCAGGTCGTGCTGTGCGGGCTGGCGATTTCCGGCATCGTGCTGCTGGGGACAAGCTTCTCGGTCGAGGCGGCTTTCGCGCTGGGCCTGCCGCTGGCGCTGTCGTCCACCGCTCAGGTGCTGCCGATGCTGCAATCGGCAGGGCGCATGCGGACGCCGTTCGGCGAGCGCGCGTTCGCGATCCTGCTGTTCCAGGATCTGTCGCTGATCCCGCTGATCACGATCATCGCGGCGATGAGCCGCAATCCGGCAGACGCGGGCGGGACGCCGGGCTGGCTGCTGGGGCTGTACACGCTGGCGGCGGTGTTGGGACTGATCCTTGCCGGCCGATATCTGCTGCGCCCGCTGTTCCGGCTGATCGGCAATCTCGGCGAACGCGAGATGTTCGTGTTCGCGGGCCTGTTCACCGTGATCGCCGCCTCGGCGCTGATGGAGTGGCTGGGTGTATCCGCGGCTTTGGGGGCGTTCGTCGCGGGCGTGATGCTTGCCGACAGCCCCTACCGGCACGAACTGGAGGCCGATGTCGAGCCGTTCCGCTCGATCCTGCTCGGGCTGTTCTTCCTGGCAGTGGGCATGACGCTGAACCTGCAGGCGATCGCGGACCGGCCCTTTTTCGTGGCGGGCATGGCGGTCGCGCTGATCGCGGCGAAGACGGCGATCATCATGGGCATCGGCATGTTGTTCCGCATGCCGTGGCGACAGGCGTTCGCGCTGGGCCTGTTGCTGAGCCAGGGCGGCGAGTTCGGCTTCGTCCTCTTCGCTCAGGCGCAGGCGGCCTATCTCGTGACGGGCGAAGCGGCGAGCCTGTTCGGTGCCATCGTCACCCTGTCGATGGCGACCACGCCGTTCCTGATGATGCTGACCCAGAATCTGCGCGTCGATGCCGAGCCGGATGGCGGCGAGCGCGAGGGGCCGCAGCATGACGGCAGTAACGCCATCGTGGTCGGCTATGGCCGCTTCGGGCAGACGGTGGCGCAGATGCTGCTGGGTCAGGGCATTCCCGTCACGCTGATCGATACCGATGTCGAGATGATCGACGTAGCCGGCGATTTCGGATCGAAGGTCTATTATGGCGATGGCACGCGGATCGACCTGTTGCGGCAGGCGGGTGCGGGCGATGCCGAACTGATCCTGTTCTGTCAGGACGGCGACAAGCTGGATACCGATGCGATCGAGGCGATCCACCATGCCTTCCCCAAGGCCAGCATCTTCGTGCGCGCCTATGACCGGCGCAGCGTGATCAAGCTGAAGGGTGCGCCGGTGGCGGGCATCGTGCGCGAGATGCTGGAAAGCGCGATCGCGATGGCGCGCAAGGCGATGGAAGCGGTGGGCGTCGATCATATGGAGATCGAGAAGACCGAGGCGGAGTATCGCCGCCGGGATTCGGCACGGCTGAAGATCCAGCGCGATACCGGCGATCTGCGCGCCGCGCGCGAAACGATGTTCAGCCAGGAAGCGCTGGCCGCGGCGCTGATCGACGATATCGAGAAGACGGGGTGAAGAACCGCTCCTTTACCGCGCGTGTCGGCTTTGCGCTGGCGGGGTGGCGCGCGGCATGGGCGGGCGAGCGCAGTTTCCGGGCACAGGTGGCGATGGCGGGGCTGGCTTTCGCGGCATTGCTGATGCTGCAGCCTGCGCCGGTCTGGTGGGCATTGATCGCCCTTTGCTGCGCGCTGGTGCTGGCGCTGGAACTGGTCAATTCGGCAGTCGAGGCGGCGGTGGACCTGCTGCATCCGGGTATCCATCCCGCGATCGGCATCGCCAAGGACATGCTGGCGGGTGCGGTGCTGGTGATGAGCATCGCGTCGCTGGTAGTGGGGCTGGCGATGGTGGTGGATGCGGGGCCGGCATTTCTGCGGGAGATGGGCTGGTGGTGAAGCGTGCAGTGTTGGTGATGCTCGCGGCGCTGACGGGTTGCGCGGCGCCGGGGGATACGCATGGGGTCACATCGGTCTCGATGCGCTATATCCGACCGAACATGATCGAGCCCGGATCGCTGGTACCCGGTGCAACAGGGGTAACTGTTGTCGAGACGCCGGTTTGCAGGCCGGGCAAGCGGGATCGCGGCGCGCTGGTGACGGCGCTGCGGCGGGCCGTGCCACTGCCCGATCCTGCCGAAGGTGAGAGCGGACCCTTTGTCGGGTCTTCCTACGAAGACCGGCCGGTTCGGGTCGATTTGCTGATCTCGCTGAACGCGCGCGATGGCGGGTTCAGTGCCGGTATTCCGATGCGGGCGCCGGGGCGCGAGCCGGTACGGATCCAGTTCAACGGCAAGGTGTCGTGGATCGCCCCCGCTGACCTGACGATCGTGCAGGACATTGTCCGGCGCAGCGGTTGCGTGGGCAGCATAAGAAGGGTGGAGGGCACGTGATGCGCGGGCCGGCGATCCTGGCTTGCCTGACGGGCCTTATGGTCGCGCCGGGCGTCGCCGCGCAAACTGCGCCGCGCGCTTCGGTGTTCGACTATATCAAGGCCGCGGATGTGGTTTCCGGGCGGATCGAACTGGACGAGCTCATCGACGAAGATCCGGTCGAGAGCGAACCCGGCGTTTTCAAGCAACGCGAAGGCGAGGACGTCACGCTGCGCGAGGCGAAGATGTGCGATCTGAACCGCAGCCAGATCGAACGGCTGATCGCCGTGCTGAAGCGCGCGCGGGCATCCAAGGAAATGCGCGACGGGCTGGGTGCGGACATGGTGATCCGCTTCGTACGCCCTGGCCGGACCGATCTGGTGGCGGTGATCTCGTCGCCCGAGGAAGAAGGCAGGGATACCGAGATCTTTTTCGGCGGGCGGCTGGCGCTGCTCGATCCGGTGAGTTTGGCAGCGGTACATGCCGTGGCCGAGGAGGCCGGGTGCAGCACTGGCTTGGAAGGTGAGTAGCATGCGGATCGTGACGATATTGGCCTGTTTGTCTGGCGCGCTGGCGGTGATTGCGGGGGCGTTCGGCGCGCATGGCGCGAGCGGCGTCGCGCAGGAATGGCTGAAGACCGGTGCGCAGTATCAGATGGTGCATGCGGTTGCGGCGCTGGTGGCGTTGCGGATGGGCGCGCGCTGGTCGCCGGTGATGTTCGTCAGCGGCGGGCTGATCTTCGCTGGCACCTTGTACCTGATGGCGCTGGGACTGCCGCGCTGGCTGGGCGCGGTGACGCCGATCGGAGGCGTGCTGCTGATCGCGGGCTGGGTGTGCCTGGCGTTTACCGCCGCGAAATCGGCGCGCGCGGACTGATCAGCGGGGGCAGAGGTCCGACGCGACCGAGATGCGTGGCGCCTCGATCCCAGATGGCACGACATCGTGGAACAGGTGCGAGGGGAAGAGGGTAAGCCAGCCCTCGACCGGGCGGATATGGCGCGTGCCCCAGCAGGCCTGATGCCCTGCGGCCGGCTCGTCGCACACCCCCAGAACCAGCGCGCCGCGATTGCCGTCCAGGCCCGGCGGCACCCGCACATGATAGACGCTGGAGACCAGCCCGCGCGGATGGATATGCTGGCGGTTGCGGCCGTCGCGGCGCAGCACGGTGGTGGCGGTCTGCAGGATGGCGCGATCGCCGGGCAGGGGCATGACCCCGGCCAGCCCCATCTCGTCGAGCCGGGCGAGATAGGCCTGCATCGATGTCTGGGTGAAGGCGACCAGCGCTGCCATTGCGGGGCCGTCGAGCCGCGGGCGATAGTTGATCGCGGTATCCGCACCATCGAGGCCTGCGGGTGGATCGCCGAGTATCTCTTTCGCTAGAGCTTCGTTGAACGCTGCGATCCCGCCGAATGCTGCCGGCGGATCGAACGCCACGCGCATCACATGGCGATCCAGATCGACCAGCACTGCAGCTTCCTCGTGCCGCCCGAGCTTGCTGAGCGCGATGGCGCGATAAGCGCGGGTCACCGCCGTATCGCGCATGGCGGGTGGCAGGCCGTCGCAATAGGCAAGCAGGCGCGCGCCGTCCGGATCGGTCGCGAGGATGCGCATCGCCGATCGCAGCGGCATCAACGGCCAATCGCCCAGCGTCACCGCGCGGCGATATTCGCCCAGCGCCTGCTCGCGCATTCCCAAAGCCTGAAACGCGCGCCCACGGGCATGATGCAACGCTGCGCTCGGCGCGTCGCGAAGCCCGCGCTCGCAAAGTTCGATCGCTTCGCGAATCCGGCCCGATTCGATGTGCCGTTCGGCTTGCCATGCCAGTGATTCGGGCGGCTCACCGTCCAGTTCCGCCGCCGCCAGCCACTCCATCACACGTCCCTCCACGGTTCAGCATAAGCTGGCGCAAGGCGACCCGCAAACGGCGCGGGCTTGCATGGCAACGGTGACAGCGTCCATATATCCGGCAAAGCAGGCGCGCTTGCGTACTGCCCGGGAGCGATGATGACCAGCCGTCCGACGATCAAGGAAGTCTCGAAGATCGCCGGGGTCTCGTTCAAGACCGTCTCGCGCGTCCTCAACAACGAAAAGCATGTCAGCGAAGCCACCCGCCGCAAGGTGGAGGAGGCCGTCGCCACCCTCAACTTCCGGCCAAGCCACGCCGCGCGCACGCTGGCGGGGCGGCGATCGTTTCAGGTCGCGCTGATCTACGACAATCCCAGCCCCTATTATGTCTATCATGTGCAGACCGGCGCGCAGGAGCGGTGCGTGGAGCTGGGCTTCCGTCTGCTCCACCAGCCCTGCGACAGCCAGGCGAGCGACCTCACCTCGAGCGTGACCGCGCTGATCGACGAGGCGCATCTGGACGGGGTGATCATCTCGCCCCCGGTCAGCGATGCCATGGGGCTGATCGAGGAACTTGAGCGGCGCAATATCTCGCATGTCCGCATCGCGCCGGGCGTGCGCCGCGGCACCGGCCTGTCGGTGTCGATCGATGACGTGGCGGCGGGGCGTGAGATGACCGAGCATTTGCTCAGTCTGGGTCATCGCGCCATCGCCTTCATCAAGGGGCCGCCCAACCATATCTCGTCCGACGAGCGGCTGGAGGGCTATCGCGCTGCGCTGGACGCCGCGGGTGTGGCGTTTGTGCCTGAACTGGTGGTGCAGGGCGACTACAGCTTCGTGTCTGGCCGGAAGGCGGCACAAGCGCTGCTCGATCTGCCCAAGCCGCCGACAGCGATCTTCGCGGGCAATGACGACATGGCGGCGGGTGCGCTGGCGGTGGCGCATGAGCGTGACATCTCGGTGCCGGCGCAGCTTTCTATCGCCGGGTTCGACGATACCGATCTGGCGCGCGCGGTGTGGCCGCCGCTGACCACGATCCACCAGCCGGTTCGCGACCTGGCTTATGCCGCAGCGAACCTGTTGCTGGGCGGGGAGAACAAAAGCGACCAGCTGGTGCTGGAGCATACGCTGCAGAAGCGTGGCTCGACCGGACCCGCACCGGGGAAGTGAGGCCGGACGGGCGCGTTAAGCCTGTCCCGTCCCAAAGGTGAACATCGCTTAACCACAAGCAATGCTGGCGAAATTCGTAAACGAGTCGTTAACTGCTGGGCATGAAACGCCAGCAACTGCTCGCCGCCGCCTATCGCGGCCACCCGATCCGCCAGACGGTCATGCAGGCCCGCGCACTGGAGCGGAAACGGCGTGACGACAGCGACGTGAAGCTGTTCTTCCTCAGCTTCGCCGCCTTCTTCGTCTGCTTCACGACGTTCCTGCTGTAAGGCCTCGGGACCTGCCGGCTGCCGCCATCGGCGACAGCCGGTCAATCAGTCCAGGCTGACCTTGCTGTCCATCTCATGGGCCTTTTCGGCCTGATAAAGCGTCCAGCCGCACCAGGCCGAGATCACGCAGAGCAGCAGCACCACCAGGATCGCGTCCGAGACGCCGACTCCGATCTCGGTCACGCCGAGGATGCCGACCGATCCGAACACCATGAAGGCCGAGTTGACGATGTTGTTCGCCGCCACCGTGCGCGAGGTCTGGGACTTGTCGACCGTGGTGGTGAGGAACGCGTAGAGCGGCACCACGAACATGCCGCCGGTGATGGCGATCATGATCAGATCGAACAGCACGCGCCACGTACCCGGCATCGCCAGGAATTCGCGCGTGGTGGCAAGATCCTGCGGATTGCCCGACCAGCCGCTGGCGCTCAGGTAGAAATCGAACACGAAGATCGCCATCGCCAGCACCGAGACCGGGGCATAGCGCGCCGAGACATTGCCCTTGAGCAGCCGGTTGATGATCACCGATCCGATCGCGATGCCGACCGAGAAGATGCCGAGGAACACGCTGGCCACGTCCTTCTGGGCATGGAACACGTTCTTCACCAGCGGCGGGAACAGTACCGCGAGCACTGCCGCGATGGTCCAGAACACGCTGATCGCGATGATCGCCAAATACAGCCGCTTGATGTGCAGCGTGGCCGCGATCAGGCGGTAGGACGAGCGGAAGATATTCCAGTCGATCTTCAGCTTCGTCACCGGCGGTGCTGCGGGGATATGGGTGGACGAGAACCAGCCGATCACCGCGACGATGATCACCGCGGCTGCCGCCGCCTGATAATGCAGCAGGCCGCCCGCGATCGTGCCGCACAGGATGGCGATATAGGTGCCCGCCTCGACCAGACCGGTGCCGCCCAGCACCTCGTCCTCTGCCATATGCTGCGGGATGATCGCGTATTTGATCGGGCCGAAAAAGGTCGAATGGACGCCCATGCCGACCAGCGCCACCAGCATCAGCGGCAGGTTGCCCATCAGGATGCCGGCGGAACCCACCAGCATGATCAGCACCTCGGCCATCTTGATGATCCGCATGATGCGGGCCTTGTCGTAGCTGTCGGCCAGCTGGCCGGCGAGCGCCGAGAACAGGAAGAAGGGCAGGATGAAGATGCCGGTGGCGATGGCGCTGAACTGGGTCTCCGCCTCGACGCTCTTGTAGATTTCGTAGGTGGCGAAGAACACCATCGCGTTCTTGAACAGATTGTCGTTGAACGCGCCCAGGAACTGAGTGACGAACAAGGGCAGGAAGCGCCGCTGCTTGAGCAGTCCGACCGAAGTGATCATGCGGGAAATATGCCCTGTGCCGTGGCGAAGTGGGCACGGCATAGCCGAGGCGGGTGACGGGCTTCAACGAGTTAAATTCCCCTCCCGCTTGCGGGAGGGGTTAGGGGAGGGCACATTCGGCAACGTATCGAGTGAGGGATATACAGGCCCTCCCCCGACCCCTCCCGCAAGCGGGAGGGGAGTGCTAAGGCGATTCCATGCTCACCCTTCCCAATATCCTCACATTGTCGCGGATCGTGACCGTGCCGCTGCTCGTGGCGTTCCTGTGGTGGCCCCTCTGGGACGTGGGCTACGCCATCGCCTTCGCCATCTATGCGCTGATGGGCGTGACCGATTATTTCGACGGCTACCTCGCCCGCGCGCAGGGCACCGTGTCGAAACTGGGCGTGTTCCTCGATCCCATCGCGGACAAGATCATGATCGCTGCAGTGATCCTGATGTTGTGCGCAAAGGGGGTAATTCCCGAGTATCACGTCATCGCGGCGCTGATCATCCTGCTGCGCGAGATTGCGGTTTCGGGGTTGCGGGAATTCCTGGGTGGTCTTCAGGTCTCCATGCCCGTCTCCCAGCTTGCAAAGTGGAAGACGGCGTTCCAGCTCGGGTCGCTCGGTTTCCTGATCTTTGCGCAGGCAATGCCGGGCTGGGGATGGGTTCACAGCACGGGACTGGTGTTCCTGTGGGTTGCCGCGGCGCTGACCGCGATCACCGGCTGGGACTATCTGCGCGTCGGCCTGAAGCACATGGATACATGATGGATGTGCTCTACTTCGCCTGGGTGCGCGAGCGGATCGGCACCGGCCATGAGCAGGTCGATCCGCCCGAGGCAGTGGTGAACGTCGCCGATCTGGTCTGCTGGCTGGCGGATCGCAGCCCGGGTCATGCCGAGGCCTTTGCCGAGCCGGCGCGGCTGCGCGCGGCGATCGACCAGCGTTTCGTACCGCTCGACGCCGAACTGGGCGGCGCGAAGGAAGTCGCGATCTTTCCTCCGGTAACCGGCGGATGATCCGCGTCTCGGTCCAGCCTGCGCCGATCGATCTGGCGACCGAAATCGCGGGGGCCGAGGGCAGGGGGGCTGGCGGCGTCGCCAGCTTCACCGGATCGGTCCGCGGCGACGATGGCGTGACCGAACTGACGCTCGAACATTATCCCGGCATGACCGAGGCTGCGCTGATCGGCATGGCCGAGGAAGCCTGGGATCGCTGGAAGCTGCTGTCGGTGACGATCGTCCACCGCGTCGGGCCAATGGTGCCGGGCGACCATATCGTGTTCATCGCCACCGCCGCCGCGCATCGCCGCGAGGCACTGGAAAGCTGCGCCTATCTGATCGACCGGCTGAAGACCGATGCGCCCTTCTGGAAGCAGGAGAAGCGTGGCGAAGCGGCGGCGTGGATCGAGCCGCGGGCGAGCGACGAGGCGGCCGCGCAGCGCTGGACCTAGCGCGAGGCCGCCAGCACGCCCGCCAGCAGGCGGAAATCCTCCACCCGCGGACTGGCCTTGCGCCAGACAAGCGCGATCTTGCGCGAGGCGTTCTCGGCTTCGAGCGGACGCGCCGCGACGTTGGTGTGATCGAGGATTCCCGCATCGATCGCCATCGCCGGCAGCATCGTCACGCCAAGACCATTGTCGACCATCTGGACCATGGTGTGCAGCGACGTGCCCATCATCGTCGCCTCGGCACGCAGTTCGGGGCGGTTGCACGCGGCCAGCGCATGATCCTTCAGGCAATGGCCATCCTCGAGCATCAGCAGGCGGGTGGCGTCGATATCCTCGGGCCGGATCGTAGGCGGTGGCATGTCCGGCTCGCCTTTGGGGAAGGCGACGAACAGCGCATCGTCGAACAGCGGCGCGACTTCGACGTCGCCACAGGCATAGGGCATCGCGAGCAGCACACAGTCGGCGCGGCCATGGCTGAGCGCTTCGCACGCCTGACTGCTGGTTTCCTCGCGCAGGAACAGCTTGAGATCGGGATATTCCTTGCGCAGCCGCGGCAGGATGCGCGGGAGCAGAAAGGGCGCGATAGTGGGGATGACGCTCATCCGCATCTCGCCCGACAGCGGCCGTCCGGCAGCGCGCGCCATGTCGCCCAGTTCATCCGCCTCGCGCAGTACCAGCCGCGCCTTGTCGACGATCCGTTCACCCAACGGCGTGAAGCGCACGACGCGGCGGGTACGCTCGACCAGCACGACGCCGATCAGCGTCTCCAACTCGCGAATGCCCGCAGACAGGGTCGACTGGGTAACGAAACACGCCTCCGCCGCCCGGCCGAAATGGCCGGAGTCATGCAGCGCCACGAGATATTGGAGCTGCTTGAGCGTGGGGAGATAGGTCTGCGCCACTGATCGGTCCCGTCGATTGATTGGGCGCTATATAGTGGTTCGGGCGATTATTCCAAACCTCACCGTCACCCCGGCACAAGGCCGGGGTGACGGTCGTGTTTTGGTCCGGCCGCCGCCTATGCCGCCGCTTCGACCAGCACTTCGCTCGGCAGGCGGATCAGATAGTCGAACGCCGACAGTGCCGCGGTGGAGCCCGCGCCCATCGCGATCACGATCTGCTTGTAGGGCACGGTCGTGGCGTCGCCCGCGGCGAAGATGCCGGGCTGTGAGGTTTCGCCGCGTGCGTCGATCTCGATCTCGCCGCGATTCGACAGGGCGATGCTGTCCTTCAGCCATTCGGTGTTGGGCACCAGACCGATCTGGACGAAGATGCCTTCCAGCTCGACGTCATGCTCGGTGCCGCTGTTGCGGTCCTTGTAGACGAGGCCCGACACCTTCTCGCCATCGCCCTTGACCTCGGTGGTCAGTGCCGAGGTGATGACCTTGACGTTGGGCAGGGTGGCCAGCTTGCGCTGAAGCACCGCATCGGCACGCAGGTCGGCGTCATATTCGATCAGCGTGACATGGGCGACGAGGCCCGCGAGGTCGATCGCGGCTTCCACGCCGGAGTTGCCGCCACCGATCACCGCGACGCGCTTGCCCTTGAACAGCGGACCATCGCAGTGCGGGCAATAGGCCACGCCCTTGTTGCGATACTGGTCCTCGCCCGGCACGCCCATCTGGCGCCAGCGTGCGCCGGTAGAGAGGATCACGGCCTTGGCCTTGAGCGACGCGCCATTGGCCAGCACCACTTCGTGCAGGCCGCCTTCGGTCTTGGCGGGGATCAGCTTCTCGGCGCGCTGCAGGTTCATGATGTCGACGTCGTTTTCCTTGACGTGCGCTTCGAGCTGCGCGGCCAGCTTCGGCCCCTCGGTGTGGCTGACCGAGATGAAATTCTCGATCCCCATCGTGTCGAGCACCTGCCCGCCGAACCGCTCGGCCGCGACGCCCACGCGGATGCCCTTGCGCGCCGCATAGATAGCCGAGGCCGCGCCGGCCGGGCCGCCGCCGACGATCAGCACGTCGAACGGATCCTTGGCGGCGATCTTCTCCGCAGCCTTGGTTTCGGCGCCCTTGTCGAGCTTCGCGACGATCGATCCCAGCTCCATCCGGCCCTGGCCGAACGGTTCGCCGTTGAGGAAGACGGTGGGGACGGCCATCACCTTGCGGCTATCGACTTCGTCCTTGAACAGGCCGCCGTCGATCGCGGTGTGGCTGATCCGCGGGTTGAGCACCGCCATCAGGTTCAGCGCCTGCACCACGTCCGGGCAGTTTTGGCACGACAGCGAGAAATAGGTTTCGAACGCGAAGTCACCGTCGAGGTTGCGGACCTGCTCGAGCAGCTCCTGCGCCTCGCGTGAGGGGTGACCGCCGACCTGGAGCAGCGCCAGCACGAGCGAGGTGAATTCATGGCCGAGCGGAATGCCGGCGAAGCGCACGCCGATATCGGTGCTCACGCGGCGGATCATGAAGCTTGGCTTGCGCTTGTCCTCGCCGGTCACGATCGACACCTTGTCAGACAGCGCGGCAATCTCGTCCAGCAGCGTGCCCAGCTCGCGCGACTTGGCATCGTCGCCCAGCGACGCGACCAGTTCGATGGGCTCGCGGATGTTGACCAGATAGGCCTTGAGCTGCTGAGTCAGATTGGCGTCGAGCATGGGGAAACTCCTGTAATTCAGACACAAAACGGCCCGGGGCGGGGGTAAACCGCCCCGGGCCGCTCTTCACCCTAGGGGGCTGGGGTATGCTTAGATCTTGCCGACCAGGTCGAGCGAGGGAGCCAGGGTCTCTTCGCCCTCTTCCCACTTCGCCGGGCAGACTTCGCCCGGATGGCTCTGCCAATACTGCGCCGCCTTGATCTTGCGCAGCAGTTCCTGGGCGTTGCGGCCCACGCCTTCCGGCGTGATTTCGACCAGCTGGATCACGCCTTCCGGATCGAGCACGAAGGTGCCGCGGTCGGCCAGGCCGGCGCCTTCACGCAGCACGCCGAACTGGTTCGAGAGCTGGTGGTTCTGGTCGCCGAGCATGTAATAGTTGATCTTGCCGATCGCGGGCGAGGTGTCGTGCCAGGCCTTGTGGCTAAAATGCGTGTCGGTCGACACCGAATACACTTCGACGCCCATCTTCTGCAGGGTCGGGTAGATGTCGGCCAGGTCTTCCAGCTCGGTCGGGCACACGAAGGTGAAATCGGCCGGATAGAAGAAGAAGACTGCCCACTTGCCCTTCACGTCGGTGTCCGAGACATCGACGAACTTGCCCTCCTTGAAAGCGGTCGCCGTGAACGGCTTGAGGGGGGTTCCGATGAGAGCCATTGGGTCGTTCTCCATTTTGTGCCGTGCGGCACGGTTCGTATTGCAATGCCGCATATAGGTGGCCGGTGCGACGAGGTGAAACGGGAAGGTCCGCTTTTCGTGATCGATTGAATCGATCAATCGAAGTGAGTTGATCGAGTGACTTCACAAAAGCGCAGCCCCCGAGAGGCGTAGGAACAAGTACGCCGCCTGTTACGGCGGCGCACAAGTTTTCGTGATGCAGGGCAGCGGATCAGGCCAGCGCGCGGTACAGGCCGTAGATGCTGGTCAGGGTCAGCACGATGCCGACGAGCAGCATCAGCGTCTTCGCTTCGATCCGCTTCGCCAGCAGCGCGCCGAACGGAGCGGCAAGCACGCCGCCGATCAGCAGGCCGACGGTGGCGACGGTAAAGGCTTCCCAGCCGAGATGAGCGATGAAGGTCGCGGAGATCGTCACGGTGACGAAGAATTCGGCGGTGTTCACCGTGCCGATCGTCATGCGTGGGCTGCTGCCCTGGACCAGCAGGTTGCTGGTCACCACCGGACCCCAGCCGCCGCCGCCGGCCGCGTCGAGGAAGCCGCCAGCGAGGCCGAGCGGCTCGACCACCTTGGGGGTCTTTTCCTTCGGCGGATAATGGCGGCTGCGCCAGAGCAGATAGAGGCCGATCGAAATCAGATAAGCGAGGATGAACGGCTTCGCGACCGCCGCATCGATGTTCGACAGCACATAGGCGCCCAGCGCACCGCCGATCATGCCGGGGATCGCGATGCGCAGGAACAGCTTCCAGTTCACATTCTTGTGAATCGCATGGCTGATGCCCGATACGGCGGTGGTGAAGGTCTCCACGGTGTGCACGCCGGCCGACGCGACCGCGGGGGGCACGCCGAGGCTGAGCAGCAGGGTGTTCGAAATGACGCCGAAGGCCATGCCCAGCGCCCCGTCTACCATCTGCGCGGCGAAACCCACCGCGATGAATGGCAGGATCGCCGTGAGGTCAAATCCGTCCAAAACTATTCCCTTTTAACCTGCGGCCGGACGACCGGAAATGCCGTTCGCCGCAAATCCCTACAAGATACATCGTGTTTAGTCGGGACAAGCAGCGATGAGCCGTTCTGGAATTCCGGTCGTTTAGCTACTATGTGGGCACCCACAAAGGGGACCGGCCATGTTGCGTCGTCTGGTGACGTATCTCGATTCGATCAAGGCGCGCGATCCCGCGCCGCGATCCCGCATGGAAATCCTGCTCTATCCGGGCGTGTGGGCGGTCGGGTATCACCGTATCGCGCATGCGTTGTTCCGGTCGAATCTGTTCTTCCTCGCGCGCATGGTGAACCACTGGTCACGCTTCGTGACGGCGATCGACATCCATCCGGGCGCGAAGATCGGCCGCAACTTCTTCATCGACCATGGCTTTGTCGTGATCGGCGAGACTGCCGAGATCGGCGACAATGTGACCATGTACCAGTGCGTGACGCTGGGCGGCACCAGCCCCGACAATGGCGTGGCGGGCAAGCGCCATCCGACGCTGGCGGATGGCGTGATCATCGGTTCGGGCGCGCAGGTGCTGGGGCCGATCATCGTCAACAAGGGTGCGCGGATTGGCGCGAACGCCGTCGTCACCAAGGAAGTGCCCGCGGGCGCGGTGATGGTCGGCATTCCTGCGCGCCCGGTGATGCTGGATGGCGGCACGCATCAGAGCGGCTTCGTCCCCTATGGCACGCCGTGCAGCCAGATGTTCGATCCGGCGACGCAGAAGCTGGAGATCATGCGCTGCGAGTTGGAAACGCTCCGCAAGCAAATCGATGCGATGGTGGAAGAGCAGCAGGGTGGCCGCCGCGACACCGCTTGAGAGTCTTGCCTGAATGGGAACGGTAACCCCGCTCCCGATCGGCCGGCCGAGTCAGGTCGGCTATGACCGTGCGGAGTTGACCCGCATCCTCGATCTTTATGGCCGGATGGTCGCCGCCGGACACTGGCGCGACTATGCGATCTCGCTCGATGCCGATGCCGCGGTGTTCGCCGCCTTCCGCCGCGCCGCCGAACGCCCCGAATACCGGGTCGAGAAGCGCCCGGCGCTACGCAACAAGCAGGGCATGTGGGTGCTGATCGGGGAAGGCGGGGCGGTGCTGAAGCGCGGGCATGAGCTTGGCCCGGTGCTCGCCCCGATCGAGCGGCGGCTGATGAAGCTGGTGAGCGACTAGTCCGGATCAGGGCTGGGCCGGCGGCGCGGGCTGCGCAGGCGGTACGGGCGGCCGGGGCCGTTCGGGCGTGAACTGCGCCGATGCGATCTTCCATTTTCCCGACTGGCGTACGGCGAGGAAGCTCGCGCGCATCGAAACCATCCGGGCGGGCTGGCCGTCGCGGCCGGGGATCTCGAACGACAGACGGACGATGATCGACGCAGCATCGCCATAGCTGCGCACCAGCGGTTCGCTGATCGTGGTAACCGGCACCGGGCGCTTCTTGTCGGGCGCGTAGAAGCCGAGGAACGCGTCGTGCAGGTCGAGTTCGCCGACCGGTGAGACTTCCGCATAGTCGCTGGTGATGAGCGCAGCGAGGCGCGGCTGGTCGAAATTGCGCTCGGCGTCGACGAAATCGGTGACCAGTTGCACCAGCGCGGCATCGGCCGGCTGGGCCATGGCGGGCGTGGCGACGATCGCCATCGGCGCGGCGAAGGCGAGGGCAAATAAGCGAGACATCCGGTTTTCCTTGAGCGGGAGAGGAAAGGCCCGGGGGTTTCCCCCCGGGCCTTCCCGTTTTTCAGCTGGTTGCGGTTCAGGCGAAGGCCGGTTCCGCCGTCGGCGGCAGGCTTTCACGCAGGCCGCCCAGCAGGCCGACCACGCTGCGGCGCATCGGCTGCCAGAAGGCCGAGAGCATCAGCAGTGCCGAGCCGATCACGAGGGCGGTCAGCGCCGCGCTCAGTTCGACCGCGCCGGTCATCTGGAACAGGGCGTACATCGCCCACAGCACATAGACGAGACTGGAGACGAGCAGCGCGCGACGGTCCACCGCCAGTGCGATGAAGGCGAAGGCGACGTAGAGCGCCAGCACCACCGCGGCCATGCCCAGGCCGACGTCATGATCGAACACGCCGAGCATGTGGAACACCGGATGCGCGATCAGCGGCGCGGCGGCGAGGTGCAGCCAGAAGGCCACGTCGCTGCGGCGGGTGCGGCGTTCGAGGTCCGACATGTCCCAGCGCATCGCGACGGTGAACACGATCAGGCCGGCGGCGAGCAGGATGGCGTTCAGCCAGTCTTCCGAACCCGGAACGAAGGCCATGATCGCGCCGACGGCGACGGTAACCAGCGCGACTGCGCCGACCGCAACGGTGATCGGCACCATGAAGCGGCGCCAGTGGATCCAGGTCGCGATCGCGGTGACGACACCGACGATGATCGCGATGCTGCCCATCAGCTGCTTCATGCCGGTCTCGTCCTGGAAGGCGATGCCCAGCTTTTCCGCGAGCCATGGCGTGTTCGCGCCGAAAATCGCGCTGACGCCGGTGAAGATGCCGCCCGCAAAGCCCATCAGCAGCAGGATGCTGGGCAGGGCCATGCGGCGCTGGCGGGTGAAATATTCGGCCAGCAGCCAGCTGACGATCGCGACGCTGAAGCCCCCTGCAGCGATCGTCGCGCCGATCTCGACCGGACCTTCGCGCTCGACGTTGAAGACATGGCCGCCGATATAGGCGCCGATCCAGCCGACCGCGACCAGCATCAGCGCCGCCGCGATGGCGACGAAGATGTCGTTGAAGCCGGTGAGCAGCTTGAAATGCTCTTCGTCCACCGCGGGTGCCGAACGGGTTTCGGCGATATGGTTGCGGAATGCGTCGGCGGCTTCCGGCGTGAGTACGCCTGCCTCCACCGCTGCCGCGAGATCGCTTTCGCTATACATGGGCCATCCTCCTCTGTTGGGAGGATGCATACTACAGGTGTATTACCGAAGCAATACGGTACGTGGCCGTACCGATCAGCCCTGCAGCTTGCCCAGGATCATCATCGATTGCTCGGCGCCCGACTTGGGCACGATCTCGCCGCTACGGTCGGTGATTTCGGCCCAGTGCGCTGCGACGCCATCGGCGGTCAGCTCGTCACCCTGAAGGCGGACGCCGGGGGTGAGGGTGATGTACGCGCTCTGGAACACACCCGCACCCGCGCCCACGATCATGTTGGTCGGCGCGTCTTCGGAGACGAGGAATATTGCAGCGGGTGCCACGCTTTCGGGCGAGAAGGCCTTGAACGCTTCCTCGGGGAAAATGTCTTCGGTCATGCGCGTGCCCGCGGTGGGAGCCAGCGTGTTGACCTTGATGTTGTACTTGGCGCCCTCAAGATAGAGCGTCTTCGTCAGACCCGCGAGGCCGAGCTTCGCCGCGCCATAATTGGCCTGCCCGAAATTGCCGTAGAGACCGGTGGACGACGCGGTCATCAGGATGCGGCCATAGGCCTGTTCGCGCATCGTATCCCACACCGCCTTGGTGCAGTTGGCCGATCCGATCAGATGGACCTTCACGACGAAATCGAAATCGGCCGGCTCCATCTTGGCGAAGCTCTTGTCACGCAGGACGCCCGCATTGTTGATCAGGATGTCGATCCGGCCCCAGCGTTCCTTGGCCGCCTCGACCATCGCGACCATCTGGTCATATTCTGTGACGCTGCCGCCGTTCGACATCGCCTCGCCGCCCAGCGCTTCGATCTCCTTCACGACCGCGAGCGCCGCGTCCGAATGGCCGGTGCCGTCGCGCGATCCGCCGAGGTCGTTGACGACGACCTTCGCGCCGCGCCGGGCCAGTTCGAGCGCATAGGCACGGCCCAAGCCGCCGCCGGCACCGGTAACGATCGCGACACGGTCCTTGAAAGAGATGGTCATGACAGCAGTCCCCAGAATGATGGGGCGCTTCCTATACCGGCAATTCGAAAAGGGAAACGGGGTCGAAAAGGGGAACCGGGTGCATCATGGCCACCCCGGCTCCTGCGATCTGCAAATCAGCCGCCGCGCTGGCGGCAATTGTCGTACTGGTTCTTCTTGCAGATCGGATAGGTCGCCTGGGCCGGGGGCGGCGGATAGGCCTGGGTCGGCGTTTGCGTGTTGGGCACGAAGATCACCTGCGCGCCGGGCGCGGGCGGCGCGCTGAACAGCGGCGCGGCGGGCTGATAGCCGCCCTTGGGATCGTCGACCGTCTGGACCTCATCGGCGGGCGCCGGTGCGGTCTGCGCCATCGCCGGGGCGGCGAAGGCGACGAACGAGGCTGCTGCCAGAGCAATCAGCTTCATGGGGTATCTCCTGAATCCTGTGCGAGCGGGGGAGGCTCGGGCGTGGGAACGCAGGAGTTGGGGAATGGGTCCGTATTTAAAGCCCCTCCCCTGAAGAGGAGGGGCTAAGAAGATCAGTTCCCGCTGTCGAGCGCGTAGCCGGCCGAGCGCACCGTGCGGATGATGTCGGGCTTGTTGCCGACATTGATCGCCTTGCGCAGGCGTCGGATATGGACGTCCACCGTGCGGCTTTCGATATCGCTGTCATGGCCCCATACCGCGTCGAGCAGGCGCTCGCGCGAGAAGACCCAGCCCGGATGCTCGAGGAAATGCTTGAGCAGGCGGAACTCGGTGGGGCCGAGCGGCACGAACTCGCCGCCGCGGCGCACCTTGTGGCCCACCGTATCCATCTCGATATCGGCGTAGATCAGCGCTTCGCCGGCCAGCGCCGGGCGGACGCGGCGCAGTACGGCGCCGACGCGGGCGACCAACTCGCGGGGGCTGAACGGCTTGGTGACATAATCATCGGCGCCGGTTTCGAGGCCGCGGACGCGATCCTCTTCTTCGCCGCGCGCGGTCAGCATGATGATCGGGATGTTCGCGGTCTCGGGCATGCGGCGCAGGCGGCGGCAGACCTCGATCCCCGAAATACCCTCGACCATCCAGTCGAGCAGCACGATGTCCGGCGTCGCTTCCTTGGCGAGCAGCAGCGCTTCCTCGCCATCCGGGGTGTGCTTGACGTCGAAATCCTCGCGACGGAAATGATAGGTCACGAGTTCGGCGAGGGCGGCATCGTCCTCGACCAGCAGCATGCGTGCTCGCGCCATCAGGCGGCTCCCTGCTCTGCTTCGCGATCGGCGATGTAGCGGCCGGTCGCGGCGAAATAGACCATCTCGGCGACGTTGGTCGCGTGATCGCCGATCCGTTCGATATTCTTGGCGACGAACAGCAGATGCGCAACCTGGCTGATCGTCTGCGGATTCTCGATCATGAAGGTGACCAGTGTGCGGAAGATGCTGTCGTAGAAATCGTCCAGCGCATTGTCGCGGCCATGGACCTGGGCCGCCGCATCGGCATCGCGCGCGGAGAAGGCGTCGAGCACGTCATGCACCATTTCGCTGGCCATCTGGGCCATCGCGGGCAGCAGCGAGATCGCTTCGATCCGGTCCTTGCCCTCGCCATGGATCATCGGCACGCGCTTGGCGATGTTCTTGGCATAGTCGCCGATCCGCTCGACCACCGCGGCGATCTTGAGCGCGGCGACCACTTCGCGAAGATCGTCGGCCATCGGCGCGCGCAGGGCGATCACGCGCACCGCGAGGCGCTCCACCTCGGCTTCGATCGCGTCGATCTGCTTGTCGCGCTTGCGGACTTCCTTCGCCAACACGGTATCGTTGCGCGCCAATGCAGTCATCGCATCGCTGATCGCCTGTTCGGCGAGGCCGCCCATCTGGGAGATCAGCGCGCGGAGCTGACCGATATCCTGGTCGAACGCCTTGACGGTATGCTCGTGGCCCGTGGCCATTATCCGTACCTTCCGGTGATATAGTCCTTCGTACGCTCCATCCGGGGCGCGGTGAAGATGTCGTCGGTCACGCCATATTCGACGAGCTGACCGAGGTGGAAAAAGGCCGTGCGCTGGCTGACGCGGGCTGCCTGCTGCATGTTGTGGGTAACGATCACGATCGCGTACTTGCCGCGCAGCTCGTGGATCAACTCCTCGATCTTGGCGGTGGCGATCGGATCGAGCGCCGAGCAGGGCTCGTCCATCAGGATCACCTCGGGATCGACTGCGATGGCCCGGGCGATGCACAGGCGCTGCTGCTGGCCGCCCGAAAGCGCGGTGCCGCTGTCCTGAAGGCGGCTGCTGACTTCGTCCCACAGGCCTGCGCGCTTCAGCGAGCGCTCGACGATCACGTCCATCTCGGCCTTGGAACCGGCCAGGCCGTGGATGCGCGGGCCATAGGCGACGTTTTCGTAGATCGACTTGGGGAAGGGGTTCGGCTTCTGGAACACCATGCCGACGCGGGCACGCAGCTGAACCACGTCCATTGCGGCGGAATAGATATCCTCACCGTCCAGCCGGATATCGCCTTCGACGCGGGCCGAGGCGACCGTATCGTTCATCCGGTTGAGCGTGCGCAGGAAGGTCGATTTGCCGCAGCCCGACGGGCCGATGAAGGCCGTCACCTTGTCCATGTCGATATCGATCGACACGTCGCGGATCGCCTGGGTCGAGCCATAGAAGACGTTGACGTTGCGCGCCGACATCTTCGGCTGGGCCGGATTGGTTGCTTCGGTCATCACCAGCGGGTCTCGAATTTGTTACGAAGGTAGATTGCCAGCCCGTTCATGGCGAGCAGGAACACCAGCAGAACGATGATCGCGGCGCTGGTCTTCTCGACAAAGGCGCGGCTGACTTCGTCGGACCACAGGAAGATCTGCACCGGCAGCACGGTGGCGGGATCGGTGAAGCCGTTCGGCGGCTGGACGATGAAGGCGCGCATGCCGATCAGCAGCAGCGGCGCGGTCTCGCCCAGCGCGCGGGCCATGCCGATGATCGTGCCGGTCAGGATGCCGGGCAAGGCGAGCGGGATGACGTGGTGAAACACCACCTGCACGCGGCTGGCGCCGATGCCGAGCGCCGCGTCGCGGATCGAGGGCGGCACCGCCTTCATCGCGTTGCGGCTGGCGATGACGATCACGGGCATGATCATCAGCGCGAGGGTGAGACCGCCGACCAAAGCCGCCGATCGCGGGAAAAGCGGGCCGAACTGATATCCGAACAGGCTCCAGCTGCCGAGGAACACGGCGAGGCCGAGCAGGCCGAAGATGATCGAGGGCACCGCGGCCAGATTGTTGATCGAGACCTCGATCAGATCGGTCCAGCGGTTCTTCGGCGCATATTCCTCGAGATAGACGGCCGACAGCACACCAACGGGGAAGGCGATCAGGAAGGTGATGAGCATGGTCATCAGCGATCCCTTCAGCGCCCCCCAGATGCCGACCTGGGTCGGATCGATCGAGTTGCTGCCGGTCAGGAAGTCCGCGTTGAAGCCGGTGTGCAGCGCGCCGGCTGACTCCAGCTTCTGCGCCGCGGCCTTTTCCTCGGCCGTGCCACCGCTACGCAGACCGGCTTCGATCTCGGGCGAGGCGGGAAGCCAGAAGGTCTCCTTGCGGCTGAGCACCAGCGGATCGGCCTTGATCGCGTCGCGGACCTTCAGCCAGGCACTGTCGGAGATCGCGCCGTCGCCATGCTGGGCACTGGCCGCGCCGTTGACCGCATTCTCCAGCTCGGCGCCGGACAGCGCCAGATCTGCGCCCGGTGTGCTGAGCTGGGCCTTGTCGACCGGCAGCGCGAGCGCGGGGAAGTCCATCTCCAGCTTCACTTCGCTGCGCATGAAGCCGCGTGCGCCATTGGCCGCCATGGTGACGAGCAGGAAGGCGAGGAACGCCGCCGACAGCACGACCGCTGCCAGTCCGATCGCCTTGAAGCGGCGTTCGGCGGCATAGCGGCGGCGGATGCGCTTCTGCATCGCTGCGCCCTTCCAGTCGGTCGGGGTCGGATCGAGCGCGCTATTCATAGGCTTCGCGATACTTCTTCACGACGCGCAACGCGACGATGTTGAGCAGCAGGGTGATGACGAACAGCGTCAGGCCCAAAGCAAATGCAGCAAGCGTCTTGGGGCTGTCGAACTCGCTTTCACCGGTCAGCAGGTCGACGATCTGCTTGGTCACGGTGGTGGCGCTTTCGAACGGGTTGAGCGTGATGTTGGCAGCGCCGCTGGCGGCCATCACCACGATCATCGTCTCGCCGATCGCGCGGCTGACCGCGAGCAGTACGCCTGCCACCACGCCCGGAAGCGCAGCGGGGATCAGCACCTTGGTGATTGTCTCGCTGGGCGTGGCGCCCATGGCGAGGCTGCCGTCGCGCATCGAGTTGGGCACCGCGGCGATCGAGTCGTCGGCCATGGACGACACGAACGGGATGATCATCACGCCCATCACCAGACCGGCGGCCAGCGCGCTTTCGGACGAGGCGTAGGGCATGCCGAGCATCACTGCGAGATCGCGCACCGCAGGCGCGACGGTGAGCGCGGCGAAATAGCCATAGACCACGGTCGGCACGCCCGCGAGGATCTCGAGGATCGGCTTCATCCAGCGGCGTACGCGCGGCGCGGCGTACTGGGTCAGGTAGATCGCGCTCATCAGGCCGAACGGGATCGCGACGATCATCGCGATCACCGCGCCGATGAAGAAGGTACCCCAGAACAGCGGCACCGCGCCGAGCGACGCGCCGGGATCCTTGGCGTCGATCACCTGCGGGCTCCAGTGCGTGCCGAACAGGAAATCCCAGAAGGGCACCATCTGGAAGAAGCGTAGCGACTCCCACAGCAGCGACAAGAAGATGCCCAGCGTCGTCAGGATCGCGATCAGCGAAGCGACCAGCAGGATCACCATCACGCCGCGTTCGACATGGGAACGCGCGCGGAAATCGGCGCGAATGCGGGTGAATGCATAGGCTGCGCCTGCGAACGCGAGCAGGATCGCCGCCAGCGTGCCCATCCAGTTGTAGCGGCTGCGCGCATCGGCCACGACCGGGGCAAGCTGCTGCGCCAGCGGATCGAACGCCTTGGACTGGGGATGCTCGGCCACGCGCCGTGCCTCGGCGAGCAGGGCGTCGCGTTCGAAATCGAACTTGGGCAGCTGCGCGGCGACCGGATGCTGAAGCACCGCGTCCTTGACCAGCCCCGGGCTGACCGAATTCCACACCGTGATGAACAGCAGCGCAGGGAGCAAAGTCCAGATCGCGACGTACCAGCCATGCTGGGCCGGCAGCGAATGGAGCCGCTTGGCGCCGCCGCGATCGAACCGCGCGGCGCGGGCGCGCGCGGTGAGCCATGCGATCAGGCCGAGACCGGCGATCAGGAAGATAAGGGCGAAACTGCTCATCAGTGCAGCCCCGCCGGATCGAGCGGAATACCCTGCGCAATTATCTCACGCGAATGCTTGCGCAGCGCCTCGGGCGCGGCGATCAGCCCGCGCTTCATCAGCTTGCCGCCCGGCTCCCACATGGTGCTGTACAACTGCAGGAAATCGGCAAGGCCGGGCACCGCGCGCAAATGGCGCTTCTTCACATAAAGGTAGAGCGGCCGCGCGCCGGGATATTGCCCGCCGGCGATGCTGTCATAGGACGGCGCCACGCCATCGATCGGCACGCCGTGCAGCCGGTCCGCATTTTCCTCGAGATAGGAATAGCCGAACACGCCGATGGCGTTGGGGTTCTGCGACAGGCCCTGGACGATCAGATTGTCGTTCTCGCCCTTGTCGATATAGGCGCCGTCGTCGCGGATCCGCTTGCACAATTTGTCGTAAGGCGCGGTGTCCTTGGCCTTTTTCAGCACCTTGGCGTTCGGATCGGCTTCGGCGCAGCCGGGTTCGAGGATCAGCTCGACCAGCGCGTCGCGGGTGCCGCTGGTAGAGGGCGGACCCATCACCTGGATCGGGATCGCGGGCAGCGCGGGATTGACGTCGCGCCACAGCTTCGCGCTGTTCGGCCGGCCGTAGGGATTGGCGGCGAGGGCGAGATAGACGTCCTTCTTGCTCAGCTTCAGCTTCGGGCCGCGATTGCTTTCGGCCAGCGCCACGCCGTCCACGCCGATCTGGACCTCCAGGATCTCGCCGACGCCATTCTTCTCGCACAGCGCATATTCGGATTTCTTCATCCGCCGCGATGCGTTGACCGCGTCGGGATATTCCCAGCCCACGCCGTCGCAAAAGCGCTTCATGCCCGCGCCGGTGCCGATCGATTCGATCACCGGCGGGCGGCGCTCGCCGCTCTGGTTGACGAACGCTTCGGCCACGGCGGTCGTGAACGGGAACACCGTCGACGAGCCGACCACGCGGATTTCGCGCGTCGTGTTGCCGTCGCATGCCGAAAGGGCGAGCGCCGCAACCGCGAAAAGCGTGATCCGTCCGAGAATGTGAGGTCTCCCCGGGAGCACGAGAATCGGCCCTCCGTGCAAACGCCTCTCTTTCAACACGGTTACGTCTTTATGACAGTCCGGGCAGGCAGAAGGATGGTGACCGTCGTTCCCTTGCCGACGGCCGAGGTGATATCGAGGCGGCCGCGGTGCCGCTCGACCACATGCTTGACGATGGCGAGGCCGAGGCCGGTGCCGCCCAGCGTGCGGCTGCGTCCGGAATCGACGCGGTAGAAGCGCTCGGTCAGGCGCGGGATATGTTCGGGCGGAATGCCTTCGCCTTCGTCGGCCACGCTGAGCTGGACCATGCCGTCGCTGCGCGGATGGAGCTTCAGCGTGACCGGCGTGGATTCGCGGCCATATTTCATGGCGTTGCCGACGATATTGTGGAGCAGCTGCGAAAGCTGGACCCGGTCGCCGCGGATTTCAGGGACTTCGCTGGTGTCGACCACCAGATCGTCCGATCGCTTGCTGCCCCCGGCGCCGATCTCCTCCAGCACTTCCTTGAGCAGGGCGTTCAGATCGACCGTCTGTTCGGGCTTGCGATATTTGTCGGCTTCGATGCGGCTCAATGAGATCAGGTCGTCGATCAGCCGCTGCATGCGTCGTGCCTCGTCGAACATGATCCGCAGAAAGCGGTCGCGCATCGCCGGTTCGGTGTCGGGATCGTCGCGCAGCGTTTCGACATAGCCGAGCAGCGCGGCCAGCGGCGTGCGCAGCTCGTGGCTGGCATTGGCGACGAAATCGACACGCATCCGCTCGGCGGTATAGCTGCCGGTGCGGTCGATCAGATGGACGATGCGCTGGCGGCCGATATCGCGGACGCGCATTTCCCAGCGCTGGTCACGCGTGCCCAAGCCGACCAGATGGATCGGCGCGCCGGGCGTTGCCTCGATCGGATTGAGCAGGCGTTCGGCCGCGGCGGGGTGGCGGATCGCCAGGCGGACATCCTCGCCGATGATATGCTGGCCCAGCAGCGCGCGGGCGGCGTGATTGGCGGAAAGCACGCGATTGGCGGCGATCACCAGCACCGGCTCGGCAATGGCCTCCATCGCTTCGGCCAGCGGTGGTTCCTGGCTCTCGGGGCTTGCCGCGGGGGCAGGGCGAGACGAACGATCGGGTTCTTCCCCCGCGCCGGTCGCGATCAGCACTGCCGCCACGCCGGCGACCAGCACCAGCAGCGCCGCCTGCGCGTCATGATTGAGCAGATAGCTGGCCAGCGCCGCGAGCGCCGCGACGGCCAGCGCCATCAATGCGCGAAATCCGGAAGAAGCAGGCATGATGCGGCCCCTCTAGCCGGGTTAACTGCGATTTACGATTGCGAAAGAGGCTTGGGCGCAGGAAGAAGCATCATGGCCGACGATAACGAGCTTCCCCGGGCAACCAGACGTGCGCTGATGATCGGCGCCGCGTCGGCGTCCGCGATCGTTTCGATCCGTCCGGCACTGGCGCAGACCAGTGCATCGGTGATGAATTGCGAGATTCCGGTGCCCGATCCGGGCAAGGCGGGCAGCTATATCGCGCCCGACGGGACGCTGGTCGCACCCGGCACTGCAGGCGCATTCCCGCCGCCGGGCGTGAAGTACAAGGCCGAGGATGTGAAGCGCGCGCTGAACGGCGGCACGCTGCCCGGCGCTGATTATGAGCGCAGCCGCGCCTACACCAACTATATCCGCCGCCTGCAATCGGGCACGGCGGGCTTCACCTGCTTCGCCTCGCTGCAGATGCCGCGCGGCTGAGGCCGCATTTTTCACCGATTTGCTGCTGGCTTGCGCCGCCGTGCGTCGCGCGGGCATGGTGCGCGTCGGGCAGGATTTGGGGATCGACGATGCGGCGGCTTGCTATTCTGATCGCGGGGCTGGCGCTTGCGGCTGGCGGAAGCGCGATGGCCCAGACGCCTGTCGAGCCGCCAGTACATCCCCAGACCCCGCAGGAGATCGCGAAAACCTGCCGCAAGGTGGGCGATGTGGCGAGCCGCGACGGCCGCCCGCAATTCCTGAAGATCGCACCCGAAAGCGCCGCACGGCTGGCCGAGATCGGGCTGGACCGCGCGGGCATTTTCGCGCTGATGGCCGAGACCTCGATCCCCGAAACGGTCGGTTGCTGGGCGATGCCGGTGGGCAATTTCGACAGCCAGTTGATCTCGGTCGGCATGTCGCAATGGAATTTCGGGACGGGCAGCCTGCAACCGGTGCTGAAGGCTTGGCGCGCGCAGTTCCGGTCAGGGCGGGCGTATCGCAAGGCGGTACGCGAGCTGGCGCCGGTCTATGGCAAGCTGCTGTTCTCGCGCGATTGCCTGAAGGTGCCGGTGGGGGACAAATGCCGCGCAGGCGTGCTGGCGGCGCATGGCAGCGACGGCTGGCTGAACCCGGTGATCTTCGCCGAGCTGACCGCAATCTTCGAAAGCGACGAGATGCTGCAGGTGCAGGCCGATCACTATGTCGAACTGCTCGAAGCGGTGCGGATCGATCTGCTGCGCGTGTTCGCGGGCCAGCCGATCACCCGGCGCAAGGTGCGCTGGGCGGTGGATACCAAGGTGCAGCAGGGCTTCTTTCCGCTCGACGAGGATCTGGCGCGGGTGCGCGGCAAGCTGGCGGCGATGCCCGAAAGCGAGCGCTGGGACCGGTTGCGCGCGATCTTTAACTGGTATCGCAGCCTCAGCCTGACGATCGATCAGGACGGGGTGAAGCGCGACTTCGACTGGAACTACCAGCAGTGGAACTGCATGATCGACAAGGGGATGATCGATCCCGAAGCCTATGAGATGCTGCATCTGACCTTCATCCGCAGCCGCACCGCGGTCGGCAATTCGGGCCGGTGGCAGGCGCTGACCTTCTCGCGGCGGGCGAAGATCATCCTCGGCATCGGCAGCGTGAGCGGGCGCCGCGACGGGAATTGTACCGGCTGAGGCTCGACTCCCCGCCGGGGAACCTGCATCATCCTGCATGATCGCGTTCGTCGGGGGAGCGTTTCATGGCACGGTGGTTTCTTGCGCTGTTCCTGATGCTGGCGGCGGCCATGCCCGCGCATGCGGCGGAGTGCCGCAAGGTGGGCGATGTCGATGGCAAGTCGGGCAAGCCGAACTTCCTCAAGATCGATCCCGTGGACGCGGCCAAGCTGGCGGAGATCGGGATCGACCGCGCGATGATCTTCGCCGCGATGGTCGAGACGTCGATGCCGGAGACGGGCGGCTGCTGGGCAGGGCCATCGGGCAATTTCGACGGACAGGTCATCTCGGTCGGCATGTCGCAATGGAATTTCGGGACGGGCAGCCTGCAGCCGCTGCTCAAGAGCTGGCGCTCGCGCTTCGCGACCAATGCGGCGTTCGTGAATGCCCGGAACACGCTGGCGCCGGCGTTCGGCGAACTACTGTTCTCCGACGGATGCCTGGCCGCCACGATCAGCACCGCGTGCCGCAACGGATTGCTGGCCGGGCAGGACGCGGCGGGCAAGCTGGGGCCGGTGCTGAAGGCCGAACTGGTCGCCCTGTTCGAGACCGACCTGATGCTGCAGGTGCAAACCGACACGTTCGTGAAGCTGCTGCGGTCGGTGCAGGCCGATCTGGCGCGGGTGTTCCCAAGCGGGCCGATCACCGCGCGCAAGATCAAATGGGCGATCGACACCAAGGTGCAGCAGGGCGGTTTCCCGGCCGACGCGGACCTGCTGCGCGTGCGGCTGAAGATGATCAACCAGACGCCCGAGCAGCGGACCGCGCGGCTGAAGGCACTGGTGCGCTGGTATCAGGCGATCGGCGAGACGATCGATCAGGACGGCATCGTCTATGATCTGGCGTGGAATGCCCAGCGCTGGACCTGCATGATCGACAAGGGGCTGGTGGACGAGGAGCAGCACGAGTTGCTGACGCTGACCTTCCTGCGCAGCCGCACCGCGACCGGCAATGGCGGGCGGTGGCAGGCGCTGACCTTCCAGCGGCGAGCGAAGATCATTTTGGGCGTCGGATCGATCGGCGGGACGCGCACCGGGGACTGCATCGCCTGATATTCGACGATTGTATTATTGTGTTTCCAGGACCGCGGAATCGTTTCCGTGGCGTCACGGCTCTTGGAACCCGCGCGCTATCCAGTCATTGGAAGGCAAATTTCATGGAGATCGGACGATGACGGCTTTGCGGATTGCAGCAGCGGCGGCGCTGGTTCTGGCAGGCACCAGCGCGTGTGCGGCGAAGGAAGAGGTCGTGACGACTTCCGGCGGACGCTATGCGGCGGGCAGCTTCGTCGTCGAGGCGCTGCTCAAGACGCCGGAGGGCGCCGATGTCGGCAAGGCCTGGGTGAAGCAGAAGGACGGCGACCTTGTGGTGAGCATGGAGGTGAGCGGCGTCTCGCCCGGCCCGCACGGCGTGCACATCCACACGGTCGGCAAGTGCGAAGCGCCCGGCTTCACCACGGCGGGCGGTCACTGGAACCCGAGCGGCCACCAGCATGGCAGCATGAACCCGGCCGGCCCGCATGTCGGCGACATCCCCAATCTGGTGGTCGGCGCGGACGGCAAGGGCACGATGACCTTCACCCTGCCGGGCGGCGCGTTCGAGGATCTGATGGACGAGGACGGCGCGGCCTTCGTCGTGCATGCCGGTCCGGACGATCTGAAGACCGACCCCGCAGGCAACAGCGGCGCGCGGATCGCGTGCGGGGTGTTTGCTGCGAAGTGAGTTCTCTAAGCCCCTCCTTCTGAAGGGGAGGGGCTTTTTCTCAGAGCGGTTCCCCAGACTGCCGCGCACGTTCCTCACGGGTCGCTTCGGCCTTCGGCACCAGCCGATAAGCCAGAATACCCGCCAGCAGCGCAACCGGCACGGTAGCGATCAGCGACAGGATACCGGTCGACAGGCTGCCGGTCAGATCCGCCACCCGGCCCGCCAGATACGGACCCATCGCCAACCCCAGCAACGTCGTGCCGATGAAGAAGGCGGCAGTCGCGGTACCGCGCATGCGGGGCAGGACGAGGTCCTGCGTCGATGCGGCGGCGGCGCCCAGTGCACTGCTGGCGAGGAACTGCGCGACGGGCAGCATCATGTAGAAGACCGATTTCTCGCCGGTGGTGAAGGCGAGCGCGACGGCGGGGATCGGAGCGATCGCCCCGAAGATGATCACCGCGATACGGCCCGAAGGCCGCTTCAGCCGCAGCCGGTCCGCGGTCATCCCGCCCAGCGTGACGCCGAGGAAGCCGGAAAGGATCGCCGGACCGCCGACCCACAGACCGATCTCGGCCGGGGTCACGCCGAAGGTGCGGATGCCATAGATCGGCGCGACTGCCGACACGGCATAGGCCATGAACGCGTTCAGGCCATAGGCGACCACGACGCACAGGAACGCGGGGGTGCCGACGATCAGCGCGAAGGTTGGCCGGTCGCGGTGACGCAGCGCCGCTGCCCAGCTGTACACCGCATAGACGCCGATCCCGACCGCGATCCATTGCGGCTTCGGCTCGCCGGCCCAAATCAGCCCGCTGACCACCAGCACGACCGCCAGCAGCACCGCCAGATTGCCGATCAGCGCATTCACCCCGTTGCGCGCCGCACCGATCAGGGTGAGCGGCGGGACGATGGTCAGAAGGTCTTCGAAAAAGGCCTTGAACGGTGCGGGATGGGCCGGAGCGATCAGCCCCTCCGACTGGCCGCGGGTGGGCTCGCGCAGGGTGAAGACCAGCACGGCAAGCAGGATGCCGGGCAGGCCGACCGCCATGAACGCGGCCTGCCAGCCGACCAGCCCGAACGGACCGCCGCCGGGATAGGCGGCGTTCCACCACTCGACGATCTTGCCCCCGACGAACAGCGAGAAGCCGCCGCCGAAATAGATGCCGGCCGAATAGATAGCCAGCGCAGTGGCGCGCTGGCGCTTGGGGAACCAGTCCGACAGCAGCGAATAGGCGGCAGGGCTGGCAGTCGCCTCGCCGATGCCGACGCCGATCCGCGCGGCGGTAAGCTGCATCCCGCTGCGCGCGAGGCCCGAAAGCGCAGTCATCGCCGACCACAGCGCAAGGCCCGCGGTGAGCAGGCGGACGCGGTGCCAGTTATCGGCCAGCCGCCCGAGCGGAATGCCGAACAGCGCGTAGAACACGCCGAAAGCGGTGCCGTAGAGAAAGCCGATATCGGCATGGGTGAGGCCGAGATCCTTCTGGATATCGTCGGCAAGAATGGTGATGATCTGGCGATCGATGAAATTGAGCGCGTAGACGAGGAAGAGGATGACGAGAACATACCAGCTATAGGCACTGGCACGGGTTTCGGCCGGAGCCGCCTGCGTATCGCTCGCCATATCCTCTCCCTTTTCTTTGCGCCCAGCCTAGGACCATACCGAGTTTACGAAAAGGGGTTTTCGTGAGGCCGCAATCCTATCTGTTCGTCTGTCTGGGCAATATCTGCCGGTCGCCACTGGCCGAGGCCGCGATGCGCGACGCTGCCGCGCGGGCGGGCGTGGAAGCGACCGTCGACAGCGCCGGGACGGGCGACTGGCATGCTGGCTTCCCACCCGATCCACGATCGCAGGCGGTCGCGGCGCGGCACGGGATCGACATCTCAAGGTACAAGGCGCGTCAGGTGCGCGGCGAGGATTTCCGGCGCTTCGACTTCATCCTGGCGCTGGACCGGCAGAATCTGCGCGACCTTCGCGCGATTGCGCCCAATGACTCGACCGCGCAGATCGCGCTGCTGATGGATCATGTCCCCGGCCGCACGGGCGAGGATGTGCGCGATCCCTATTATGGCGACGAAGGTGATTTCGACACGGTGTGGGAAGAGGTGAAACTGGCTGCCGAGGGGCTGGTGCGGGCTCTGCGTACCGCGTGATTTTGCCCGTCGGAACGGTGCAATAACGATAGTGGCCTTGGCACGATTCAAGCTATCCGGAAGCATGCCACGGCCCGGGAGCGCGAAGCCATGACGACGCAGTACACGATCTATCTGGTCAACCAGTCCGGAACGACCTGGGATTTCGCTCTCTTCTTCGCGATGCCGCCGGAACTGGCAGGCCATCCATATGTGTACGGTAATTCAAGCGTATGGATGCCGGTAAAACCCAATTATGACGGGCTTCTCGGCTTCGGCATTGCGGAGAGCTATGTTGTGGCGCCGGACGCCGGCAACCAATCGGTCCTGGAGGGATCGACGATCGCGCCGATAGTGTTCGTGCCGACCAACCTGTCACAGGCATGGCGCGCAACCTATTTCTACCTGCGACCGCCCGTGGGGCCGGGGCTGACGGCGTTGTCCACAGCGGTGCCGCCGGGCAGCGTCTCGATTACCACCGACATTTGCGACCCGCCCGCTCGCGGGAATGAGGATCTGTGTCCCAGCATGTCGTTCGGGTTGGATTTCGAGTTGGGGTTCACCGGCGTGACGTGGCTCCCGGTTGCGGGTGAGACTGTGACGATCACGCCGAAGATGGATTTCCTTGTCGTGGCGATGGGTAGGTTCGAGTCCAATCAACTGACCCCGCTGGCCGAACTGGCGCAGTCTAGTGCGGCCGTTTCGGTGCCGGACAGCTTTGCCGAGGGAGCGTGCACTGTCACGTTGCTCCCCGACGGTACATGGAGCGTCGTTCCGGGAATAGTGCTTGGCGCGCATCCAGCCCGCGGCGAGGAACCCGGCTCTGGCGGCCCGGCGATCATGCCGGCTTCGCTGGAATAGCCACCGCGCCGGGTGATTTGCCGATCAGAACGGTTCAATAACGATAGCGGTGGCGGCGCGGTTTCGCGGTATCATGGGCCATGCCATGATCGAGGAGAGCGAAGCCATGGACCAGTACACGATCAATCTGGTGAACCAGTCCGCCGTCAATCAGGTCTTCTGGGTCTTCCTCGCGCCGCCGCAGGAGCTTGCGTACAATCCGGGCGTGTTCGCCAATTCCAGCGCGGCGATGGTGGTCGCTCCGAACGCCCCTTCGCCGACCAGCATCACGATCCCCGTGCAATATATCGTCGGGGCAGGCGCGAGCAAAGAGGCGGTCGGGCTGAATGTCGTGATCGATTCGGACATCGTCAACAACAGCGACCTGTCGCAGACTTGGCAGGTGAACTACGCGAACGTGCCGCCCCCCGAGGGGCCGAATATGGAACTGGCGGGAGCGACAGGGCCGGACAATATCGCGATCACCGCGAATGAATTCGACCAGCCGAACAACGAAGGAAACGGCTGGTTTGCCAGCATGTCGTTCGGCATTCAGACCTCGTCCGGTTTCGTCGGCATGACCTGGTCGCCGGCACCCGGCCAGACCTTGACCATGACGCCGGTCCTGAACTTCTATGTCACGACGGGCAATTTCAGCAACAACGCCCTGACCGACTGGGATACGATCCAGCAGAACAGCGCCTATGTGTCGGTGCCGACAGATTTCGCGCAGAATGCGTGCACGGTCACCCTGACGTCCAACGGTAATTGGAACGTCACGCCCGGAGCGATGATGGGCGCGCGAGCCGATGGTGTGGAGCGCGGTGCGGGCGGGCCGGCGATCATGCAGGTTCCCACCGAGTAGGTCCGCCGCGACGGGGCTTGGCGTGCGCCGCGCTTTGCGGCAGCCTCGACGGCGATGAAGCGGATGATATTCCTCTATGCCGGTGCGCTGGCCGCGGCGGCGTTTGCCGTGCAGTGGCTGGAGTATCGCTATGCGGCGCGCGCGCTGACCGGTGAAATCTATATCGCGGTGCTGGCCGTCGCCTTTGTCGGGCTGGGCATCTGGGCGGGCATGCGGCTGACGCCGCGCACCGTGCGCGGGCCGTTCGAGCGCAATCGGGCCGCGATCGACTCGCTGGGGCTGACACCACGCGAATGCGAGATTCTCGGACTGCTGGCCTCGGGACAATCGAACAAGGAACTGGCGCGGACACTGGGCATCTCGCCCAACACGGTGAAGACGCATGTCGCGCGCCTGTTCGAGAAACTGGAAGTGGGCGGGCGCATCCAGGCGATCGAAAAGGCCCGCTGGCTGGCACTGATCGAGTAGGAAATCGGGGCGACGGGCCCAAATCACCCATCCGGGTGATAGCTCCCGGCCCTGAAAACCGGCCAGACCGGCGGCGCAACAAGGGGAGTGATCGTCATGAATCCGGTTCTTCGTTACGCTTTGGTCTATGGCTGGCTGGTGGGAGCCGCCATCATCGGAACCACATTGGTGCTGCTGGTCACATCGGGCCAGGATCATGCCGACGGATCGGTGTTCCTCGGCTATCTGATCATGCTGGTGGCGATGGTGCTGATCTTCGTCGGGTTGAAGCGCTATCGCGATGTGGAGAAGGGCGGGGTGATCCGCTTCCTGCCAGCGCTTGGCGTGGGCATGGCGATCTCTCTGATGGCGGCGCTTGCCTATGTGGTGCTGTGGGAGGTCTATATGTGGGCGACCGACTATACCTTCCTCGACAAGTTCATCGCGACCCAGACCGAGATATGGCGCGCGCAGGGCATGCCCGCGGCCGAGTTGGCGAAGAAGGTGGCCGAGATGGACGCGATGCGAGTGTGGTACGCCAATCCGGTGTGGCGCATGCTGATCACCTTCATGGAGATCGCGGTGGTGACGCCAGTCGTGCCGCTGATCTCGGCGGCGCTGCTGCGCAACCCCAAGTTTCTGCCCGCGCGGGAAAAGGCGCCGGATTAACCCAACGGATAGCGTTCGACCGTCTCGTAGCTGGCGCCTTCGCTGCCCAGCCGGCTTTCGAACAGGATGAAATGGGTAAAGCCGAACGGCTCGCTCGACAGCCCGGCATGATCGGCCAGGAAACGATCGGCGATGCCGGACGGGCCGCTCATCCGGGCAAGAGTAATGTGGGGCAGATAGGCGCGGCGTTCCGGCTCGAGGCCGAGCCGGACCAGCGCCTGATCGACCTTGCGATGGAGGCTGGCAAGCGCATCGTGCGGGCGCAAGCCTGCCCACACTGCATTCGGTCGGCCGCGGCTGTCGAACTCGCCGACGCCGTCGATCGCGACCTGCATCGCGGGCCAGTGGACCTGGCCGAGCGCGATGGCGATATCCTCGGCGACCGGGCGCTCGACTTCGCCGATATAGCGAAGGGTGATATGAAGCTGGCCGTCATCCTGCCAGCGCGCGCCGGGGATGCCGCCCATCAGGTCGAGCAGGCGGGCGCGGATCGCCGCGGGCGGGCGCAGGCCGACGAACAGGCGGTGCATATGCCTGCTCTAGCGCGGCCGGGACGTGATTAACACAGGGCGCTGCACCCGGGTTTTGCTTGAAAATCGGCCCCGGAACGATGATATTCCCGAGTGAAACCGGCAGATGTGCCGGCAAAGGAGTTGAAGATGGCCAACTGGTCCGATCCCAATCCGAGCGTCGGCTACGCGCCGCAGGTGGATGCGCGCAGCGCGGCCTATGACGCGGGCCTGCGTGCGTACATGCTGTCCGTGTACAATTACATGGCATCGGGCGTGCTGCTGACCGGCATCGTCGCGATGGCGTTCTCGTGGGGCATCGAGACGTCGCTGGCCGCACAGATCTTCTCGGGCGGCGGTTTCCTGCCGCTGGCGATCATCTTCTCGCCGCTGATCATCGTGCTCGCGATGAGCTTCGGCCAGAACCGCATGTCGACCGGCACGCTCCAGGCCCTGTACTGGACCTACACGGTGCTGATGGGCCTTTCGCTCTCGACCATCTTCCTGCGCTACACCGGCACCTCGATCGCGCAGTGCTTCTTCGCGACCGCGGCGGGCTTCGCGGGCCTCAGCCTGTGGGGCTACACCACCAAGAAGGACCTGTCGGCGTTCGGCACCTTCCTGATCATGGGTGTGGTCGGCCTGATCGTGGCGAGCATCATCAACATCTTCATGCAGTCTGATTCGCTCAGCCTGGTGATCAGCGCCGCCGGCGTGCTGCTGTTCGCGGGCCTGACCGCTTACGATACGCAGAAGATCAAGAGCATGTACGCTTATGTCGCGGGCACCGACATGATGGGCAAGGTCGTGATCATGGGTGCGCTGAACCTGTATCTCGACTTCATCAACATGTTCCTGTTCCTGCTGCGCCTGTTCGGCTCCAGCCGGGATTAAGTCGCTCGAACATAATGTGGATCAACGGCCCGGCGGAGAAATTCGCCGGGCCGTTTTTCTTTGCGCCGAGCCGGGGAACGGGGTCGGGTTCCATCCGTTTCAGTAGGGCAACGCTCAATTGGAGAGTGACAATGGACGCGAACCCGATCGATCCGGCGCTGGACCGAATGTCCGTGGCGCCCGTGATGGAGGACGAAGGCAAGCCGGCCCCGACGCTGGCTGCCGATGCGGGCACGGATGAATCGATTGCCCAGCGCCTCTATCGTAACCCCGAAAGCAAGGAAGCGCGGCTGGACCGCGGTCTGGACGAGTCGATGGACGCGTCCGATCCGCCCGCGACCACCCAGCCGGTGCACAGCCACGAACCGCCCGAAAGCTCGGGCTATAACGCGAAGGCCGAGGCCAAGCTCGCCAAGGGCAAGGAACCCGGCCTGATCGGAAAGATCGCGCAGAAGCTGGGTCTCGATTGAGGCTGACGGCACAGCGTGAAAACCGCATCGCCGCCGCGACATCGATCGCGGCGGCGATTGCCGTAAGCCCTTGATTTGACTGTTTGACGCTGGGGCATACGAGGCGTAGCCTTCGCCCATGATTGCCGCATTCCGCCGCCGATATCTGGACCTGCTGGCGTCGATCTACATCTATAACGAGCATCGCGGCTATACGAGCATCGACCGGGTGCTTGAGGCTGTCCGCGCGCGCTCGCCCGACGATCTGCAACTGATCGCGGATATCGAGAAACACCGTGCCGACGAGCGCAAACATTATGTGATGTTCAAGCGCTGGTTCGAGCTGAAGGGCATGATGCCGCTGAAGGTGGATCGCACCTGCGGCCATATCGATCGCTTCGTCGAGATCATGTTCCACCGCACCATCGACAATCTCGATACGCAGCGGATCATTGCCGAGGACGATCAGTTCGAGAAATTGTGCCGGGTGATCTCGCTGACCGAGCAGCGCGGTTTCCGCCAGGTCGAGATATTGCTGCGCCATCCACTGGTGCGCGACGACAAGGCGATGATCCGCATCTTCCAGGTCGTCCATCGCGACGAGCCGAGTCATTGGGCGCCCTATGACGGCTGGCTGAAGGCCAATGGCAAGCGCGACCCGAAATGGTGGGAGTGCGCGATCGACACGTTCATCCATTCGGAATTGCTGTTCCTGAAACTGCCCCTGCTGTTCGTGAACCCCTGGCTGAAGCGGCGGAGCGATTGGGCCGACGCGAGCGATCCGGCCGAGCGGCTTGCCTCGCCGGTGAACGCGGCGGCATAGTCCGCGGCGCCGGGGAGGGCAGGGCCACGATGACGATCTTCGAATATTTCATGGTGCTGCTGTCGGTGATGCTGTCGCTGGCGCTGGCACAGCTGGTGACCGGCGCGGGCGAACTGATCCGGGCGCGCGGGCTTGTGCGCTGGTCGTTCGGCTATGCGCTGTGGCTGGTGATCGGTTTCCTGCTGGTGCTCGACTGGCGGACCAGCCTGTGGCTGGTGCGCGGCGTGGGGCAGTGGCGGCTGGTGACGCTGGTGTTCATGCTGCTCCAGGCGTCGACCATCTATCTCTATGTGCTGTGGCTGGTGCCAAAGGGCGCCGGGGACAGCGAGATCGACCTGCGCGACTATCTGGTGACCAACCGGCGACTCTTCCTGACGGCGTTCGGCATCTACTGCGTGCTGGGCTGGATCACCAACGTGATGATCCTGCCGCCCGAGGCGATGATGGATCTTGCCAACTATGCGACCCTTGGGCCTGCGCTGGCGCTCACCGTGCTGGCATGGGTAACATCGAACCGCTGGGTGCACAGGTTGGTCCCGGTGGCGGTTCTGGGGATGATGATCGCCTATTTCGCTCTTTATTTTCAAACGATTGGCTGATCGGAATGGAAAAGGCCGGGCACAGGGGTGCCCGGCCTTGAAGTCCTCAGGAACCTAATCCTCGGTACGTGGCGCCCTTTTACTCGAATCCCGACACGGGACAATTGAGTCGAACTACGATCGGCCTTTCTACCTAGTTTTGTTTTGGCCGGTAACTTTCGCCGGGTTTTGTCGTGGCGGGGTTGATTTCCGCGCGCGATCCGGGCCTTGGGGCGGCATGCGGGTACTTCTGACTGGATCGTCCGGCTGGCTGGGCCGCTTCCTCGCGCCGATGCTGCGCGAGGCGGGCCATGTCGTGACCGGACTGGACGTGGCGCCGAGCGCGGACACCGATGTGGTGGGCAGCGTCGCCGATCGCGCGCTGGTCGATCGCGTGTTCGGCGATCACGGCATCGAAGCGGTGATCCATGGCGGCGCGCTGCACAAGCCGGACATCGTCCGCTATCCCGCACAGGCATTCATCGACGTGAATGCCAGCGGCACGCAGAACCTGCTCGAGGCGGCGCGGATTGCCGGGCACGACCGGTTCGTCTTCACCTCCACCACCTCGCTGATGATCACCCAGGCGATCCGCGACGAGCGTGCCGCGGAAGCGATCTGGCTCGACGAGACCAGCGGTCCGCTGGCGCCGCGCAACATCTATGGCGTGACCAAGCTGGCGGCCGAGCATTTGTGCCGTCTCGCGCATCTCGAACATGGATTGTCCTGCGCCGTACTACGCACCGCACGCTTCTTCCCTGAGGAGGACGACACGCATCGCGACCTTTCGGGCGAGAATATGAAGGCGAACGAGTTCCTCAATCGCCGCCTGACGGTGGAAGACGCGGCACGGGCGCATCTGCTGGCACTGGAAAAGGCGCCGGCGATCGGCTTCGGCACCTATGTCCTGTCCGCGCCGACGCCGTTTTCGCGGGCGGACTGCGCCGAACTGAAGGCCGATGCCCCCGCAGTGATCGCACGCCATTTCCCTGACGCCGAGGCGCTCTATGCCCGGCGCGGGTGGAAGCTGCCGCGCAGTATCGGGCGGGTGTACGACGCATCGCTGGCCGAACGGGAATGGGGCTTCCGCTGCGAGACGGACTTCGCCGCAATACTGGCGGCGCTGCATGAGGGCAGGGACCTACCCTTCGCGCACGATGCGGACTATGTTTCGCCCAAGGAACGAATCGGCGTGGCCTGACTCGCTCATAGTCTTGCCCTGTTTGCCGAAGTGTATTATTCAAGCAATACACATAAGGATCAGGGTAGATGGTGCGTATCGCGAAAAGGGTGGGGATCGGTCTGGCGGGACTGATCGTGCTGGCGCTGGCGGTGGTCTATGGCGGTTCGCAATGGGTGCTGAGCCGCAGCCACGCCGCACCGCTCGATACTGTCGCGGTGCCGAAAGACGCTGCCTCGATCGCCGAGGGCGGGCGGATGGCGCGGGTGATGGGTTGCCGCGACTGTCATGGCGCAAGCGGTGAGGGGCTGGTGCTGCTCGACGACCCGATGCTCGGCCGCATCGCGCCGCCCGCCTTTGCCGATATCGCCAGTCGCTACAGTGATGCGGAGATCGTCCGCGCGGTGCGTCAGGGCGTGCGGCGCGACGGGACGACCCTGTGGGTCATGCCCAGCGCCTCGCATGCCTATATCGCCGATGACGATATGGGCCGGATCATCGCCTGGATCCGCAGCGTGAAGCCTGGCCCCAAGGACGAGACGCGCAACACCAGCTTCGGACCCGTCGGCCGCGCGCTGGTGCTGACCGGCATGTTCAAGGGCAGCGCGCACGATCTGAGCGCCGCGCCGAAGCAGCGTCCCGCGGACATGGGGCAATATGTGGTGCAGACGTCGTGCCTGGGCTGCCACGCGATGGACCGTGAGCGCCCGTCGGACGACGGCAAGCAGATCGTCCCGCCGCTGGCCGCCATGGCCGCCAGCTACGACACCGCGGCGTTCCGCAAGCTGCTCCACACCGGCGTCGGCATGACCAATCGAGACCTTGGCATGATGCGCACCGCGGCGCTGGGCGGCTATGCGGTGCTGACCGATCCCGAGATCGATGCGATCCACGCCTATCTGAAGAAACAGGCGGAACAACAATAACGGATGAGCAAGACCAGGGCCTATCTCGCAACGTCCTTCGGTTGCGCCGGGGCGATCGTCGTGATGCTGGTCGCGGTGGCTATAGGGGAATATTTCGATTCGAAAGGCATCGCCAAGTCGATCGCGATCATTCCACTGTCAATTATAGCGATCCTGGTTGGAACGAATATCAACAGGATTCGGCAGTATCGCCTGGTCGAGAGTGGCGCGTCCGATGCCGTGGACGAGACGCTTCCGACGGCGCTTTATCTTCGTTCTTTCGAGCATGACGCGCATATCGCCAGCAACAAGAACAGTTTGTCGCTCTTCGAGACGTCAGAACAGTCGGTCTCCCGCGCGTTGGGTGGCGCATTCAACTTCGTCGCGATTGGACGTCCTGGTGAGGAACTCCCGACGCTGGGGGCTGGTCGGCGCTATCTGCCCGATGAAGAGTGGCAACAGGAAGTCGTCCGGCTGATCGAGGCTGCGCAGCTGATCGTCGTGCACGTTGGGGCATCGAGCGGATTGCAATGGGAAGTGGCAGCGATCATCGAGCGTAAAATGCTGGGGAAGGTAATATTCTTCATTCCCTGGGTCGACGTCCCTGACTTCGATGTCAGTCAATTCTCGAAGAATATCTGGCAGTTGGGTGTGCCGATACCCTATGAAGGGTATCGATGCGCCTTCCTGTCCTTCGACAAGGGGCGTGCAACCTATTTCCCGGAATATCGTCGCTTCTACGATTATTCTCAGGGAATCCGGCACTTGAAGTCTTTCTTCGCCGCCGTCACGGGGAAAGTTCCAGGATATGGATATCTGGCGCTGGCCCGCGTCACGTGTACGATGAATCCATCGGTCCTGTTTCGCGCGGAAATAAATCGCCACCTTGCGGCGCGAGGGATTGTCCTGCCGCCGGTCGGCAGGGGTTTGATGGATTATCTTGTCTATTACCCCCTCATCTTCCTTCAGATTCTCATGCTCGCGTTGTTCGCCGCAGTGGCGATCTGGCTGCTCGCCACCAGATAGCTGGGCTTCGCGATGGAAAATTGCGGCGATGCTTGCAGGTGCGCACGATTCGACTAGACCGCGCCCATGGCGAGTCCGCGCACCCTGTATGAGAAGATCTGGGCCGATCATGTGGTCGAGCGCCGGGATGATGGCACCTGTCTGGTCTATATCGACCGGCACCTTATCCATGAGGTGACCAGCCCGCAGGCGTTCGACGGGCTTCGCGAGGCCGGTCGCAAGCTGCGCCGTCCCGATCTGACCCTGGCAGTGCCAGACCATAACCTGCCCACCACCGCGCGGCTCGATGCCGCGGGGCGCGAACTGCCGATCGCCGATCCGGAGAGCGCGAACCAGCTGGCTGCGCTGCGCCGGAACACTGCCGAGTTCGGCATCCGCTATATCGACGCGACCGCCGCCGAGCAGGGCATCGTCCATGTCGTCGGGCCGGAGCAGGGCTTTACCCTGCCGGGCACGACGCTGGTTTGCGGTGACAGCCATACCTCGGCGCACGGCGCTTTGGGTGCGCTGGCGTTCGGCATCGGCACCAGCGAAGTCGAGCATGTCTTCGCGACGCAGACCTTGCTGCTGCGTCAGTCGAAGACGCTGGAGATCCGCGTCGATGGCTCACTCGGTTTCGGGGTCAGCCCCAAGGATGTGATCCTGGCGATCATCGGCAAGATCGGCGCTGCGGGCGGCACCGGCTATGTCATCGAGTTTACCGGCGACGTGATCCGCAACATGTCGATCGAGGGCCGGTTGACCGTCTCGAACATGTCGATCGAAGGCGGCGCGCGGTCGGGCCTGATCGCGCCGGATGAGACGACCTTCGCTTACCTCAAGGGCCGCCCGATGGCGCCGCAGGGCGAGGATTGGGACAAGGCCGTCGCCTATTGGCGCACGCTGCCCAGCGATCCGGGCGCGCGCTACGACAGCGTCGTCCAGCTCCACGCGACCGATATCGCGCCGTCGCTCACCTGGGGCACCAGCCCCGAGGACGTCGTGCCGATCACCGGCGTGGTCCCCGATCCGGAGAGCTTCGCCGATCCGTCCAAGCGCGTCGCGGCACAGAAGTCGCTCGACTATATGGGCCTGACGCCCGGCACCGCGATGCAGGACGTGGCGATCGAACATGTCTTTATCGGCAGCTGCACCAACAGCCGGATCGAGGATCTGCGCGCCGCGGCTGCGGTGGTCGAGGGCCGCCATGTCGCCGATGGCGTGCGTCAGGCGCTGATTGTGCCGGGTTCGGGTCTGGTAAAGCGCCAGGCCGAGGCCGAGGGACTGGACCGGATCTTCACCGAAGCAGGCTTCCAGTGGCGCGAGCCGGGTTGCTCGATGTGTCTCGCGATGAACCCCGATAAAGTACCTAGCGGCGAACGTTGTGCTTCCACCTCGAATCGGAATTTTGTAGGAAGGCAGGGTCCGGGGGCCCGGACGCATCTGTTGTCGCCGGCAATGGCCGCGGCAGCAGCGGTAACGGGGCGGCTGACCGACGTCAGGGATCTGATGACGCGGCAGGCGTGAGTAGATGGGGATGAGCGATGAAGCGGGCGCTGATTTTGCTTGTTGCGGGTACGGTATTGTGCGGCGCGGCCGCGGCCTGGTCGGCCTCCGCGCGCGCGCCTTCGGTGCCGATCAAGGCCGAGCTGGCCGGATCGGGCAAGCACCTCTTCGCGAACTGAGATTTTCTTCGGTTTCGCGAACGCCTAGGGTCGGCAGCGCCAGCCCGAGGGAGTTCGCGCATTGAAGATCGCCACACTCGCCATCGCCAGCGCGCTTGCGCTGTTCCAGCCAACCGTCGAAGTCCCTGCTCCGGCCAGTGCCGCGGCAGAGGTTAAGCTGTGGCGCATCGATTGCGGCAGGATCGACTTCGCCGATTTCGGGCCGTTCAGCGATTCCGGCGATTACAAGGGCAAGCCGCATACGGTCGTCGCGAGCTGCTACCTGATCCGGCATGGCGACGAATATCTGCTGTGGGATACCGGGCTGAACGGCGCGCTGGTCGGCAATCCGATGACCAGCGGCGGCAACAAGGTGATGCTCGACGAGCGGATCGTGACGCAGATCGCGCGGCTGGGCGTGAAGCCCGAGCAGGTCAGATATGTCGGCATCAGCCATCATCATTTCGATCATATCGGCCAGGCACTCGATTTCCCCGGCGCGACGCTGCTGATCGGCCAGCCCGATTTCGACCGGCTCTCCAAATCGACGACGCTGAGTGAGCGCGAGGGACTGATGCCCTGGCTCACGCTCGCGTCGAAATCGCTGCCGCTGACCGGCGATCACGACGTGTTCGGCGATGGCAGCGTGACGATGATCTCGCTGCCCGGCCACACGCCAGGCCATTATGCGCTGCTGGTGCGCGTGACGGGCGGTCCGCCACTGCTGCTATCGGGCGACCAGTTCCACGCGCAGGAGAGTTTCGACAAGAATCTGGTCCCGATCTTCAACGCCGACCGCGCGCAGACGCTGGTCTCCAGCGACCGCTTCCGCGGGCTGGCGGCGAAGGAGAAGGCCGTGATCGTCATCCAGCACGAGCCGGCGGACATCGCCAAAGTCCCCGCTATTCCGAAGGCAAAATAATGGAACCTGTCCGCACCGTCCATGGCCGCGCCTATCCCTGGGGCGCCAAGAATATCGACACCGACGTCATCATCCCCGCGCACTGGCTGAAGACCACCACGCGCAAGGGGCTGGGCAAGGGCGCGTTCGAGACGGTGCGCGCAGAGCCGGGCAATCTGTTCGACGATCCGCGCTATGCCGGTTCGCCGCTCCTGATCGCGGGCGAGAATTTCGGCTGCGGATCGAGCCGCGAACATGCCGCATGGGCGCTGGCCGATATGGGCATCACCGCGGTGATCGCGCCCAGCTATTCGGACATCTTCTCGGGCAACGCATTCAAGAACGGCATCGTCGCCGTGGTGCTGCCGCAGGAAGCGATCGATCGGCTGGTCGAAGTCGCCAAGACCGACGAAGTGACCATCGATCTGGAGACGATGACCGTCACCACGCCCTTCCAGGATCGCTTCACCTTCGAGATGGACCCGTTCCGCCGCGACTGCCTGATGCAGGGACTCGACGAGATCGGCTTGACCTTGGCCCGAGATACCGCGATTTCGAAATTCGAAAGCGATGCGGTCGAGTCACGGCCGTGGATCACGGTTGGGAGCGGACATGAAGGCTTTGCTGTCGAAGGCGCCGGGCGGACCTGAAACTCTAACGCTCGAGGAAATGCCCGATCCGCAAGCGGGCAAGGGCCAGGTCGTGGTCGCGGTGAAGGCCTGCGCGATCAACTATCCCGACGTGCTGATCATCGAGGACAAGTATCAGTTCAAGCCGCCGCGCCCCTTCGCGCCGGGTGGTGAGATTTCGGGTGTGATCGAAAGCGTGGGCGAAGGCGTAACCGGCTGGTCGGTCGGCGATCGCGTGCTGGCGATGACCGGCCATGGCGGGCTGGTCGAGAAGATCGCGATCGATGCCTCGCGCCTGCTCAAGCTCCCCGAGGGCCGCAGCTTCGCCGAGGGCGCGTCGCTGGTGCTGACCTATGCTACCACGATCCACGCGCTGCTGGACCGCGGGCATCTGAAGGCAGGCCAGACCCTGCTGGTGCTGGGTGCGGCCGGCGGTGTCGGGCTGGCGGCGATCGAACTGGGCAAGGCTTATGGCGCGCGAGTGATCGCGGCGGTCTCGTCGGAGGAAAAGGCGGAGGCTGCGAAGGCGGCGGGCGCGGACGAAACGCTGATCTACGGACGCGCACCCTTCGACAAGGAGGCCAGCAAGGCGCTGGCCGATCAGTTCAAGGCTGCGGTCGGGCCCAATGGCGCCGACCTGATCTACGATCCGGTCGGCGGCGACTATGCCGAACCGGCGCTGCGTTCGATCGCGTGGGAGGGTCGGTATCTGGTCGTCGGCTTCCCCGCCGGCATCCCAAAGCTCCCGCTCAACCTGACCCTGCTCAAGAGCTGCGACGTGTGCGGTGTCTTCTGGGGTGCCTTCGCCGCGCGCTCCCCACAAGCGAACGCCGCACATCTCGATACGCTGTTCCGCCTTTGGGACGAGGGCAAGATCGGACCCAAGGTCTCGGAAACCTTCGCCTTCGCCGATGGCGGACAGGCCATCGCCAAGATGGCCGCGCGCGGTGCAATCGGGAAGCTTGTGGTGAAGGTGGGCGACTGATCGTCTGAGAGGTTGCCCAACCGGCATCGCCCACCTATCTCGGGCGAAACCAATGCTCAGGGGTAGCCATGACCAGTTTCGACGATCGCGAAAAGGCATTCGAGGCGAAGTTCGCCCGGGACGAGGATATGGCGTTCCGCGTCACCGCGCGCCGTAACCGTCTCGTCGGCCAGTGGGCCGCTGTGCAGATGGGCCTGACCGCGGAAGAGACCGATGCCTATGCCAAGGCGGTGGTGCAGGCCGATTTCGAGGAAGCCGGTGACGAGGACGTCATCCGCAAGCTGCTGGGCGATCTGCTCGCAGCGGGCGTCGAGACCGATGATGCGACCGTGCGCCGCGCGCTGGACGAGAAGACCGTCGAGGCCCGCCGCCAGCTGATGGAATCGCAGTAACATGCCGATGGCCGCAGCCGAGATCGAGGAACTGATCCGCGCGGGCATCCCCGATGCCCGCGTCGAGATCACCGATCTTGCCGGCGACGGCGATCATTATGCGGCGCGCGTGGTGGCTCCGATGTTCCGGGGCATGCCGCGCGTGCGGCAGCATCAGGCCGTTTATGCGGCGCTGGGCGGCAGGATGGGCGGCGTACTCCACGCGCTACAACTGACCACCGAAGCGCCGGTCGAGGAGTAAGAGATGAGCGACGACACGCAGGACCGCATCCAGGGACTCGTCGATTCGAACGACGTACTGCTGTTCATGAAGGGCAGCCCGCTGTTCCCGCAGTGCGGCTTCTCGAACCGCGCCATCTCGATCCTCAACCATCTCGGCGTCGAGTTCGAGAGCGTCGACGTGCTGCAGGATCAGGGCATCCGTCAGGGCATCAAGGCCTTTTCGGACTGGCCGACCATCCCCCAGCTCTATGTGAAGGGCGAGTTCGTCGGCGGCTCGGACATCATGATGGAGATGTACGAGAGCGGCGAACTGGCGCAGCTGTTCGCCGATTCGGGCGTGAAGGCGGGCTGATTTAGCTCGTGGGGCAGGCGCTTCCTGCCGGGACGTAGTTGTAGCCGAGCGACTGGGTGCCGCGGCGGGCGCGGAAGCGCTTGCTGTCGATCTTCGTTTCGGCGCAGCGCGCGCTACCTTCGTACCACAGGCCCGCATCCTTGCCCGCCGGATGGCATTGCACCCGGTGAGTGGCGGCAGCGCACAAGGTGAAGCCAACGGGCACTGCGACTGCGGCGGACCAGCCCTTCGACGGTACGCTCACGGTCCCGCCCGCCGGGATGACCGGCTTGGGCGCGGCCTGTGCCTTGGTCCAGTTCGCCACGCGCGCCTCGACATCCTTGTAGCGATCGCCGAACCAGCCGGTCAGCGTTACCCGGTCCTTCTGCGCCTGCGCGATCACCGCCAGATCGGCATCGGTCAGCGGCTCGCCACGTTCGACCTTCTGGCTGATCGCGCGGAGTTGTTGGGCCTGGGCTTCGTTGCGCTGCTTCTCGAGCATGGTTTCCAGCCGCGCCAGTTCCTCGTCCTGCGGCCGCCCGGTGCGCAGCCATGCGGGAATGCCGAGGCCGGCGAGCATCCGCTCGGGGATCAGCATGTTGCTCACCGCGATGGTCAGCGCGAGCAGGGGCAAGGCGACGAACACGAACTTTTCGACCTTGGGCGCGACCCGGCCGAACAGCCACATCGCCAGCACCACCACCGGCGCCAGCACGATGAACGGCAGCGAAGAGCCGAGCGACCGGTCCCCCGGCGCCAGTGCGAACAGCAGCAACGGGATCAGGAAGGCAAGGAAGACCCGCCCGAGGATCTTCGCATAGCCGAGCAGCGCGTTCCCTGCCGTCCCCATGTCGCGCACCACCGCGACGCCGCCGCCGACCGCGAGCATCCCCGCGACATGGACCGGCTGAAGGAACGCGTAGATCGCGCCCAGCCCGAACAGGGCGATCAGGATGTAGTTGACCCAGAGCAGCCCCCAACTGCGGAACAGCGCGCCGAGGAACAGCATCAGCAGCAAGCCCGCGACAATCAGCAGGATCCGCATGTGCAGCCGCTGGACCGATACACCGACGGCCTCGATCGCTTCGCCCGCCTCGGTCCGCACCTTGCCCAATGCCTTCAGCGCGCCTGCCTTGGCCGAAGCGGCGATGCCGCGCGGCGGTTGCGCTACAGGCACCGCGGCAGGCTGAGTCGTGGCGGGAAGTTCGGTCATGGCTGCCCCCTTTTCGCGAATCTGCGTACACCAGCAGATACGAATTTCGGAAGGGGAAGATGCAGGAAGCCCGGGTAGGGTGGGCCGACGCGAGACCGTTAAGCTGGTCGACCCACCCTGGAATGAAGCGCTGAACGCTCGGGGTGCCTTATACTTTGCAGGCGGCGTGCCAGTTGCAGAGAGCCGCGGTTTTGCGTGCGTTTCGATGGTTAACGCTACTTGCGGCTTGATGCAGGTTGTAAAGCGATCCGACATTTTCCTGCGTAGAATCCCGTAGCTGCCAACGAAGCTGACAGATTCCGTTCAGCCAGCGTTCACCCGTTTGACTACAGACGTAATCGTCGATTACAGACGTAGTCATTAAGAGGGTGAAATGACCGAACGGATCAGCGACGCAGAGCATGCCGTGATGGAAGTGCTGTGGGACAAGTCCCCGCTTACCGCGCAGGAAGTCGCCGAGCGCGTGCCTGCCGAACGCGGCTGGAGCGCGAACACGGTCAAGACGCTGCTCGGGCGTCTGCTCGCCAAGGATGTGATCGCGCATCAGGAGGAAGGGCGGCGCTATCTGTACCGCCCGCTGGTCGAGCGTGGCGATTATGTCGCGGGTGAATCGCGCAAGCTGATGGACCGGCTGTTCGGCGGCCGGCTGACCCCGCTGGTGGCGCATCTGGCCGAGCGTGACGCGATCACCGATCAGGACATCGCCGAGATCGAGGCTCTGCTGAAGGATCTCAAGTCATGATGGCCTGGGTTCTGGAAACCTTCATCGCGACCACGTTGCTGATGCTGCTGGTCCTCGTGGTGCGCGCGCCGGTGCGCAAGGCGTTCGGCCCCGGCATGGCCTATGCACTGTGGCTGTTGCCGGTGCTGCGGCTGGTGATGCCGCCGCTGCCGGGCGACTGGCAACTGACCCGCGTGCTGGCCCCGGTGACGCAGGAGGCGATCGATGGACCGGGCGTCACCATGGGCGTGCTGAACGCCGACACCATGCCCGCCGAACTGGCGCAGCATGCGGTGACACAGGGTACGGTCGAGATTGCCGGACAGGCGGCGCATTTCGCGGTCGTGCCGCCGACCACGGTCGAGGGCGGGCCCAGCATCGCGCTGTTGCTGATCGGCCTGTGGGCGATCGGAGCGCTGGCGTTCCTCGCCTATCACCTGATCGCGCACAGCCGCTTTTGCCGCAAGCTGCTCAGCCGCGCGCGGATCGACCGGACGGTGGCGCAGGGCAAGGTGCGGGTGATCGAGACCGACGCCGCGCATGGCCCGCTCGCCTTCGGCATCTGGCACAAGTACGTCGCGTTCCCGCGCGATTTCGCCGAACGCTATGACGAGCAGGAGCGCGCCCTCGCGCTGGCCCATGAGCTTGGCCACCATGTCCGCGGCGATCTGATCGCCAACTGGGTCGCACTGCTCGTGCTCGCTCTTCACTGGTTCAATCCGGTCGCCTGGAAGGCCTTCCGCGCCTTCCGCGCCGATCAGGAAATGGCTTGCGACGCGCTCGTGCTCGCCGGCCGCCACCAGGCGCTGCGCCATGCCTATGGTCGCGCAATCGTCAAGTCCGCGCATGGGGGTGCGGTCTCGGCGGCATGTCATCTGCACACGATAAATGAAGTCAAAGGGAGGTTACGCATGCTTTCGAAGACCAACAAGATTTCCCCGCTGCGGCTGATCGCCGGCACGCTGGGGCTGGGCGGCCTGTCCGCCGCCGCGCTGGCGCTGACCGCCTCGGGCACCCAGGCTGCCGAGCGGATCACCTCGAAGGTGGAAGCTGCGACCGGCATCACGCTGACCGGCCAGGATGCCCCGCCGCCGCCCAAGGCCCCGGACGCCCCCAAGCCGCCTGCCGCGAAGGATGCGCCGCCGGCACCGGGGGCCCCGCGCGTCGAGCGCCGCGTCTACACCTACACCGTCACCGAGGACGGCAAGGAAGGCGAGAAGGGCACGGACGGCAAGAAGCGCGTCGTGATGATCCGCCACGATGGCGAGCGCACCGAAGTGCCGACCGAAGCCGAGATCATGGCGATGATCCCAGATGTCCAGTCGGGCAACTGCAAGGAAGGCGAAGGCGGCGAGGCGATGGTCGTACATCCCAAGCCGGGTCCGGACGGCAAGCAGAAGATCACCGTCTGCGTCAATCGCATCCGCGTGGCCAGCGGCGAGGCGCGTGTCCGCGCCGGTGAAGCCCGGGTGATGGCGTTCCAGGCCCGTGAGACCGGGCTGCGCTCGGCACTGATCGGCCTGCGCCATGCCCGCACCACCATCGAGCGGGATACCAACCTGACCGCCGACCAGAAGCGCGACGCGCTGAAGGGCATCGACTCCGCGATTTCCGAGATCGAGCAGCAGGCCAAGGAAAAGCACAAGGATTGATCCCAAGCCCCCGGGAACAATCCCGGGGACCGGCCTTCAGGGAGGGAGGCCGGTCCCCAGACTAGGGGGAGGCATTCGGGATAATGCCCCTTTCACGAATGCCTCTAGGCGGGGCCGGCTGCTCTCCTTCGCAGCCGGCCCCGTTGCCTTTCCGGGGTCTGCTCTTGTCATCGCGGGCATGAGCGGCCACATCGAGGGCATGATCGAAGCTCTAACCGGCGTGGCGCAGGCGCTCGATCCTCTCGTGACGCGCATCATCGCGCCCAATCCCTCGCCCTATACCTATACCGGCACCGAGACCTATCTGGTCGGCACGACCGATCTGGCGGTGATCGATCCGGGTCCCGACGAGTCCGCGCATCTCGATGCGCTGATGACCGCAATCGCGGGCCGGCCGGTCGTGGCGATCCTGTGCACCCACACCCATCGCGACCACAGCCCCGCCGCGGCGCCGCTGAAGGTGCTGACCGGTGCGCCGATCATTGGCTGCGCGCCGCTGGTGCTGACCGACAATGGGCCGCGCGCTGATGCGGCGTTCGACCGCGACTACATGCCCGATCGCGTGCTGACCGATGGCGAGACGCTGTCGGGGCAGGGCTGGACGATCGAGGCGGTTGCGACGCCGGGGCATACTTCCAACCATCTCTGTTACGCCGTTCGTGAGAATGGCGCGTTGTTCACCGGCGATCATGTGATGGGCTGGTCGACCACCGTGATCGCGCCGCCCGATGGCGACATGGCGATGTTCATGGCGAGCCTCGCCAAGCTGATGGCGCGCGATCAGGACAAGATCTATTACCCCGCCCATGGCGACCCCGTGGAGCGGCCGCACCGCTTCGTCCGCGGGCTGATCGGACACCGCAAGCAACGCGAAGGGCAGATCCTGCGTTTGCTCAAGGAGGAGGTGACCGAGATTCCCGATATGGTTGCGCGCATGTATGTCGGACTCGATCCGCGGCTCACCGGAGCCGCGGCGCGTTCGGTGCAGGCGCACCTGATCGACCTCAAGGCGCGCGGACTCGTGGACGGGGAGGGCGACACATGGAAGATGGCGGCGTGACCGAGCGCGAACGCAGGCGCGGCAGTGGCCTTGGCGGCTGCGTCAACGCGGTGATCCTCGCCATCCTGATCCTCGGCGCGATCGCGGCGGGCTTCTGGTTCCTGGGCGACAGCCTGAAGAAGCGCTTCCTCGAACCCGATCCCGTGACCGTGGCGACCTCGAGCCTGCAGGGACTGCGCGAGCAGAACCGGCTCTCGACCTTTGCCGCGCGCTATGTCGCCGTGGTGACCTCGAAGCAGAGCCGGCTGGGCCTGACCGCGCAGAAGACGCTGATCATGCCCGGATCGGTCCGCTACGAAGTCGACCTGTCCAAACTGAGCGACAAGGACCTTAGCTGGGATGCGGGCAGCAACACGCTGACCATCACCCTGCCGCCGGTCGAGGTGATCGGCCCCGATGTCGATATCGACCAGATCCGCGAATATGGCGAAGGCGGTATCCTGATGGCGCTGACCGATGCCGAGGCGAAGCTGGACGCCGCCAATCGTCAGGCGGCCCGGGTGGAGCTGGTCCGGCAGGCGCGCGAGGCGACACCGATGCGGATGGCGCGTGAGGCGACGCGGCGTGCGGTGGAAAACAACTTCGCGCTGCCGCTGCGGGCGGCGGGCATCACCGCCAATGTCACGGTGCGCTTCGCCGACGAAGGCGACCGCAGCAATCGCGAGCGCTGGGACATGTCGCGGCGGCCCGAGGACGTCTACGCAAACCGGCAATAGCAGCGGCTGCGGGTTGATCCCGCGGGCGCCGAGGGCCATGTGCGGGTCCGATAATGAAGGGACCGGGAATGGACGCGCGTAACGGTATCGGTGGAAGCCTGAGCGGACTCGATCTGCGTGCCGAGATCGACCGGCTGCGCAAGGAGCGCAATGCCGTCATCCTCGCGCATTATTATCAGAAGCCCGAGATCCAGGATCTGGCAGATTTCGTCGGCGACAGCCTCGATCTGTCGCGCAAGGCGGCGGATACCGATGCCGATGTGATCGCGTTCTGCGGCGTGCGCTTCATGGCCGATACCGCCAAGATCCTGAGCCCGGAAAAGATCGTCGTGCTCCCGGACATGAACGCCGGATGCAGCCTGGAGGATAGCTGTCCGCCCGATCAGTTCGCGGCGTTCCGCGCGCAGCATCCCGATCACATCGCGCTGACCTATATCAACTGCTCGACCGAGGTGAAGGCGCTGTCCGACATCATCGTGACCAGCTCGTCGGCCGAGAAGATCCTGAGCCAGATCCCGATGGACCAGAAGATCATCTTCGGTCCGGACAAGCATCTGGGTGGATACATCAACCGCAAGATGGGCCGCGACATGCTGTTGTGGCCGGGCGTGTGCATCGTGCACGAGGCGTTCAGCGAAACCGAGTTGCTGAAGCTGAAGGCCCAGCATCCCGACGCGCCGGTCGCCGCGCATCCCGAATGTCCGCCGCACGTGATCGATCATGCCGATTATGTCGGATCGACCAGCGGCATCCTTGAGTTTGCCAAGACCTTCCCCGGCGACACGCTGATCGTCGCGACCGAGCCGCACATCATCCACCAGATGGAGAAGGCGGTTCCGGAAAAGACCTTCATCGGCGCGCCGGGCGCGGACGGGAACTGCAACTGCAACATCTGCCCGTACATGGCGCTGAACACGATGGAGAAGCTCTACCTCGCGCTGCGCGACCTCGAGCCGCGGATCGAGATCGAGGAAGGGCTGCGCCTGAAGGCGAAGAAGAGCCTCGACCGGATGCTGGCGATGGCTAGCGGCACGGTGGGGATGGGCGATCTGGGCCCGCTGAAGGTCAGCGGCGACTAGGGCCGGAGCAGGAAGCCGAGATAGGGTTCCAGCCCCGCATCCGGTTCCTGCGGCCGCAACCGAGCAGCGATGCGCTCGACCAGAGCGAGCGCCGGACCCTCGGCGCGTTCGGACAGGGCGGCGATCAGTCCATCCCGGTCATCGGGAGCGCGGTCCATCTCTGCGGCAAGCGCATCGATCAGCCATTCCCAGGCATCGAGATCCGGAAGGGCATCGGGGTGGGAAATAATACGCTGAAACATGCGGTGGCTGAGACCAGCCAATGATTTCCTTCCTGTGTCCGCGCTTGTCCCTCGCTTTTCAGGCCACTCGGTCCGTCGATTTTGCCAAGGGAGCACGATACCGGCGGGCGGACGTCGTGAAGTCCGGCCCGCGATTTCAAACGCTTCCGGGCGGCCTTTGACAAACCCGCAAAACGGCGGATTTCCGCGAGAAAATGCGGATACTCATTCTGGGCATTCGCATCTTGTGGGCATACTCATTTCGGGCATGGTCGCGCGCGATGAGCGACGTCAGGCCTCTCTCCGCATCGCAATTGCCGCGTTACAATCGCGGGCGATTGCTGGTGCGCCTGCTTGCCGAGATGCAGACCAGTGCGACCGCCTATGGCCTGCGGGTGTTCGACGGCGATCTGGATCGCGCCATCCTGTTCATGGTGATCGCGCGGCATAGCGGGACGCTGTTCCAGCTGTCCGACGGGCATGCCGGGGCAGGCGAGCGGGGGACTGCGAAGGGAATCAGCATCAACGCGCTGGCCGCATCGCTCTCCCGTCCGTTCGAGACGGTGCGGCGGCATGTGAAGGGGCTGACCGGGGCCGGGCTATGCCTGCGTACCGCAGCGGGCGTGATCGTGCCCGCGGATGTGCACGACCGGCCCGATATCGCCGCGCTGTTCCGCATGCATCACGACGTGCTGGTGCGGCTGATGGAGGACATGGTGTGGTTCGACATGCCCTTGCCCGAAACGCGGCCGCAGGTTGCCTATGACTGGCGCACCGGGCTGGTGGCGGCGCACGATATCCTGCTGACGGGCCTCGAGTTCCATGCGCCGCGCTATAGCTGCTGGCTCGACCTGCTGATCGTGACGACGATCATGTGCGCCAATGCGCGTCCCTTCACCTATGACCGCAAGGTCTCGCTCCATTATTCGGACTTCAACCGGCTGCCGTCGGAAAGCATGCGGGCGCCGGTGCCGGCGAGCGTCGTTGCGCGGGCGCTGGGGCTGCCCGCATCGACGACGCAGCGGCGGGTGAACCTGCTGCTCGAAGCCGGGGCGCTGATCCGCAAGTCCAACGGGCTGCTGGTATCCGAGCCGACGCTGAACGACGGCCGCGCGGTGGAGGACAGCCGCGCGAGCACCGACCATACCCGACAGATATTTGCGCGGCTGGCGACGGGGGGATTTCGCTTCGACCAGCCTGCACTCTGCTATGCCGACAGCCGGCCTGAGCTGACGGTGTTCGCCTAATTTGTCCGATCCGGATCGACACTGTCAAAGAGCGGTTCTGCGCAGCGATCGGAGCAGGCGAAATCCAACATTTCAAGGGATTACACCCTCCAAATCCTCCCCCGGAGGGGGAGGTGGCAGCCGTAGGCTGACGGAGGGGTATTATCCGCGAGCGATGTGGTCCGTGGAGATTACCCCTCCACCGCTTCGCGGTCCCCCTCCCCCCTCCGGGGGAGGATTAGAACTAGCGCCAGACCGGGTTCGGCTCGGCGTCGGCGGAATAGTAATAGAGATATTGCGCCAGCCGCGGCACGGCGGCGTGGTTGGGGCTGGCGCCGTGGGGCGTTTCCTCGCGCCAGATGACCAGATCGCCGGCATTGGCGGCGACGGTGATCGCGCCTTCGCTGATATCCTGTTCGCGCGGGTCGGCGTCGCCGATCGCTTCGAGCCAGGATTCGAGGCGGCGGTGGAAGCCGGGGACGACCTCAAGCGCACCCTGATCCGCCGCCGTGTCGGTGAGATAGAGGATGGCGTGCGTTTCGAACGTGACCGGCAGGGCCAGGCTGCAATCCCAGTGGAGGCGGTGCCCGACATGCGGGCTGCCGGGGCGCGAGGGCGGGCTGAAGCTCATCCGGTCGACCCGGCACCACAGGTCCGCAGTGCCGTGGAGTTGGGCAAAGGCCTTGTGGATGCGTTTCGAGGCGCGCAGCGCCGTCTGGGCGGGGTGCTGGAACTGCTCGATCATGATGCTGCCATTGCCGGTTGCGTACCAGCTGGATGGATCGTCCGGATCGGCATTGGCGATTTGCCAGACCAAAGCCGCGGCATCCGCGGCCTGTTCGGGCGTCACCGCGTTGCGCAGGACCACATAACCGTCACGATCCCAGCGCGCCATTTCGTCGGCATCCAGCGCGGGCCCGGCGTCGTCGATTTCGGCGAGCATTGCCCGGACAGGTTCCGGCGGCGGCAGGCCATCGAGCCATGCGTGGAAGCGGGCCACCGCGAGCGGATCGGGTGTGCCCGCGGTTTCGAGAATCCAGCTTTCGAAGGCGGAATAGTCCGGCCGTTGCAGCATCAGTTGCTGCATCGTCTGGCCCAGCCCGAGACCGAGGACGTCGAGCCGCACGCGATCGGCATTGGTCAGCGGCCGGGGAGCGACGCGCCCCGATGCGCTTTCCCAATAGTCGCGAAGCCCGCGGACCAGTTCGGTGCCGCTCACTCGATCGGCAGCCCGAACATCAGCGCGCGGACATATTTGGCGGGCGGCGAGCCATGGCTGAGCACCGCGTCGTTATAGGCCTTCAGGTTGAACGCGGCGCCCTGCCGCTTCTTCGCTTCCTCGCGCAGCGCGATATGTTCGGCATAGCCGGTGAAATAGCTGAGTAGCTGGGTGGAGCTGAGATTGGCGCGAACCCATTTGCCCGCGGCTTCGCGCTCCTGCTGGAAGGCGCCCTTGGTCATCAACGCCATCGCCTGTTCGCGGGTCATGCCCTCGGTCTGGATGCCGATATCGAGCAGCGTGTTGGTGACCGAGCGCAGGCGCATCTTCAGCACCGTCATCTTGAACAGCGGATCGCCGTCCAGATAATTGGCGTCGGCCATCAGGCTTTCGGCATAGACCGCCCAGCCTTCGACGAACGATCCCGATCCCAGCACCGCGCGCAACACCGACGGATTGCCGTTCGAATGCGCGATCTGGAGATAATGGCCCGGCATCGCTTCGTGGATGCTCAGGTCGTGGATCATGTAGTTGTTATATTCGCGCAGGAACGAGGTGGCCTGCTCGTCGGTCCATTCGTCGGGGATGGGCGAGATGGCGTAGAAGGTGTCGAGATTGCGCTCCAGCGCGCCGGGGCTGTCGCAATAGGCGACGGCGAAGCCCTGCTGGAACTTGGGCATGGTGATGATCTTCACCGGCGTATCCGGCACGGTCATCAGCTGTTTTTCGCGGACGAAGGCCGTAGCTTCGGCCAGCGTGGCCTTGGCCTTGTCCATCAGCTCGGTGCGCGGCGGGCGCTGGGCGTAGCTGAGCTCGAGCGCGGCCTCGATCGCCTTTTGCTGCTGATCGGCGGTGGGATTGTCGGGCAGTTCGGGCGCGCCGGGCTTGCCCGCCAGCACCTGCTTCGCGAGACCGTACATCTCGACGCGGATATCCTTCGCCGCCTGTTCGGCCTTGGCCTTCAGCTCGGTGCGGGTCATGTTCGAAAGCAGGGCGAAGCGCATCTTCTGGTCATAGCGTTCGGCACCGAGGCGGAACTCGCCCTTGGCATTCGGCACCAGCACCTCGTCGATCCATTTCTGATGCTCGGCGACGGCGACCTTCAGGCCTGCAAGCGCCTTGTCGAAGCGCGCCTGATCGGCGGCGTTCAGATCGCCCTTGTGCGGGGCAAGCATCGACTCGGCGATCTCGACGATGCCGCCATTCTGGCGCGAGACGGTCTGGGCGAAGACCAGAGGCACGCGGGTGGGCACGAGCTGCTTGCGGGTGTCGGCGAGCAAGGCGGGGAGCTTTTCCATCCGCGACGTGGCCGATTTCAGACGCTCACTCCACGGCGCGAAGTCGCGCGCGGCGAGGCCGTAGAGCGAGCCGCCGGCGATATCGTTGTAGATCTGCGCGTCCCATGCCCAATTCTGAAGCTCCTCGAGTTGCCAGAGATCATATTTCAGGGCGTTCTCAAGCAGCGCGGCATCGACCTGACTGTCCGGGCTGAGCTTCTTGCGATCGATCCGGCCGAGTTCGGCGAGCAGTGCGCGGTCGAACGCTGCGGCCTGTTTGCGCCCGGCCTCGGTGATGTCGGGCAAATTGCCGTCATAGGCGTGGTTGCCCAGTACCGTCGCATAGGTGGGCGAGAGACGGGCGAGGCCGTCGATATATTTCTTGGCCAGCGCCGCAAAGGCGGTCTCGGCTGGATTGGTCGCCGCCTGTTCCGAGCGGAGCGGCGCGGACGCGGTCGCGAACGCGGCAGTGGCGAGCAGGGCGGCGGCGATGAGGCGCATGGGGAACTCCCGATCTTTGTCTGTACTCAGCCTAGCGCGGGATTCGCGCCGGCGGGAGGGGCCAAAAACGGCGGATTTCCGCCAAAGGTCACAAATGTCGCACTGGCATCGCGTGCGTATGCGCCCGCCTGCCCGCGCGCGTCCGCGCGAGGGACTGCGAGTATAATCATTGGCGCGTGAGGAGCAGGGGAAATCCAACATTGCAAGCCGATCCATCCAAGAAGCGTTGTGGTGCTCCGGCGAAGGCCGGAGCGCCGGAAAGGGAATGCGTGGTTGCCAACGCTCCGGCCTTCGCCGGAGCACAGCTTGCTGCCGCTTTCGCGGGGACACGTCGTGGGCTAGGGCGCTGGTCATGACTTTCACGCTCGACCGGTTCGATCTCGACGCCTTCGTCGCCGCCACGCTTGCCGAGGATCTGGGCGGGGTGGGGGACATCACCTCCGCCGCGGTGATCCCGGCCGATGCGGTGTTCCGTGGGGTGATGGACAGTCGCGACGCCATCGTGGTGGCGGGGCTGCCGATCGCCGAGGCCTTTTTCCGCACGCTGGATCCGCAGGTGGAGATCGAGCGGCTGGCGGAGGATGGCGACCGGGTGGCGGCGGGGAGCGACCTGTTGCGGCTGCGCGGGCGGGCACGGGCGATGCTGACCGCGGAGCGTTCGGCGCTGAACACCGTCCAGCATCTCTCGGGCATCGCGACGATGACGCGGAGCTATGTCGACGCGATTGCGGGGAGCGGCGCGACCCTGCTGGATACGCGCAAGACGCTGCCCGGGCTGCGCGTGTTGGAGAAGTATGCGACGCGGATGGGCGGGGCGACCAATCATCGCATGGGCCTGTGGGATGCGGCGATGATCAAGGACAATCATGTCGCGGTCGCCGGATCGGTCGGCGAAGCGGTGCGCCGTGCGGTAGATGCGGGGATCGCCAGCATCATCGTGGAGGTCGACCGGATCGACCAGATCGCGCCCGCGCTGGAGGCCGGCGCGACGCATCTGCTGCTCGACAATATGGGGCCGGACACGTTGCGTGAGGCCGTCGCGCTGGTTGGCGGGCGGGTGCCGACCGAGGCTTCGGGCGGGGTGCGGCTCGATACGATCCGCGCGATTGCCGAGAGCGGCGTGACCTATGTCAGCGTCGGCCGCCTGACCCAGTCCGCCCCGGCGGCGGACGTCGGACTGGATTTCGCCGCGATATGAGAAAGCATCTGACCGCCCGTCTGGCCGCGATGCTGATCGCGCTGACCCCTGGCATCGCTTCGGCGCAGGCGCTGATGTGCCGCGCGCCGGGTACGCCACCGGTGCCGCGGCCGGACCTGCTGAGCGAGCGCGAGCCGCGGCGGGTGGTGCCGATCGCGTCCTACACGCTCGCGCTGACCTGGAGCCCCGGTTATTGCCGCGCGAACCGGCAGGATCCGGACAATCGCTTCCAATGCGCCAGCGGCAACCGGTTCGGCTTTACCCTGCATGGGCTGTGGCCCGATGGAGCGGGCCGCGAATGGCCGCAATATTGCGACAGTGCCAGCATCGTGCCGCCCAAGGTGGTGCGCGAGACGATGTGTGCGACGCCGGACGCGCAGCTGATCCAGCACGAATGGGCCAAGCACGGCACCTGCATGGACGTGACCGTGGACGGTTATTTCCGGCAGGCGCGGCAGCTGTACGGGACGCTGCGCTATCCGGACATGATGGCGCTTTCCCGACGTCCGCTGACCGTGGGACAGTTCAAGAAGCAGCTGGTCGCTGTGAATCCCGGCCTGCCCGAAAGCGCGATCCGCGTGACGGTGACACGGCAGGGCTGGCTCGACGAATTGTGGCTGTGCCTCGACACGCGCTATCGCTGGCGTACCTGCCGCACGGGCAGCGGGGGCGCGCCCGACGGGACGCAGCTGAAGATCTGGCGCGGGGGGCGCTAGCTCAAATCCTCCCCCGCAAGGGGGAGGTGGCGCCGGAGGCGACGGAGGGGGAGGACTCCCCAACCTCCGTTCTGGAATCCTCCCCCTCCGTCAGCTGCGCTGACACCTCCCCCTGGCGGGGGAGGATAATCTCACTGATTGATCGTCGCGGTTGCCGGGTGGTGCTTGTCGAGGTGGCGGCGGATGATGCGCAGGTTGCGCGAGTTCGAGCGGAAGAAGAAATCGGGGATCACGCCGACGAACGGCACGAGCCCCAGCAGCCAATCGAACCCGACATTGCCGAGCATCCGCATCACCGCGGACTTCGACATGTTCAGGTTGCGCGCTTCCCAGACCATATAGGCACCCATCACCGCGGCGAGGGTGGTGCCGCCGAACGGCAGGATGCTGAGGATCACGTCCAGCCCGACCTTCTGGTTGGTGCCTGGGATGTGGAGCATCCCCTCCATCAGCTTTTCCATCGCCTCGACCCGCTGGCGGACGGCGGACGCTTCCTTGCCCAATATCCCCTTGCCGATCGGTGCCGATGCCATTCGCGTGGTCTTGGCCATAGCCTTACTCGCTTTCGTTGCGCAGGTGGTTCAACGGGTGCCACGCCCGTGTGTTCCCCTGCCAGCCATTGAGGCGCGCCGTTACGATAGCCCAACGAAAGGGCTGGGCGATAGGGATATACGCGACGTCGGCGCTGAGGGCGATGTCGGCCTCCGCGATGCGCTGGGCGCGGCTGGCCAGATCGGGTGCTTCGCGCGCCGCCTCGATCGCCGCCATCGCCTCAGGTGAGCACAGGCGGCAGGCAGTGACGAGGAACCAGCGGCCGCTGTCATAGGGCGCCACTGCGTCGATAAGGCGGATATCGGCATCCTCGTCCAGCCCCACGCGGCGGGGGACGATGTTGATGTCGAGCATCGCCTGGGCGAGCTTTGCCCAGAGCAGGGTCGATCCCGGGCCGGGGGGGAGGGCGATGCGCAGGCGGATCTTGCCGGGATGCGCGATCCGCCACGTTTCGACCTGACGCCGCGCCGCGGCACCGCGTTCGGCCGCCGGACGGCCGACCCAGAGCGGCTGGGCAGGGGCGGCGGCGGAATCGAGCTGGAGCGGCAGCAGGGTCTCGACCGGCTGCCAGTCGGGGTGGAAGGCCTGGGTCAGCGCGGCGCGATCGATCGCCATGGCCAGCGCGCCGCGATTGGCGGGATCGGCGAGGAAGCCTTCGCGCGAGACGATGGCGAGGCCGAACAGGCCGAGCGCGGGATCGATCTTCACCCGCTCCTGTGGCGGGGCGATGACCTGCAGGATCGGCCAGTCGGCAAAGGTGCCGCCGATGATCGCATCGACCTTGCCCGCGCGGAACCGGCCGACCGCGACCGCGGCGCGCTCGCCGCGCAACACGATATGCTGGATGCGGCGCGGCGCGGCATCGGTGTCCACCGCGACATGCGCCGGATCGGTGGCGGGGCCGAGCAGCAGCGCGTCGCCCTGTCGTTCGGCGGCAAGCGGGCCGGTGCCGATGGCGGGGCCGGTACGGAAGATCGCCAGCTCGGGCTGGGCGAACAGTTTGAGCAGGTCCGGGCGTGGATTGCTGAGCCGCACCTCGATCACCTGCGGCGTCATTTCGACGATCTCGTCGATCACCACGAGGAAGGGCGCGAGCGGATTGCGGCTGCCCGGCTGGGTCGCGCGGCGCAGGATGCGGATGACCTGTTCGGCGGTGACCGGCTGGCCATTGGCCCACACCGCATCCTTCAGCCGGAAGATATAGCTGCGGCCATCATCTGCGACGGTCCAGCGCTCGGCCAGGCCCGGCTCGATCTGGCCGGCGCCATCGAACTGGACCAGTCCCTGCGCGGTTGCGGCCATCAGCAGCCGGTCGGGCATTTCCAGCGGGCCGGTATCCGGATCGGCGATCCCCGCTTCGCTGCCGATCGCACTCACCACGATCGGCGCATCCGCCACGCGCCCGCCTTCGCACGCCGCCAGCGCGAGCGCGAGGATAAGGGGGATGAAGCGGCGGATCATGCGGGATTCCGGTTGGTGGCGCAGGGCCGGTGTATGGCCCCGGCGATGCGCTGCCAACCCCGATGGACGGCGTTCATGGTTCGCGCCAGCGCCCGATGACCTTACCTTGAGCCGTTCGTTTCGAGCGAAGTCGAGAAACATGGATGAGGCACGGAGCGGTTTCTCGACTTCGCTCGAAACGAACGGGGACGGAGGTGATTCCACCTCGCACTATCTTGTTCTAAGTCCATCTCCTGTTTCGGGGAGGCGCAGTGATGGACGGCGTACGCGTATCGGTAGACGGGATATTTTCGGCGCTGGAGCGGCTGGGCAGGGGGGTCGCGACGGCGCGGCAGGATGGGGTGGCGCAGGCAAGCATCGAGCAGGCCTTTGCCGCGTTCGGCCTCGATCTGCCACCCTATCTCGCGGCGCTCTATGCCTGTTCGGACGGGCTGGAGGGGCCGGACGATGCGACGATCGACGAGGTGCTGTTCTTCCCCGGCTATTATTGGCTGAGCTTTGCGGGCGCGGCGGAGACCTATGCGTCGATCGCGGACGACGAGGAATGGCAGCGCGGCTGGTTCCCGGTGTTCGCGAGCGGCGGCGGCGATTTCTATGTCGTGATCTGTGACCGGTCATCCCCGGATTTCGGCGCGGTGCTGGGCTTCCTGGCCGGTGAACCGGACCATCTGGTCGAGTTCGAGAATCTGGCGGCGATGATGGAAGTGATCGAAGCCTCGTTCCGCGATGGCGCCTTCTTCGTCGAGGATGGCTATCTGGAGGCTGATTACGGACGGATGCGCGAACTGTCGCGCGCGCTGCAGCCAGGATTCGAGGAGCATGATCCGGCTTGAAGTCCAACGGAAAACCCGGACCCGCAGGGTCCGCAAGCGCGAGCGCGCGCCCGGGCTTATGCGAGGCCCTTCAGAACAAAAATGGTGCGGACGGCGGGACTCGAACCCGCACGCCCCGAGGGGCAGAAGATTTTAAGTCTCCGGCGTCTACCGGTTCCGCCACGTCCGCCTGCTTCCGCAAGCGCACGGAAGCATCACGCTGCGCTTAGACATTTAAGCGTGCGCGCATTTCCTTGCCGGGTTTGAAATAGGGGACGCGCTTGGCGTCGACGTCTACGGTTTCGCCGGTGCGCGGGTTGCGGCCGGTGCGGGCGTCGCGGGCGCGGGTGGAGAAAGCGCCGAAGCCGCGCAGTTCGACGCGGCCATCCTGCGACAAACGGTCGCTGATCTCGTCGAAAAAGACCGACACGATCTTTTCGACCTCACGGATCGACAGGCCGGGGTTTTCCGAGACCAGCGCCTGCACGAGTTCCGAACGGATCATCCGCACCCTCCCTTTGGCGCCGTGGGTCTGCGGAACCGCCGCGGCGCTGCAACATGAACGGGAGGACCGTAGCGCCCTTACGCAACATGCATCAACCCGAAGATGGGCAGATTCATGGAAAATTGTATGGAAAAACACGGAAAAGGGGAGCGGCGCGGCGCCGCTCCCCCAAACCGGGTCAGTTCTTCTCGCTGCGAGCCTTGAGCGCTTCGCCGAGAATGTCGCCCAGCGACGCGCCCGAATCGGACGAGCCATACTGCTGAACGGCCTGCTTCTCTTCGGCGATCTGCATCGCCTTGACCGAGAAGGTCGGCTTCTTCGAACGATCGAAGCCGGTGACCATCGCGTCGAACTTCTGGCCGACCTGGAAACGCTCCGGACGCTGCTCGTCGCGGTCGCGGCCGAGATCGGTGCGCTTGATGAAGCCGGTCGCGCCATCGTCGCCAGCCTGAACTTCGAGGCCCGCGTCGCGGACTTCGAGAACGGTCACGGTGATGATCGCGTTCTTGTTCAGCTTGTCGCCGCCAGCAGCCACGACAGCGGCCGACGGGCCACCGCGCTCAAGCTGCTTCATGCCGAGCGAGATACGCTCCTTGTCCGGCTCGATCGCCAGGACGATGGCCTTCACCATCTCGCCCTTGCGGTGCAGGTTCAGAGCGTCTTCGCCCGAAATGCCCCATGCGATGTCCGACATGTGGACCATGCCGTCCACATCGCCGTCCAGACCGATGAACAGGCCGAATTCGGTGGCGTTCTTGACTTCGCCCTCGACTTCGCTGCCGACCGGGTGCGCCTCGGCAAAGGCTTCCCACGGATTGTTCTGGGCCTGCTTGAGGCCGAGCGAGATGCGACGCTTTTCCTCGTCGACCTCGAGCACCACGACTTCGACTTCCTGCGAGGTCGAGACGATCTTGCCCGGATGGACGTTCTTCTTGGTCCAGCTCATTTCCGAGACGTGGACCAGACCTTCGATGCCGGCTTCCAGCTCGACGAACGCACCGTATTCGGTGATGTTCGTGACGCGGCCCGAAAGCTTCGCGCCGAGCGGATACTTGGTCGATGCGCCTTCCCACGGATCGCTCTCGAGCTGCTTCATGCCGAGCGAGATGCGCTGGGTGTCGCGGTTGATGCGGATGATCTGCACCTTCACCGTGTCGCCGATGTTCAGCATCTCCGACGGATGCTGGACGCGCTTGTAGCTGAGGTCGGTGACGTGCAGCAGGCCGTCGATGCCGCCCAGATCAACGAACGCACCGTAATCGGTGATGTTCTTGACGACGCCGTCGATCACCTGACCCTCGGCCAGCGACTGGATCAGGCCCGAACGCTGCTCGGCGCGGGTCTCTTCGAGAACGGCGCGGCGCGAGACGACGATGTTACCGCGCTTGCGGTCCATCTTCAGGATCTGGAAGGGCTGCTCGATGTCCATCAGCGGGGTCACGTCGCGGACCGGGCGGATATCGACCTGCGAGCCGGGCAGGAAGGCGACGGCGCCGTTCAGGTCGACGGTGAAGCCGCCCTTGACGCGGCCGAAGATCACGCCGGTGACGCGTGCGGTCTTGGCGAACTCGGTTTCCAGCGTGTCCCAGGCGGCTTCGCGGCGGGCGCGGTCGCGGCTGAGCATCGCTTCGCCATTGGCGTTCTCGACGCGGTCGACATAGACCTGCACTTCGTCGCCAACCTTCAGGTCAGCCTTCTGGCCGGGCATCGCGAATTCGCGAAGCGGCACGCGGCCTTCCGACTTCAGGCCGACGTCGATGACGGCGAGATCGTTTTCGATGCCGGTGACGGTGCCGACGACAACGCGGCCTTCAAAGCCGTCTGCGCTGCCAAGGGTCTGTTCGAGGAGAGCCGCGAAATCGTCGCGGGTCGGGTTTGCCGATGAGGCCATAAGAGGATCGTTCCTAAGTTCGTTTTTCCGGCCAACCGGTTGAATCCGGTGGTCTTTAAGGCCGAAACACCGCGGCGGCCCCATGCCGTTCGCGGTATCCATCGGGCGACAGGAAAGCGGAGGAAGCTGACGCACTGGAAAATGCGAAAAGGGCGCGATGGGCAAAGCCCCGCGCCTTCCTCCGCGAACATGACGCTCGCCGGACGGGCGCGCACATAACCTGTGAGGGGCCTTGTGGCAAGGAGAGTCGGACTTGTCATCCGTGCCGGTCCGGCCGAATATCCGCGCCTTAGCCGGAGAAGCATATGCGTATCGTTCCGATCGGTCTCGCCCTGATGTGCCTCGCCGGCTGCGGAAAGCCCGCGGAACCCACCAATCAGACTGCCCAGCCGAACGAATCGGTGGTCGAGGCCGCGTTCGAGAACGATCAGGATGCACTGGCATCGGGAATCGAGAACGAAGCGGCGGACGACGACGCCAATGCGGCCGCTGCCGACGCCGATCGCTACAAATGCGAGGACGGCACGGTCGTGCTGGCACTGTACGACGACGATGGCGGCGTGCAGATCACGGTGGGCGGCAAGACGGTGACGCTGCCGGGCGTGACTGCGGCTTCGGGCAGCAAATACAGGTCCGAAGGCGGCCTGGCGCCGGACAAGAGCCTGACCTGGTGGACCAAGGGCGATGGCGCGCTGTTGATCCAGGCGCCGCGTGGGACTGCCGAGGGATCGCCGAAGGAAAGCGTGGTCAACTGCACGCAGCAGGACTGAATTCTAGTTGCGGGTGAAGTCGCGTCCGCAGCGCGCGCAGGCTCGGCCTGGCCAGAAGCTGCTGGAGATTCTCTTCTCACTATAGACGCGCGTGAACATCGACTGGCGGCAATCGGGGCACCTTGCGCCCGGCGAGAAGGCGAAAGCGGCGGCCAGCGCGAAGAAGCCGAGGAAGAACAGCAGCGGCCGCGTTTCCGCCAGCAACGCGCCGGCGATGAGACAATAGGCCGGCATGCCGATCAGGAATGCCAGGGCATGCCATCTGGCGACCGCGTACCGGGACATGCCGCTATCGCTTCCGTTTCGGCAGTTCCCAGGGCCGGAACGAGACGGTCGGGCGGGCTACGCCGTCGAGGCGCTCGACGCGCAGGATCGTGACCGGGCGGTCGATCATCTGGCCGGTCATCGCGCCGTAACCGCCGCTCGAAGGCTTGGCGAGGATGCGCTTCACCACGTCCATGCCCGACAGCACCCGGCCGAACGCGGCATAGCCGGGATTGCCGGGCTTGGCGTCGAGGCTGGGCGAGGGGCCGGACATGATCGAGAAATTGCCGTTGGCGGAATTGGGATTCGCCCCGCGCGCCATCGAGATCACGCCATCGGTGTGGCGGATGCCGGTGATATTGGTCGGCTCGAGTGGCACCGGGCCGAGCATGCGGCGTACCTCGCTGCCGATCCCGCCCTGAATGAAGCCCTGTCCCGGCGCGCCCTTGCGGCGCGAGGCGCGGTAGAAATTGGTGCCTTCGAAGCGGCCGTCATCGACATAGGCGAGGAAATTGGCGGTGGTCTTCGGCGCGCGCTTTGCGTCGAGCGCGACCACGATCGCGCCTTCGGAGGTGACGATCCGCACCCGCATCATGCCGGGGATCGGGCGGTTCTGATCGGCGGGCATGGCCGCGGCCAGCCCGAACAACATCATCGCGGCGAGGATCAGGGTACGCATCACAGGGAAGCTCAGTCGGCGGCCGCGGATGCCTTGGCCGCCATCCGTGCCTCGACCAGCGCCACCGCGCGCTGAACCGCGGCGTCGATCGATAGGAAGCTGGTGTCGAGCATCGCCGCATCGTCGGCGGGCACCATCGGCGAGTTGGCGCGCTTGGCGTCGCGCTCGTCGCGGGCGCGGATGTCGTTCAGCACCTTGTCGAGGCTGGTGAGGATGCCCTGTTTGCGCAGCTCCATATGACGGCGCTGGGCGCGGATCATCGGGGTTGCCTTGACGTAGAGCTTCACGTCGGCGTCCGGCGCGATCACCGTGCCGATGTCGCGCCCGTCGAGCACGGCGCCGCCGGCTTGGTGCGCGAACTTCTTCTGGCGGAGCAGCAGGGCGGCGCGGACCAGCGGGTGGGCCGAGACGATCGACGCCGCCTTGCCGACCTCCTCGCTCTTCAGCCAGGGATCGTCCAGCGTGTAATCGTCGAAGCTGCAGGCCGAGACGGCATCGGTCTCGTTCGCCGGATCGAACTCGTCCTTCAGCACCGCGGCCGCGACGGCGCGATAAAGCAGCCCGGTATCGAGATGCGGCAGGCTGTAATGCCGTGAGAGTGCCCGGGCGATGGTGCCCTTGCCCGAAGCTGCCGGTCCGTCGACTGCGATGATCATGGATGCCATGAGTGGACTACTCGGTAAGCGCGTCAAGGGTTGCGAAGAAATTTGGATAGCTGGTGGCGACCGGCGCCACATCGTCGATGCTGACGGGCGCGCGGGCGACAAGTCCAGCCACGGCCATGCTCATCGCGATACGGTGATCGAGTTTCGAGGCGACTTGAGCGCCGCCGGGCAGGGGATCGCCGCCCGAACCCTGGATGGCGAGGCCGTCCTCAAACTCCTCCACGGCCACGCCGATGGCGGTCAGTGCTTCGGCCATCACCGCGATCCGGTCCGATTCCTTGACGCGCAGCTCGTGCGCGCCGCGGGCGAGGGTGCGGCCCTCGGCACAAGCAGCGGCGACGAACAGGATCGGATATTCGTCGATCATGCTGGGCGCGAGTTCGGGCGGGACCTCGATCGCGCTGAGCGGGGCGTGGCGGACGCGCAGGTCCGCGACCGATTCGCCGCCGACTTCGCGCGGGTTCAGCTCGGTAATGTCGGCGCCCATCAGTTTCAGCGCGGTGACCAGGCCAGCACGGGTGGGGTTCAGGCAGACATTGGCGATGGTCACGTCCGAGTCCGGCACGATCGACGCGGCGACCATCCAGAAGCCGGCGGACGAGGGATCGCCCGGCACCACGATATGCTGTGGCTTCAGTTCGGCCTCGCCGGTGATCGATATGATCTTGCCTGCCGGGCTGTCCTCGACCGTCAGCTCGGCGCCGAACCCGCGCAGCATGCGCTCGCTATGGTCGCGCGTGGGCACCGGTTCGATCACGCGGGTGATGCCCGGCGTGTTGAGGCCCGCGAGCAAGACCGCCGACTTCACCTGCGCCGAAGCGACAGGCAGCGTATATTCGATCGGTACTGCAGGGCAGAGACCGCGCACCATCAGCGGCAGGCGGCCACCGGGGCTGGCGGTGAACTCCGCGCCCATCTTCGACAGCGGATCGATCACCCGGTTCATCGGGCGCGAGGACAGCGAAGCATCGCCGGTGAAGGTGGCGGTGATCGCGTGGCTGGCGACCAGGCCCATCAGCAGGCGGGTGGAGGTGCCCGAATTGCCCATCTCCAGCGCCTGTGCGGGCTGGAGCAGGCCGCCGACACCGACGCCGTGGACGCGCCAGATATCGTCGGCGCCGCGCTCGACGGTGGCGCCCATCGCCCGCATCGCTGCGGCGGTGGCCAGCACGTCCTCACCTTCGAGCAGGCCTTCGATCCGGCTTTCGCCCACCGCCAGCGCCGAGAACATCAGGCTGCGATGGCTGATCGACTTGTCACCGGGAACGGTGAGGGTGCCGCGCAATGGTCCGCGCGGGGAAATGCTCATGGGGGAGGGGGCTGCATGCGACATTGCGGGCGGCTTTGACAGCCGCCTTGCGCTATGGCAAGGCGCCCCCCACTTTCCGGGTCAACACCCGAAATCCAGTCATTTTGAAAGGCAAGAGGCATCACATGGTGAAGGCCGAATGGGGTACCAAGCGTGGGTGCCCGAAGTGCGGAACGCGTTTCTACGATCTGACCAAGGACGAACCGGTCACCTGCATCAGCTGCGGCTATGCATGGGAGCCGGAGCCGATCCTGAAGTCGAAGCAGCCGCTGCCGTTCGAACAGGTCAAGGCCGATCCGGACAAGGTTGCCACCGCGGATTCGGATCTGGGCGACGAGGATCTGGACATTGTCGAGGCTGACGACGAAGAGCCGTCGCCGGACGATGACGTCGATCTGGGCGGTGACGACGACCTGGGCGTCGAGACCGGCGGCAACGACGACGACAACTAAAACGGGATGATCGGCAAGCGGGGCAAGAAACCCGCTTGCCATCCCCGCAATGGCCTTCTAATGGCCACGCCTCCCCGGGGATACCAGCCGGGGCTTGGGGCCGTAGCTCAGCTGGGAGAGCGCTGCAATGGCATTGCAGAGGTCAGGGGTTCGATCCCCCTCGGCTCCACCATTCCCCTTCGCCTCGGTTCGAGGCGACCCCCATCATCGCCGGGTATGCCTAGCTTGAGATCGGGCTGCGCTGTCGGTGTGGCATGCGTTTCTGCCCCATTCTGGATAACTTGAGAGACCCCTTTCTCTCGAGTGGATCGCGGGCAAGTATCTGAAATAATTGGATACTGATGAAGGCCTGCGGGCCCTTGGTCCCGAAATCACGCCGAATCGGAACGGGTTTCATCTGTTCGGCGACGCCGCACGCTCATTACACTTCCGCAATATCTGCCGCCCGTGAGACGGGCAGGACAGAATGGGGGAGGCGGGCCAGTGTTAGCTGCATATATTGGCGAGATTCGCCTTTTTCCTTACAGCCGGATCCCCCAGAACTGGCTGCCGTGCGACGGCCGCCTGCTGAAAGCGAACGAGAACAACGCGCTCTACACACTGCTCGGCAATTTATACGGCGGCAACTACCCCCAGTTCGCCCTTCCCGATCTGCGCAGCCGTTCGATAATGGGCCGCACCATGAACGAGGACCAGCCGACCGCCGGCGGGCAATCCTTGTCCATCGGCGCAAAAGGCGGGGTGGAGACGGTGATGCTGATGGTCGATCAGATCCCGGCGCACCGTCACAACTGGTTTTGCGAAGTCGGGGTGGCCAATGCGCCGAACCCCAGGAACAACCGGTTCTGCGAGGTGGGCACGGCTGCCGGCCCACTCTACACCAGCGATCTGTCTCCGGTGACGCTTGCCGCCGCGACCCTGGGCAATACCGGCAACGGCATGCCCCACGACAACATGCAGCCCTATCTCGCGATGAGCTACTGCATCTGCGTGCAGGGAAGTTACCCTCCAAATGAGCCAGCATCAGCTGACGGTACCAACCCCTGTCCCTGGAGCATTTCCATGAGCGATTGGTTTCTTGGCGAGATCCGTCCCTTTGCAGGCAATTTTGCGCCGGTGAGCTGGCATCTGTGCGACGGCTCGCTCATGAGCATTCGTCAATTTCCTTCGCTCTTCGCGATGCTCGGCAGGACCTATGGCGGAGACGGAAATAATAATTTCGGGCTGCCCGATCTTCGCGGCATCACGGTCGTCGGGGCGATCATCGACGGGGACCCCGCCCCGGGTCTCACGCCGCGGGCTCTGGGCGCCAGGGGTGGCGAGGAACATGTTCGCCTGACCACTGCAACGATGCCGATCCACACGCACGCGGTCCGCGCCAGCGGCTCCCCCGGCAGTTCCTCTGTCCCTCTCCAATGCTATCCGGGCGCTTCGCAGACCGGCAACACCTTCTACCTTTCCGGCGGCGCCCCCAATCCGGTCGACGCCCCGCTCGACCGGGAGACGATCATGCAGGTTGGGTTGGGCGCGCCGCACGAGAACCGGATGCCCAGCCTCGCCATCAGCTACATTATCGCGATGAACGGCAAATTCCCGAAGCTCTAAGGCCACAGGAGAGAAAGATGGACGCCTATATCGGGGAAATTCGCGCCTTCGCCTTGAACTTCATCCCTTATGACTGGCTGGCCTGCGATGGATCGCTCTATCCGGTAAGACAATATCCGGGACTCTATTCGGTCATCGAAAACATCTATGGCGGCACGGCCGGAAAGAATTTCGCGGTTCCCAACCTGCAGGGCACGACGCTGATCGGCTGCTTTGCGGCGGACACCGCGTCACTCTATCCGGCCGGTACCTTTGTCGGCACCACCAGCGTGCAACTGACGGAAGGGCAGATGCCCGTCCATGGCCATCAGGCGATGGGGAAGCTTCCCCAGTCGGGAACCAATATGCATGCCTATCCGCAAGACGGAGACTATCTGTCCGGCTGCGTCACGGCCACCGGTACGGTTGCGCCGGTATGGTTGAGGCCGCCCTTTCCCAGCAATCAGGCGGGGATCATGGCCGAGGGTATGATCGAGAATACGGGCGGATTCGGATCCCATGAGAACCGGCAGCCCTTTCTGGCGATGACGATCTGCATCTGCACCGAGGGATATATTCCGGTCCGGTCCTGAAGATTTTTGACCGGAACGCGCTTCAGGGTCTTCAAATTCCGGAAGAACAGCTTCATGTTCGATGAACTATATCGATCGTTTCGCGGACCGGGGGGCCGTACACGATGTCAGAGACATATCTCGGCGAGATTCGCGCATTTTCGGCTGGCATCGTGCCGAAGGGCTGGATGGCCGCCAACGGGCGTGTGCTCAAGATCAGCGACTACAAGGCGCTCTTCTCGCTGATCGGCACCACCTATGGCGGCGACGGACGGACCACTTTCGCGCTGCCGGACCTGCGCGCGCGCTCGCTGATCGGATCGACGATGACCCCGGCCCAGCCGACGCAGGGCGGTGGTACGATCAATCCGGGCGACAAGGGCGGCCTCGAAAGCGTGACTCTCACCAAGGGCCAGATGGGAGGGCATGCCCATGCCTGGCTTGCGACCGCAAACCCGGCTGGGTCGCCCAATCCTTCGGCCGGCCGGCTGGCGACCCCGGCGGACGCCGTGGGCAACCTGTATGCGCAGATGGACCAGGGCGCCAACAACGTCACGCTGGCGGGCGACACCGTCGGCGTGGCGGGGGGCAATGCGCCGCACGAGAATATGCAGCCCTATCTGGTGATGATCTATTGCATCGCCGTGACCGGCGTTTTCCCCACGAGGGACTGATGCAAAGCGGGGGAGAGGATCGATGAGCGCAACTTATGTCGGGGAGATCCGGCCGTTCGGCGGCAATTACGCCCCGGAGGGCTGGTTGCTGTGCGACGGATCGCTCCTGCAGATCAACGACTATGAGGTTTTGTTCAACCTGATCGGCGTCACCTATGGTGGCGACGGGATGAACAATTTCGCGCTGCCCGATCTGCGCGGACGCACGATCGTGGGCGCCAGCGCGGACCTGCCGGCGGACGGCCCATTGTCGCCGCGAGCATTGGGCGAGAATGGGGGCTTGAGCGACGTATTCCTGCGGCCCTCGCAGATGCCGAGCCACTCGCATCCGGCATTCGCGACCACGTTACCGGCGACGGACAAAACGCCAATGAGCCTTCCCGCCGCGTCCGCCAATGGCCTTTATCTTCCATCGACGGCAACCGAACCGAAGGACGCGTTGCTGGATTGGGGAACGATCGGAATGGCCGGCGGCGGCCAGGCCCATGAGAATTGCATGCCCAGCGTGGCGATCAGCTACATCATCTCGAACACGGGCCTCTATCCGGCGAGGGGAGGGTAACGGAAATGAACTATTATGTCGGGGAAATCCGCGCCTTCACCTTCGGATTCGTGCCGAAGGGCTGGCTGCCCTGCGACGGCAAGACCTATCCGTTCAACGGCACGTACAACGCGCTGGGTGCGGTGATCGGCAACCTTTATGGTGGCACGTCCGGCCAGAGTTTCGCGGTACCCAATCTTCAGGGCGCGACGCTGGCAAGCTGGGGCACATCGACGGACGGCGACGAATATGACGCCGGACAGGCGTTTGGCCAGGCGACGGTGGCATTGTCGATTGATCAGATGCCGCCGCACAACCACATGGCGAAGGCAAAGGTCGCGCAGACATTCGCGAACATGCACACCACGCCCGCCACGGGCGACTGGATTAGCGGATGCGTTCTCCCCACCGGAAACGTAGTGGGGGCGTGGAAGAAGCCGGATTATTCGGGCAATGCGATCTTTCTCCAGATGGTGGGAAGCACAGGCGACGGCCTGCCGCACGAGAACCGCCACCCCTATCTGGCGATGCCGATCGGCATCTGCTGGAGCGGTACTTTCCCGAAGAAGCCGTGAATTGATCGCGGCCCGGGTTTCCGACCGGCGGCGATCTTCTGTTCTGCGTTCAGCTTTTCACAATCGACGACAAACGCATTCGTCTTGCGGATCGGGGGCCGTACCCGACGGGATCCCGGTGGAACCGTGATCCCGCGCGGTTTCCTGCGGATCAGTTCGGATTGACGATTCGCTCGATCCCGGCGGCCGTGCCGGGATGATAGCCGGCGCGTGCCGAGGCGAAGAGTTCGCGCGCGATCGCCGTGCCCCAGTCGCCCTGCTGCATCAGCCGGGTGTAGAGCGGGCGGATCAGCAGGCCACGGCCGACGCTGTGGACGAACTGGCGCAGCGAGGGCAGCGCGGGTTCGTAGCGATTGGAGATCGCCAGATCGAGCCAGGCCGAGCGGATATAGGCGTTGCCCGACACCGACAGGCCGAGCGTCTCGTCCAACTCCTTCAGGCGCGCGGCGGGAAGCTGGCGGGGCAGGCCGTTCAGGAAACGCTGCCATTCCTGCGTGCTCCAGCCGGTCGGCTGGATCGCGCTGGCCGGGCCGCCGGCGTTGAACGCGACGAGCTTCGCATCGACTGCGGCCAGCGTGGTGCTGGTGACGCGGACGGCATTGGCGGGCAGGCCCGGCCCATAGGCCCAGCGATCGAGCTGAAGCGCATCTTCCAGCGCCTTGTCGCCCTTGATCAGATTGGCGCGGATATCGGCGAGGAAGCCCGCGGTCGTCTGCGGCTGGAAGGCGTGGCGGTCGAAATAGGAGCGCAGATACGCGTCGAACTTCGCGCGGCCGACGGTGCGCTCGATCGTGCGCAGGAACGTCGAGCCCTTGAAGTAATCGAGCTGGCCATAGGTTTCGCCGGGATTGCCGTGCAGGCGCGTGGCAGGCGCTTCGGGGCCACCGGCGAGGCCGATGTCGCGCTGCAGGCCGTCCCAGTCGAGATCGGTGTACATCGCGGCGCGCTCGGGGCCGTAGAGCGCCTCCATGATGCGGTTCTCGAAATAGGTGGTGAAGCCTTCGTTGAGCCACGAATCCGACCAGGTGGCGTTGGTGACCAGATTGCCCGACCAGCTATGCGCCAGCTCGTGCGCCACCACATCGGTGTTCGAACGGTCGCCGGTCAGCAGGGTTGGCGTCAGGAAGGTCAGCATCGGGTTTTCCATGCCGCCGTACGGGAAGGCCGGGGGCAGGACGAGCATGTCGTAGCGGCCCCAGCGATAGGGGCCGTAGAGCGCTTCGGCCGCGTCGATCATCTTCTCGATATCGGCGAATTCGGTCGCAGCGGCCTCGAGCATCGGGGCTTCGGTCCACACGCCGCTGCGGGGGCCGAGCGCCTTGTATTTGAGGTCGCCGACTGCGAGCGCGATCAGATAGGGCGGGACGGGCTTGTCCATCTTGAACGAGAAGCTGTGCTCGCCGTTCGGCGCGGCCTTGGCCTTGCCGCCGTTGACGCGCGCGGCGCTCATCACCGCGACGAGATTGCCGGGGACGGTAATCGTCGCCGACCAGGTCTGGCGGATACCGGGGCTGTCCTGCGTCGGGATCCAGCTGCGGTTGTAGATCGCCTGACCCTGGCTGAAGAGATAGGGCTGGGTCTTGCCCGCGGTCTGCTCCGGGCTGAGCCACTGGAGCGCGCCGGCGCCGGGCTTGCTGCTGTAGCGGATGGTGATGCGCTTGCGGCCGTTCAGCTGGATTGTGAGCGGTGCGCCGAGTTCGGGATCGTCTGCGCCGACGCTGTACTGGAGCGGGCGGCCGCGATCGTCGGTAATCGAGGCGATGTCGAGATCGTCGGTATCGAGCACGATCTCCTTCGCACCCTTGGCCGCAAGGATGGTGAGCGTCGCGCGGCCCGACATGGTCTTTGCAGCGAAATCGGCGCGCAGGTTCAGATCGACATGGGTGACGCGGGCGATTTCCGGCCGGGCGCGGGTCCAGACGTCCTTCGCCTCGGGCGTGGTGAGGATCGGGGCGACCTGAGCGGCGGCGGGGAGCGCGAAGAGGAGCGCGGCGAGCGAAGCAAGGAAATGACGCATGGCGCCCTGCTATGCCGAGCGGCGATGAACCGCAACTGACCTAGCGATCGAGCAACTCGCGCACGCGTGCCGCGAGATCGGCATAGGTGAAGGGCTTGGGCAACAGCTCGACGCCCGGGTCCAGCCGGCCGTGATGGACGATCGCGTTGCGGGCATAGCCGGTTGTGTAGAGGACGCGCAGGCCGGGCCGCCGTTCCTGCGCCTCTGCCGCGAGCTGGGCGCCGGTCATGCCCTGCGGGAGAACGACGTCGGTGAAGAGCAGGTCGACCTTGTCCGTGGAATCGAGTGCGGCGAGGGCATCGGGGCCGTTGGCGGCTTCGACGACGGTGTAGCCCAGTTCGCGCAGCACTTCGGCGGAGAAGGCACGGACGCTCTCGTCATCCTCGCACACCAGGATCGTCTCGCCATGGAGACCGCGTGGGGCCTCGACTTCGGGTTCAGGGGCGGGTTCTTCGCCGGCCGGTCCGTGGTGGCGGGGAAGGTAGATCTTCACCGTCGTGCCGTGGCCGGGTTCTGAATAGAGCTGCACATGGCCGCCCGATTGCTTGATGAAGCCATAGACCATCGACAGACCAAGGCCGGTACCGCGACCGACCTCCTTGGTGGTGAAGAACGGCTCGAAAGCATGCGCGAGCGTGGCTTCGTCCATGCCGCCGCCGGTGTCGGATACGCTGATCACGACATATTGGCCCGGCACGACTTCGACGTCGCGCTCGGTGTAATGCTTGTCGAGATGGGTATTGGCCGTCTCGATCGTGAGCTTGCCGCCCTTGGGCATCGCATCGCGGGCATTGACCGCCAGATTGATGATCGCATTCTCGAGCTGATTGGCATCGACCTCGATCGGCCAGACGCGCGCGGACTGGACAGTCTCGATCTCGACCGTCTCGCCCAGGGTGCGTGCGAGCAGATCGGACATGCCCGAGATCAGGCGGTTGGGATCGATCCGCGACGGCGCCAGTGGCTGACGCCGGGCGAAGGCGAGCAGGCGCTGGGTCAGGACCGCGGCGCGCTCGGCGCCTGTCAGCGCGGCGCGGGCGGCGCGGGCGAGGCGTGGCTCATCCTCGGGCAGGTTTCGCAGCAGGATATCGAGATTGCCGGTGACGACCTGAAGCAGATTGTTGAAATCATGCGCGACCCCGCCGGTAAGCTGGCCGACCGTCTCCATCTTCTGCGACTGGCGCAGCGCTTCCTCGGCGGTGCGCAGCGCTTCGGCGGCTTCACGCTCGGCGGTGATGTCTCGCGCGACGCAGTACATCAGGTCGGATTCGGGCACCGCGGTCCAGCTGAACCAGCGATAGCTGCCGTCTTTCGCGCGGAAGCGGTTCTCGAACCGGAGCGTGGTTTCGCCGCCGGCGATCTGCGCCACTTCCTCGCGTGTCCGCTCACGATCGTCGGGGTGCTCGATCCATTCGGAGGTACGCCCGGTGAGCTCGTCGATCTCCCAGCCGAGAATATTGGTCCAGGCCGGGCTGGCGTGAAGCCAGGTGCCCTTCTGGTCGGCGATCATGAAGGGATCTCGGGCCAGGTTCCACAGGCGGTTGCGGTCGGCCAGCGCTTCGCGTTCGGCGATGACGCGCGCCGTGGTTTCGCTGACGATGCACAGCACACCGCCGACCGCGCCGTCCTCTTCGAAGACCGGCGAATAGCTGATGTCGAAATAGACGGTTTCGCCGCGGTCACCGGCGCGCTCGATGTAGAAGGGGCGATCCTTGGCCCAATAGGTCTCACCGCTTTCACGGACACCCTGGAGCAGGGGGCCGAGATCGTCCCACAATTCACCCCACCAGATGCTTGCTGGCTGGCCGAGCGCGGCGGGGTGCTTGTCCCCGATCGTGGGCGCATATTGCTGATTGTAGAGAGCGCAGAATTCGGGACCCCAGAACATCACGATTTCCGCGCGCGACGGGAGCATCAGGCGCACCGCGCTGACGAGCGCCGGCGACCAGCCCGAAACCGGCCCCAAAGGCGATGTGTCGTCGAGCGCGGCCGTCAGACGGCCGAGTTCGCCCATCGACGCGAATTGTTCCGAGGCAATCCCCCTGGACGTGATCAATGCCGTTTCCCTGTTTGGATGCGACAACGCGCACGGACCCGAAGGGTTCATGCGGATGGGAAACGCTATTCAGTGCAGGGGAGATCGCGCGGATTGAACTACGGGCGAAAGGCTTCAGTCGGCCTGGGCGTCGAGGAACGCCGCTACGTCCGTGAGGTCGACCGACTTGTCGAGGAAGGTCTGACCGATGCCGCGCGCGAGGAGGAAGGGCAGGGTGCCAGCGTCCATCTTCTTGTCGTGGAGCATATGCTCGACCAGCGTGGCGCCGCTGGCAGTGATGTCGGCGGCGGCGAGGCCATCGGGCAGGCTCACCGCGCGAAGATGCGCGGCGACGCGTTCGGCATCCTGTCCGGGGCACAGCCCGAGCCGCGCCGAATAGGCGAAGGCCAGCGCCATGCCAGCCGCGACGCCCTCACCATGGAGCAGCTTGTCGGAGAAGCCGGTCTCGGCTTCGAGTGCGTGGCCGAAGGTGTGGCCCAGATTGAGCAGTGCGCGCTTGCCGGTGGTTTCGCGCTCGTCCTCCGCGACGATGCGCGCCTTGGCGGCGACCGAATGGGCGATGGCGTGGGCGCGGGCTTGCGCGTCACCTGCGAGCAAGGCGGGGCCGTTGGCTTCGCACCATTCGAAGAATGCGAAATCGTCGATCAGGCCGTATTTCACGACCTCGGCATAGCCGGCGCGCTGTTCGCGGATCGGCAGCGTGTCGAGCACCGACGGATCGATCAGCACCATCGCGGGCTGATGGAAGGCGCCGACGAGGTTCTTGCCCGCGCTGGAATTGATCGCGGTCTTGCCGCCGACCGAGCTGTCGACCTGAGCCAACAGGGTGGTGGGGATCTGGACGAAGCCGCAACCGCGCTTGAGGATCGAGGTGGCGAAGCCGACCAGATCGCCGATCACGCCGCCGCCCAGCGCGATGACGTGATCGCCGCGCTCGACACCGAGTTCGAGCAACTGGTCGGTCAGAGATTCGAGCTGCGCCCAGCTCTTGGTGCCTTCGCCCGGCGGCAGGACGATCACCTTACCCAGCACGCCGGCACGGGTCAGCGATCCCTGAAGCGTTGCTGCGTGCGGCAGGACATTCTGATCGGTGACGATCACCATTCTGCGTCCGCGCGAGAGGGGGGCGAGATAGTCGCCCGCATGGGCAAGCAGGCCCGCCTCGATATGGATATCGTAGCTGCGCGCGCCGAGCGCGACCTTCACCACGCGCGCGGCAGGCGCGACCTCAGAAAATGTCACGCTTCCATGGCCTTCAAAATGGCGTTGACGGTGGAATCGTGCGGGGCGGTGACGCTCTGCACGCGGATCGGAGCCATCGCGTAGAAAGGATTGCGGACCGCCGCCAGCTCGATCAGCGCTTCCTCGGGATCGCGGCCGCGCAGCAGCGGGCGGGTGTCGCGGCGGCGGACGCGGTCGGCCAGCACCGAAGGCTCGGCATCGAGCCAGACGGCGATGGCATGTTCGAGGATCAGCTCGCGGGTCTGTTCCTGGATGAAGGCGCCGCCGCCGGTGGCGATCACCTTGGCCGTGCCGTCGACCAGCCGGCCGATCACGCGGCGCTCACCGTCGCGGAAATAGGCTTCGCCATAGCGATCGAAGATGTCGGAGATGGTCATGCCGGCCGCGGACTCGATCTCCGCATCGGCATCGACGAAGGGCAGATTGAGCCGTTGCGCCAGCCGCCGGCCGACCGTCGTCTTGCCCGCGCCCATCAGCCCGACGAGCACGATCGGCTTGCCGCACCAATGGGGCTGGTTGTGACGCATTTGTAACATCTCCTGGGGGGCTATACAGCGAGGGTCCCGCTCGGGCAAAAGGCCACGCGCATAGTCTTCATTGTGGCCACAAGAGTTTTCCCATGCCCCGTTCGATAGTCGTGCTGATCGTGGTGCTGGTCGTGCTGATCGCAGGCCTGTTCCTGCTTGCGGGCCGCGATTCGACCAAGGAACCCACGCGCGTCGAGAAGGTGGTCCCGCTTGAAAACCTCGCCAACTAGGATCGCGATTCTCTCCGGGCTGCTGGGCTGCGCGGCGATCACCGCGCTGATGCCGGCGGTTGCGCAGGACACGCCCGAATCGCTGCTGCCGCCGGGATTCGACAATCCTGCGCCTGCACCCGCGCCGCCGCCGACCCGTCCGGCGGACAGCGCGCCGCGTCCGGCTGCGACGACGACCACGACCGAATCGGTTCCCGGCGATGCGCCCGCGGGTAACAGCACCGCCGCCGAGGGGCCGGCCGCGCCGGTCGATCTCTCGCGTTACGAAATGCCCGATTATGCCAAGCGCACGCTCGACCGGGTGGGCGTGGTCGCGTCGGGCAACCAGCCGTTTCCCGCGAACGCGTTCGGCCGGACCGACGGCAAGGCGCTGATGATCCTGATGCACCGGCTGGACGCGCCGGTCGCGTCGCGCTGGATCTCGATCGCGCTGCGCCGTGCGCTGCAATCGCCGATCGATACGCCGCAGGGTGTGAACGGCGCGGACTATGCTGCCGAGCGTGCTTGGCTGTTGCTGCGCATGGGCGAATCGAACGCTGCGCGTGCGGTGATCCAGGAAGTCGACACCGAGAATTACACGCCGATGCTGTACCGCATCGCACTGCAATCCTCGCTGGCCTCGGCCGATCCGGGCATGGTGTGCCCGATTGCCGATACGGCGGCGGAGATGCTGCCCGAGCGCGGATGGAAGATGGCGCAGGCATGGTGCGCAGGGCTGGGCGGTCAGCCGAGCAAGGCGCAGCAGCTTTTGTCGCGGGCGCGTGGCGGCACCGATCAGGGCAGCATCGACAATCTGCTGGGCGAGAAGGTGGCCGGTGCGGGCGGCCGCAGCGCGGTGACGATCGAATGGGATGCGGTGACGCAGCTCAATTCGTGGCGCTGGGGACTGGCGACGGCGACCGGCGAGGCGGTGCCAGACCGGCTCTATGCCACGGTCGGTCCGCAGGTCCGTTACTGGCAGGCATTGGCGCCGACCCTGTCGGCTCAGGCGCGGCTGCGCTCGGCCGAGCTGGCGGCGGCGCAGGGCGTCTTCTCCAATGCCGGGCTGGTCTCGCTCTATTCCGAGATCGAAGCCGAGGAAGAAGCGTCGAGCGCTTCGGTCGCGGCGGCACGCGATCTGCGCACGGCCTATACCGGTGCTGACGCGGCGGCACGCATCGCGGCGCTGAAGACGCTGTGGAACGGCCCTGAATCGCAGCGCGAACGCTATGCGCGGCTGATCCTGACCGCGCGCGCTGCAACCAAGATTCCGGCCAACGCCGAACTGGCGGAAGATGCCGACCAGCTGGTCGCATCGATGCTGAGCGCGGGGCTCGTCGAGCCGTCGCTCAACTGGCGCGGCGTGGTGGCGAAGGGCGGCTATGGCTGGATGCTGCTCGAACTGGCCGATCCGGCGGCGGCGGTGATGCGTTCGGCCGATTTCGATTCCTATCGCGGATCGGCAAGCCGGCGGCACTCGCAGCTTGCGCTGGCGGCGCTGGCCGGCCTCGGCAAGATGTCCGAAAGCGATGTGCGTCGTTATGCGCAGGCGCTGGAGGTTCAGGTGGGCGGCGTGAACAGCTGGACGCGCGCGATCGATCGTGCGGCGCAGGCTGGCGATCCGGGCACGGTGGCATTGCTGGCGGCGGTCGGCATGCAGTCGCGCAGCTGGGCGGCGGTGACGCCCGAAGCCCTGTTCCATGTCGTCGCGGCGTTCCGCGCGGCGGGGATGCCCGATTATGCGCGGATGATCGCCATCGAGGCGATCACGCGGGCTTGAGTTCGATTGAAGACAAAGCGCTGATCGAGCGCTTTCTGGAGATGATGACGGCTGAGGCGGGCGCGGCGGCGAACACCGTCGCGGCCTATGGCACCGATCTGCGGCTGGCGTCCGAAGCGCTGGGCGGGCGGCTGGGCGAG
>NZ_JARNTV010000129.1 GCF_029433115.1 Sphingomonas sp. AOB5 | reverse complement strand
GCGAAGCCGCGGCCGGGCCGCCGCGCGCCGATCCGGCGAGCATCGCGCCGATGCTGCGCACTCTGATGGACGAACAGGCGGTGCGGCCACCGCAGGGTGGGCATCCGCGACTGGCCATCCTCGGCCTGATCGAAGCGCGGTTGCAGACCGCCGATCTGATGATCCTTGCCGGACTGAACGAAGGCGTGTGGCCGGGCCTGCCCGCGCCCGATCCATGGCTGGCGCCGCGAATCCGTGCCGAGCTGCGGCTGCCGGGGCTGGAACGGCGGATCGGGCTTTCGGCGCATGATCTGGCGGGTGCGCTGGGTGCGCCGGAGGTGCTGCTGACTCGCGCACGGCGGGATTCCTCCGCGCCGACCATTGCCTCGCGCTTCTGGCTGCGCATCCTCGCGCTGGCGGGTGACCAGATCGAGAGTGCGGGCGATATCTCGCACTGGCTGCGTGCCATCGACGATCCGGGCAAGCCGCAACCTGCGGCGCGGCCCGAACCCTCACCCCCGGTCGCGGCGCGGCCCCGCGCGATCAGCGTCACCGAAGTCGACCGGCTGAAGGCCGATCCCTATGCCTTTTACGCGCGGCGGATGCTGAAGCTGATGCCGCTCGATCCGGTCGATGCCGATCCCAGTGCGGCGTGGCGCGGCACGGCGGTGCATGCCGTGCTGGAGCAATGGTTTGCGAAGGACGATTGCGATCCGGGCAAGCTGCGCGAGCGGGCGACCGCGATGCTGACCGACGAGCGGACCCATCCGATGATGCGCGCGCTGTGGCAGCCGCGGTTGATGGAAGCGATCGACTGGATCGCCGGGGAAATCGCGGCCAAGGCGGGCGAAGGTCGCCGCGTGCTGGCGGTGGAGCAGCGCGGCGAGATCGAGTTTGCCGGGGTGAAGCTGAGCGGCACGTTCGACCGGATCGATCGCTATGACGGCGGCGGACTGGCGATCGTCGACTACAAGACCGGCCAGCCGCCGAGCGCGAAGGCGGTGCGTGCCGGATACAGCCTTCAGCTTGGTCTGCTCGGGCTGATCGCGGAGCAGAACGGGTTCGAGGGCATCCGCGGCAAGGCGGCGGCCTTCGAATATTGGTCGCTGGGGAAGAAGGGCGATGCGTTCGGCTATATCGCGACGCCGGTCGATCCCGAGGGCAAGCGCGACCGGATCGTGACGAGCGAGTTCGTGTCGATCGCTGCGGCGAACTTCAAGAATGCGGCCGAAACCTGGCTGACCGGGCCGGAGCCGTTCACCGCGAAGAAGGTGCCCGAATACGCGCCCTTCGCCGATTACGATCAGTTGATGCGGCTGGATGAGTGGTATGGCCGGGAATAGCCTGTCTCCCCTCCCGCCGCTGAAGGGCAATCAGGGTTCGGCCAGCGATCCGCGGCGCAATGTGTGGCTGTCGGCTTCGGCGGGCACCGGCAAGACGCAGGTGCTGGCGGCGCGCGTGTTCCGCCTGTTGCTGCGCGGTACCGATCCGGCGGCGATCCTGTGCCTGACCTTCACCAAGGCCGGGGCGGCCGAGATGGCGGCGCGCATCACCGGGCGACTGGCGCGATGGGTGCGTGCCGACGATGTGGAGCTGTTCAACGATCTCGAGGCTCTGGGCGAGAAGGCCGGATCGGAAGAATTGGCATTTGCCCGCACCCTGTTCGCCAAGGTGCTCGACGCGCCCGGCGGGGGGCTGCGTATCCAGACGATCCACAGCTTTTGCCAGAGCCTACTATCGGCCTTCCCGGTCGAGGCGGGGCTGGTGCCCGGCTTCCGGCCGCTCGACGGGCGTGAGGAATATGTGCTGGCGCGCGAAGCGCTGGCCGAGATGCTGGTCGATGCCGAGCGTGAAGGGCGGATGGCGCTGGTCGATCATGTCGGCGCACTGAGCCTGAGGCTGGGCGAGGGCGGGGCGGAGAATTTCCTGCGCCAGTGCGCGCGGGCGGGCGATGCGCTGGAAGCACTGCCCGCGGGCATCCAGCCCTGGCTGCGGCGGACGATGGGGCTGCCCGGCGGCGATATCGAAGCGGCGATCGCCGACTATTGCTCGGACGAGTCGTTCGACACCGCGTCGCTGCGCCGGATCGCCGCTGCGAACCGGGCATGGAGCGCCGCCACCGGGCAGGCGCAGGCGGCGGTGGTCGAGGCGTGGCTGGAAGCGG